>JALONG010000013.1 GCA_025455065.1 Candidatus Kapaibacterium sp. | reverse complement strand
CAAGAAGGGAATACAGGTAGGCACAGCAGACAATCAAGACTTAATGGCTGCGGGAAATGCAATTGAAAGGTCGCATAAAAACATATCAGAAATCGCTAACTATATGCTTTCTGAATCTCATTTTCCTTACGTCCTATTTTTAGAAGGTTCAAATTTTTTGACAGAAACAATTTCAATTACACGACCTGACGGAAGGATTGTAACACTTGAATATAACTCAGGTATGTTAAATAGATTAGATAGGTTGACCTCGGCAAATTATGGAATGCCTATTAACACCAACCTTTGCGAAAACAAATTTGTTAAGCACAAAGACAAGACGATTATGCTTCAAGCTACATCTATTTACACGCAGGGTAATGGCGAAAAGTGGAACAACAAGGAAATGTTTGATATTATGATTGAAATTTCAAAAACATCGCTAAAAATATTGGGAAGTGATTTATTCAATCAAATCACAAAAAAGTAAAGTAATTATGACAAGAAATGCAACAAATAAATTACTGCAACAGGCTAAAAAATCAAAAAGTGATGAATTCTATACTCAACTTTCTGATATTGAAAGTGAATTGCAACATTATAAAAATCATTTCAAGGATAAGGTAGTTTATTGTAATTGTGATGATGCCCGTACAAGTAATTTCTTTAAATATTTCGCTGGCAATTTCAAAGAATTAGGACTTAAAAAACTTATTGCGGCTTGCTATCAAGAGCAAAAGATTGATTTATTTAATACAGAAGAAACTGAAAATGGCTTCTTCTTTGAATATACAGGTAATGAAGACGAAACGTCCTCACCAAATTCAAACGATATTATTTATTTTAAAGGAGATGGCGATTTTCGCAGTCTTGAAAGCATTGAACTATTAAAGCAATCAGATATTGTTGTTACAAACCCTCCTTTTTCGTTATTCAGAGAATATGTAGCCCAATTAGTAAAGTATGACAAGAAATTTTTGATTATTGGCAACATTAACGCTATTACATACAAAGAAATCTTCAAACTTATTAAAGAGAATAGAGCTTGGTTGGGAATAAATCTTGGTAGGGGCGTTTCGGGTTTTATTGTGCCTGAACACTACGAACTTTATGGCACAGAAGCACGAATAGATAGTTTAGGAAATAGAATTGTATCACCAAACAACTGCTTATGGTTGACAAACTTGGACAACTTCAAGAGACACGAAGATATTGAGCTAACAAAAAAATATTATGGACACGAAGATGAGTTTCCAAAATACGACAATTATGATGGCATAAACGTTGACAAAACAGAAGACATTCCATTTGACTATGATGGACACATAGGAGTTCCAATTACATTTCTACATAAATTTAATCCTGACCAATTTGAACTAATTAAATTCAGAAAAGGAAACGATGACAAAGACTTATCAATAGATGGTAAATGCCCTTATTTTAGAATATTAATCAAAAACAAACGAGTAAAAAGCACATCACAGGACAACAGAAGGAAAGCCAGCAGGCAACAAGGTATTGCCAAAAGCGGGGCTGAAGTGCTTCTATGAAATATTTGTGCAAGGTTCAACGGCAGTAATTCTATTGAACTTTTGTGCTAAAAATCCCCGCTTTCGCCAATACCCAACCCGTTAGCACCTCCTCACAAAAAAAGACCTGTATACCAGACGACATCTCGCGTACAGGGCTTTTCCATTTCAAACACAGTTGTCAAAAAAAACACCCTCGCCACACTCAAACATTCACCACATCCGGCGGAATGAGCTTATACAGCACCGGCGTAACAATCCGCGACAGCACCGTCGAACTCAAAAGCCCGCCAATCAGCACCAGTGCAAGTGGCGAGATTTGCGGATTCGGATTGAGCGCAATCGGAATCAAGCCACCAATCGCGGTGAGGGAAGTCAGCACGACGGGCAAAAAGCGGATTTCTCCCGCTTGCTCAATCGCTTTGTTCAGTTCCATGCCTTCGCTGCGGAGTTGGTTCGTGAAATCCACCAGCAAAATCGAATTTTTCACTTCAATCCCCGCAAGCCCGATAAAACCGATAATCGCAATAAACGACATCGGGTTTCCCGTCAAAAACAGCATCGTTACCCCGCCCACCACACCAAGCGGAATCACCGACAGCACAATTACAATACCTTTGAAGGTTTTGAACTGCAATATCAAAACCGCAATAAACAAAAATACCGTCAGCAAAATCACCACCACAAAATTTCCCCCAAACGCATCACGCTCGCTTTCCGCCTCGCCTGCAAGCTGGTAGCCGTACCCTTTCGGCAAGGTGAGCGCGGAGAGTTTCGGCACAATCTCCTTCAGCACCGTGTTTGCCAGAACGCCTTTTTGCGTAAACGCGGTGATTTTGGCAAAGCGATTTTTGTTGAAATGATTGATGGTCGTGGGCGAACTTTCAAAGGTGAGCGTGGCGATTTGACTAAGCAAAATCGGCGTTCCGACGGCGTTATTCACATACAAATTATCAAACGCCGCCAGCGTTGCCGTCTCGCTTTTCGGTGTTGTCAGGACGATAGCGTAATCATCGCCCGCATCGTCGGTGTACGTCCCAATTTCCAGCCCCGCCACTGCCAAACGCACGGTGCGGTCTATGTCCACCGTCAAAACGCCCAAAGTACGCGCTTTTTCTTTGTTGATGCTCACTTTGAGGTCAGTTTTTGGGATGTTCAGTTCATTGTTCACATAAATCGCCCCCGCGCTCTTGCTGACAATCTGCTCTACCTCCGAAGCCAGAAGGCGCAATGTGTCCAAGTTATCGCCCGTCAAACGAATGGAAATCGGTGCTTCAATCGGCGGACCTTGCTCGAAATCTTTTACCTCAATTTTTGCAAAAGGAAAGGTCTCGAATTGTGCGCGGAGCGCCTCAATGACGCGCTTTTTGTCGCTTGGCTTGGCGTTATCATTCAGCTGTACGAATACTTGCGCGAAGTCGCTTTTTTCGTTTTGCTGGGCAACGTTGTAGTAAATTTGCGGATTCCCTTTGCCCACATTTGCGGTGAAATACACAATCTCCGTGTTCTTGCTCAAACTGTCCTCAATCATGCTCACAATGCGCTCATTCTCTTGAAGATTGGTTTGAAGCGGCATTCGGGCATTGATAACAAAAATCGGTTTTTCGGACGTGGGGAAAAGACGAAAACCAATCACGCGAAACAGCCCAAGCGATGCGGCAAACAGTACCGACGAAATAATCAACGTCAGCACAGGACGCTTTAATGCTCGTTCCAAGAGCCGCGAATAAGAACCGCTAATCACTTTTTTCAAAGCACGCAGAAAAAAATTCCCTTCGGCGTTATCGTGCGTTTTCAGAATACGACTTGCCAAAAACGGCACAATCGTCAGCGACACCACCATTGAAGCAATGACCGATGTTATCACCGCCATCGGCAAACCGCGTATAAACTCGCCCGGACCGCCCGGCAAAAAAATAAGCGGCAAAAACGCAATCACCAGCGTTGCCGTGCAACCCAAGACCGCCAGCGAAATTTGCTTTGTTGCTTGGATGGCTGCTTCGCGCTTAGTGTAGCCGTCGCGGAGCCAACGTTCGATATTTTCCACGACCACAATGCTGTCATCCACCAGCAAACCCAATGCCACCACCAAACCCACGATACTGAGCTGGTTGAGTGAAAAACCCAGCGCGTTCAAGCCCACCAAACCTAGTGCCAACGAGAGCGGAATGGCTATCATCACAATCATTGCGGCGCGTGTACCAAGCGGCAAGAGCGTGATAAGCACAAGTCCTATTGCCAGCATAAAATCTACGCCGAGCGCACCAAGCCGCTTTGCGACGTTGTTTGCTTGGTCGAAAATGCGCACAAGTTTGATATTCGGTGGCAGCGTTTTTTCAAATTCCTCCAGCACAGGCAGCATCCGTGCTTGGTTTTGCGTGATGTTGGAGCCGACTTTTTGTGCGGCATTCACCAAAACGCACCGATGCCCGTTGATGCGCGTGATGTGCTTTTCTTCGGCGTTGCGGAGCGTAATTGTTGCCACGTCTTTGAGCAACACAATCTTGCCGTTGCCGTTAAAAACCACCGTGTTTGCAATGTCTTCCACACTTTGAAATTTCCCGCTTGTTTTGACGTTAAACGCCTTCGTGCTGATGTGAACAATGCCGCCCGGAATGTTCGCCGCCTCGCTTTGCAGGCTTGCCACCACAAGCGAAAGCGGAATTTTTTGCTGGGCGAGTTTGTCAATCTGCACATCCACGCGCACAATTTCCTTCGGCGCACCGGAAACTTCCACGTTTTTCAGCGACGTAATTTTCTCCAAACGTTCCTTCAGTTCGTCCCCGTTCCGGCGCAACGATTGGTAAGACGCATTTTCGGAAAGCAGTGCCACTTGCAGGATATTCACGTCCGACGGATCAACTCTTTTGACCTCAAGGCTGAAAATATCACGCGGCAAATCATTCCTCAGACCGCTCGCTTCCCGTACCACTTCTTGATATTTGTTCTCCACGTTCACACCGTATTTGAACTCGACGCGAATAACAGCCAAACCGTCCTCAATCGTAGTAACGATTTTGTCAATGTTTTCCAACTCGTACATTTTCTTCTCAATCGGCTTCACAACAAGCTCTTCCATATCCTGCGGGCTTGTACCGGGATACACAACAATCACCGGAAAGGTCGGCGGATTGATCTGCGGGTCTTCAGCACGAGGCATGGTCAGCAACGTAACGATGCCGACAATCGTTACCATGACAAACAAAACCAGCGTGAATTGGTAGTTTTTAACGGCGTATTCGGTGAGTTTCATGGTAAATAGTCATGGAAGGAGATGAAAAAAGTCATTTTGAAAACGCAACCCGCATGAACTCAACACTAGACGGAATCTCGTGTTGGTATCACTTGGCGATACGTTCATTCTATGAGGGAAATCGTGAGAGTTTGCGATGAAAAATATGAAAACTTACATTCGCTATAGCTTGGAGGCGCAAACGTTGGTCGGATATTATGAGAAACGCCAAATGGTTCGGTAGGAACACCAAAAAAATTTCTATTGAGCTTTTTGTCTTCATTCAAATCTTGGTACAATGCAATGGCGTACTCGCCTTCCTCTAAATCATCAATGACCATACTGAGAGAGGATTTGCCATCAGCAACAGTGAGAATATACTCCTTGAACGTTTGACCATCTTTGAGAAAAGTATTTTGTGAGCGAAAAACGCCAATACGAATAGTATTTTTCGTTTTGATATTTCGGACGACAATCGTGAGTTTGTTCTTACTTTGAACAAGAGAAGCGGGGGAAGAAGTGTGTCGTGAGAAAGATTTTGCTGTCATCGAAACTGGTTGAGTTGTTTGTGCTGTTATCAGTGCTGTAAAGACAAACAAGACTATTGAAATTTGACTTTTCATGGTACTAAAGAAAAACAGTGATAGAAATAGAGTGTCCGTTTATAGTCCGTCATGGTAGAATATAGACTATTGACGTAAATTCACTACAGGGTAAACACCAGACCAATACTCGTATTTATACCCGTAAAGCGAGAGAAATTCTCCAATGTTCGTTGTGAAATTCGCTCAGAATCAGCAGTAAAAATAAGTGTATCGGTAGAAAGTGGAAGTGCTTGCCATCTCACGGTTTGTTTGTCTTCGATATATCCGGCAATGTTGTATTCTGTTCGGCGCGAAAGATTGAGCATCCAGCCCGCTTCGGCACATATCGCTACTCCACTTCCCAGATGCAGAAGCACTTTGAAGGATGGCACAACACCAAGGTTGTTATCAATGAGGTGGAAAGCGGTTTCCGGGTCGTAAAACTTTGTGTCGCCAAATTGAAGCCACTCTTTTTTTACCCCGGCAAACGTACCGAGACTATATCCGCCAATGGTGTAGGCAATTTTGCACGAAGGCTCCAAAGCCAGTAAATATGAGCCATTGGAAGATTGCAGAAGCGCAAAGCGATACCCAAGCGCAGCGTCAAATTGAATACCATACATCCTATCTTTTTTGTCATCCTCCGAAGCAAACGACCCAAAATATGGCGAAGCCGCTATGCCAAGCGTCCATCCTTGTTCCAGACGTACTGCATAGCGAAGTGTTATGCCGAACTCGCCCTCAACCGGGCGCGAACGAAATGTACGTTGCATGGTGTCGCGCAGGGTATTAGTGGGTGCTTGGTCTATTGCCTGAAACCAGACATCACGCGACATCTTGGAGGCAGGTAAAAGCGACAGGGAGATAGAAAATTCATGGTTAGTATTCTGGGTTGCTGAATGTGATTCTTGAGATTGACCAAAACAACATCGCGGAGTTAAGCATATCACCACAATAGCCCATACTCCAATGTGGAGGATATTGGTAAAAAGTGCTTGAATACGAGAAATAAAGGCTTCTTTGCCATCTGAGGTATGCAGCCTAAAACGTTGATATGATGCGGTGTTCATAAATGCAAAAAAAAATGAAAAGTACAGTTTTCCGAAATTTACTCTACAAAATAGCATTGTAGAAAAGGAATATTTTTTTTTACTGCTCACCGCATCAACAATACTACTTCGCAACGGTAATTGTGGATTGTTCGTTCAAAAACGCACTATTGGAAACAACGATTTCACGCACGCCTTCCAAGCCTGAAGCCACAACGACGGCGTTTTGGTTGAACGACTGAATCGTAATCGGTTTTTTGATAACGCGATTTCCATTCGGCACAAAGACAAATGCACTCGTGCCATTTGCTTCGATAAGCGCGTCGTAAGGAATCGTTACGGCTGCAAGCGGCTTGGTATCTTGCACGGTAACGTTGCCAAACATTCCGAGTGCAGGGCGTTCCGTACGAAATTTCACCGTCCATTCCACTTGAAACGAGCCGGATGCAAGGTCAGCAGCACGGGCTTTCCGCGAGAGAACCGCATCAAATCTTGCTCCCGGAAAAGCGTCGAACTGCACGGTTGCTCTTTGACCAAGCGTGAGCGCCGCCCATTCGGCATCGCTCACACCGGTTTTCAGAATCCAAGCAGCATTGGTGCTGGTTTCGCCGATGGCAAGCACGGGCGCACCGGGCGCAATCACTTCGCCTTCATTGGCAATTTTTTTGATGACAAAACCGTCTGTTTCTGCCACAACACGGGCATAGCGGCGGTTAAAAGAAGCAATTTCCAAACTCCGCTCTGCCACATCCAGCGCGGTTTTCACGTTTTGGAATTGTTCTTGCGTCACGGCTTTTTCGCGGTAGAGGCTTTCTATGCGGACAAAATCACGGGTTGCTTTTTCTACGCCAAGTCGTGCCTGCTCGGTTTGAGCGTCTATTTCTGCGGTGTTCAGCGTTGCGAGGGTTTGTCCTTTGCGAAAGGTTTCGCCTTCCCGCACCAACACACGCTGAATCACGCCACCAATCTTGAATCCCAGCCGTCCGTCGTTTGCCGTTGCGAGCAGACCCGTGAGCGTGATTGCTTGCGTTGCGCTTACACGCTCCGGTGCTGCAACCCGCACAGCAACTGCCTCTCCGCGAGCGGGAAGAGTGTTTTGTTGAGCGGTGCTTTGAGCAGTGCTTTTGTTGGTGCAGCTCTGCATAAGCAATGCAGCATCCACACAAAGCAATACCAATGCGCTTTTGAAAAGATACAATGATTTCATCGGGATGATTCCTTTCTCTGGTGTTCCGTCATACCGCCCATGATAAGTTGCATAATCCGAACTTTGCCCCAACGCGGCGCGGTACTGAGGGAGTACACGAGAAACTTCGAGAGGAAGCCCGGAAGCACGGTGGATGTTCTGCCTAATGCTTTTAAGATTGGCACACCGACATCCGACGGTTTGAGCGACATACTCATTTGCATATTGGCGACATCTGCAAAGCCGCTTGAAACCGGTCCCGGAGCCGCCGCCAAAATATCCACACCGAAGGGCTTCAATTCATGGTACAAGCCTTCCGCAAGACTTTGGACGTATGCTTTCGTGGCGGCGTAATTGGCAGAATAGGGAACACCCTGAAAAGCAACCAGCGAACTGAGTAAGATGATTCCGCCTTTTTTTCGTGCTTTGAATTTGCGGCTATAATGATGCGTCAGAGCGAGGAGGGCAGTGCAGTTTACCGCAAGCATTTGCTGTTCCTCTTCGATGCTGTTTTCGACAAATAAGCCCGACGTGCCGAATCCCGCCGATGCGACGAGCAAGCCTATATCAAGCGTTTGTGCGCTTTTTAGGACGTGTTCGATGCCTTCCGGCGTTCCCAAATCTGCTTCCACGACCAGCACTTCTACGCGGTATTGTGTGCGGAGCGAGGAGGCAAGAGCGTCCAATGCGTCTTTGCGCCGCGCTGCGATGCAGAGATTCAAGCCCGCCTCGGCGAGCCGCTCTGCGAGTTCTCTACCAATGCCGGAGGATGCTCCGGTTATCAATGCCCATGAGCCGTAGCGGTTTTTGAGCCTGTTTTTTTCTGCTGTGGAGAGTGCCATAGTTTTTGAGTAATTAGTATGGTAAATGATGATTGATAATTAAACAATGTTCAAATCTTTGAGCTAAAAAAAGCAAATATTTCATTTGCTTGGGTTTAGTATTTTCTGGTGTTGATGTGAAAAAATAGCGACTAAATAACGCTATTTTTTCTTGCGCTTTTTTTCTGCTTTCACAAGCACGGTAGCGTCTGGTTCGGGATGTTTGGGGAGCATGACGCTCATCAAAAAACTGAAGGCACCATCAAGAATATCCTGATATTTCTCTTCGGGAATCATGGTCATCCGTTTCCGAATCATGAGCGAAACGCTGCCGTGGACAAACGACCACATTGCAAACGCCGCCACGTCATCGTCCGCTTTCGGCAAGTAGCCTTGCTGCATACAGTCGTGGACGGTCGAGCGAAGGATAAAAAACGCGGCGTGTCCTTCGGTGTATTCTGTCTCTGCCATTTTTTGAATGGGCGTACTCATAATAAACATCAAATCGTAGTATTCTTGATGTTCCATTGCAAAGGTGATATATGCTCGTCCGATTGCCCAAAGCCGCTCTAAAGGGTTGTTGATGGATTCCACTGCCCGAAACACTGAGGTAAGATGTTTGGCAGCCCGCAAGACAAGTGCAAAAATGATTTCTTCTTTGTCTTTGAAGTACGAATAGAGCGCACCGGGCGTGTAGGCAATTTCATCCGCAAGACGGCGAATCGTTACCGCGTCGTAGCCTTCTTTGATGAGGATATTCATTGCCACATCCAGAATCTGTTCGCGCAGTTCCTCGCGTTCACGCTCACGGCGTTGGGTACTTTTGAGGTTTTTTGCCATGTTTTTTGACGGAATTACTTTTACAAGCGAATAATCGGAATACCTGCCAACGCCTGAATCAATGCCGCAATGCAGACAGCAGCATAGACCACCGACAGCACAGCGACAGCGATAACGGCAGTCTGAGAACTCAGACGCTGCGCAAGGAAAAACCCAAACATCGGTAAAATCTGAATCGCGTGCAAGCCGATAAAGTGCATCACACGCAAATCGCCCACCGAGCGGCTCCAATTCAGTATCGGTAGCCCAAGCGTTCCGTCGGGCGCGCCAACGCTATGTTGCAAGCGTCCGCCCATAAGATAGCCCTGCAAACTCGCCACAATAAAAATCAGTAATCCCGCCCGAATTGCCCACAAATACGCGGGGTCAAGCGGTGCAGTTTCTTGAAAAAAGAGCCGCAGCACCATACCGACGGCAAAGGTATTAACACCAATAGCAATGCCCATTGTGGTAAAAATTGCGCCGTTTAGTGGTGTTGAAATATTGAAATGCGACAGAATACCGCGCCCCGCTTGAAGGGCAATGCAAGCCGTTTCAATCGCCATCGTGAGAATGATTATCCACGTAACCGTATTTTTTGTATTGCTCTCCGGCAGATAGCCCAGAAACCACGCCATTGTCCACGAATAAATACCAATCGAAACAGCAAATTTCATGGGTTTGAGCCAAACATTTACACCCATCAACATACGGTGGTCAATAAGCGATAATCCCGCAAACACAAGTAATGCCGCAAAGTGGACAATGCCAAGAATCGTCAAGCTGCTGCTGCGTTGGAAGAGTGTAGAGATAAATGTTTCCATGACAATCTCACGAAGTGAATATGTGCTATGTTGTGATTTGAAAGTGCAACATACAGGAAATTTTCTAAACGTGCAATAAAAATTAAACAACGTTCAATAATTTCTCAAAAAAAAAAACCGATACACATTGAAACGTATCGGCTTTGGGGATAATTCTCGTTTGTGTTGTTATTATTGAACGTGCGTTGCTACGCCTGTAATGCGCTCAAACGCCCGCCGCACGTGCGCTTCCGAGGTATGCAAATTCCCAATGGCAAAGCGTAGCGTGTAAACATCGTGCAATTTCGTATGAACAAGAAAGATTGCGCCCTCAGCATTGATGCGCTCTTCAAGTTCTGCGTTCAGGCGTTCCAGTGTTGTTTCACTCGCTCCGGCATGGCTCTCAGGCTTGTAGCGGAAGCAGACGAGCGCAAATTCGACGGGTGTAGTCAGTTCAAAATCAGGATGCTGTTTGACCAATTCCGCAAAGAGTTGTGCTAGGGCAATATGCTCACGAAGACGAGATTTGATGCCTTCTACGCCGAAGTACCGCATCACAAACCAGAGTTTCAACGAGCGAAAACGCCGCCCAAGTTGAATGCCGTAATCCATCATATTTTCGACAACATCATCTTCCGTCGTTTTCAGATATTCCGGCGTGAGGCTAAATGCTTGTTTCAGTACGTTAGGCTTTCGGCAGTATAAAACACTCAGGTCAATCGGCACAAACAACCATTTATGCGGGTTCACGACGATAGAATCTGCACGTTCCCAGCCTTGAAAGCGGTCGCGCCATTCTTCCAGCATTGCCGCCGGACCAGCCCACGCCGCATCCACGTGAAGCCAGATTTTTTCTCGCTCACAAATGCTTGCCAGTGCGGTAATATCGTCACTGCTGCCTGCGGAGGTCGTTCCGACAACGCCCACAACGCAAATTGGCATATATCCTGCCGCTCTGTCCCGTGTGATTGCTGCTTCCAATGCTTTCGGTTGCATTTGCAAACGTTCATTCACGGGAATTTTGACAACATTTTCCGCCCCCAAACCGAGAGTAATACAGGCTTTGTCAATCGAAGAATGAACGAGTTCCGACGCATAGACGCGCATTCGCGGCACTTCTGCTCCGCGCCCCGCCAAACCCCGCTCCCGTGCTTCGATTCCGGCTTCTTCCCGCGCACAGGCGATTGCTTGCATCGTGCTGAGGGAGGCGGTATCGAAAATCATGCCCCAAAGGTCTCGCGGCAGCCCCATTGCCTCCGCCAACCAGCCAAGCACGGTGCGTTCAAGTTCTGTTGCGGCTTGTCCGCTTTTCCAGACCATTGAATTATTATTCAGCGCGGCGATGAGAAATTCCGCCAAAATGCCGATACTGCTTGCGGTGATAGAGAAATACGCAAAAAAATTCGGGTTATTCCACAGCGTCGTGTTCGGCACAATGACGTTCTCGAAATCGCGTAAAATATCAGCAACGCTTTCTCCCAGCATTGGCGGGCTTTGTGGAATGTGCTTGCGCACGTCGCCCGGCTCTGTTGCGGGCAGCACACGCGGCACTTGCTCAAGATTCGGGGATGAAACACGGGCGAGATAGTCCCGAATCCACGCAATGACGCTTTCGGCGTGTTGGTGAAATTCTTCCGGCGGCATATCGCCGAAATGGTTGATAGAATCTGGGTTGTGAGGCATTGTTGTTGTTGAATGGTAACTGGTCAAGTTCCACAAAAATTTATCCACGAATCGCACGAATTGACACGAATCTCATCCTGTTTGAATCAAAAAGACGTTACGATTTATCATTATTCGTGAGGATTCGTGCAATTCGTGGACAATTATTCCCGGAAAGACTGACCAGTTACAATGAATGAACGCGCTTGTGTTGCGGAATTGATGATGTACTCTGCAAAGCGCAAATATACTGAGACTTTGCTGCTCGTAAGAATTTTTTTTGTCCCTGCTGTATTCCCATGTACCGATACGCCACATATGATTTTTCTTGTTGGTTTTTAGCCCATACTTTGCGAATTTGCATACTCTATTCCATTTCCTTCATGTACCCCGTCAATTCTTGTTTCTAACCCTATCGAACCAGACTGCGCCGTATTTCGTCGGTTTTTTGTTGAACGATTTTTTGAACGCATGAAAACCCCGTTTTTGCGCATTGCTGCTGTGTTTGTGCGCTCCTTTTCGCTTCTTTGTACAACGACTTTTTTCCTTGCTTCCGCGCTCCTGCTCACCGATTGCGGTAGTACGCGCACGCGAGAATTTGCGCTGAATACCGAATCTGCGCCGGATTCCAACGAAAAACGTCCGCTCTATATCACAGGCAAAAAACCTATCACCCAAGCCGACCCCGACGGTCTCATTCTTGATGTTTGGAAAGTCGAATCCGAAGACTATCCCAAAGAAGTCCGTGTTTTTGCTCGTGTGCTGGACTCTTCGGGGAATTTCATCTCCGGCATGGCTGACCCTTACTACAAAGGCGAAGGCACTTACAAGCGCTATTGGACGGGCATCACACAGTATCTCGGCGGCGATACGGTGAAAGTAACCGATTACACCGTGCGCGAATACGGCGACCAAGATTCTATCACCTACGCGCTGGCACTCACGCTTGACCATGGCGGCTCTATGGCAGGAGCGGTGCAGTATTTGCTGGAAGCGGCGCGGATGTTTGTGAAGATGAAATACCCGAATGACCGCATCACGATTGAAAAGTTCGACAAAAAAGTAACCGTAGAACGGCGTTTAACAGCAGATTTGCGGCAATTAGATTCTGCGCTGATGAACACGGATTTGAGCGGTTATGGGCTTTACACGGCGCTCTATGATGGGATGAAGGCATCCATAGAGCAGCTGACAACGGCAAATGTGAGTACGCCCCGAGCAATGGTGGTCTTTACCGACGGCGAAGACAATGCGTCGAAGACAACGGATGCGGAGTTATTCCGTTTGGCAAAAGCGCAGAACGTGCGGATATTTCCTGTTGGTTTTGGGTACACGAATGATTCGACGTTGAAGGAGTTGGCGAGTTTGACGGGAGGAAAGTTTTACAAAGTGCGGTCGAAAAGCGAGTTTCAATCGGTGTTCAAGGACATTTACGAAAGTTTGAGGAATTTCTACAAAATCAGTTACAGCGCCACGCCCTACGTTGGGCGAAGCCGTGTAAAAATTGCCTTAAACGGGCGTGGCGACGGTGAATTTGGCTTTGATGCTGACGGTTTTAACAGCAACGGCTTCGATATAAACGGCTTTGACCGCAACGGCTTCGACAAAGACGGTTTCGACCCAAATGGTTTCGGTAAAGACGGCTTTGACAAAAACGGTTTTGACAAAAACGGCAAACATAAGAACGGAAGCGCCTTCGACGGCAATGGGTTTGATAAAAACGGCTTCGACAAGGACGGTTTCGGCAAAGACGGCTTTAATAAACGCGGCTTCGGGCGTGACGGCAAAGACCGCAATGGCGCAAAAGCAAGCGCTTTTGATAAAGACGGCTACGATAAAAACGGTTTCGATAAAAATGGTTTTGACCGAAACGGTTTTAATAATAACGGCTTCGATAAAAATGGCTTCGGGCGCGATGGCTTCGACCGCAACGGCTTTGACAAAAACGGCTTCGGGCGCGACGGTTTCGACCGCAACGGCTTTGATGCAAACGGCTTCAATAGCAATGGTTTTGACCGCAACGGCTTCGACCGCAACGGGTACGACAAAAACGGGTTTGACGGCAACGGCTTCGACCTGAGCGGCTTTAACAAAAACGGAACGCGCTTTGATAATAACGGCTTCGACAAGCGCGGGTACGGCGCTGACGGTTACAATGCCAACGGATTTAATCGCGGCGGGATCCACCGCAACGGTTCGGGATTTGACGGCTCAGGCGGTACGGGCTTTGCTTCTAACGGCTACGACGGAAGCGGCTTTGATAAAAACGGGTTCGACAAAAACGGCAAACACAAGAACGGAACAGGCTTTGACGGCAACGGCTTCGACAAAAACGGTTACGATAAAAACGGGTTTGACGGCAACGGCTTCGACCGCAACGGCTTTAATAGCAATGGTTTGAATCGTTACGGATTTGATAAAAACGGCAACAATCAAAACGGAACACGCTTCGACCGTAACGGTTACGACATGAACGGTTTTGACAAAAACGGCTTCGATAGAAACGGCTTCAATACTCAGGGTTTTGATAAAAACGGCTTTGATAGAAACGGTTTAGACAAAAACGGCAACGGGAAAAATGGCTCACGGTTCGGCACGGACGGCTTTGATAAAAACGGCTTTGACAAAAACGGCTACGACCGCAATGGTTTTGACAAAAACGGCTTCAACAAGGACGGCTATAATCGAAGCGGCTTTGACCGCAACGGTTTGCACAAGCGCGGTGGCGCGTTTGACGACAAAGGGTTTAATATTCTCGGTTTTGATAATAGCGGTTTTGACCGAAACGGGTTTAACCGAGACGGGAAGCACCGTTCAGGCGGTTCGTTTGCGGAAGACGGTTTTGATAAAGACGGCTTTGACCGAAACGGCTTCAACCGTTTTGGCTTCGACCGCAACGGCAAACACAAGTCGGGAAGCCGCTTTGACGGCAATGGCTATGACCGTAACGGTTACGACCGCAATGGATTTAACCGCAACGGATTTAATAAAAACGGTTTCGACCGTTTTGGTTTCGATAAAAACGGGCTTGACCGCAACGGGCGACGCAGGACGGGCAAGGAGTTAGCGGCATTTTTCGAGATAGACAAATCGCCGTTTAATATGTTCGACACGCTGAACACGGTCTTTTCCACCACCAAAATTTATTTCGACTACAAAAAAGCGGAAATTCGCCCCGAATCCGCACCAATGCTGGATGCTATCGCCGGAGCAATGCTGAACGCGCCGCGCACAAAAATCGAAATTCGCGGACACACCGACAATATCGGCGGCGAGGAATTTAATCAACGCTTGTCGGAACTGCGTGCCGCCGCCGTCGTACAGGCGCTTGTGGAGCGGGGCGTGAAGTCGGAGCGCTTGCGGTCAAAGGGCTACGGAATGTCGCAGCCTGTGGCAACGAATGAGACGGAGGATGACCGCCAGAAAAATCGCCGGACGGAATTTGCGATTATTGCGCGGTGATTTTGGAAAACTGATTTCCAATCCTTAGCCGAGCCGCATTCTCGCACGTCTTCAGCCGCTAAACAAGCTGATTGCAATACCCACTTTTTACTCATACCAATCTCATGCTTTACACCACCGACACAGACGTACTGCGGCTTATCAATGCTTTTGAAACCTGCATTTTGCCTTGTGCGGAATGGACACACGCTGCGCATTTCACCGTAGGGCTGTGGTATGCGCTCAACAACACGCCTTCTGAGGCACTCCGTGCCATGCGCACGGGTATCAACCGCTACAATCCTCATTGCGGAGCGCCTACGGTGAACGACATCCCCCGTGAACGCGGCTATCACGAGACATTGACGGTGTTTTATCTGGATGCGATTTATCGTTTTTGTGCCGAAAATGGCGTATCCAAGCCCTTGCACGAGTTAGCGAATATCCTCTGCGAAAGCGAGTATGCGGCAAAAGAATTTCCGTTACGATTTTACTCGAAAGAAGTGCTGTTCTCGCCTGATGCACGCTACGGCTATGTTCCGCCGGACAAAGCGGTGTTGTAACAACGTTGTAACAACACAAAAAAAACCGCAGTACGGCAGCACTCATGCGCTTTTCAGCCGTACTACGGTTGCAGAGACAACTACCTTCGATTGTGCATATCGTCATTTCCCTCGCAATTACGGCTGCAAGAGTATCGCTGCTGTGCCGATGATGCCTTGTTCGGAAGCAATGCGGCAATAATACGCGCCTTGTGGTAATCCCTCTAGCAACAAGGCGTAGCGCTGCATCCCAGCCGGGCGCTCTTCAGAAAAAGAACGCACCAACTCCCCTAATGAAGAATACACTTCATATCGGATGCGCCCGTGTGAGGAGGTAGTGTATGAAATTGTAGTTATGCCTGTACTTGGGTTCGGTGAAACCGTCGGCGCTTGAAGCATGGACGTAAGCGCTACGGAACTCATCAAATTGCCTGTGATTTGTGCCGCTTGGAAATCTGCTCCCGCAACCGTTACAGAAAGCGACGCTGGTGTAAACGTCCAACTCATGCGGCTTGGCGTGAGAATGTACGTGCCGTTTGCCAGCCAGAGCGTGTAGTTGCCCTGTGCGTCGGTCGTGGCACTGGAAGAAATCGTTGTGCCGGAAGCAGCACTGACCGACACCCCGGAAACCGCAACACCACTTGGGTTCAGGATTGTTCCACGCACCGCCCAAAGCCGTGTTCCCGTAAAGTTTTGCGCTGCGAGGTCAGCACCGTTTACCGTTACGACTCGCGTTTCGGGTGAAAACGTCCAATTTGTCCGAGCTACGCGAATAGTGTAGGAGCCGTTTGCCAGCCAGAGCGTGTAGTTGCCCTGTGCGTCGGTTGTGGCGGTGGAAGTGCCTGCTGCGACAATCGCATCCGAAACCGCAACACCGCTTGGATTCAGGATTGTTCCTCGCACTGCCCACAGGCGCGTTCCCGTAAAGTTTTGCGCTGCGAGGTCAGCACCGTTTACCGTTACGGCTCGTGTTTCGGGTGAAAATGTCCAGTTGGTGCGGGCTACGCGAATAGTGTAGGAGCCGTTTGCCAGCCAGAGCGTGTAATTGCCTTGTGCGTCGGTCGTGGCGGTGGAAGAGCCTGCCGCAACAATCACATCCGAGACCGCAACACCGCTTGGGTTCAGGATTGTTCCACGCACTGCCCAAAGCCGTGTTCCCGTAAAATTCTGCCCCGTAACATTCGCTCCATTGACTGTTACCGCAAGCGTTGTCGGCGCAAACGTCCAATTGGTGCGGGCTGCGACGAGTGTGTACGTTCCGTTTGGTACGCCGCTCAAGGTGTAATTGCCCTGCGCGTCGGTTGTTGCACTGCGTGTGCCATCGGTAACAATCACATCCGAAACCGCAACACCGCTTGCATTCAAGATTCTTCCCGAAACGGTGAACGTTGCCACAGGTGCTTCGACGGTAATAGTGAAGGCGGGAAGCGCGTTCCACGCATCGCCGCCTGAGCCGCCGTCGCGGTTTACCGCATTACCAACAGCGCGAAGCGTGTATGTGCCGGGAGTGGTAGGCGCTGTCCATTGAAACGGGAATGTTGCACTGCCGCCACTCATGCCGCGTGGAGTGCTGTGTGTGAGTTCTGCACCAAGAAGTTGCGAGCCTTCGCCTGCAATCAGCGTTCCGGCATTTGTTCCGGCGCTATTAACCACCGCGATATTCATTCCGGCGGCACTCTGGCTTGCGTGGGCAACCATGAGCGAAAGCGAAAGTGTCTCTCCGGTGCGAGCGGTAATCGGGCTTGTGCGTCCCGGGATGGAAATCGTCGTCGCGGAATTTGCCGGACCATGACAATTACAACCCACGACGGTTACACCGACAAAACCACCCGGAAATGCCGAAAGCAAGGCAGGTGCCACCGTGAAGAGCAGCAGCACAACGAAAAAAGTACATATTGAACGCATAGATTATGCCTTTGAAAAATTGGGGTAAAAAATGGAGTGCAACCTCATGAGTTTCAAAAATAGAGAATTACACGGCGCTACATATCAGTAGTATTGCGATTTATTCACTCCGTAGAACTACGGATTGGGTCGAAAAAAGGTTTGCAGCTAGGCAGTTCTTTGGCGAAAAAGCACACGAAAGTACACACGAAAATCCGTGCTTACTCGTATATTGGGAAGAAATCTATCACTATCTTGCATAAAGCACCATTTACTGCGCCTTTTTATGGACACGACACAGCGAATTTCTGCTGCTTCCAAACCCCAAACCACACTTCTCACCGCAGAAAACCTTGAAATTACGCTTCTCTATTTTCTTATGTTTGCCGGCGGGCTTTGGCACATTTTAGATGTCCTGCAAACGGCAATGCGCCTTCTGGCTGCGCCGATGGTGTTTTTGCTGACGCTGTGGATTGCCTTTCGCTATGACCAAACCTTGCGGCAACACCGCACAGAGACCGTAACACCGACCATTACGGCAAGGTTCCACTGGTGGAATGTGATTGTTGCTATTTCGTGTTATTCCCTTGAATTTATTGGCGTTAAGACGGGCTTGATTTTTGGGCATTATTACTACACCGATGTTTGGATTCCCGCGTTTCGCGGAGTTCCGTTTGCGATTAGTTTTGCGTGGTTGGGGATGTTGCTCACATCATTCGGCTTGATGCAGCGTCTCGCTTTGTTACAAACGCGCCCCGTGTGGATGCGGGCGTTGGCGGTCGCCGTGCTGATGACAATTTTTGATGTGTTTATGGAGCCTGTTGCGGTGAAACTGAACTATTGGCAATGGCTCGATAAGACCGGACATTCGTTCTTTGTTGCACCGCTCCAAAACTATTTCGCGTGGTTTGTGATTAGTTATGTGCTGGCTTTTGGTGCCATGCGTCAAGGGCTGTTTGCAGAGAAGATGCCTCGTGTGGCACTGCACGGCTATTGGGCGCAGTTGCTGTATTTTGCGATGGTTGCTTTGGGAAAGTCGTGATTACAAAAGTTTCGGACAGTCAGCCGCAACAGGGCATTCCGCACATTTCGGCTTGGAACGAGCCGAACACACAGCACGTCCGTGCATAATCATAAGGTGTGTGAAGTCTCGCCAAACCTCGCTTGGCATAAGTTTCATAAGGGCAAATTCCAACTTCACCGCATCTTCGCCTTCAGCAATTCCCATACGGTTCACAAGCCGCGTAACGTGTGTATCCACAACCACGCCCGGAATGTCGAAGCAGTGCGACAGCACAACGTTTGCGGTCTTCCGTCCCACACCTGCAAGCGAGGTCAGTTCCTCAAGTGTTTGCGGCACTTCTCCATCAAAATCCGCTAAAAGTCTCGTGCAGCAAGACTGGATATTTTTCGCTTTTGCTTTGTAAAAACCCGTTGAAAAAATATCTTGTTCCAATTCTTCCTGCGGAACGGCGATATAATCGTTGGGCGAGCGATATTTTTTGAACAGCGCCTTTGTTACCTGATTTACACGTTCATCGGTGCATTGCGCCGAAAGCATTGTGGCAATGAGGAGTTCAAAAGGCGAGGAATAATCAAGCGCGATGCGCGGCTCAGGATAATGCTGCCGAAGTTCAGTAATGATACGGCTTAGACGCTCTTTCTTTTTTGGGGTGGATTCTTTTTTTGTTGGCATAATTGGAACAACAATGGGCGAATGTGGCGTTTTTTTCTCCAATATGCGAGGAATAATGGCTTTTGTCAAATCTATTTTGACATTGCATCCTGTCAATTTCAAGCACAAAAGTTGTATCTTGGGCAAAGTTGAACACTCTGTTTAGCCCAGTCATCTGTTTCTAACCCTTGTAAACCGCTATGTTTCATCACATTTTACAGACGATTGCCACAATACAGCAAGAATCGGTGAGTGCCGATGCAGCACCTAGCCCGCAGTATCTCATTGACATCGTTACACTTATTAGACCACCTCGCCTGACCGCCCATAAAAGCGCCGTTGCCGAGCAGCGCGTACGCAAATTGCTGGATGTGCTTTCTACCGAACCTGACCTCGCAAAGGCGCTTCGCACCTATCTTGAGAGCCTGTTGCATCATGCGTATCACCTTTCGCTCTATGCTGAATCCGGTGTACAATCGCAGCACGGGCTTTTTAGCGAGGCTTCGCAAAAACTCACGTATCTTTTCTTGCCGCCCGTGAGAAATGCCGATACGCTCAGGGGTTTGGTCAATATGGTATTTCACGACAATAGCGATTATGAATGGCTAAACGCAATTCCTGAAGCGCACTTGGTCGAATTAGTGCAACATTTGGGGCTACAACGTTTAGAAGGCTCACCAGATCTTGAGTTTGGGACATACGGCAAAATGCTCAATGCAATCCTCGTGCTTTCCCATAAACTCGCTGCAATGGGCATGGAATCTGATGTTATCGTCCGTCTGCCGGAACTTCGGGGCAATCGGCATGGAAGCATTGTCACTAACGGATTGCCATTTTTAGAGCAGAATCAAGAATTGGTGCGCTTTGTGGAGCGCATTAGTGCGACCAATACTTTCCCGGAACGCCGCACCAGCCACGATGCCGAACACGCTTTGGTAATGCTGTCGCAGTGCGAGGATGCTATTGCTTCCATTCGCCGCCAGCGCTCGACATTGGGAACAAGTTTGAGTTTGACGTATCAAATGGAGCGTATAGTGCAGCATATTCAGAGGCTGCGCACCCTAATTCACCTCTCCTTGCAGCCCCACGAGCAGGACACAACCTCGTTACCGCAAGCAATCGTGCGCTTTTGGCGGGAGGTTGTCGAAGCAGAAAATACGCATCATTCCTTAGGCAAACACTTTGCACAAAACACCGCACTTGTGGCATTCCAAATCGCCGAAAACGCCGCAAAGACAGGTGAACACTACATCACGACAACACGCAAAGAACTCCGTGCATTTTTTACGTCATCTATGGGCGGTGGCTTTATTGTCGCCTTTTTGGTGATGTTCAAATTGTGGATTTCGCAAGCACACTTGCCGCCTTTTGGTGAAGCACTGCTCTTTAGTTTGAACTATGGATTGGGCTTTATTGCGATTCATCTTTTGGGCTTCAAACTTGCCACGAAGCAGCCTGCAATGACGGCTTCGACGATTGCGGAATCGTTGGATGTGCGGCGGAAATCTGCGCTCACGGGCGAAATATCCTTGCAGAATCTCGTCCGCACGATTGCCCGTATTTCGCGTAGTCAGCTTGCTTCCTTTGCAGGAAATGTGCTGCTGGCTCTGCCCGTTGGATGCGCCTTGGCGGGGTTATATTTTCTGCTTGTCGGCTCACCAATGGCAGTCGCGCCCAAGGCACACAAAATGATTGCGGAACTGCATCCGCTCTTGAGTTTGTCGCTTATTCATGCGGGGATAGCCGGTATATTTTTGTTTCTTTCGGGCTTGATTTCGGGATATTACGACAACAGCGTCGTTTTTAATGCCATTCCTGAGCGTATTCGGCAGCATCCTGTTTTAAGGCGAATACTCACGCCGCCACAGTTGGAGTGCTTTGCGGCATATATCGAACGGAATCTTGGTGCGCTTGCAGGAAATTTTTTTCTGGGATGTATGCTCGGCACTATCTCGAATGTGGGGTTTATTTTTGGTTTGCCGCTCGACATACGGCATATTACCTTTGCTGCGGGAAGTTTTGCTCTTGCCGGAGTGAGCCTCATTGCGCACGGGGAAATCTTGAGCGTAGGCGTGATTTGTTGGACGCTTGTCGGCATTGTCGGCATCGGTGCAATGAATTTTCTGGTAAGTTTTTCCCTCGCACTTTTTGTTGCGATGCGCTCTCGCAACATCAATCTTCGGCAGGGCGCAGAATTACTTGCTCTTTTGGCACGATATTTCCGCAGCAACACCCGGGAATTTTTCGTCGCACCGCGTCAAACTTTGGGCGAAGAGATTGACGCAAAGCCTCATAAACACTGACTTTTTATGCTGGTTTACGTTGAAGATTGTGCATTATTTTTTCAATGCTTCTTTCTGGAAGCAGCATAAATACTCGCACAGATAAGAATGTCTGTGCCACTAAAGCCAAATTTTTTGCACAGTTGTCAACTCAAATTGGTATTAGACCACCCGCACTACCACCAGCGCAATATCATCATTCGGCGCTTCGCCGTCCAGCCACGCATCAATAAGCCGATGCAGTTCACCAAGCAATTCATCGGCGGAAAGCGATTCGGTGCCGGTACAATGGCGCTGAAAGCACGATTTTACGCGCTCTGTGCCGAGTTCTTCTCCCGCAGAGTTAAAAAGCTCAATGATGCCGTCGGACATGATTAACAAACGGTCGCCATGCGCTAAATGCAGCGTTGATGCGGGATAGGAAGCATTCTCCATTGCGCCCAACACTATTCCTTGTGTGCGGAAAAACTCCATCGTGCCTGTGGCAGCGCGGTAAATCATCATCGGCGGCATACCGGCTCCTGCAACATCCAGCGCCCATGCGCTTTTGGAAGATTGCTCTTCTGCCAAACGCCGAAAATGCAGCACCGAAAAGCACATAAACATTCGCTGCAAGCGCATTTGCTTTATCGTCTGCGAAATCATCGCAACTGTTTCCGAAAGCGGATAATCGTGGACAAGCGCATGGAAGCTGCTTTTGACGAGCGATACCAACATTCCCGCCCGAACACCATGCCCCGTCGCATCGCCAATGGCAAGCGTTAATGCGCCTTCTGCGGTTTGGACGTAATCGTAATAATCGCCCCCGACTTCCGTTGCCGTGCGAAGTGCAAATGCCACGTCCAAGCCCTGTATTTGCGGTACATTGCGGGGAAGCATCGAAAGTTGAAATGCCCGCGCCTCGCTTAATTCCTGCGTTTTGCGGGTGTTTTCGCTGTCGAGAAGTTTGTAGGCGTGTTCCAATTCCTGCCGCGCCATTTCGCTCACGTGCAAAACCCGCTCCAATTCGACATTTTTCTCTTGCAGCGCTCCGTTTGCCATTTGAATTTCCGATGCCTGCTCTTCCAGCAATGATGCCTGTTCCGAGATTTCTTTCGTGCGGGCTTCCACCAGCGTTTGGAGGCGTGAGTTCATCATAACCATACTTCGCACACGCAAGCGGTATGCAAGCACGATACAGCCTATTCCAACGGCAACAAAAATCAGGCGAAACCACCACGTTCCCCACCACGGCGGACGCACAACGATTGTCAGCTCCAACGGCGTTTCCGACCAGATTCCATCGCTGTTTGCGGCTTTGATGTAGAGCGTGTATGTTCCCGGGTCTAAATTTGTTCCCGTAATTTTTCGCCCTTGGTCGGTGTAGAGCCAATCTTTGGTAAAGCCCTCCATGCGGTGTGCGTATTGGTTACGCTCAGGATTGGTGAAATCCAAGGCGGCATATTCCAACTCGAAATTGTCATTATAGTTGATTTCAAACTGTGTTTGCTGCTGCAACAGCAAATTATCGTTAATTCCATCATCATTAAATAGCTGGAATCGCGTAACGGCAATCGGCGGTGCGAGGCGATTGTCGTGCAAAGAATCGGGGTGAAAGCGCACAAAACCTGTTCCCAAACCAAACATCATCATGCCGTCTGCGGCTCGGAAATATGCGCCTTTGCGGAAGGTGCTGCTTTGCAAACCGTCGGAAGCGCCGTAGCTGCGTACCGCCTGAATTGTTCCTCCTCCGGCGTTCTTGTTCAAGCGCAATGCAGCAAGTCCACGACTTGTACTCAGCCAAATTTTACCGGCATTGTCACTCAAAATTCCGAAAATTGTCTCGCTGGGAAGTTTATCTTTTTTACTAAATCGCTGAACGGCTTCACTTGCAGGATTATAGCGAAAAAGCCCACCGCCCAGCGTCCCAAGCCACAGTGCGCCCTCAGCGTCTTCGTACAGCGCCAAAATCGGCACATCGGGGAAACCGCTTTTGGTCGTGCGCGTGATGCGACGGAACTGCTCCTTAGCCGCATCAAACCTGTTCAAACCACTATTTGTGCCAATCCAGACTGTGCCGGTTCTGCTCACCGTTATCGAAAACACAAAATTTTCGCTCAAACTCGTGGTGTCGTCTGCATCCGAAAAAAAACGGCGAAGTATGCCGGAGCGAGGATTGAAGAGGCTTACGCCGTCACCCTGTGTGCCAATCCAGATATTCCCCGCTTTGTCCTCCGCAAGTGCCGTGATGATATTGTCGCTTAGTCCGTTCATCTCCTGAAGACCGCCCTGCAAGCGCTTTGGCAAGCCGCCGGCATCAAATTCCAACACACCGCTTTCCGTTCCGAGCCATGTATTCCCTTGTTTGTCGTGCAGAATTGCCGTCACGACGTAACCATTGGCAACGACGCGCTTGGGCAAGCCGTTTTGGTATATCACTGCGCCATTTTGTGTTCCGAACCACTCTTCACCGCTTGCTTTGCGGGCAATGGCATTCACAAGCGGATTCGGTAATGCTTTCGTGTCGGGGCTGTATTTTACGTTGCGAAAAGCAGCAGTTTGCGGAACGAATTTGTTCAAGCCGCCTTCCTGCGTCCCAAACCACATCACGCCTGCGTGGTCTTGCAGCATGACCGTGACATTGTTGTCGCTGAGGCTCTGTGCGTCATTGGGGTTGTTTTTATGGGCTTCCCACGCAACGTCATCGTTTGTCGTCGGGCGCGAAAACAAGCCCTCACGCGCTCCAGCCCAGAGTGTGCCTTGTTTGTCAATGGCAAGTGATTGAACCGTAATAGTGGGAATCGCACGTTGCGGGGTAATGGTCGTCAAATACTGGGAAAATGCTTGCTCCGACGGCAGAATATCGGGAACACGTGAAAAGCGTTTTTCTTCGGGAAAAAAACGCCACAGCGAATTGTCGCGGGTTGCGAGCCAGAGTGTATTTGCGGCATCGAAGGTCATGGCACTCACACCAATGTTCATTTCATCATATTCTTCAAATTCTTCGGGCTTAAAAACCTTGAAAATACCTTTGGAAATATGCAGCAAATTTAATCCGCCACCTCGTGCTGCAAGCCAGAGATGCGCACGGTTACTTGGTTCGACAAGCATTGCCGTGATGTCGTTGTCGCTCGGTCCCTTGCCACGCCCCTTTTTATCGGCTTTGTAGAACTTCCATTCATTGCGCTCCATGTCAAAACGGTTCAAACCCCGCTTCGTTGCTACCCACAGCACACCACGCGGAACTTCTGCCAAAGCACGAATGAAATTATTGCTGAGAGAGTTTGTATTGTCGGGGGTGTTTTTGTAAGCGGAAAAGCGCCCTGTTGTGTGGTCGAGGCGGTTCAAACCGTCTTGCGTTCCCACCCAAAGAGCGCCGCTTTCGTCTTCGTACAGCGCCGTAATGACGTTACTGCTCAGGCTGGAAGAATCGTTAGGGTCATTCCGAAACGTCGTCATTTTGTAGCCATCGTAGCGGTTCAAGCCGTTGCTTGTACCAACCCACAAAAAGCCGTAGCGGTCTTGAAGAATCGCCGTAACGTTGGATTCGGAAAGTCCCTGTTCGTAGGAAAAATGCTCAAAAAGCAGATTTTGTGCGGCACTTGGGATTGTTCCGCCAATCAGTATGAGGAGGAATACACCCGCACATACAAACGCCGAAAGCAGTAGTCGGCATTGTACCTTGTACTGCTTTCGGCGTTTCGATAAGTATATGCTACGTTGTGTCATACTGCCGAGCAAGTGAGGGGCTTGTGAGGCAAGTGCTGTTGCGGCGAGAATCTCGAATATCAATTATTTCATCGGACTAACTTTTGCCAAGCCGCAGACATCTTTACTAATTTCTTTAGGTTCACCGACATACAGCACTTTTGATACGCCGGAGACGGTTGCGGAGAGATATTTTTCCGCATACACTATCGCCTTGCAAGCGCCGTCTGCTTCCACGATAACTTTTTCGGCAATCAAATCTTTCACATTCACGACCGACGCTCCGGCAACTTCCATGCGCAATTTTTTCACTTTGCCCGATGCTTCCATAACACACGCACCGCTCAGTTCTACCGTTAAAACATCAGTGCTGATGCGAGTTGCTTTCAAAATATTTGCACCCGACATTTCAATATCATTTACTGACGGCGTTGAAACGCGCACCACAATCGCTTTTTTACCATACTTCCATGCAGCACCGGAAATTTCCAAACGTCCGTCGCTGATGTCTGTGTCAAGCGTTTTGACAGCTTCGGGTTCGCCGACAATCTCTAATTTTGGCTCTTGTTGGCAAGTAAGTTCGACGGTGATACCGCCGCCGGCAATGCTAATGGCGGTAAAGGGCTTCGAGAGTGAGCGGCGCTCTACGACTTCTTCCGTGCCGTCTTCGTTATTGTTTTTGTGTGTTGCGGCGGAATGTGCGGCAAGATGCTCCGGTGCGTTTACGGTAGGCGCGTTGGGTGCAAATGCTTTAGGAGCGCGGTGAGCAAACGTCGCTGACTGGGGCGCTGGAGGTGTTTGGGGGGCTTGAAAACTGAGCGCAGAAGTTTTTGCAACAAAAACAATAGCAACGGTCAGTACGAAGGAAATGATGGAGCGGTGCATGGCTGAAAGTAGAAAGCGTTCAAAAAACATTCACAGATTGTGTTTCGTAAATCTACGCGCTAATGGGCGAAAAGTTGCAGAATTATTGCTTGAATTTGCACTATTCAAGCGGCGTAAGCCCTGCTGCGGAGAGACCATGATTTTTCTGACGGGATTCTTCTGCCATGCGCTCTTTGTAAGCAATAACTTTGGTTTGTAAATCTTCATCAAACGCCGCAAGCATCTGTACTGCCAGCAAACCCGCATTTTTTCCCGCACCAATAGCAACGGTTGCCACAGGTACTCCTGCGGGCATCTGCACAATCGAAAGCAGCGAATCCACGCCGGAAAGCGCTTTGGAGAGAATCGGCACACCAATCACCGGCAACGGCGAGTATGCAGCCACCATACCCGGTAAATGCGCTGCGCCGCCCGCTCCGGCGACAATTACCCGCAAGCCTCGTGTGTGGGCGTTTGAGGCGTATTCCGCCATATCGGCAGGAGTGCGATGTGCAGAAATGACACGAATTTCAAATGATACGCCAAATTCGATGCAGACGTGCGCGGCTTCTTGCATTGTTGGTAAATCTGAATCGCTGCCCATAATAATCCCGATAAGCGGCACACGTGATGAGTGTTCATGCGGTTCTGCGACTTGAATCGCCAGTGAATGGGGGATAAGTTGCGATTTTGGATTCATGGACAGAAAAAGAAATACTTCAGTATTGATTCTCAGAGCATTTGATTCTCAAAGCATTGGTTCTCACCAAGGCGCATACAATCTGCTTTTGCAGCCGAATGATGCACAACGAACAGACAAAAAACAAAAATGCCTCGCCACCGGGGGGATTTGATGACAAGGCATGCAGCATAAAGAGGATTTCGGTCGTGCGACCGAAGAGCGGGAAACGAGGCTCGAACTCGCGACATTCACCTTGGCAAGGTGACGCTCTACCACTGAGCTATTCCCGCTTGTACTGTCAAAGACACTTAAAAATGCAGCGAGGTTTTACCGTTGTTTTTTTAAGTGAGTCCAAAATTACGACATTGAAATGTAGTATGCAAATAATTTTTCAGTTTTTGTAAAAAAAAATCACATAAAATGCGCAATAAACCGCCTTGTGCAAATGTTTTGAACATCTTCCAACGACACGGGTGTTTGCGATTTTTTTTCGCGTTCTCGCTGAATAGATGTTACATCTTTATCGTGAATACCGCATGGAATAATGTACGAAAATTCGCTCAAATCATTCTCGACATTTAGCGCAAACCCGTGTGAGGTAACCCAACGGGCGCAGTGAATCCCGATAGCGCAGACTTTTCGGTAATGTTCCAGCCAAACTCCCGTCAAACCTTCCACGCGCACACCTGTCAAGCCAAATTCCGCAATCGTTTCGATGATACATTCTTCGATTTCCCGCAAGAACCAATGTAAATCTTCCTGAAAATCACTCAGGCGAAAAAGCGTGTACCCGACAAGCTGCCCGGGATTATGCAGTGTTACGTCGCCACCACGATTCACATTCACAACTTCCACGCCGCGTTCATTCCATTGCGTTTGCGGAAGTACGATGTTGTCGCGGCTGCCAGCTTTGCCGATAGTAATAACGCTTGGATGTTGGCAAAAAACAAGGGTACTGTCTTTGGCACCCGCTTGAATTCGACCTTGCAAATGACGCTGGCGCTCCCACGCATCGTGATAATTAATTAAGCCCCAATCTTCGATAGTGAGCATGAAATAGCTGAAAAAAGTGAATATGAATGCACTTTGGCAGGCATTGATGCTTTTTAATACTTGCCTTGTGTTTGTTATCGCTGCGCGGAAGGGATGAGCCCGATTTTAGATGCGAATTTTGTGGCTTCCAGTCGTGAACCAACGTTGAGTTTTTGGTAAATACTGGAGATATAATTTTTGACCGTACCTTCACTTATGTTCAGAAGTTCCGCAATTTCCTTGTTTGGAAGCCGAATAAGACGCAGGACATTCCGCTCAACGGGCGTAATTCCCGCAGAATTTAAGGCGTGATCAATAACCACAAGTTGCTGGGCAACACTGGAACTCAGCCACAGTTCGCTGGGATGGTCGGCAATCCAGCGAATGGCATTAATAAACGTGTCGCCGGATTCAGCTTTGGAAAGATAACCGTTGGCACCACTCGCCAAAATGTCATGTACCGAAACGTTCTCATTGCCGGTCATGGCGAGAATACTGAGTTTATCGCTCGTCATGCCTTTTTGACGGAGGGATTTAATCACTTCCAAGCCGGTCGTGTCGGCAAGTTGCATATCCACAAGTAACACATCGGGCTTGAGCGTTTTGAACGCGGTGAGCGTTTCTGCGCCTGATGAAGCCGTTCCGACGAGGTTGATAAAGGGTTTTTCGTCGCCGGCTTTCGTTTTTATCCAAGATTCCAGCGCAAATCGCACTGCCTCATGGTCATCGGTAACAAAGACATTGATAGTGTCGCCTTGATACATATTCTGCTAAGGTTCGGAAATGAACAAATGAGAAGAGGATATACTTTGCTTAAAAGCCGCATAAAAGCGAAGATGAACATAACAGCACAAACAGCGCGGCAATCTCAGACACAGGCATTATGCTGTGACAAATTGCAAAATATATTGCCGAATTTAGTGAAAGTTCGTACATTTTCCTAGATTTATACGTTACAACGATATTTCTTTCTCACGTTTTTGGACACAAAAGCAAAACGCACTTTTCCTCTGAAAAGCTAACAATTCCTCACATTGTTCCTTTGATGACACACTGTTTTCGACATATTTATTCTTTTTTGCTTTTGCAACGGGAACGTATTTTCTCGCTGCTTTTTGTTATCAGCATTGTGTTGTTGAGCATAGTTTGTACAATAACAAGCGCACACGCCCAGCAAAAACGAAGCGACAGCCTTGAAACAGTGATTAACGCCATCCGCCGAGAATGGGGAAATATCGTGGATACGGCATTTGTGAATTTGCTGAATAATGTTGCTGCGGAATACCGAACATCGAACCCCTTCAAAGCGCTTGATTACTGCGAACAAGCACGTAAATATGCCCGAGAACTGCGTTACAAAGCGGGAATCGCCGAAGCTGCAAGCAATATGGGCAATATCCACACCCAACAAGGCAATTACGACCGCGCTATTCAGGATTACCTCGAAGCGCTGAAAGCCTACGAAGAACTGCAACGTATGGAGCGTGTCGGAACAACGCTCAATGCGCTGGCCATTGCGTACAGCAAACGCGGGAACAACGGGCAATCGTTGGAAATGTACGAAAAAGCGCGGCAAATTTACACAAACATTGGCGACAAACGAGGATTGGCAAAGACGCTCGGCAATCTTGCAAGTTTATATTCGGACAATGGTAACGACAGAGTTGCCGTAACGTTTCACGAAAAAGCTCTTATGCTGCACCGCGAGTTTGGTGATTCTATGGGCGTTGCGTTTGCACTTAACGGCATCGGAATTGCTTATATCAATCTTGGCTATGATGACAAAGCACTCGAATATTTTCACGGCACAGAGCGTATTTTCATGCAGTTCTCCGCCAATGTTGATAGAACCACGCTTGGAGATTTGTACAACAATGTTGCTATTGCATATTCAGGTAAACAGCAGTATGCGCAAGCCTTAGCAAATGTCGAAAAAGCACTGCAAATAGCCCAAGAATCAGGCTTGCGACCACTTCGGCAAAATTCGTACGCAATCTTGTCCGATATTTACAAAAGTTTGGGCAATTATCAACTTGCACTCGAATACGCTCAACGCGATAACGTGCTGAAAGACTCTATTTTCAGCGAAGAAAGCGATAAACTCTTGGCATCTGCCGTGCGGGGGTATGAACTCAAACGCAAGGAAGATTCTATCCGCACCCTCACGCAAGACAAGCAAATACGCGACCAGCAATTACAATTACAAACCCAGCAACTTCAACTGCAAAATCAACAATTACTCTTCCTCGCCGTAGGTTTTGTGCTGGGTGTGGCGATTGTTGGCTTGCTTGCCAACGGATACCGCATAAAACGGCGCTCGGAATTGCAGCTTCAACACAAAAACACGGAATTGGAATCCGCCAATCTGGAAATCGCCACTAAAAATCAGCATTTGGAAGAACTTAATAACGAAAAGAACGAGTTTCTCGGCATTGTTGCGCATGATTTGAAAAGCCCGATTTTGTCCATTAAACTACTTGCTCAACTTCTGCACGAGCAGAAAATTTCCCAAGAAGAGCATCAGCGCTTTACCAGCACGATTATTTCCTCGTCCGACCAACTTTCACGCATTATCAGTAACCTGCTGAATGTGAACGCTATTGAACGCGGCGGTATCACGCTGGATATTACGCCGTTTAACCTCTCCGTTGCTGCCTATTCGGTTTTCGAGGAATATAACGCTCGTGCTGAAGCGAAGAACGTCCAACTCCATTTTGAGAGTTTTACTGACGGCGACTGTTTGGGCGACCAAACGGCGGTGCTTCAGGTTATGGACAATCTCGTCTCTAATGCTCTTAAATACTCGCCCGGCAACAAGAATGTCTGGTTTCGGATTTACGGAGAACGTGCCTGGACAGCTGCGCGAAATGGTAAAAGCAGCGCGAGTACAAACGGCATAACAGTCCAACACCATCCCACGAAAACCTGCATGAGAATTGAGGTCCAGGACGAAGGTCCGGGCTTGTCGGATGACGATATGAAAAAACTCTTTGGGAAGTTTCAACGACTTTCGGCAAAACCCACAAGTGGCGAACAATCAACAGGCTTGGGGCTTTCTATCGTCAAAAAAATGGTCTTGGCAATGAACGGGGAAGTCTGGTGCGAAAGTAATTTTGGGGCAGGAGCAGTCTTTGTGGTCGAATTACCCCAAGCTGCTGATGTCGAAGAATAGCACGACAACTACCACCCTTTGCGCGTACGCAAATCGCGGATTTGTTGCAGATGGTTGTCCCCATGCTGCGCGTACGAGCGCAAAAGGTCGTCAATGCTCATTGTGCCGTTATCAGGGTGGTGCAGCGTCCGTGCGAATTGCTCATCGCTGACGCTTTGCCAAAGAACTCCCCAGCGAAAGTGTACACCTTCCAATATCTTCAACGAGGCATCCAACGGGAGCGCATAATCGGCTTGTACAGCCCACGCATCTTGGTCGTAAGGTTTGATAGTCGGATGGTCTTCTGTAAGTGCCAAGCGTGTGCGCGTGTAGGCGTTCAAATGCGAATCTGCTAAGTGGTGAACAACTTGTCGCACCGTCCAACCGCCGTCGCGGTAAGGCGTGTCAAGGTGTTCGTCGGATAAGCCCTCCACATGAGATTTTAAGCGCTTTGGAAGCGATATGATGCGCTCAATACTGTCGGCGCGTTCTGCGGGAGTCAGCATAAAAAAAGGGAAAAAGGGAAAAAGTGAATACGCAAATTGTGGATATGCTCTCGTAGATGTACTCAATAGAGCGCGGAAAAACGTCTCCAATACGACGTTTCTTCGTTTCATACTTCAGCATTCAATAGTCTGGACATTTTTGAAGAACCTAGGTTCTATACGGGTTTCAAGTTATACTATTTTTTACTTAAAATCTAGGTTTTATGCAGCTTTCGGCAAAATTTTTAGAGAGCCGTAGAAAAAATGTCCAGACTATTGAGCATTTATACTTCATACTTAATTCTTGGCTTCAGCGCCGGCTTCCGTGCGCAATTTCCAACTTCCGCACTGTTACTGCGTTGCGATGTGCTTGCAAACCTTCTGCTTCTGCCAAGATTTCAACTGCCGTACCGAGTGAAGCAATACCTTCGGGAGTTAGGCGTTGAAAGGTAATTTTCTTCACAAAACTGTCCACTGAAACTCCGCTATACGACCGTGCATAGCCGTTGGTGGGCAGTGTGTGATTCGTGCCGGAAGCATAATCACCAACTGCTTCGGGGGAATAATGCCCCAAAAAAATCGAACCGGCATTAACGATGCGCTCCGCCAATACATCGGCTTCATCGCTGGCAATAATCAGGTGTTCGGCGGCATATTCATTGGCAAAATCTACGGCTTCATCCATTGACGCAAACAGCACAGTGCGGCTGTTTGCAAGCGCTTTTTGAGCAATGTCACTGCGCGGCAAAACGGCGGTCTGACGCTCCAGTTCTGCTAAAACCTCTTGGATGCTTGCTTCCGAAGTCGTTATGAAAACAACTTGGCTGTCCGCTCCATGCTCGGCTTGCGACAGTAAATCCGCAGCAACAAAAGCCGCACGGCAACTTGCATCCGCTAACACTGCCACTTCCGACGGTCCGGCGGGCATATCAATCGCAATGCCGCTTCGTTGCGCGAGTTGTTTGGCTGCTGTAACGTATTGATTGCCGGGACCGAAGATTTTATCAACCTTTTGAATGGTTTCCGTACCAAAGGTCAAAGCAGCTATCGCCTGCGCACCGCCAATTTTCAATACCTGACGAATACCAACCAAATTTGCTGCAAACAAAATTGCCGGATGGACGGAATTATCAGGCTGCGGCGGGGTACAAAGAATGCGATGCGGCACTTTTGCAATGTTTGACGGCACACCAAGCATCAAAATCGTGGAAAAAAGAGGTGCCGTGCCGCCGGGAATATACAACCCGACACGCTGAATCGGAACGGATTTCCGCCAACAAACGACACCCGGTTGCGTTTCTATGCGCTCCGGCGCTTCCAACTGCGCTTGGTGAAAACGTTCAATGTTACTTGCAGCAAGTCGTATTGCGGCTTTGAGGTCATCCGGCAGACGGCGTTCCGCTTCGGAAAACTCTTCGTCGCTCGTCAGGAAATGTGGTTCGGCAACGCAGTCAAATTCGCGGGTAAAATCGCGTAATGCAGCATCACCGCGCTCTTTGACGGCGCTCATTATTGGTTCGACGCGGCGTTCAATTTCATCAAAACTGAGCGTTGGACGGGCTGCAAGGTGCGCCCAGTCTGAGCGCTTGGGGTGGCGAATAATTTGCATACGAGCAAACAACCGTAAGAAAAATGGTAGGAACGTGGTGAAACAAAGTGCTAAAATACGACGGAGACAAGGATTCTGCAAGGGCTTGGCAATGGGAGTACACACAAACCGCTTCAACGCACAGCCCGCGCAATACGGATGTGCAGTTGCCACGCCTCACCCGAACTATACACGTTTTCCGCTAAACCCGCTTCAATGCTTGCGTTATCAATACCTTTGTTTAACAAATAATCTCCCATTTGGCGCAACGATGCTTCTGCTTTCGGTACAAGGCTTGTTGTAATGCGGGTTGGGACAGTGAGCGTGATGCGGCATTGAGCGCCGGAACGGATATACTGCACGGCATCACGGAATATTTCAAGCGCTTCGGCGGGGATGCCATGACGCAATGTGGTATCATCAGGGCGATAAATAATTATGCGGTCTTCCAGCACTGCCACTGTGAGTTCTCGCGGTGAAACAACACGCCCAGCCGCACCTTCTTCCTCACGGATGATGTCTGCAAGCGGTGTTTCGGGCAGCAGGGCAATGGGAATGGCACGTATAAAGGGCTGCACCGACAATGTATCCACACGAAGCGTTTCCAACGTCCACGCACAGCCCAAACGCAGTGTTAATGCACCCCACGAGGCATTTTGTGAAGAAAAGATATTTGGTAGCCATTCGATACCAAAAGTAGGCGTGAAGCGCCCCTGCGCTGTTATGCCGCCAAAACCTTGTATCGTCGGGCGAAGCGGATACGCAATTTCTGCGGCAATGCTGCAGATTACTGGCGGAAGCATCAAGGGAATTGCCGGAGTGCTTGTATTGATGCTGTTCGTAGGAGGTGAGCTGTTATTGCGAACATAGCTCATTTGCGCCGCAGCCTCAGTCGTCCAAAGCGCGTGGATGCGCGTTTTAGCGTAAATCGGTGTAGAAAGAATATTGTGTAATTCCGCATCAACACTTGTTTTGAGGGCGTTCCAGCGGATGACATTGTGTATAAGTTTGTATTCATCTGCACTTACGGGAACATGGCGCACATACGACGTTTGTTGCTGTATGCCCAAAGCAACGCCAATACTGACTACATCGGGAAGAAGTCCGAAGGATGCCGTTGCTCCTGCGTTCCATGATTGAACGGCGGCGAACTCTGGTTCTGCGAACACAGCGCGAATGGTTGCATTATTCACATTTGCAGCCATTTCTACACCACCCATGCTCCATCCCGCACCGGCACTGCCTTCCAGCCCAAAGCGCCACAACGAGGGCGTTGTGCGCACAGACAGTGTATCGAAGCGCTCGCTGACAATGGTTCGGTTTGTCGAGTTTTGCTGGGCAAAAGCAGCCGCACCGAAGAACAACACCCCACAAGCAAGTAGTTGTGAGGCACAAAGATAACAAAGGTAACTTAGGATTTTGCGTAGGTTCATAATCCGAGATTGAGTCAAAACAAGTATTCATAAGCATTTCAAGCACAAATATCGAAAAATTTCGTACAATTGTGCCAAAAAAAAAATGCGCCCTGCAAGGCGCATTTTTCGAGACTTATATGGCTTGAATTCAAGATTTTATCAAGGCTGTCCACTCAAGCATTACGTCGAGATATTGATTGCAATAAGTTCATACTGTGTTGCTAAAGTAAGAAGTTCCGTATCGGTCGAAGCAAAATTGGTGATAGTGTCTGCACCGCTATTTTGGCTGTGTTCATGCACAGCAATCGCTGCCGCAAGATGCAGAGCGCGTTCAGGGGAAAGATTGTGTTTGAGCGCGACAGCTTCGGTAAGTTTGATAACGCGGTGTGACGAGTGAACCTGCAAAAACTGCGTCCAATCGTTTTCAAGGTCGTGAATTTTATGCGACAAATCTTCTTTGGAAATTTTGCCGGAATACGCTAAACGACTGAGCGTAACGACGACTTCAACAAACCCAAACGATGAACACGCCAACACAGTCGAGGGCGTAAAAAGCGCAGCAACCTTATCCGAACCGGCTTCACGGACGTAGTATTGAAGCCACGCGGTGGAATCGAGGTAGTAGAGTGTCATTGTCGTCCTTTAATGAGAAGTTGCGTAGAAGATTCACCGCCGCTTGCTTGCGCGATTGGCACAACGGGGGAAAATTGCGAAAAAGGGCGATAGACTTCGCCCGGGGTCTTGAAGCCTTCGATGCCATGCGCTATTTGGTCAAGCACTGCCTGACGTTCGCGGTGTCCCTGTAATTCGTCAATGTAGCGGCGAATAAATCCGGCGCTTTCGTTGATAAGCACATCCAACTTCGCATTGACGTTGGGGTTCTGAAATTTTGCCATGGCATTTCCTCCTTGATTTTGCGCTCCGAAATAATTACTGGCGATTTGTTGCCACAATAATTTATGGGCGCAAAAGATAGAGATTCGTTAGGAAAAATACAAGTCTTTCGCTACGTTGCAGAAAATTTTTCTTGCACGAAACAACGATACTTGTTCTGTCGCTTTTTTGAATTATTCAAATTCTGTGCCAAATAGGGTTCACACGTAGTTATTGGTCATAAATTTTCCGCTTACCACTTGTTGTACAAGAGTTTTCGCACGATTTCCGATATTCACACCAATCACGTCCTAAATTTTTGCTATCTTGGTGTTTCTAAAACAGCACGTGTTCATACCTAATTTTTGATGAGGTTCTGTTATGCAAACGCAGATGCAAAAGCACATTGTTCGGTATTGTGGGTACGGGTGCGTTGTGGTTCTTGTGGTCTGGCTTATGACCATTTTCACCCCGTTTATGCTCCGCTCTCAAGAAATGTCGTCGCAAAGCCTTCCGGCGCAAGGTTTCATGCCGGATTTCGTTACAAATTTTTCATCGGTTGCGAAAAACAGTGTATATGTGGAAATCGGCGGCAGTGCGGCTATTTATTCGTTGAATTATGACCGATTAATAACACCAAATTGGCTTGTACGCATTGGCGTAAGTTACCTAGGTTTCGGTACAAACACGCTTCAAGACGGCGTAGCAACGACGTTGCGAGCAAATGTTCTGCTTGTGCCTTTGACATCATCGGTGCTTATCAATTTCCCTCAAAGCCCTCATCATATCGAAATCGGCGGCGGCGCAACACTGCTTTTCGGTAGTGCGTTTAGCGATGTGAGTAATCAGGGGTACAACAGTTTGGAAGGCGCATTTGCCGGAGCAACGTTGATTGCTGCATACCGCTTGCAGCCTGTAGATGCAGGCTTTTTCTTTCGTGCCGCCTTTACGCCCATTGGACTGTTTACACCGATTGCGGTTGCACCGTTACCTTGGGCGGGTATTAGTTTTGGCGGTACATTTTAACAGCAATAAAAAAATGTTCGTTTCTTCACAACAATTCGTGTAGTCCATTCGTCATACACCATAGTCGTCGGGTTTCAATTACCCAAATTTGCCCTAACACTTGCTTTCCATGAATGTCCCTTTAGATTCGTCACGTTCCGACATCCTGTCCGAAGAACAGCTTCTCGCCGAACAGCACCGTTTGGATGAGCGCAAGCGTGCCTTCGAGCAAGAAGCGCTGCCATTTATGGACGCGGTGTATCATTTTTCCTATAATCTCACCGGAAACGGCGATGATGCCCGCGACCTTCTGCAAGAAACGTTTTTGAAAGCATTTCGCTTTTTTGACAGTTTCGAGCGGGGAACTAATTGCAAAGCGTGGTTGTTTCAGATTGCAAAGAACTCCTTTATCAACCGTTACCGAAAGCAGTCTCGTGAGCCGGATAAAGTGCGATACGAAGAAATTGAGGACTATTACGAGACACTCCGCCCAGCAAATATAGACACCAACAACCTTGAAGACACTCTCTTTAACACGCTTCTTGACGACGATATCACACAAGCCTTACAAGCACTTCCCGAAGGTTTTCGGACGGTGTTGATTCTGAGTGATATTGAAAGCATGACATATGAGGAAATCGCGGAAGTGCTGAATGTACCTATCGGCACTGTTCGCTCCAGATTGCACCGCGCACGAAAAATTCTCCATGACAGGCTTTACAATTACGCCAAAGAAAAAGGCTTTCACGATGGTTCGCAGCCGCCAGAAGCGTAAAGGTAGTGTTGAGTGATACAGTGTTGATTTTTCAGTTCTTCTCTCGTACACACTTACCACATACCACTTCAAACGACAGCCTGCGCACAAAAGCCGTACGCCCTTACAACTTTAGCACTCAAAACTTAACACTTCTTTTTTAAGCAGCAATGCAGATCCACAACGAACATCTGAGCGCATTTTTAGATGAGCAACTTCCGCACGAGGAACACGTGGCGGTAGAAAGCCGTTTGCGTGATGATGCTGCGCTTGCGGCAGAATACCATGCCGTGAAGGCAGTGAAAACGCTCTTAGGAAAACGAGCTTTGGCTTTACGCGGCACTGCTCCGGCGGACGCACGTCATCTGGTGTTGCTGAACATTGAGCAAGAATGGCACCGTTCCAAAACACTTGACCGTATTGAACAAGAAAGTAAGCGCCAAGAAGCAGGAAAAATAGACGATACTGCGTTTGGGAAACATTCTACCGCCGCTCATAGTTCGCAGGGAACAAGCCCGCTTGCACTTGTGCAACATCCCACAAAACGAGCATCTGCGCTGGGTAACACTATGAACCTACTCAGTTTCTTGCCGAAACTTCCTGTCCTTTTGGCGGCTGCATTAGTCCTAATGGTTGCCGGCTGGTTCGGTATGCGCTTGCTTTTGCCTCACGCCGAACAGAATAACCGCCAAGATTCTGCACAAGCACCTCAACAGGAAACGAGTTACAAGGCGGTGTTTATCAAAGAGTCACTGCGTAACTATCATGCCGTTTGCGAAGGAAAAATCACGCTGCAATACAAAACAAATTCCTACGAAGAATTGGATAAATTTTTTCACACACACGGCATTCATTACAACATAGTACACCCGAAAATTAACGCAGAATTGCTTGGTGGTGTTGTGTCGGAAGAGAATGGCAAAAAGTCAGCACACCTTGTTTTTAAGAGAGGTGACACACTGCTGTATATGTGGGAAATTGACCTTGACGAGACCTCTATTCGTCACACTTCGTTTCAGGAAGACGTGTGGAATCTGCTGCGCAAAGGCGAATGGCTCTGGGATACAGCAACAGAGGATTCAACAACGGTTGTTTTTTGGGAAGATGACAAACAAGGAAATCGAACCTTATGTTCGGTTGTGGCAACGCTACCACGGAAAGAATTACAACCGTTATTTCAGTGAAATTTTGTTTTCCCCAAAACTTGTACAAACCCCCTATTCCGTCCGGCTACTGCCCGCAAGCGTCTGTTGTGCGCCATTGTTGCTTGATTCGTTGGGGTGAGACTCTCCTGTATGTACTTCCTCTGAATGTGTTTCAATTTTTTCGTGGAAAATGGGAAGGTATTTATTGAACAGCAGCATGAGTACCATACCGACGCTTACACACGAATCCGCCACATTAAATACCCAAAAGCGCGTGTATTCTCGCCCGAAGAGCATAAAGTCCGGCATATCTACATCAAGAAAATCTACCACTTTACCGTAAAAAAGCGGGCTTTCGTTGTAAAAAACACCATAAAACACGCGGTCAATCAAATTTCCCGTTGCACCCGCAAAAATCAGTGCCAGAGCCAATCGTGCGCCAAAATGTTTGATATCCAATCGCGCCAAATACCACGCTAATGTAATACTCGCTGCAACCGAAAAAAGGCTCAGAAAGATTTTTCCCGCACCAAAACTAATACCAAATGCCATACCCGCATTTTCCACGTAGGTAATCCGAATGGCATCACCCCAGACAGAAATACTCTCGTAGAGCGTCATTCCATTATGCTTCCAGCCTAAAAGGTCAAATCCTTTTACCCAAATTTTGGTGAGTTGGTCGAGTACAATCATCATGCTCGCAAAGAGCAGCAAACCTTTGTTATGAATACGTGTTGTCATGGTAGGTGTCGTCATGTATGGTGTTCAAATGTGAGGTAAAATCAGTGTTGGTACAGAGAGAAGCGTTTTTCTAGTGAAATTCTCCTGTGCTATTTTGTCGCAGATATAAGGTATTTCCTTACTTCAGAGCTGGTTGCCAGCGTTAGCGATTCGGTTGCAAATGTCCGCGTGGTGGAATAATCAACATTACGAATGCGCTTTTTGACATCCAGCAAACTTGTGTGGGCAACGCTTAACTCGCCAATTCCCATGCCAACAAGTAATTCCGTTGCCGCCGCGTGTCCGGCAAATTCCCCGCAGACCGCTACAGGGATATTGCTGTTGTGTGCGGCTTCTATCGTCATATTGATCAAGCGCAAAATAGCGGGGTGGAAGGTGTCATAGATTGGTGTGATGTTCGCATTCATACGGTCAGCGGCAAGTGTGTATTGTGTGAGGTCGTTGGTACCGATGCTAAAAAAGTCCGCCAGTGCGCTGAGTTCTCGTGCAATCAGCGCTGCTGCGGGAGTTTCAATCATCGCCCCGACAGGAATATTTTCGTCAAAATCTTCGCCATTTTCGCGGAGTGTCGCTTTGCAGCCTTCAATCATGCTGAGTGCTTTTTGAAATTCCTGTACAGTCGTAATCATCGGCAGCATAAGGCGCACGTTCCGATGGCAGGAAGCACGAAGAATAGCGCGGATTTGTGCTGTAAAAATTGCGCGATTTTTCAGTAAAAACCGTAATCCACGTAGTCCCAATGCGGGGTTTGGCTCATGTCCGATAAGACCGAAGGATTTATCGCTGCCGATGTCAAACGCTCGAAGCGTGATTTGAAGCGGGTAAGCACGTTCCGCGAGGTCTTTGTAAAATTCGGTTTGCTCTTCTTCGCTGGGAACAAGTTGGCGCTCCAGCATTTGTAATTCCGTGCGAATAAGCCCGATTCCTTCAGCGCCGGATGCCCGTGCAAGTTCAATTTCTTCGGGTGTGTCGGCATTTGCATACAGATGCACTTTGCGCCCGTCTAGTGTTTGTGCGGGGAGCGTGGCATATTTGCCCATGTTGCGGGCTTTATGTTCGAGGTCTTGCTGGCGGCGTTTGTAGCGCTCAATCGTGTCGTGATGCGGGTGCGTGATAACAATACCAGCAAAACCGTCAATTATCAGCATCGTTCCTGTATGAATCCGCTTACACACATTCGCCAAACCCACTACGGCAGGCAGCCCCATAGAACGCGCTAAAATAGCCGCGTGCGAGGTAATGCCGCTGGATTCGGTTGCAAAAGCAGCCATGCCTGTCTTGCGAAAAAGCATCACATCCGAGGGCGTAAGTGCTTCGCTAATCACGATGCTGTCGGGAGAAATAGCAGGGGCCGCGATATTGCGATGTGCGAGGAAATTGAGCAAACGCTGTTTGACGTGTTCCAAATCCGCCGCGCGTTCCCGTAAGTATGCATCGCTCGCATGAAGCATGATGGCTTGTTGCGCATCGAAAACGTCCTGTACGGCGTGGTCGGCGGAATACCGTTTGCGGATGAAGTCCGTTACCATCGAAGAAACACTGGGGTCATTCAGCATAAAGAGCTGCGCTTCCAGAATTGGTGCGGCTACGGGGGCTTCGTCGTTTGCCATAGTTATTGTGCGATGCAATTCTGCGGTACATTCTTCCACAGCATGGTGAAAGCGCTCCAACTCAGCATCTATACGGTCTGCGTCAATAAGCGTTTGACGAATCGTTATTGGCTCAACAACGAAGGTGACCGCTTCACCTATCATAATGCCGGGTGAAGCGGGAATACCTTTGAAGCGTTTTTCTTTGTGAGGGGCTTTGCGGCGAGATTTGGTCGCGGTTGGAGAAGATTCGCTCCCTGAATAGTGAGAACCGGGCGGAGGCTCCACAAATTCCGTTTCCCCACGATGCTCGGCATGATGCGCTCCGGAATTATGCGCTTCAGAGTGATGGGCAAAGGCAGCGCGTTCTGCCAATGTTTGCGACTCCACGGCGTGCGAACTTGTGTGAGTATGTAAACCGGAATGGGTATTCATAGTGTCGTTAATTGCTGTACTGCCCGAAAAGACATATTATTCCTCGTTGTTGAGACTGTTGCGCCGTCCTGTTTTCCCTTTCGTGTACCCTACAAACACAGTGTTTATCGTTATTGTCGTCAGGTTTGTAACCACATTCGGCATTGGTGGCGGACAGCGTTGGTGATGTATCAAAGAGTGTATTCAACGGCACGAGCCGCTTTGCAGGACATTACTCATTACTACTTTTTACTCCACAAGAATTTGCTGTTTTTTTTAACAAAGTGCAAGGAAAAAGTGCAAAGAATTAAGGTGCAAAGCAGTAAAGAATTTGCGTTATGCCTCGCTCTTTGATGACAATGAAGGTAGTTTGCCCCTCCTTTCGTTAGCGTTGAAGCCACTTCAAGAGTGTTTCTTCGTTATCGAAAAACTTCACTTGTAATTGTGTAGCAGCAGCATCTTCTTGGAAAATTTCTTCGGTGCTGGCGGCAGTGAGCGCTTGTGCGGGTGTTAAAAATGCTATTTTGCGTACTCCTGATGCAACGTAGCGCGGAACAATCGCGGTGTCGTGCCATTCCAACAGTTCCGGTGTAACGACGTGGCGATTTTCCAAGGCATCCACGTAAATACAGGTCGGGCGATATTTCTCACACAGGCTTGCCAAATGCCCAACACGCTCTTGAAATTCGCGGTTGAGCATTGTTTCTGTTGCCGAAAACCATGTAAAATGGAGCATTTTGAGGTTTTTGCGCCACCGTACCTCACCGAAACGGTGTGTAGAAATGACTTCGCTGTCGTCGGAATACTGTGCAATCTGTTTTGAAGAAGCAGTATTGATGAGCCGTTGCGGAGTTCTTTCCTGTGTGGATTCGCCAATATGAAAACGCCCGATTAGTCGCTGCAAATGCGAGGTTACATTGCTCAAACGTTCTGCCGAAGCCGCAATATGGGTTATTCCCACAGCCGTTTCTTCGACCGCAGAAGCAATCTGCTCCACATTTTGGGCAACGGTACTGCCTGTGGCGGATTGCTCCCGTCCTTTGAGCGCGACATCCCGCAAGGAATCATCCACTTCTTGTGCGCCGGTAACGATAGTGTTGAGCGATGTTCAGGCTTCTTTTGCAAGCGATAAACCGCTTGCAAGTTCGGTATTCCCTTTGCGAATCCCCACAACAGCCTGCGTCGTTTCGCGCTGGATTTGGCGAATTGTTGAACCGATTTGTTTTGTCGCTTGTGCCGTGCGCTCGGCGAGTTTCCGCACTTCGTCGGCAACGACGGCAAAACCGCGCCCTTGGTCGCCTGCGCGGGCGGCTTCGATAGCGGCGTTCAGTGCCAAAAGATTGGTCTGGTCGGCAATTTCTTCAATCACCTGCACAATTTCGCCGATTTCGGCACTTGAATCACCCAAACGCTGCACAACTACGACGGATTCCTCCACAACACCGGCAATGTCATTAAATTTCCGAATCACCTCCTGCATCACACCCGTTCCCTGCGAAGCCGCTTTGCCGTTGCTTTTCGAGAGCGCGGCAACAATGGCCGTTTGCTGTGCGCTTTCTGCCAAAGCGTGTGCCATTGCCTCAACGGAGGTGCTGACTTGGCTTGTTTGTGCGGCTTGCTCTTCGGCAGTGGCAGACATTTGATTTGATGCCGCGCTGACTTGTGCTGCGATTTCGTTCGTCTCGCCAACCGCTTCTTTCATCTGCTTCAAAAGATTGCTGATATTGCTGATGGTCTCATTAAGCGTGGTCGCAATATCGCTCATGCGCGGGTGAAATGCTGTTTGCGCCTGCACCGAAGCCCTGAAATCACCTGCGGCAAGTTGCCGCAAAACCAGCAAAATTTCTTCTGCATTTGCCTCCAATGTTTGGCGCTGTTCCTCGCTTTCCAGCGTTGCATCGTGGATGCGCTGCTCAATCATTGCTTTTTCTCGTGCGAGTTCATTAGCGGCTGCTTCAGCGTGTTCTTTTGCCTGACGAGCGCTCTCTTTTTCGGCTTCTGCGGCTTGGCGCAGTGCCTGTGAGCGACTGAGCATAATCGTTACAGCAATGGCGGTGATAACGTGCGCTTGCAAGGCGTAGAGCGCTTGTAACAAGGGTTTTGTGCTGTTGTCGAACCAAAGCGGAAGAGCTATGTCATTGAAATTCACCATAATCAACGCGAAGGCAAAGACAGCAAAAATTCCCGTCCAGAGCCAGCCGATTTTTCTGTCCAGCACGACAAATGCCAACGCCGTTACCGACGAAATCACCAACAAACTTGGCGAGTACAATCCGCCTGTTACGACGATGGCAGCGCAAACAAGCAAACTTGTGCTTGCAACGATAAGATGCTGACAAAGACGAAAAGGAAGCCCTCCACGCAGTGCCAGCAAAACGCAAAGTAAAAACACACCAACCAGCACAACCAGAATAGCAATCAGTGGCGCTGAAAATACCAGAAAAAACATAAGCGCAAACGGCATAAAAATAGCCGTCAATGTTAATGCTAAAATGACCAGAAACCTTATTGCGACCGAAGTTTCTTGGGATGCTGATTGTGCCGAAACAGGCAGAAAAAAGTCAATGATACTGTTCATGAATTAAGTCTCCTTGCACGTAAGGAATAGCGTTTGAAAAAATGAGAAAAAGGCTGATAAGACAGCAGCAATGGGCGACATAGCTTTGATAACCGAGAAAAAAAGCGTGTTGTGTGTTCATCACAACAGTGAAATATAGGAAAAATTATTGTTTTGCTTCAAACGAAATCCACAAAAAGAATCCGTAAAAAGAATCAACAAAAAGTGTGTACAACAAAAAAAAATTCTTAGATTTGTCCCCGATGTCTTTTTGACGCGCCGCTCTTCTCGGTGTCCGGCGCACGTAAGTTTCCCAATGTCTTTTTAACTCATAGAACCAGTATTTATGCACTTTTTCCACCATTCATCACCATCGAAAGGGGAGCGCTATGCAGCACGAAATTGAAAAACTCGAAGAAATGTACACCGTTTTCAATGAGCAAATTGTCGAAGCGTTTATTGAAGATTACCCGCATTTGTTCCCGATTTTGACGGATGCCTACGAGCATATTGTCAAAATTTTCGGCAGTGCGCTTCTCAGCGCGGAACTGCGCCATGAAACTGAACCCGACGAGGAAAATGAGGCAAATGACCTCGAATACCTCTCCGTTCTTATCAAAACAAATCTCCCCCCACAAAAAGCACACAAACTCCAAGACCAATTCGACGACGAATGGTGGTTGGATGTGGAAGAAGACTTGATTGTGATTAGTGTAGAAGTCCCTGAGCACGTGGCGTAGTAGTTTTGGGGTAGTGTGCGTTTGTTGTGATGAGTGTTCAGTGTAAAGACTATCGTTGCTTCGTTTCAATCGCTTCGCATTGTTACCTTAATTTGGTATCACTCAACAATCACCACTGCCTAAATTTTTAATCGTGAATTTCAACTCATTCAATACTTTCAATCCCGGAGTCTAAGAGCTATGGCAAAAATTGATGTGGTCATGCCAAAAATGGGCGAGTCCATTCAAGAAGGAAAAATTTTGAACTGGCTAAAAAAAGTCGGTGAAAAAATTGACCGCGACGAAACTCTCCTCGAAATTTCTACCGACAAAGTAGATACAGAAGTGCCTTCGCCTAATGCTGGCGTTGTTGCACAAATTCTTTTCAACGTCGGTGATACCGTCGAAGTCGGCGCTGTCATCGCGTACATCGAAACCGATGTCAATGCTCCTGTTGCTGCAAGCGCACCTGCGCCTGCCCCCGCAGCACCTGCTCCTGCACCACCGCCAGCCCCCGCTCCAGCGCCTGTTGCAGCCGTTCCGACTCCTGCTCCCGTAGCCGCCCCTGCTCCGACAGCCGCTTCCGGCGGAGCGCTCTTGGATGTGGTTATGCCGAAAATGGGCGAATCCATTCAAGAAGGAAAAATTTTGAATTGGCTCAAAAAAGAAGGTGACAAAGTTGAGCGCGATGAAACAATTCTCGAAATTTCCACCGACAAAGTAGATACCGAAGTTCCCTCTCCGGCAGGTGGCGTTTTGGTGAAAATTCTATATCAAGTCGGTGACACTGTTGAAGTCGGCAAAGTTATTGCGCAGATTTCAAGCGGTGCTGCGGCTCCGGCTGCTGCTGCGCCAGTGCCGACACCTGCTCCCACACCAGCACCTGTCCCTGCTTCGATGCCCGCTCCGGCGAACATTGCTCAAGCACCTGCGCCAGCGCCTGTGTATGCACCTGCTCCGGCGGCTGTTCCCTCAGGAGTTCCGGCAGGAGATATTTCGCGCTCTTCGGGTGGTCGTTTTTATTCGCCACTTGTGCGCTCGATTGCAAAGACGGAAGGTGTTTCGCAGGGCGAACTTGACGCGATTGCCGGAACAGGCTTAGAAGGTCGCGTTACGAAAAACGATATTATGGGCTATCTGCAAAGCCGCGGCAAAGCGCCTGCTGCTCCCGCGCCTGTTTATGCGCCTTCAGCACCTGCCGCTCCCGCATCACCTGTTTCAGCACCTGCGCAAGCCGCTCCTGTGGCTGCTGCGCCGCCGGTGGCTGTTACGCCCGGCGATGAGCAGATTTACAAAAAATACGGTCAAAACATCGAAATTATCCCAATGGACCGTGTTCGTGAGCGCATTGCCGTTCATATGGTGCAGTCCGTCCACACCTCGCCGCACGTAACGCTTATTGCCGAAGCCGACGTAACGAACATCGTCCGCCTACGCGACCGCTACAAAGCAGAGTTCGAGAAGCGCGAAGGGCAGAAACTCACCTTTACGCCATTCTTTATTCACGGTATCGTTGAAGCGGTGAAAAAATGTCCCATGGTGAACGTCAGTGTGGAAGGCACGAAAGTTATCCGCCACCGCAACGTACATTTCGGCATGGCTACGGCGCTGCCGGACGGTAATTTGATTGTTCCCGTCATCAAAAACGCCGATATGCAAAGTTTTACTGGCATTGCTCGCAGCGTCAATGACCTTGCAACCCGCGCCCGTGCGAAAAAACTCGTGCCGGACGACATCGCTGGTGGCACAATTACGCTCACCAATTTTGGCACATTCAACATTCTGACCGGGACACCGATTATCAACCAGCCGCAATGCGCTATTGTGGGCTTGGGGGCAATCGAAAAGCGCCCCGTTGTGCGCGAACTCGACGGTCAGGACGTAGTAACGGTGCGGAGTATGAGCTATATTTCCGTTACAGTGGACCACCGCGTTATTGACGGAATGCTGGGCGGTCAGTTCTTGAAAGCGATTGTGGATACGATTCAAGGAATGAACGAAAGTAATGTGAGAATCTAAGCCGATTTTTCGCGTTCAAATCAATAACAGAATACCCGCAAAAGCCTGCCCATGCTTGTTTTGGTCAGGCTTTTGCGATTTTTATCAATGAGTAAGTTTATGGTTTTCTGCCAAATTTCACTGAAGCAACAGTGCTTCAAGCTAGTATTGATACTGCTTTGCATATATGGTGATGTCTCAACCCTCTATGCCCAAAATTATCATGGTCGCCAGCACGACAAGCCCAATTCCCAGTATGTGTACCAAAAGTCGCTATTGAGTTTTCTGCAACCGACAATAAAAGGTTCGGGTGTTGTTCTTGTCAATGAGCGCACTGTCAAGCCTTTTCACGCTATTTGTGTGGAAGACCCGTTTCGTATTATCATCCGCCAAAGCAGCGAACATCAGGTGCGGGTAATTTGTGATGATAATTTGCCGGATTTTATTCGTATTGTCGTTAGTGATGATGGTGTGATGAGCATTGCCTTAACACCGCAAAATTATACATTTGATACGCTTGCAGTCGTTGTTTCATCGCCGATGATTGATAGTATTGCGCTTGGTTTTTCTACTGATGCTATCGTCGAAGATCCGTTTGTGGCAGCAAAACTGACTACTGTACTTGAAGAGCCTTCACAAATCCAATTTTGTGGCGGTACAATACGACATCATACTATTCGGCTGGGGCGCTCATCATCAAGATTAGACGCAAGTAATGTTGAGGCAATGACAACAACTCTTCGTACAAAAGATGTTGCTGCCACAGTACGCCTGAATACCCAGTCTCTTGAAATACCGGAAACACTTCTTTCCGGAACAGTTATTGATTGCGTGGCGAAAAACGGACAACTTCCCGCTATAAGTAGAACAGTACAAGAATTTGGAGTAGTGATAAAGCCGATACAAGTGCAACAATCGAACAAGTGCCAGTAATGCTCATTTGAGTTGAGCATTGTGCGTGAACCAAAAAACACTTTTTTCGGACAATTATCAACGTAATTTGGTGGTGTTCAACTTGCTATAAACAGTTCAACTACGCCGTTCATACTCCTCATCCACCAATAAATTCGGTGCTTGCGAAGCAGCAACGGCGATTGTATCGGCACGTTCATTCTCTACATTGCCAGCATGACCGCGAACCCAGATAAATTCTACCTCGTGCGTTTCCAAGAGCGCAAGCAGGCGCTCCCACAAATCAGGATTTTCCGCCGCATCTTTTTTATTGCGCATCCAGCCTTGTTCCCGCCAGCGCCGCGCCCAGCCTTTGTTGATAGCGTTTACAATGTAGGCGGAATCGGTGTGCAGCCGCACTGCGCAAGGGCGCGTGAGCGCTTCCAGTCCGGAAATTGCCCCCAGAAGTTCCATGCGGTTATTCGTTGTTTTGCGGTATCCGGCAGAAAGCTCTTTGCGATGCTGTCCGGCAAGCAAAATTGTTCCGAAGCCGCCCGGACCCGGGTTGCCACTGCAAGCACCATCGGAGTAAATGATAACGGTAGATTTCATGCGTGTTTTGAACGATGTGTGGCGATGATATTGTGATTACCAATGATTTGGAGTTTTACTTTGGCAAGTCGGCGATAAACACAGATGCAACAGGGTTTGTCACGAACTTGACCATAGTAAAACTACCTTTCAGTGAGATGTTCCTCAAATTAATTCTATTTTTTGAAATCTGAGCAAAACTATACAAGTCGTTTACTTCCACAAGCCAGACCAAAAATTGATGTTCTCGAACAAGTACCTTGGCGAAATGGCAAAATATCAATGCTTTACGCAAATCAAGAATTGGTGTTGTGACTTGAATTTATCCGGCATAACGTTAATTAACGACTGCCTCTGTACACAAAAGCCGCTCCAATCAGGGTCTGGAGCGGCTTTGGGGATTTTTTTTAAACATTAACCTTAATTTGTTCCGCCACCGTCGGTAAGCGGTACGGGATAGAACTGCGGGATGACATCGCCCATGCGGTCAATCGGCAACTGTCCCAGACGATTAAAGCGGCGCATATCAATCCAGCGCTGACCTTCGCCGAACAGCGAATAACGACGCTCATAAAGCAAGCGGTCAAGCGCATTTGCGGCAGTGAAGGTGGTCGTGGTGTATTGCGGTACACCGGCAGCACGACGGATGATGTTCAAATCATTGCGTGCAGCATCAATATTCGGCGAAGCACCGCGAATGTTTGCCTCAGCGCGGAGCAAGAGCAGTTCTTCGTTCCGAATAAGCGGAATTGGATCTACGTTGCTTTTGAAGACTGCAAAGGGGCGTGTTGCCGTCAAGCCGTCAATGCTGAAGGTCGGGCGTGTAGCAGCGACATTATTGAGGAAACGGGTGTCTTGCGTCGGGTTTTCACAATCACGCTCAAAGGTGGGATGTATCCAAAAGCGAATGGTCGGTGCAGTTGGTGGCTCAAAAACTGTGTTGGTTACGTCACCGGGACCTGTTCCAAAAACTAAATAGCACCCTAAACGCATTTGAGCGCTGTCGGCAACGATAAATGATTGCTGAAGCGCTGTCTGTGCTGCTGCATAGTCGCCCTGCCATACTGCCAAGCGTGCGCGGAGAGCGCGGTTAAAGCGAGCAAATGTCGCAGGAGTATTAAATCCTGTATAGCCACGGGAGAGTGCAAACCCTGTTGCTCCGCCGGTGAATGTTGCTCCAGCATTCTGTAGTGCTGTGAATCCTGCGTCCAAGCGTCGGGCGGCTTCAGCATAACCCTCGGTGGGCGCTACGAGCGTTACTTCGCGCGGGTTATCCGGTGCAGGAATTTGGATAGTTACGCGCTGAAATACCGATGAAACTGCCATAAGTTGGTGACCAATAACAGTATTTGCGAAGCCTTCAATACGATTGCGCTCAGCGCTGTTCGCAGGCAAGGTTTTTGCACGGTCAATGAGTTTTTGCGCTGCAACAATAGCCCTATAACGGGGAGTCCAAAGCGGTGTGACGAAGGGTCCATTGGGGTCTAAGCGTCCTGCAATATATTCCACAATCCAGCGCGGGTCACTAAGACCGTCCAGATTGTATGCTTCACGTCCTGCGGCTGAGGTTCCATAGACGTAGTTAGCAATACCGCCGCGCATACCACCTTCTACGCCAGTTACAAGTGATTGCACCGAAGCAGATTCAAACGTTGGTGCGTTCGGGTCGGGGAAGTCAAGGCTTTGGCATGAAGGCAAGATAATGGCGGCAAAACCGAGTATTGCTGCGCTTCCCAAGCCGACAAAGCGGTGTTTGAATGATTGAAAATTCATGATTGTATTCCTTTCTGATAAGTTTGGTGATTAAAGTCCGAACTGGATGGTAAAGAACACTGCCCGTGAGGACGGGAATGGCGTTACTTCCACGTTACCACCAACGGCGACGTTACCGAAGTTGCTGACCTCGGGGTCATAACCACTATAATTGGTCAGCAAAAACAAATTCCGTCCCGTCAGACCAATCCGTGCGTAGGAAACGCCATCACCAAAGAGCGAAGAAAGGGCTTCACGGCTGATATTGTACATAATGCTGGCTTCGCGCAACCGTGTGTGTGTTGCATCCTCAATCCACTGTGTTTGTCGAGCATTGGCAGTCAGTCGGGCGCGTTGAGCGCGAATACCGTCGGGGGTGATGCGACCGTTATCCGTCAAGAACCGTGTCAGATTGATTGCCAAACCTCCGTTTTGGTGGTCAATGAGGAAATAGAACGTGAAATCACCCACGCGCAAGTCGTTCGAGAATGCAAGATTAAAATTCGGCTGCGCGTCGCCGGCAATCGTTGTTCTGTCGAGAACATTATTCGCAATGCGGCTTTGCACACCGAGAACCGTTGTCGGAGAAACACCTTCTTCGATACGGAATGTACCAAGTGCTTGACCAAAGCCACCCGTGTTGTATGCTGCCACACCGCCTAAACTTACGATTTGCTGACGAACCTGCAAGTAGTTAAAGCGGAATTTCCAATCAACGCTTTCGCTTTTGACAGGATTAAAAATGAGCGAGCCTTCTAGCCCATTTGCCGTCATACGTCCTGCATTGGCAAACTGTGTAGAAAAGCCTGATGCTCGCGGCAATTCTGACTCGACGACAAGATCGGTAATATCGCGGAAGAACGCTGATGCTTCCAAACCAATGATGCCGTTCAAGAAACTTGCATCAATGCCAAACTCCGTTTCGGTCGTGCGTTCCGGACGAATAGTCGGGTTGCCGCGACGAGTAGGTGTAATAAGCCCTACACCTGTTCCGGTGATATTGCCTTGTACCAAACCACCAAATTTCGCCAAGGGGAAAGGCTGATTACCGGATTGCCCCCATGCTGCGCGAATTTTGAACTCATCAATCGTGGATTTTAAGCCTTCCCAGAAGCTAAACTGCGACAAGCGAGCCGATGCAGCCGCTTTCGGAAAGAGATAGAATTCCGACGTGTTACCAAAGTTTGAGCTTTGGTCACCGCGAATGCTGGCATTGACGAAAATTTTACCGTCAATATCCACTTCTTCTTGGAGGAGAAACCCTCTGTCGTATTGGCGAGTGATGACCTGAGATTGCTCCAGACGTGCAGCATTGGTAACGTAGTCTTGAATAGATACCAATCCTTCAGCGAGCAGACTCAGTGAATTTACCTCACGGTTTTCAAATTGTGCGCCGAGCGTCGTCGTGAACGAAATTTTTGATTCAGTAGTATAATTATGAACCAAATTTAAGAACATATTCGAGAACAAGCTGTTTGCACGAGTATCCACAACTCGTCCGGGCAATGCACGGACACTTTCATGCTGGGTATTAAAGGGCGAGGTGAGATTATTTTGCTGGGCAAAAAAGTCTGCGCCACCCGAACCGACAAAGCGAAGGCTCTGCTCATCAGTGCGGAAGAGCGTCCACTCTAATTTTGCCGAGCCGATAAAGCGGTTCACCAACTCATTATTGCGAAGAACATCAATGATTTCCACCGGATTTGAACCTGCTTGCGCATAGACCGGATACGTCCCGTCTGCACGGCGACGCACGTCCAAGAAACTCGGCAAGAAAGCTGCGGCGTACGGTACGGAGGTATTGGTAACGTTGGAGTTTCCGGTGAAACCACGCTGCGAGTTGGAGTTGGTGTAACCCAAGCTCAAATCCAGTTTGAGTGATTCAGAAAACTCATGCCCGATGTTAAAGCGTGTATTGTAGCGGTTAAAGCCCGTGTTCGGCATGATGCCTTGTTCGTTGCGAGCGGTTACCGAGAGGAAAAACTGTGTTCTGTCTGCTCCACCGCTTGCGCTGACGGATGTTTCGTTAATCAGTCCGCGCTGCCCGTAGAAAATATCTTCATAGTCAATAAAACCGTTGGCATTAACCATCGAATCCAACTGCGCACCACGGAACGTGCGGCGGTCGTAGGTGAGACCATTCGGGAAGGCAGCTTGTACGCCGTTGTTGGCACTGTCTGTGCCGGGCGAAAAGCGCGTTGAGCCGAGTTTACGGAGCAGAGAATTGAAACCGATTTGCTGCGACACATCCACGCGCGTTTTGCCGGCACTGCCTTTTTTGGTGGTGATGATGATAACACCCGCAGTCGCTTTTGAGCCATAAATCGCAGCAGCAGAGCCGCCTTTGAGAACTTGGATGTCCTCAATATCATTCGGATTGAGATCGGCAATACGGTTAGAAGGCTGACCTTGCGGGCGAGCCGAACCAAAACCTGTGGCATTCGTAATAACATCCAAACCGCCCTGAAGCGCGTCATTGCTCATTACCACACCGTCAATGATGTAGAGCGGCTGTCCTGAACCAACGAGTGTGGTGAGTCCGCGCAAATTCACGCTCATACCACCGCCCGGAGCGCCTGTATTCTGGCGAATGGTAACACCGGCAAACTTTCCGGCAAATGCTTGGTCCACTGTTTGTGCCGGAGCGGGAATAAGTTCTTTTGCGGAAATCGTACCAACCGCATTTGGCAAACTTGCCCGTTTTACGCCGGTTGCAATACCCGTCACAACGATTTCCGAAGTTTTCAGCACGTCTTCTTGCAAACGCACGACAATATCGGACTTGCTTTCGGTCGCTTTGAGTTCAAACGGCTTAAAGCCGATGTAGCTAAACACCAGCGTTGCGCCATTCGGATTGGGAATACGCACACGCCAAGCGCCTTTACTATCGGAAAAACCACCTGCTTGGACACCTTTGGCTTTAATAGCCACACCCGCAACAGTTTTGCCGCGGTCGTCGAGAACAGTACCGGAAACGATGACTTCTTGCGCAAATGCCGGAGCAGTAGCACCAACAAAGCACAGGAGCAATGCGATTACGGCAACAGAGAGTCTCCATTGAGTCATTACAAACCTCACATTGAAAAAGATGGTGAAATTCACCGCACATCGGGTGATGTGTGGTAAGATTTGGGTTTTCTTTAACGTATCAAATGTAGGATAGAACCATGTAGCCATAAGGACTAAACAACGCACAAAATACCGAGTTGGACGCGACACTGCGGTTTCTTATTAGCCCAATGATTCTCCATAGTTACACACAGCAACGAAAATATACGCATTTTTTTCACGTTGTCAATTCTTCATTTTGTGGTGAAAGAGTGATAACAACAACGATGGTACTTGATAAGAAGACAAAAAGCCGCTCCACGTGATTTATGGAGCGGCTTTTGATGTTGATTACAAACAATTGTTGATTGTAAATAATTATTCCTGCCTTTACGGTACGGGAACTTCAAACGTTGGCAAAGGATAACTGACGACTTGTACGTCAGTCGCACGAGTGCGGGGCAGTGTATTCAATCGCCCAAATCGGCGAACATCCACCCACCGATGACCTTCGGTGAAGAGCGAATAACGGCGCTCATAGAGAATTTGTGTGATAGCGGATTCTCTATCGGTGAGCGCTGCAATAGGCGGAGCGCCTGCTGCTGCGCGAACACGGTTAATGTCCTCAGTCGCTGCCGTCAAGTTTGGTGCAGCACCAAGCGCACTAGCTTCTGCACGCAAAAGGAGCAACTCTTCATTACGCATCACGGGCATAGGAGCGGTATTTACACGATAGATAGCCAAAATATGGCTTGAACGGTAAGCACCTTCTCCACCAGCCATTGTGAAAGGGACGCGGATATTAGCGGGAACAACAACTTTATTCAACACTCGCTTATCAACAGCAGTATCACGGTTTTGAGCCACGTAATCGGGATGCGCCCAAAAGCGTATTGTTGGTGCGGCAATATTTTGGAATAAATAGTTTGTCGCATCGCCGGATTCGAGTGAAAACACATTATAGATACCTAATCGCATATCCGCTTCGGTATTGCTCTCGCTCAAGAATGATTCACGTAATGCAGCAGTACACGTTGCATAATCGCTTTGGTAGGCAGCTACTCTTGCTCTCAAAGCACGATTAAACCGTGCGAAATTTGCCGGAGTGTCAAAGCCAGTGTAGCCTGAATGCAAACGGAAACCGAAGGTTGCACCCGCAGAACGGAGTTGTGTATTTGCTTCATCCAAACGGCGTGCGATAGCGGCAAGTGCCTCGGTGCGGCGTACAACCGGAGCATCGGGTGTGAAGCGGTATTCCAATTTGATACCGATTTCATTCCATGAATTGGAAGCCATAAGAAGATGATGTGCCATGAGGGTATTGGCAAAACCCTCCAACCCTGCTCTTTGTGCAGCAGGAAGGTCTTTGGCACGGTCAAGAAGTACCTGGCAATTACCGATACAACGATACATTGCCGTCCAAGGATTATTCACAAACGGACCGGCGGCATCCAAGCGTCCACCGATATGCTCGTTAATCCAACGCGGGTCGTCCCCCGCATTAACGAAAATTTCTCTGCCAATCATGGCTACTTCTTGATCCATACCGGTTTGACGGGCGCGAAATGAAGCTAATGTGCCTGTAACAAGTGCTTGAATTGTCGCTGTTTGCGGTGTTGCCGCATTAGGGTCGGGAAAATTGTAATCGGGCTGACAGGAAGTCATGCCGACTATTGTCATTACAGATGTTGTAATGAGTAATAAACGTTGAAATTTCATGGTTGTATTCTCCTTTCAGATTAGAAGCCAAGGGCAATGTTGAAATAAACGCTGCGTGAAGACGGGAACGGGGCAACATCTTGTCCACGACCAAGTACCACGTTGCCGAAGTTGCTTACTTCAGGGTCGTAGCCGAGATAATTCGTGAACATCAGCAAATTGCGACCGCTAAAACCGACGCGCAAGTATTGAACAGCGTCACCAAAAAGACCGCCGATTGCAGATTTGTCAAAGGTGTAATTGATTGCAACTTCACGAACTTTCACAAACGAGCCATCTTCAATGTTCATACTGCGAGCTTGACCGAGCGGTAAGTTCTGAATACGCTGACGTTCAGCAGCAGCAGCAACATCAGCCGCATTCGCAATTTCATCTAACGTTGCTTGTGTTAAATTCACAACTTCTTGACCTTGTCGCCAATCAATAAGGAAGTAGAAATTAAAATTGCCGATGCGCAAATCATTCGCAAAACCAATTTGGAAGTCCGGCAATGCGTCGCCTGCAACGGTTCCGTTAAATTGACTTGCTGTGAAAGCCGTATCGCCCATGAAGCGCGGACCAAAACTTTGGCGACCTGCAAACATCGTTGGTGAAAATCCACGCTCTACGCGGTTTGTGCCATAAAATGCACCAAAACCGCCGGAGTTAAAGGGCTGCACACGCAATTCCGTCATTACGGCGCGAGAAGCAAAGAAGTTAATACGTGGTCTCCAGTCAATCACTTCATTGCGTACGGGATTCAAGTTCAAAGCCACTTCAATACCGTTGTTTTGCATGGTACCGATATTTGCAGTGCGGAAAGCAACACCAGATGAGCGGGGCAAAGATTCATTTGCAATCAGGTTATAGACCGTTTTGATAAAGTAGGTTGCTTCCAAGCCGATAACTCCACCGGCAAAGGTCGCATCAATACCCGCCTCAAGTTCGGCAGCACGTTCAGGAATAATATCGGGATTTCCGACGGTTCCCGGCAAACCAAGACCTGCTCCAAGACCTCCAATGTTACTGGAAATAAGCGTCGTGAATTTTGCATTAACCGGAGCCGGATTACCCGCTTCGCCGTATGCAGCGCGGATTTTAAATTCCGGAATTGCATTTGCGACATCGCCCCAGAAGTCAAATTTTGATAGACGAATCGAAGCATTTGCTTTCGGGAAAAGATAGTATTGATTGACGTTTCCGTTCGCACTGCTTCGGTCTGCACGAACACCAGCCGACACATAGATTTGGTCATTGATGTCCGCTTCAACTTGTCCTAAGAAACCTTGGTCGTAGCGTTGAAGGCGATTTTGCGCATGAACGTTTGTTTGTGCCTGATTCAAACTCGTCAGTGAGGTGACGAAACCTTGTGACAACGAATTGACCGAGTTTGCTTCTTGGTTCTCGAACTGTGCGCCAACTGTTGTACGAATTGTGGTTGTGCCTGCAAGTTGGAACTCATGAACAAGGTTCAGGAACAAGTTTGCGTTGAGATTGCTGACATTGGTAATATTTACAATACCCGGTGTCGGTCGAGGAGCCTCGTGTTGAGTGTTTATAGGTGAGTTTTGATTGTTTTCTTGGTGGAAGAAATCTGCACCGCCCAAGGCGATAAATTCCAACTTTTGCTCATCGGTTTTGAAAATTTTCCAATTCAACTTACCCGATGCCATAAACCGATTGACCAACTCAGTATTGTTCATTTTGTCAATAACTTCATATGGATTAGAAGGATTGGCTTTCAAAATAGGATATGTGCCATCTGGACGGCGTTGAACACTGTCAAATGACGGCATGAGAGACCATGCGTAGGGCAAACTGATAAGATTTACGTTTGCGTTACCAGTAAAGCCACGACTGGAATTCGTGCGGTTGTACGTCAAACCCGCATCAACAGTGAGATTCTCACTGAAATTGTGCGTAATGTTTGTACGGATAGATGTGCGTTGATAACCTGTACGGCGCACAATACCGTCTTCATTGCGGAACGTACCACCCACATAGTATTGGGTTTGTTCACTACCACCACGAAGACCGAGTGATGTTTCGCTAATAAAGCCGTTTTGTCCGTACATTTCCTGCTCATGGTCAATGAAGGTGAGATTATCTCTGACAGCCTTTTGCCATGTAGGCACATATCCAGCACCAAACACTTCGCGTACTTCATCTTCAGTAGTAAAGCGGCGCTGACCAACTTTTTTGAGAAGCGAGTTTACGCCAAATTGTTGCGAAACATCAAGCGTAAATTTACCCGCACTACCTTTTTTCGTTGTGATGACAATTACCCCGGCCGCCGCTTTCGCGCCATAAATTGCCGCCGCGCTCGGACCTTTGAGAACTTGAATATCCTCAATGTCATTAGGGTTAATATCTGCGACGCGGTTTGCATTTTGGTCTTGATTTGCTCCTGCTGCGGTAATTGAGTTGGAATTATTACCAAAAGCGTTATTGTTGATAATCATACCGTCAATAACATAAAGAGGCTGTGAAGAACCGGTGAGCGTTGTAACCCCGCGCAGGTTTACATTAATACCACCACCCGGAGCGCCTGTATTTTGTGTAATGCTAATTCCGGCAAATTTCCCTGCAAATGCCTGATCCACCGTCTGTGCAGGGGCAGGGACAAGATCTTTTGCAGAAATAACACCAACTGCCGTCGGTGAATTTGTTTTCTTAATGCCTGATGTAATGCCCGTTACAACGACATCCGATGTTTTCAGTACGTCTTCTTGCAAACGCACAACAATATCCGCTTTGCTTTCGGTCGCTTTGAGTTCAAACGGCTTAAAACCGATGTAATTGAACACCAATGTTGCGCCATTCGCATTCGGAATACGCACACGCCATACACCTTTACTGTCCGAAAAACCTCCGGCAGTAACACCTTTTGCTTTAATGCTAACGCCCGCAACAGTTTTGCCGCGGTCGTCTAACACAGTACCCGATACAACAACTTCTTGTGCAAATGCAGACGCAAATGCGCCGATCATGCACACGAATATCGTGGAAAGGGCAACAGAGAGTCGCCATTTATTCATTATGAACCTCAACAATGAAATGGGTGAAGAGTTGTATGCTGTCGGAGCAAGACCATTACGCCAACATCATACAGTTATTTGGGTAAAATTATCTGGAATCTGATTTTTTCAACCTTTTCAGGTAATTACAGAGGGGGAAAGCGGAAATAATAATCTCGTGGTAACCTTTTGTAAACAACAATACACGATAAACGTGTTCTTTGGATATTAGGGTAATCGCATGAATTTTTTTGAATGGCTTGAATACTCATTCCGTGTAGCATTGGGTTGCAACCCCTTGTTGCAATCGCAAGGTTTTATGCGGCTTGTGGATGCTCATGCGATAGCCCTATCTTTGAGATAACAGAACTTGTGTCCCCTAAAAAAGCTTATACAGCCCCTTTGAATTATTCCCCTTCTGATGTAAAACTCTTTACTGACGAAGAAAATGCAGTTTGAATTCAAACAGAATAAGATTGAAGAAGCGAATATACAAAAATTCTTTTCCAATGCAAGACTTCATTTTGTGGTGAACATTGGAAAGAAACAAAAATGAGAGCCTTGCTACCGAACAAGGCTCTCGTATTTATACCCGATGAAGGATTTTTTAGTGGCATCGCGTTGTTACTTACAATTTCCAACGCGGAGAGCGCCCCAAATTATTTCTCTTTCCACTCCGGCAAACGTCCCGGTGTGTAGGGTGCTCCGGCAGCCTCCATTGATTTTTCGATACGCGCAAGGTCAGTTTCTATGAGGGTCTTCAGTTTGGCAAGTTCTTGCTCAAATTCTTGCGCGGCGATGGTGTAACTGTCCAAATGTGTCTGTGGCGGCGCTGAGGTGGAGGAATACTGCTCTCCAACAATAGTGCCGATGCGCTCTTGAACGCTTGGCGGTGTGCCTTCGTTGCGCGAAGCAAGAAATTGGTCGCCGCGAAGGGTACGGAGCAGAGCATTTAAGCGGCTTTCAAGCTGTGCTGCTTCATCGCGGAGTTTGGGGGCATCTTGGGACATTGTTTCGGCGAGTGACTTCTTGATGCTCTGCACACGAGATTTGGTGCTGTTTGCCACATCCAATGCACCAGCAAGAGCGCGTTGCAAATTTGCCACTTTCTGCTGAAATGCCACAAGCGTCTTGCGGTCTGCCGCGGGAAGTGTGGTATTGTTAAGCGGTACAACGTTGAAACTGACAGGCTCTGTAACACTGGTCGTTACGCCATTTACACGCTTTGAAAGAAATACTTTGTATTCGCCCGGCACTACACGCGCACCACCGTAGTCGGCTTCATCGGTTTGATGCTGTGCTATCGGCGTTTGGTCGGCATAGCGCAAATTCCATACGACGCGCTGCAAACCCGCACTATTACTAACACTCAGGCGACGAACCACATTTCCCGAAGCATCGGTAACGGTTGCAAAATATGCCGGAGCATCTTCTTCTTCCTCAGCGCGAAGTTCCTCAACGCTTGGATACTTGCTTGTACCCGCCTTCTCAGCAGCTTTTTCGGCATCTTGGCGCATTTGCTTTTTCGTTTTGAGAGCATCCTTCAGATATACCGTGAAGACCGCACCAAATGGCGCGTTTTCGGCAATGTAGAACGTTTCGCCCAAAAAGCCTTTGCCCCTGTCACCGAAGGGCGTAGATTCCACGTAGCAAAGAGCATCTTTCACGGGAAAAATACTTGCTTCTTTGCTTGCATCGAATTTTCCTTGTGCTATTTGGCGAAGCGGCGTGTAGTCATCCAAAATGTAGAACCCGCGCCCGAAAGAAGCCAGTGCAAGGTCGTTTTCGCGTTTCTGAATAGCAAGGTCGCGCACGGGAATCGTCGGGAAATTGCCTTTCAGTTGCTTCCATGCCGCACCGCCATTTACACTAGCAAATACGCCAAATTCCGTACCCACAAACAGAAGATTCGGTGCAATGTGGTCTTCGGCAATGCTCAATACCATGCCATTTTCGGGTAGATTGCCTTTGAGAGCGCTCCACGTCTTGCCTGCATCGGCACTTTTGAAAAGATACGGCTTAAAATCACCGTTTTTGTGGTTGTCGTAGGCAATGTAAACAACATTTGCATCGTGCTGTGAGCAGAAAACGGCGCTCACATACGCTTTGTCGGGAGTGCCGCCGACAGGTTCGATTTTACGCCAATTTTTACCACCGTCATCGGTGATTTGCACCAAGCCGTCATCGGTTCCAACCACGATAAAACCTTCCTTTTTCGGCGATTCTGCCAGCGCGGAGATGTTCCCATATAGCGCCGTAGAAGCGTGCTTCGCAACAGCGTCCGCAGGTTGAATTTTGCCCATCACCGGAAGTTTGTCGCGGTCTAAACGGCGCGATAAATCTGGGCTGACAACCTTCCACGAACTGCCTCTGTCATCGGAGCGGAAAAGTTTATTTGCCGCAAAATACAGGCGTGATGCGTTGTGTGGGCTGATGATAAGCGGTGCATCCCAATTCCAGCGCAGAGGCTCTTCGCCTTTGCCTTCGATTGGCTTAATTCCTAGATTCTCACCGCTTTTTTTGTCGTAGCGCGTTAAGCCGCCGTGTTGGTATTGCGCGTAAACGATATTCGGGTTTTCGGGGTCAATCTGTGATTTGAAGCCGTCTCCGCCCTGCGTTACAAACCAATCGTAATTGTTCGGACCGCTTGCGCTCACCGTGCGCGAAGGTCCGCCAAGTGAGTAATTGTCCTGCGTTCCGCCATAGACATAGTAAAACGGCGTGGTGTTGTCCACCGAAACGCGGTAAAACTGAATAATCGGTAAGTTGGTTGTATGTCGCCAATTCACACCTTTGTCGAAGGATTCGTACAAACCACCATCGCAGCCGACTAAGTAATGATGCGGGTTTTCGGGGTTAATCCAAAGCGCGTGATTGTCCACGTGTTTCGCTTTTGTTCCAAGTGCTTTCAAGGTCGCTCCGCCGTCATCGGAAACCATGATTTGAAAGTTCATCACGTAGATTCTATCAACGTTCACAGGGTCGGTGTAGAGCGTTCCGTAGTACATTGCCGTCATGTCGAAACCATTGCGTTTTTCCCACGACGCACCGCGATTTGTGGAACGAAAAATACCGCCTTTTTTGTTCGCGCCTTCGACCGTAGCGTAAAGAACATCCGGGTTCACAGGTGAAATTGCCAAACCGATACGTCCCATTTGACCGCTCGGTAAGCCGCTTTCCGCCTTGTTCCACGTTGCTCCGGCATCGGTGCTTTTGTAAATGGTGGATTCCGGTCCGCCATCAATAAGCGTCCATGCGTGGCGGCGGCGTTGATAGGCGGAAGCATAGAGTACATCGGGGTTGCGAGGGTCAATAACAATATCGGAAACGCCCGTATTTTCGCTAATTTTCAAGGATTGCGTCCACGTTTTTCCGCCGTCGGTAGTTTTGTAGAGACCCCGCTCACCGCCCGCAGCCCAGAGCGGACCTTGTGCGGCGACATAGACAACGTTGGAATTGCGCGGGTCAATCACAATACGGGCAATGTGTTCCGACGTTTTCAAGCCGACATTTTTCCACGAAGCGCCGCCGTCATCAGAGCGGTACACGCCGTCGCCGTAACCGACGCTGCGCTGAGAATTATTCTCACCTGTCCCAACCCAGACTGTATGCGGGTTTTGAGGGTCAATGCTCACGCAGCCGATGGAATACGATGCTTCATTTTCAAAGACCGCTTGCCACGAAATGCCGCTATTCACAGTCTTCCACACGCCACCGGAAGCTGCCGCCACGTACCACGTGGACTTGTTCGCAGGGTGAATAGCGATGGAAGAAATGCGCCCCGACGTGATTGCGGGACCGATAGAGCGGAGTTTGAGTCCGTCAAAACTCAGTTTTGATGAGGGGTCTGCGGATTCTTTGGAATCCTTCGTTTGTGCGAAAACTACATTTACCGTACAAAAGCACAGCACCATTAACAATGTCGTCCTTTGACGAAAAGACAAAAAGTTCATACGCTCATTTCAATAAGTTGGTGAGAAAGTAATGTTTGGCTTATGACAGGATTGAGGGAAATACGTGCAGTAAAATTATTTCTGCAATTCCAGCACCAGAGCCGTTTTTGCGGGAATTGTCAGGCTTGTGAGCGAAGAAATCACCTCGCCTGTCAAAACATTTTTTGCTTTCGTAAAACCTTTCATGCGCTCTTCAAAGCGCTCGGTTTTGACGGTGCTTTCGGTTTCGTTGTTGTTTGTAATGACCATCACGGTTTCATCGGCGTTGTAACGGAAAAAAGCATAGATGCCATCGAAAGGAACAAACTGCATCATTTTTCCCGACTGCACGGCAGGTTTGGTTTTACGCCATTGTGCGAGTGTGCGCAGATGAGAAAAAATCTCGTTTTGCTTCGTAGTGCGTCCCGCTTCGGAAAAAGCATTGGCGGCATCGCCCTGCCAACCACCCGGAAAATCCTTGCGGACAAGCGGGTCGGGGTCTTTGAAGCCCGTCATGCCGATTTCCGTGCCGTAGTAAATCTGCGGTGTTCCGCGCAGTGTCATCAGCAAACTCAGCCCAATTTTGATTTTTCGCACATCGTCCCCCACGACAGAGGCATAGCGCGAAACGTCGTGATTATCAAGGAAAATCACGTGTTTGGAGGCATCGGCATACAAATAATCTTGCGCAAGCACATTGTAAATTTTTATCAAACCGCCGTTCCACTCTTCTTTTTCGTTGAGTGCAGCACCCAAAGCAGAATTAAGCGGAAAGTCCGTAATTGCGGGAAGGTAAGAATTGAAACCGTCCTTGTTGCGGGCGTTTGCTTGCCAATACGACGACATTCCAACGCTTTCGCTTATCCAAACCTCACCAACCATGCCCAATCGCGGGTATTCGTTGAAAATTGCTTTTGCCCAGCGTTGCGTAAATTCCTTTGCCGGATAGGGGTAGGTATCCACACGCAAGCCGTCAAGTCCTGCGAACTCAATCCACCAAATCGTGTTTTGAATGAGGTAGGTTGCCAAATGCGGGTCGTTGGCGTTGAAATCCGGCATCATCCAATCAAACCAGCGCTCTGTCATGCCGCGCTTGTCGTAATCGGATGCGTAAGGGTCGGAGTGCGTCGAAGTGCGGTAATTCGGGCGGCGAAATTCTTTTTTCCAATTTGTGCTGGCTTTTGCCGCCGCGAGGTCGTTTATCCATGCGGGAGAAGGCGGGTCTTGGGCGAGATAATTTTTGTCGCCCATATGATTTAATACAACATCTTGAATGACCTTCAAACCGCGCTTGTGACAAGAATCCACGTAACGGCGATAATCATCATTCGAGCCGAAACGTTTGTCAATGGCGTAAAAATCCGTGAACGCATAGCCGTGATACGAGTATTTATCCATGTTGTTTTCGATAAGCGGCGTACACCAAACAGCAGTCATTCCTAAATCGCGGATATAATCCAGACGGCTGATAATGCCCTCCAAATCGCCTCCGTGCCGCAAATTCAGAGAATCGCGGTGCATACCGTCCGGAAAGCCCGCTACTACGTCGTTTGAAGCGTTTCCATTTGCAAAGCGGTCAGGCATAAGCATATAGACCGCATCGGCGCTGTTGAATCCTTGGCGGTCTTTCAAACCTTTGTCGCGCTGCCGCAAAGCGACGGTACGCACAACGGTTTCGCCACCGTTTTTGACCATAAACGGCACGCTGCCCACAGGCGCATTGGGGCTTATTTTCACGGTTACAAAGGCGTAATTGGGATTGTCGGTGGTTTCTTTTTTGACAATGGAAATGCCCGGATACTTCGTTGTAATGCTGGCTTGGGCAATATTTTTGCCGTAAAAAAGAAATTCCACAGTAGGGGTTTTCATGCCAATCCACCACGAGGGCGGGTCAATGCGTTGAAGCGGAAGGGAAGGCGATTGAGCAAGCATGGCGGAGTATGACCACAAAAGTATTGCAACACCGACAATGAAGCGCTTACACGGGACAACAAAAGAAACCATAAACGAAAATAAAACAGGATGAAAAAATGATGAGCGAGCGAGCGGTAGAAACCGCACAATTCCTCAATAATACGATTTTTTTTAGGCTTTAGGTACGATTTTTGCAAATTATTTGTGAGAGTCGCTCAAACGACGTTACTTTGTCTCGATTTTTTTTAAATGTCATCAATTTTTCTCAAATCTTACCAACGTCATCCATGAAAAACTCCCTTCAAACCTTGGTTGTGTGCGTTACAACGACGCTTTTGTCTTGTGTAATAACGCTCCACGCGCAAGATTGCCAAAGCCAACTGAATCGCATGACCGAACTTGTCAATAAATCGGCGAAAGATATTGACAATTACAAAAAAGAAAATGCGGAGCAAGACCGCACTATAAGCCGCATGAAAAAGACCATCAGCGACCGTGACAAACAGATAGACTCACTTACCGCCGACCTTGCAGGGCGAAAAGTGGATATTGCTTCGCTGACCAATTCGGTGAATACGCTAAACGCAACCCTTGCCCAGCGCCGCACGGAAATTCAACAGCGCGACAGTGTGCTTGCTGCGCGGAGAGCAGAAATAAGCTCACTGACAAATTTCCTGCAAGAACGCACGGACACAGCCAACGCACTACGCTTGGAACTCACCGCGACGCAAAAAGATTTGGCAATAAAGAACGAATACATCACCGCTCTGAAAGTGGATGTGGAAGCAAAACGCAAGGAAATAAGCACACAAAGCGACCTTCTGGCAAGCATCAGTAAAGATGCCGTTCAGACGCTGCGCCGCGAAGTGGACGCACTGAAAAAAGAACTTGCCTCGCTGAAAGCAGAATCCAAAGCCGACACCCCAAAACCCGCACAATTACAGCCTTCGCAGCCGAAAGCGGGTGAGACGAAAAAATAATCATATTACCTTTGACATTAGCGTTTTTTTTGTATATTACCAGTCTGCTTGTTCCACAGTTCGTGCGCATTGAGCGTGATTACTTGTTTCGTATTTATGTTGTCGTGTGATGTTCCGTCGTGCGCTCGTGCTATTTTTGTTCCACAGGTTATCTGTACTTGTAAGGAGAAGAACTATGAAACGTTTGCGTCCGTATCTTGTTGTGGTGTTGGTTCTTGCGTGTGTGTTTGGAGTACATATGCAGGTTTTTGCCCAAACTTCAGCGCAAACTAAAGATTCCACCAATGCTAATGTGCTGGAATCATTGTCGTTGGAAGAATTACTCAGTGTGGAGATTGTCACAGCCACCAAAACCGCCGTTAAATTAACCGATGTTCCCGCCGCAAGTTCCGTTATTACCCGCCAAGATATTTTGCGCTACGGCTACCGAAACCTTGCCGAAGCGCTTGCACGCTCACCGGAAGCATACACGCACTTTGAAGGAAATAATTTCGGTGTGGATTTTCGCGGATTTTTTGCGAACAATGTTGCCCGAAGAACGCTGTATCTCGTCAATGGGCATCGTGTGAATGACCGTTTTCACTTTGGCGATTTTTATCCCGATGTGATTGGTGATTTGCAGGATGTTGAACAAATTGAGATTTTGCGCGGTCCCGGAGCAGCGCTCTATGGCAGCGTTGCAATGCTGGGCGTGGTGAACATCATCACCCGCGATGCCAAAAACCAAAAAGAACAAACCGCTTGGGATATGAGCGCAACAGCTGATGAAATCGGCGCGGGCGGCTTGGTAACGAAATATCAGTTGGGTGTCAGGCATAAGTTTTCGGGTGACGTTTCGCTAAATGCAGGGTTGTATTGGTTTAACGGAGAAAGCGTGTATGATTCTCGCACAGCCGGAACAACGCGCCCTTGGTCAAGCCTTGATTCGCGGAATGGTGCGGGGCTATTCAATTACACCATGCGCACCGATGCCTATTTTGATTTGCCACGCTCGACCAATCTGGGCTTTAGCGGACAGCGTTTCATGGGCGGTGTGCAACTTCCAAGTTTTAATGTTCGCCTGAATGTTGGCGATTTTACCTTCGGCTCAATCCTCCACACACGGCTTGTTTCGTGGATTCCCCCCAAAGACAACGCCACGCCGAATCACCCCGACAATATCCGTTCATGGGGAACACACGCCGTTTTTGCCGAATGGAAACCCAAAGGAGCGCTCGAAAACCTTGATATTATGCTCCGCGCAAGCTACAACGTCAATACAAACCGCGAAATTGCGGATTTCAGTTTGACCGATTCCATTCGCGGCGCAAACGGCATCGGTGCTACGTCGCTGAATGCCGGAAGGATTCCGGGACAATTTAATAATCAGAATCAAACTCAAAATATTTTCATCCGTGACAACCGCTCAGGGCGCTTTATCCAATACGTGAACTACATTGACCGTACGCTGCTCACCGACGACGCAGCGCGGCGCAACGGCGGTGGCTCACAATTCAACTACGCCGGCGTAGATAAATCCTTTGGCTTGGAAGGGCAAATTGCACCTGTCAAAACGAAAGAACTCTACGTTTCGCTTGGCGGTAACTACGAAAATGCTGATTATGAAAACATTCAGTGGTTTGCGCATCGCAACGGGAATTTTATCGGCTGGGCACCGGGCGGCGGTATTTACGACCGAGGCTGGTATTTCGGTGTTTGGGCGCAAGCCATTTGGACACCGATTGAGGCTTTGACTGTTACTGCCGGTGCGCGGTATGATTTCCAAAACGTCACCGACGTAGGGCGGCAAATAGGGCGCGATTTGCGTTATGACCGCGTTATTCGCGGCGCGGACACAAGCTATCTGCCATTCCGTGTGCAAAACCGCATTGCGCAAGATTTTACGCCGCGTGTAGCGGTGAATTACCGCTTTAGCAAAGATGCAAATTTGCGCCTTGTGTATGCCCAAGCCTTCCGCGCTGTGCCGCCGCAAGAGATCATACGCCTTCCGCGTGATGCCAATGGCGATATTCCCAATGCGGAATCGGAAAAGCTGAACAACATTGATGCTATTTTTTCCATCAAACCCACAGAAAACCTCAGTTTAACGCTGAATGGTTTTTACATGGACGGTAACGTGGTCTATTCCTTCGCTCCGGCAACGCAAAGTTTCAATCGCGGGAGCGGTTGGACAAATATCGGCGGTTCGATTGCTGCAAATCTCGTGTTGCAAAATGGTTTGGAAATATGGGCAAATGCAACATACTATGCGCTGGGGCGCTCGACTGATGCCTTTGGTTTCATGCGGGATTGGAAGGATACCACCACAGCAGACGGAACGCCCGTTGCACCATTTTTACCCAATCAACGTTTGCCGATTGATTCGCCGACATTGCTTGCCAAAGCAGGTTTTTCCTATCTTTTCCCCTCGCAAACATCGGTTGCGGCTGAACTGTACTACAACGGTGCAATTCAAATTCTTACGCCCACCAATAACAATCTCGGCGACCTCACGCCCGTACCTTCGCGGGGCGGCGTGGCAGGAACGACGTTTGACGCACGGAATTTTGTGCAATACCAGATTCCGAGCAGTTTTGCGATGAATCTGACGCTGCGTCAAGATTTAGAGCCGTTGGGAATGAAAGGTTTTTTTGTGTTAGCAAAGGCACGAAATCTGCTGGGAACAGACGTTTGGGGCGTGTTACAAATGGATGCACAAGGCTCGTGGAACGCGAACACGTTTAATCGCCCGAATCAATTACCGGATTTTGGTCGTCAGTTTTATATTCAGTTTGGTTATACGATGTAGCATTTATGAGCTTTACGCATATACGCTTTACGCAGCCTACGCTTTTTCCTCACCTCGGACTTGTGCTTCGCGTTACGCTACCTTTGCCAAAGAGCAGAAGTAAGGATTGAAGCCATTTTTGAAGCCCTCTCCTTTTTGGGAGAGGGCTTCGGGGGTGCGGAAAAAGCGTTAGGTGAGCGTATGAGGTGGATTATTTATCCGCCTCACCCATCACCGGGTCAATCGAACCGATAATGGCTACAACGTCAGAAATCATCGAACCTTCCGCCATGTATTGCAGTGCCTGAATGTTGGTCGTGGAAGGTGATTTAATCTTGCATTTCCAAGGCTGCCCCGAACCGTCGCTCACGACGTAAAATCCAAGTTCGCCTTTGGAGTTTTCGATAGAAGCATATGCTTCGCCTTTGGGCGGCATTGTGCCGTAATTCACCAACATAAAATCGTTAATGAGTTCTTCCATGCGGGTATAAATCTCGGCTTTTCGCGGTGCGACGTGCTTAGGATTATTCGCAATAACGGGACCTTTGAGCGTTTCCAATTTGTCCAAAACCTGATGCAAAATTTTCACGCTTTCCCACATTTCCGCGCCCCGCACTTTGAAACGCGCCCATGAATCACCGTCGGTATCGGTAATGACATCAAAATCAACCTTGTCATACTGCAAATACGGCTTGCGGCGGCGCAAATCGTAATCCACGCCCGATGCCCGGAGGCACGGCCCCGTTACGCCCAGCGCAATCGCCTTTTCACGTGGCAAATAGCCCACACCCGCCATGCGGTCAATGAAGATGCGGTTTTTCATGACCAAACCTTCGCTTTGCTTGAGTTTTTCGGGGAACTCGTTGAGCCAAGCGCGGATTTTTTTGAGTAATTCCGCGTCGGGGTCGTTCGCAACGCCGCCAATGCGAGAATAGCTTGTTGTGAAGCGTGCGCCGCAGATTTCTTCAAATAAATCGTACAATTTTTCGCGCTCGGCAAATGTCCAGATGAACACTGTCAAAGCGCCTACGTCCATTGCCGTACAGCCCATTGCAAGCAAGTGCGAGGAAACACGCGCCAGCTCACACACCATCATTCGCACCCACTGACCGCGCTCCGGCACTTCTACACCTGCCAATTTCTCAAACGCCATCGTTACCGCGACGTTGTTCGACATCGGCGCAATATAGTCCAAACGGTCTGTATGCGGGATAAACTCGTGATACGTCATGTTTTCAGCGAGTTTCTCAAAACCGCGATGCAAATAGCCAAGCTCGGGAACACATTTTGTAACGGTCTCGCCATCAACTTTCAGCAAGACACGCAAAACGCCGTGTGTGGCGGGGTGCTGAGGTCCCATGTTCAAAATCATCTCGTTTTCAAGCGGGTCTTCAACCATAATGCTGGTGTCTTTATCCAGCACTTTTTGAATCATCTTGTTTTGCCGGACGTGGCGCACCCGCTCTAAGGTCGAAGTGGCTGTAAGGGGGATAATATCTCTATCCATAGTGATTTGGGGTGAAAGGTGGGAGGAATAAAAGTAGTGTCTTGGTAAATTTTTCAACATCGCAAGCTACAAAATAATGCCGCAAAAACAAAGTCTCTACCACACTGAATGACGATTTGGCATAGAAAATAGTGACTAAATTCACCGCATCCGATGTGACTTTCCGCACGATAAAGTTGTGACGTATTGGCTCATGTTTTCAACGCTAAAAACAGCGAACTTTGTTCCGAGTTACAATTCACTGTTCAACTTTTTTTTCGAGATGCGTTATGTCTTCCCCAAAATACTCTTCGTCATGGCTCACGCACTGTGTTTGCCTTTTTCTATGCGTTGTGTTTTTAGCCTTAGCTGTTGTCGTCGCGCTTTCAGCACAAAACCTCTCAGCGCAAACACCTTCTGCGCAAGCAACGGTGCTGTTTGAGCAAGTCCCTTCCGGTGCAATGCAATCCTCCGCAAGGCTGCAACGCGCCTTTGTACCTGCGGCGAAATCGCTTTCGCGCTATGTTCCGCTTGCCTTGAAACGCGACGCTTTCGAGCGTACCTTTGCCGATAAACCCGCCAAGACAACCATCGAAGTCCTTGTGCAAGGGCGCTTGATGCGATTGACTTTGCAAGCCTACAACCCTTTCTCTCGGAGTGCGCGATTTGTAGCAAAAACGCCCGAAGGAGACAAACTCATTGCCGCCGAAGCAGATTTGATGATGTATCGCGGCGTTGTGGAGGGTGATAAAACTTCCCATGTGAATTTCAGCATGATGGGTGGAAACGTCCTGATGACCATTCGCACCGACGGTCATTTGTACACGATTGAGGCTGTGCCGCAAAACACAACAACCGACAACACCAGTAACAGTGCGACTTCTGAAGAAGAGCCTCTGTACGTCCTTTACGAAAGTGATGCTCCTGCGGAACAGCGCACATTTACTTGCGAAGCAGGCGATTACGACCTTCCACACGATGCACACGACCATGCCCCTCAACCAAGCAACAAAAACGGCGCTTCGCTCCAATCCACGCAGCAGCTTACCGCAGAAATTGCGATTGATATTGACTTCGCAACCTACCAAGCCTTAGGTTCAAGCCAAACACAAGCTGTGCAGTACGCCGGAGCGCTTATTGGTGCTATTTCCGCAATTTACGAGCGCGACATCAATACGCGGCTTCTCGTCTCGCACGTGCAGGTATGGACAATGGCAGACCCCTACGTTTCGGCGGCAAACGCAAGTGCGGCACTCAATCTTTTTCAACAAACATGGAACAGCCAATTCACAGGCGTACAACGCGACTTGGCGCATCTGCTCACTTCGCGCAGACTTGGCGGCGGCGTTGCTTATGTCAATACCCTTTGCAATCGTACTGCCGGTTATGGCGTTTCGGGCAGCCTCAGTGCGCGATTCCCGATTGACCCGGCTTGGACGACAATGGTTGTCGCGCACGAACTTGGGCATAATTTTGGTTCGCCGCACACGCACAGTTGCACATGGCCCGGCGGACCGATTGACCGATGCGCAACGCAATCACCTTGCATAACCACAACTGTTCCAAGTCGTGGAACAATTATGAGTTACTGCCACACACAGCCTGGCGGTATGGCGAATATTGACATGATATTTCACCCGCTTTGCGCGTCGCTTATGCGCACACGTGCCGAAGCCGCGGCGTGTTTGCAAAGCACAGGTTCGGGCAGCAATCTTGCTATGATTACGGGTTTTGCACCCACAAGCGGCGCACAAGGCGCGACGGTCATTATAACGGGAACAAATTTCACCGGAGCAACGGCAGTGCGCTTTGGCGGCGTTAATGCGCAGTCCTTCACCGTAAACAGCCCAACACAAATAACGGCGCGGGTTGCAGCCGGAGCAAGTGGTCAAGTGCAGGTCGTTACGGGCGTAAATACGGCAACGTCGGCGCAGTCGTTCACCTTCCTTCAACCCGCGCTACCGCCCACCATTACGAGTTTTTCACCCGCTTCCGGCTCACAAAACGCTATTGTAACAATAACCGGAACAAACTTCACCGGAGCAACATCCGTGCGCTTTGGCGGCACTCCGGCAGCCTCGTTTTTTGTGAATAGCCCCACGCAAATTGTCGCCGTTGTCGGTGGCGGTGCAACGGGTCAAATCCAAGTAACTACGCCAGCCGGAACGGTTTTGTCCGCACAAACTTTTACCTTCCTTTCGCCCCCGCCACCTGCGACGGTAACGTCGTTTGCGCCAACGTCCGGTGCAGGCGGTGTTTCGGTGGTAATTACAGGAACAAATTTCACGAATGTAACAGCCGTGCGCTTTGGCGGCATGAATGCACAATCCTTTGTCGTAAACAGCGTAACCCGCATCACTGCTATTGTCGCGGCAGGCGGAGCGACGGGAGCTGTTCAAGTCATTACAGCAACTAACCTTGCTTCTTCTTCCACATCCTTCACCTTTAGCGGCTCCGGCAATGGCGGTAATAATGGTGGAAACAACGGTGGAAACGGCGGAAATACGCAGCTTGCGGCAATTAGTTCCTTTGCGCCCACAAGCGGCGGACTTGGCACGGCGGTAGTGATTTCGGGAACAAATTTCGTCAATGTCAGCGCTGTACGCTTCGGTGGCACGGCTGTTCAAACTTTTACCCTCATCAGTCCCACGCAAATTCTCGCTGTTCTCGGCTCCGGTGCAAGCGGCACTGTCGAAGTTGTCACGCCGACCAATACTGCACTTTCTTCCACAGCGTTCAGTTTTAGCGGCACGAATGGCGGGAATGGTGGGAATAACGGTGGTAATGGAGGAAACGGTGGGAATAATGGCAATGGTGGTAATGGCGGAAATAACGGAAATGGTGGAAACGGCAGCACTGCTGCATTTGCAACGATTAGCTCTATCGCCCCCACACGTGGCGGCTTTGGAACGCCGATTGTGATTACGGGAACAAATTTTGTGAATGTCCATTTGGTGCAATTTGGCGGCATCAATGCTCGCTCCTTTACAGTGAACAGCCCTACGCAAATCACCGCGATTGTCGGCTCAGGTGCAACGGGCAATGTGGAGGTATTCACAGGCGCAAACAGCGTCACGTCTCAACAAACTTTCACCTACGTCAATGGTATGAGTGCTGAAACCTCCACATTGACGTTTCCTGCCGTGCGTGCCGGAGTGACTTCCACGCTGAATCTGCTTTTGCGCAATACCGCGCCAACGTCTGTGCGCCTGCGCTCGGTGGAAATAAGCGGCACGGATGCCCAAGATTTCAGCATTACCGCCAATACACACCCCGTTGGAACAGCAATCGGCAGCGACGGCACACAGACGCTCACAATTCGCTATCGCCCAAGCGCTGCACGTTCACGAAGCGCCATTTTGCGCCTTTTTTACGATGGTCAAAGCGAAAGTGTTGAAGTACATCTCGTTGGTGCGATTGACACCACGACCGTTCTGGCTTTGAACCCCCGTAATATCACGCTTCCCGCCACAGCGCTTGGTGAATTTTCCGCTCCGCAGCGTTATGAAATTGCTGCTTGGAATCTGTTTCAGCCGCTTCATATCAACGTTTCGGGCGATGTCCAACTTGCGCAAACATCCAACGGCACGTGGCAAAATACCTTGACCATTCAGCCGCCTCAGCGCTCTCAAACTGACACAAATGCGGTCAAAATCAATGTTTGGGTACGTTTCGCGCCGCAGCGCGACGGCATTCTCAGCACCGTTATTCGCCATAATGCAGGTAGCGCAAGCGCTGAACTGCCTATAACAGCCCTCACGCAGCGCGTCTTTTTGAGCAATCCGCAAGAACTTTCGCTTGGCACAATTCCTTTCCGCGAAAGTACAACGGCATCGTACTTTTTCCGCGCAACAAACCTTGCATCACCTGTAATAATCAGCGCTCCGGCAGGATTGATGATTTCATCAGGTTGGGCGGGTGATTGGCAGCGTGAATTGCGCTTGCACCCGCAAAACGGCGAAGTTGCGAGCCTCATCCACATTTTGGTAGAAGCCACAACCACCGGCACACTTGCGCACACCATTACGCACCGCGTTGGTGCTGCAAGTTCAGCGATTCTTGTTCGCGCAAATGTTCCCACACCGCGCCTGCGCTTCCATTCGAGCGATTTGACCGAAGGCGTTTTACGCTTCCAAAATACGCAGCAGCCCTACGTTTCGACGGCAACCTATTGGGTGGAATCGCCCACAGCGACCGACGCAATCACGATTCAGGCTTCGGCAGGTTTTCTGCTCAGTTTGAACGATGACGGGCGTTGGCATGAAAGCGTTGTTATTCCGCCCTCGCAAGGACGCTTGTATCAGCGAGTGTTAGTGCGGTTTGTACCAACGTGGAACGGCATTTACGGCGGCGCGATTACTCACATTCTGAACAGTTCCGTGAACAGCACGACCGTAACGCTTCGCACAATGGGAACAAGCCAAGCGCCAAGTTTGCAACTTTCACGCCAGCGCATAGATTTCGGACCTGTAACCCGCACAGAAGCAGGGTCAGTGCGCTCCTACACGATTCAAACCTTTGGCACGGCAAACCCGATTGATATTCAATCGCCCGAAGGAGCAGAAGTGAGCCTCAGCCGCTTCGGACCTTGGGTGCGAGGATTCCGACTCACGCCGCGCACATCAGAAATCTTCACAACAATATTTGTGCGTACAACGAGCTTGGTTATTGACCAAGAGTATAAAGCGGATATTTTGCACATAACACGGCTCAAATCCTTGTTTTTGCAAGAACGTTTGACCGTTACGGCAAATCTTCCCGAGATTAGCGATAATATGTTTGGCAGTGCGCACAATGCAAATCAACAGGGTGCGCAAACATTAGGAAATATCAGCCTTCAAAGCTATCCGAACCCCTTTGCTGAAACAACCACTATCGCATGGCAACAAGCCACAACAGCTCCGACACAAGTATCTGTGGTGTCGGCAAGCGGAATCGTTGTATGCACAATCAATATACCAAGCACCATTCTTGGCGAAAACCGTGTTGTATGGAACGGACGCGATGAACGTGGGCAAACGCTGCCGAATGGCTTATACATAGCATCGGTACAAGTACAAGGCGCATTGTCGCCGCAGCGTGTCGCAATCATTCTTGCGCGGTAATTCTCCCGTTCATTTTTTCGTTCACCTCCATAGATTGTTGTACAAGGTGCAGTTCGTTGTTCAATGGGCTGCACTTTTGCTTTTTATACGGAAAATCAAAGTACACGACAAAATTTTCTTCTGCTTGGCACAGACACTTTTGTGATCCGCTTTAGCGTAGATATTGTACCGTTCTTTTGCAGGTAGAGTTTTCATACTTGGCTTTAGTACCTAACGGATTTTGCTAGGTTTTCCAGAGGTTTTGAAAGAGTTCTTTGATAGTTTTGGCAAAGACGCTGGGCGAGAGTTTTTTACATTG
>JALONG010000054.1 GCA_025455065.1 Candidatus Kapaibacterium sp. | reverse complement strand
CGCATTCCTGCTTGTGCCGGAGTGATTGCCTTTGGCGCATCATTACGTGCGTGTGAGCAAGAACTTCACTCCACCTTGGAAGATTGGTTATTGCTAGGGTTCAAACTTGGACATTCGCTGCCTGTTATTGACGGAATTGACCTCAACATCCGTTTTCAAGAAGGAGCCGAGTATGGCACGTTGGCTACCGTGTAAGCGATGACTCTTCATTCGCAAGCTGCGCTTGCTGGGCTTTATTGGTCCATACTCAGGTGCAAGACATGAGTTTATGACGTTTAAGCATCATCGCTTGACAATTCCTTCAAACGATGAATATTCCATTCCTCAACTCAGAATGATGTTGGCTGAAGTAGAAAGCATCGTCAATCGTTCAATTTCTTTGGATGAATGGCTGGCACTATAAAATCCCCCAACAATCGTACTGTCGCACTCACGGGCGAAGAGCGCAAGGATATCCACACTTCACTCAAAAAAACTTGCTCAAGAAATGAGTTTTGATGCGGTTTTGGAGGTTTTTACCTCGTTAAAACAAATGTAAATCTCCCTGAATTGAATCATATGACCCCATTCATCAAATACTTACGCATAAAAAACTTTAAGAGCATCACAGACCTCGAAATCCGTGATATTCCTGCATTCGCCGTGTTTGCCGGTCCGAATGGTGCGGGTAAGAGTAATTTTTTTGAGGCATTGAAATTTGTTAGTGATTTTGTGCGCTTTGGTATTAGAGCAGCACTGAAAATGCACGATGGGTATGAAAATATCCATTCGGTAAAACTCAAAGGAAAGAATGCACGGACGTTTGAATTTGAGATTATTCTTGAACAGTCCTTAGCTTGGAATATTAAAGGACAAGAGCATACATTTTCAACGTTTCGCTATACTTTGTGCATCAACGCCCTTGATAGTGAACCAATTATCAACGAAAGTACATGGTACGACGAGAAGCAACATTCAAAGCGATATAGGAGTGCGGAGAAAGATAGTTTTTTGGGTATAGCTGATGTAGAAGAACAATTTCCCCCTTTTGGAGAGGATAGTTTTAGCCATTTAAGGATACCAACCGACCCTTCTATTCTTCGTTATGATTTTTCTGCGAGGGCATTATCAGGAATACGAAAATTACATATTGACCCCATCGGCGCGAAAAATGCAAACTCTTTGCAATACGATAATTCCGAGTTGGAAGAAAAAGCTCATAACCTCGTATCGGTAATGACGCGCTTAGAAAAGAATGATACTATCCGCGAAACAATTATGGACATGATGTCGCTTTTCGCACCTGCTTTTGAGCAAGCATCAACGCAGCAGGAACGCCTTAGAGCGGCGCATATACTGACCATTAAAGAACGCGGAGTAAAAAAAGAGTTTCCAGCACATCTGATTTCCGACGGCACCATCTATGCCCTTGCATTGCTTGTGGCTGTACTGGATAGGCACAAAGACGATGCGTGGACGCTGATTGAAGAGCCAGAACGCGGCTTGCACCCGAAAGCGATTGCTGAAATGATTAATTTTATGCGCTCTCGTGTTTTTGCCACAGAAATCGTTACGCCACGAAATACAAAAGACACACTTCAGACCCAAATGCGCCGTCCTATCTGGCTCACTACCCACAGCGCAACTGTTGTCCGCCACTGCAAAGCTGGTGAATTGTGGTTCGTCGAAAAGGAAAACGGTGGTACGGTTATTCGCCGAGCCGAAGTGCATCCCGAAAGCCGCATGGAACTTGATGAAGCGTGGCTTTCTAACGCATTGGACGGAGGTTTGCCATGGTGAAAAAATCGAAGGAGGCAAAGAAATTCGTTGCCGTTGGTTTTCTTGCCGAAGGCGCGAGCGATAAGATATTGCTAGATTTTTTGCGGCGCACAAACTTTTTCCAGCAATACAATATCCTTGTGAAAGCCGTGATTGGTGGCGATGGTCGAGAAAAGTTAATCAGTGATTTGGATGTCCGCATTGACCAATGCTTCAAAATGGGCGCAGAAAAGGTTATTGTGTTGGCGGATATGGAAGAATTGCCTTGCTTTACCAAAGCCAAATCTGCATTTCATCACCAGGGCATTCATAAAGTAATTATCGCAAAAAAAGCCTTAGAAGCGTGGTTTTTAGCGGATTCTACGGCAATGCAGAAAAAACTGAAAGATAAGAAGTTTCATTTTCACGCACCGGAAAATACAAGCAAAATGCCGTGGAATGCGCTTGAAGAGGAGTTCCACAAAAGAAAAGTTCCCTTTACCGATAGCAAGCCCGCCTTTGCAAAACAAATGGTCGAAAGTGCAGGCTTTTCGATTACTCTGGCAGCAGAACATCCGAATTGTAAAAGCATCACATACTTTTTGAATACATTAGCAACAGCGGGGAGCGACGAATGAAAGCCCCCAACAACCGCACCATCACACTCACAGATGAAAAACGCAAGCATCTCCAAACTTTACTCAAAACACTTGCTCAAGAAATGAGTTTTGATGCGGTTTTGGAGGTGTTTGCGGGGTTGAAAAATGCGTAACCCAAGGCACTTTCTGGCATCAATTCGGTCATAGCCAACGTTCATTCACTATCGTTTTATACTGAGAACTGCGAAAATTTTATGATAATGGTGCAAATGCTTGATTACACAAAATTTGTATTAATACAAAAACCCAGGTTTGACTCGGTTTATATTACACAATTACTTTAGTACATTGTTCTTAAAATAAGCCATTATTAAAAAGCAAGTATTTAAGTCACTTTGGTTTTGTCATGCCGCGTAAATACTTGATTAAAAATAACTACTTAAATCAAGAATTATGTATTTAGTACCTAACGCATTTGTCAATAGTCTGGACATTTTTCCTACGGTTCTCTGAAAATTTTGCTGAAAGCCGTATAAAACCTCAATTTCGAGTAAAAAATAACGTGGCTTGAAACCTGCATAAAACCTAGGCTCTTCAAAAATGTCCAGACTATTGATTTGTGAAAACCTAGATTTGGTGAGCCACAGAGGACGCAGAATTCACCGAGAAATGAAGTGTTGTTTGAGACTCTGTGCGCTCTATAAACTCTGTGGCAGAAAAACCGTTAGGAACCAAATACATGATTCTTAAATTAAGCGGTTATTTTTAGCCAAGTATTTGTGCGATGTTGCAAAATCAAAGTGGCTTCAATACTTATTTTCCAATAGTTATTTATTTCAAGAATAACGTACTAAAACACAATTACAAAAACGTCCATAGTTCTCAGTATGACAAGATTATACAATCTTTCTCTCAGTACCATATGCCTACTGCTATTCTGCTCTGCTTGTGCTTCTGTGCGTGATATCGCTCATATCGAAATGCAATGCAATCTTAGATCGGAAGAGCGCGTTCAAGCTATTGCACAACTGTGCCGACAGAACAAGATGGATACTGTTGTTGTAGAAACCTCTGCGACCATTACAAAAATTCAAGCGGTCAAATATGTGTGGTCTTCCCCCTTTGACTCAGCAAGTTATTACCTTGATTATGCTTGGACATTTTTTCTGCGTCAAGATTCTCTCTTTGCCTTTCCTAAGCGCAGAGTCGGCAATCAAGACGATTGGAACCCACGTATTTACTATGACGACACTGTGCCGGAAGAACCAAGGAATGATTGGTACTGGAACATTCGCAATGGTTTGGAACAAATTTGCGGATTCCCGGTGAGGTTTGTCTTGAATGATGTCATAAATTCAAATATTGAACAACAATTTGTGCGAAATTTTGATTCGTTATTACTCCCTGTCTCGCCTTTTGTAAAGGTATTCAACCAAGATTCAGGCATAAAAATTTCGCCGCGATATACGTTCGATATTTCGACAGCAAAACGTGCCTACTTTGATTCTGCGCTTGCCCTGTGGGAAATTGACGGTACACTGGCAGAATCCATCCGCATCTTTCCAAACTCCCGATTTTATGACCGTATTCGACTTTTTCACGGCAATGATTCCACGTACACGCTGGAAACACGGAAGCAAGGAAGGGACGCTTCTTTGGAGTATTTTGACATTTCTGATTCTACTCTCCGAGCATTTCAACGATATTATCATACTCTAAACGACCGCGTTATGTTTCGCCGCGAATTTTTAGCGGATGAAGTGTATATTCACCCGGCAAGTCGTGGTTATATCGGTCTCTCCACCTTTTCTTTAAGTTGTTTGCAAGGGCTTTTTGGTCTTGTTTTCCCATTCAGCCCTGCGTTTACACCATCGCAAAATTTATTCAGTTTGAATGCTTCGCCCAGTATCATTTCTCCGCTTGGGGGTCTCATAGGGGGTGTTATCGCGGCATCTTATACGGGCGAGCCTTGGTACACACATTTGTCTGATATTGCAATGGATGACGGCATTGTCTGGGGTGTTCCTCAAGGCATGATGCTCTACGGCTTGATTGCCGGAGAATCTACGAATCTCGGTTTAATGCACTCTGTCGGCATGGGGCTTGGGATATTACGCGGGGCACTGACCATGCGTTTGCCCGAAACACTGGGATTAAATTTTGCACAAACACAAGTAATTCAGGGGGCTGGTGTATCGGGATTTACTCTTGGGCTGGGATTGCCGCTGACGTTGGGTGCGTTTCGTTTGTCGAATGCGGATGTTAGCTCATTTCGTCTCACCGCAGCATCGTCAATTCTGGGAACACTAGCGGGGTATGGCTTGGGGTATCTCGCAGCAACGCAGCAACAACGCCCATTTTATGGCGGGAACGGTGCAATATTCGACATTCCTTCCAAACTTGGACTGGCAATACCGCTTGCTTTGGCGTTTGCAAATTCATCACCGCAAAAACCGCTCACTGACGCTCAAATACAGGACTTTGCCGCGTGGTCTGTCGTCGGACAACTCGCAGGCTATGGGATTGGAGCGTTGTTTTTGCTTAACCGTGATTTTACCTATCAACAAGGTTTAACAAGTCTTGGAGGGGGTATTCTTGGCGCAATTCCCGGTTTGCTCGTATTCTATGTTGGCTCCTTGTTAGCTGAAAGCGAAAGACCGCAAATTCTACGAACATCTGCTGTTCTTGGCACGATTGGCTTTGGTCTCGGATATCTGCTCGTAACTCTTGGAGAAACCCACACTGCGGAGAACAACTACCGACTTGCAGAACAAGACAGACGGCTGCCAACGCAGTCATTCGACGACCATTCATCAGAAAATTCATTTTTGAAAACCTTACGTTCAAGACTTAATTTCCAATTTTCTCCGATTGGTTTGGCTGCGCTTGCTGTTCCAAGCGCTTTACCTATCGGTTTGTCATTACCAATCCTCAATCTACAATATCATTTTCGGGAAGAGTAAACACCTTGAATTGCTGAAAAAGGAACTTACTAAATACATGATTCTTAAATTAAGCGGTTATTTTTAGCCAAGTATTTATGCGATGTTGCAAAATCAAAGTGGCTTCAATACTTATTTTCCAATAGTTATTTATTTCAAGAATAACGTACTAAACTATGAAAGACCACAACAATCGCATTACAACGATACACTAACCCAAATCACCACACTATGGCAAAACGCACAAAGTACGGCAATACCCCTTGGGGAGAAGAATGGGTGCAGGCTCTCGAAGCAGGCGGCACTCGCGGCTATTCCACTGACCCGCGCTTGGCTCGCGGCAAATCATATGCAAACACAGGCAAAGTCCGCGATATTGAACTTCTCGGCTCTACCGTCAAAGGAAAGGTGCAAGGCTCTGACCCGCGCCCCTACAAGGTTGTTGTCGAGATGCGCCCTTTTACGCCTCAACAAAAAGAGCGCCTTCTTAGCTTCATTTCCGCGAACCCATCGCTCATCACCGATTTCACGCGAGGCGTGATTCCTACGTGGTTTCTGCTCTGGGCGAGAGAAAATCGTTTGTCACTTACTCCCGCTTCATGGGGTGAACTTTCGGGAGATTGCTCCTGTCCCGATTGGGGAAACCCTTGCAAACACCAAGTAGCGGTTTTTTACGCCCTCGCCAACGATATTGACCGCAACCCGCTTCTGCTCTTTCATCTGCGCGGTATCACCTCGAAAGAACTCCTCGAAGCCGCAGGAAATAATGAAGACCCCGATATTGTTCCGCACATTGTCGAGCCTGAATTTGTCCCATTTTCGGAAGCAATCACACCCACTCCGCCTGAAGAGTGGCATAAAGACTGGCTTCCACAGCTTTCCGAAAAATTCGGTGAACGTGTGAGTGCGATTCTCCCACCCAAACCCCGCTTCAGCACTGCTCAGACGGATTTTCGTGATATAGTAGCTCGTTTGTATAACAGCCTCAGACTGCAAATCAGCAGTGAAAGAATCAACACGAAAAAAACGGTAATAATGCCCGATGTGTGGTTGCAATACGTTCCCGAAGACCGCTTCTGGCTGCCCTTTTTCACTGTCCCCGACCAAGAACCGCGCTTCAGCACTCTCGGCAAAAAATATGGCGTTAATCGTGTCAAACTCCCTGTTTCCAACGGCAAAGGCGGCATCAATCTCACCAAAACCTACGTTGCTACCTCCACACTGCGCGATTTCATTCAGGCGTTATCAGATGTGCCGGGTTTTTCCGTCAAGCCCATTCACACGCCTTCCTCGCAGTTTTTCTGCGCTGCACTCGACCTCGCGTATCATCTTGTCGAAACAATGTCCTACAAACCGGTATTGGTGAGCGTTCCCACGAGAAAGCCCGTACAGCACGGCAAAACAGGCGTTTTGCCGCAGCCCTTGAATAGATTCCGAAAAGTAGTCAGCGCTCCCGTGAATGTACAGTACATTGTTCGTTACGAGCCTTCTGCACAAGCGCCCGGAGAGCATGAAGCCCTTCGTAAAGCGCTTGCTACCTTGCGTTCACTGCTGCCGCCCGAAATGATGATTAACGACCCCGTCAATGGTGTACTTGCGCCAAACTCCTTCGATATCCTGTTTTCCGAAATTCTGACGAGCGTGATACATCTTTTGGCAGAGCCGTTGAAGCGAAATATGCACTTTCTGTCGCATGAATTGTCCTTAGCTCTCATTTCTCCAACACCGCTTCAAACCAAAGGTGCGCTGGCGAAAATCATGGCGAATGATATGTCGGAATGGCTTGCATGGCTGGATGTTTCGGGGATGGATATTATGCCGGTGCTGCGTCTGGATGAGCCTTCGGACGAAACGATGAGTAATAACCCCAATGCGCCGTTTATGATGCACTGCGAAGTTCATGACCGCATGAATGCTCTTTCGCAGCCGATTCCGATTCGGCAGGTTTTGAAGGCAGAAGGGAAAATTTTCGGGCAGAATGCCGACAAAGTGCGGTCGCTTGTCATGCGCTCTTTGGATGATGCCGCAAAACATTCCTCCGAAATCGCATGGATGCTGGATTCGCGCAATGCCGAGCGTGGAGCGCCTGTGGCAATACCACTTGCCAACCTCTACAAATTCCTCACCGAGACAGCAGACCGTTTGCGGGAACTTGGTGTTGGTTTGGTCTTGCCGCAAGCATTAGTGCGGCTTGTGCGCCCTCGCCCCAAAGCAAAAGCCAAGAGCAAAGAAGGCGTACAGTATCTATCGTTGCAGGATTTGTTCAATTTCGAGTACAGCGTTGCTTTGGGTGAACACCAAGTCACGGTGCAAGAATTTAAGCGGCTTTTGAAGGATGCGAAAGGCGTAGTACGCTTTCGCAATTCCTACGTGATGTTTTCGCCCACCGAAGCACAATCACTCATTGCAAAACTCGAACATGGCGTAAACCTTGACGGCGCAGGTACAATGCGAGCGCTGCTTGCCGGTGAAGAAGACGGCTTTGTGTTTGATGCCGACGAAGCATTGAAACAGTTAATGAGCAATTTGACGAAAGTCGAAGATATTACCCTTCCGCCAAGTATTCAAGCGCGGTTGCGTCCTTATCAAGAGCGTGGATTTCAGTGGATGTATTCCACGCTGGAGCGCGGTTTTGGTGTGATTTTAGCGGATGATATGGGCTTGGGAAAAACCCTGCAAGCCTTGACACTGCTTGCGCGGCTGAAAGACGACGGCAAACTTACGCATCATGCGCTGATTATCTGCCCCACGACGCTTGCAACAAATTGGGAACGCGAATGTAAACGCTTCGCACCAAGCCTCACGACCAGCATTTATCACGGTTCGGAGCGGACATTTGATTTTGAAGGGAGCGATATTGTCATCACCACCTACGGCATTGCGCGGCGTGAAGCGAAGGAATTTGCTGCGCACAAATGGAGCATCGTTATTGTGGATGAAGCGCAGAATTTGAAAAACCACGAAACTGCTCAAACCAAGGCAGTGAAGAGCATTCCGGCACCGATGAAAGTGGCACTTTCGGGTACGCCGGTGGAAAATCGTTTGTCGGAATTGTGGTCGCTCTTTGATTGGCTGAATAAGGGCTATCTGCACGGTATTACGCGCTTCCGCGACGATTTTGCCAAGCCGATTGAAAAAGAGCGCGATGCTGACACGATTGAACGCCTGCGCCGCATTACAGCGCCGTTTATCTTGCGGCGTTTGAAGTCCGATAAAAGCATCATTGCGGATTTGCCCGATAAAATCATCACCAATGAATACGCTTCGCTCACCAAAGAGCAAGCCGCGCTGTACGAAACCACCGTGCAACGGGCTTTGAAGGCGCTTGAAGGCAATACCGAAGCCGATGTGATTGAGCGCTCCGGCATGATTTTCAGCATGATTACGGCGCTCAAACAGATTTGCAATCACCCCGCGAATTACACCAAAAAAGGCAATCCCAAATCGAAAGATTCCGGCAAAGCCGCACGGTTGCTTGAACTTCTGGACAGTATTCAGGAAGCAGACGAAAAAGCGCTTATTTTCACGCAGTACACCGAAATGGGAACGCTCTTGCAGGAAATGATATCGGAAGAAATGAATGTGGATGCGCTCTTTTTTCACGGCGGAATCACGCACAAAAAGCGGGATGCCTTTGTGGAGCAGTTCCAAACCGACGCAGCAACGCGCTTTATGATTGTTTCGCTCAAAGCCGGCGGAACGGGATTAAACCTGACCGCAGCGACCAACGTCATTCACTACGACCTTTGGTGGAATCCTGCTGTTGAGAATCAAGCCACCGACCGCGCTTACCGCATTGGACAGACGCGCAATGTGCAGGTACACCGCTTCATTACGCAATCCACGTTTGAAGAAAAAATTGACGCGATGATTCAAGCCAAACAGGAACTTGCTAATCTGACCGTCGGCACAGGCGAACGCTGGATTACGGAACTGTCAAATAAAGAATTGCGTGATATTTTCACGCTTGCGCGGTAAGAATTGTCGAACAAGCAAGCGTGTAAAGTGTAAGTGGCACAGGCAAAAATGCCTGTGCCACTGATACAAAACATTATCCATTTATTTTTGCTTCATTCCTAAATTTGTGGCTTACAACCAAACGACACTGTACATCATTTTTTCACAATCATACACTCATGGAATCATCTTCACAGTTCATCAATAATGACGACACAGAACGCGAGAACATCAGCATTGATGCGCCTTCCGAAACTACTCCGCGTCCCGATTTTCTGACCATGCCGCGCTTTGACCAAATTCGCGCTGTGGAAGTGCTGCTCTTTGCATCGGAAGAACCACTTTCTGCGCACGCGCTCTACGCCTTGCTTCAAGGCACGGATGAAGCAGAGAAAAAAACAACAAAATCCAATAAAAATCACCTTTCCGAGTCCTTGCCCGTAGGCACAAACGGTTTGACAAAAACCAACGGCACGGCAAAAAATGGCACACACACCGACACACAAGAGCATCGTACAGAAGCAGCCGACAGCGATGATGTGCGTATTGCGTTGCTCAATGTTGAGCCACCGGAAGGCACGTTGGATGCGGCGTTTGCTATCGAAGTTCAACAAAACACTCCCGAAAACGACAACGCCGATTCCCCTGAACGCTTGATTGCAAGCCTTATTGACGAACTGAATCAGGAATTGGCAACAACAGGACGTGTTTTTCGCATTGTGGAAATGGCACGCGAAGGCGGCAAAGGCTATCAATGCGCCACCAACCCCGAACATGGCGAATTGCTTTCGCGCCTTGTGAAATCGAAGTCCAAAAAACGGCTTTCTAAAGCGGGTTTGGAGACATTGGCGATTATCGCCTACCGTCAGCCCGTGTCTAAGCCGGAGTTGGAAGTCATTCGTGGTGTGAGTTCCAATGAAATTATGAATCGCCTCTTGGAAAAAAATCTCATTACTATCGTGGGGCGCAGCGAATCAGTCGGTAAGCCGCTTCTGTATGGCACAACCGATGAATTTTTACGCCTGTTTGGTCTGCACAGCCTCGCCGATTTGCCAAAACCCCGCGAACTGGAAGAACTCATGGCAGAACGGGCGGATGTTCTGGAAGTCGCACAGGTACTTGTTCCACCGATGCCCACAGGTGTAAATGATGAGCCATCACCACAGCAGCAGCCTTCATCGCAGGCGTTTACTGAATCAGGTACAGAAGTAGAAACAGGAACATAGTGCAGTTCCATCATACGTTATTTTCATCACCACTTTTTGCTTTACGACGATGCAACACCAACCAATCACAACGACAAGCGGTCTGACAGAAACCGCACCAAATCTCGCAACACCCGATTCCGAGCGCCGAGAATTTTTGCTCAAAGCCGCTTCCATGCTTGGAGTAGCGGTCAGTGCGGGAGCCGCAGTTTCCCTCATCAATGCCTGTGAGCAGACTAATGCACCATCCGGCGGTGGCACAGGTACGCTCAACGTCGCTTCCCAAGCCGCATTGCAGAACGTTGGCGGCGCTGTGCGGGCGACAGTGAATAACACGCAACTTGTGGTAATTCGTACTTCCATGACGGAGTTTCTCGCGTTGTCGGCAATTTGTACGCACACTTCGTGTCCGGTCAATCTGCCCGCAAATGGCGCACTTTCTTGCGATTGTCATGGTTCACGCTTTTCTGCAACCGACGGGCGCGTTTTGAACGGACCTGCCACAACACCGCTTCGGCGCTACACGACAGCCTTTAATGCGATGACGAATGTTTTGACGATTACCTTCTAATACCAATTTGAGTTGATAACTGTGAAAAAAATCCGGCTTCAGTGGCACAGACATTCTTGTCTGTGCGAGTATTTATACTGTTTCCAGAGAAAAGCATAAAAAAAATAATGCACAATTCTCAACGTAAATTGGTATAAAGCCAAGGTTTATAGCGGCGTAGTGAAGATTGTAACTGTGCAAAAACAACGTCGGACGAGAAACTATCATTGTTCTCGCCCGACGTTGTTTGTTTAGAGGAGTTTCGGCGCAGAGTTAGAAATGAACCCTCAAACGCGCCCAAAATGTTGTTGTTTCAATAGCCGGAGCGCCCGGTTGCAAGCCTGCTCCACCGGCATTAGCGTTCATGGGAGAAAGCGGCGTTTGATTAGCGATATTCGCCACATTTGCAGAAATCTCAATGTTCGGCAAAATATCGTAGCTCACACCCGCGTTCAGCAGCAGTGCGCCGCTTCCGACCGAACCGTCGGGCGCAAGCCAACTCGAATACAAAATGCCGTTCAGTGCAATATCAAAGCCTTTGAAGGGCGTTGCAAGGACGTTCAAGCGGGTGACGTTTTCGGGATAGACTTTGTGGCGGATGCCCTTCGAGGTCTTATCTTCCGCTAAGTACATACTATTGCCCTTCCGCGCATCTTCATCCTGCTCTGCCGATACTGAGGCGATTTGCACCAGCGCATGGCTCACATTCACGTTGATAAAGTCGCTTGAATACGACAGCGTTGCCTCTGCGCCCCATTGATTGATGCTGCCCAGAGCATTTTTGAAGAACCAATACCCATTCCAATCGCCCGGAACATCCGTGCCAATCGGCACCATGTTAAATTGCCCGGGCTGAGGATTCATCGGGTTTACACGGTCGCGGTAAATCACGCCGACATCCAAAACGCCATTGACGGAATTGTAAAAACCAACCACGTCGAACTTCAGGTTTTGTGCGATGTTCACGTTTGCAGCCACTTCGATGCTATTCATAATTTCGGGTCGTACCGGTGTACGATTACTTTCACCCGGAATACGCGCTGCTTCGATGTTGCCAAAATTTGTCGAACTCAAATAGCCGTCATTGCGATACCCGCCACCATAGACCAAACCAACACCGCCTCGGAAGCCCATTTGATAACTCGCACGGAAACGAAGGTCTTTCGATGCCGCAAAGAGCGCACCAACACGGGGCGCAATGTTTGTTCCCCAACCTGTGTGGCTGTCGAAGCGGGCTGCGGCGAAAATATCCAACTGGTCATTGACCGAGAAGAAATCTTCCACAAACGCCGAAATAACGCTGATGTTTTGGCGATAGCCCATTGTCTGTGTTTGGTTGATGGTGCGAGGATTGAAGCCAATCGCGTTAGCAATAAAATTGTTGCCTGCACGGTTTTGTTTGCCCATTTCAAAGAGGCGATATTCCACACCAACGGCGAGTTTATTGCCTTTCCAAAGATTATCCACTGTCATCACCGCAGAAGCGCCGTAGCGGTCTTCGCGTGTGCCGCCCATCGTTGTTCCTGTCAGCGACGCAAGGCGGATGTCGTCTTGAATAAACGATGCGCCGACTTTGAGTTTGACATCTTTGCTGAACTCCACACGGTAGGAAGCGGCAAGCGAGGCGAGTGCTTGCCCGAAAACTTCGCGGTCGCGGTAAAAATTGTATAAATCTTGTTGGGAATCAGCATAGAGAGCATTGATTTCAAGCCCTTTGTATTCGATATTGCCTTGCAAAACGATGTTATCATTCCGCTTCAAGCGGTGTCCCATGTCAAAAACCGTGCCGCCTGCAACACCTTCATTCGGACGGCGTGCATTGCCTTCGTTACGGTAAATCTGACCGCCGTAGTAATTACGAGAAACAGAAAATGCGGCTTTCACGTCGCCTACTTTTACTTGCGTGGCAACGTTTGCAAGCCAGAAATTATCGGCACCCGCAGAGAGTGATGCTTCCGCTGTAGCGCCGTCATTTTTCATGTCTGAGCCTTTGCGCGTAACGATGTTAATCACGCCTAAAAGCGCTCCCTGACCAAGCGTAACCGAGCCGGGACCGCGTATAACCTCGACGCGCTCAATGTAGGAATAATTGGAACTCGTTAAAATCGCGTAGGGCGGTCCCCAGAAAAACTCGGTATTCATGTTTTGCCCGTTAATGAGCAGCATGACTTTCGAGTTATTATCGGGTGCAAGACCGCGAAATGCCATAATCACATCGTCTTGGTCTTCGGTAACAAAAAAGCCCGGAACAAAGAGCATAAGCGCATCGGCAAGTGTGCGAGCGCCGGAAAGCTCTAATTGGCGACGGGTGATGGTTGTTACCGAAACGGGCTGTTTATCTTTGTCGGAAATAACGTTGGAAGCAACGCTGATTTCCACGTTCAAGAGTTCTTCAAGCGATAATTCTTCCAGTGCTTCGCTTGGTTTGGGCGGGGTTTGCTGTGCAAAAATTTGCGTGGAATACAGCACACAGCAGAAACATACAATCGTACAAAAGCGGATAACCTTAAACATAAAAATCCTCCTTATTGAGAAAGAAAAGAAGGTCAGAACACAGGGGCGATAGTGTGGATCTATCGCGGAATGGATTACGAAAACATAATATCACAAATCTTGCATCATTCCAAAATATTTTTACGGAATCTGCTCAAAAGGTGAAATTTCACCCTACACAATCCCAAAATTCACTGCTTGAATAACCTTTTCCGCTTGTCGAACATGGCGAAATTCGTGGTTTACCGTTGCAACAAGAATATCATACAAAGGAAAAATTAAGAAACCACTTTGTGGTGCAGAAATAACAACGCGTTCAATGTCAAGTGCGGAAAAACCCCGTAAATACGTGCTTATTCGGGATTGATGTAGCGCAAAACCACCGATAATTTCTTTCGCAATCGTGCTTGTGGAAGGCTCAAACATCGGCGAAGTTTTGATTTTTCTGAGTGGTTCGCGCCCCAGAATCCTGATGAGTTCCCGTCCCAAAAGACGAGGAATAAACGGCACACGCTGAACAAGTGTCGGAGAGTATTTGCTTTGAATGACCTGCTCAAACGCAGGGAAATATGCGGTGTTGGTGGTAATAATGTGATGAAGGCACTGAGCAATACTCCACCGTTCAGCGTTAGGTTTCCAATTTAATTCGGCTACGGAAAGCCCACCAAATCGTGTTTGAACGTGTGTTGCCAATGTTTCGGCTTCGGTGGCAAGTGAAATGAGATGTTCGGATATAGTCATGGTTTGGATATTCCAGATAAGGTTTAACGCGGTTTACAAGGGTGTTTGCCGAATATGTTTTACTGTTTACGGCTTCTCTTGCACCACAAAAACTAAGCGTTTTTCATCGGGACTAAGCGTCAAGCGCTTGATATAGCCGTTGGTAAGTGTTGGTGTAAAATCGGCTATTTTCTTCCAAGCATTATCTTTCCGAGGGTTTCGGGCAAAAAGTTCCAAACCGCGCCCCATAATAAGTGTGCCGTTTCGTGTCCATGCGTAATCTTCCGCGCCCGGCAAAGCCGGACAAATCTGGCTTACAATACGGTTGCGGACATTAACCCGTTTTATCATCCAGACCGAATCGTTTGATTTATCCACAAAACTCGCGGCATTTTGCGAACCGGAAAGTATGGACGGTACACGCCGAATACAGCGCCCGATATTGCTTTGGATGCTATCGGGTTTGGGTAGTTCTGTTCCATGCGGGTTTTCGGCATCGAAAGGCGTGATGCGCAGGGAATACGCTTCACCGCGCACCTGCCCAAGCACAAACAAGCCCATGTACGAAGCCCCTAACCAGCCGTAATACCCCACACGCCGCACACTATCCAGCAACAGCATTGGGCGCGAACCATCGGCATCAAAACGCCACAAACGCTGCGTTGAATCCTGCTCAACGCGCACAACGACGATACTTTTTCCGTCGGCGGGCATGATGCTTGGTGTGTACTCGCTTTCAGGGGTGTTCGTCAGCCGCACGGTGCTTGAATCCTTGATATTGTAACGGTAAACATCCGTTTGAGCAGATTCGCGCATCGAAACATACAGAACAGAACGGTTGTCGGGAGTAAACGCGGGTTGATTGTCGTAACCCGCATTACGACTGATATTGACAGGTGTTGAACATTTCCACGATTGTTTACCCTGTTCCATGTCCACCATGTACAATTCCAATTCCCCAAGCGCTTGCATACTTTGGCGGATGCTGTTCGGCATGGATGCGGTTTGCTGTTGAGCATATGCAGTGGCGCAGAGAAACGCGAGGAAACAAGCGGTGATGCGCATTACAAGGGAGAAAATTTTTTGCATAGAAAATTTGAATGAAGAAAAAAGGTTGTATCAATGCTTTTGCAAAGACGTATTTTTCTGTAAATTTATGAACAGAATAATCATCTGTAACAATACGTGCAGTCTCAATTCTATTCAAAAAGAAATGCCTGAACCAACAATTACGAATCATCCAACGGAAATATTTGGATACGCCTTTACCGATAATTCACCCGAAGCCCGAACTGCTCTCGACGAGCAATTTTGCCCATTTCTCGACGGGGAATGCAAGAAGCCTCGGAAAAGCGAGCCGCACATTAAGGTTGGTGTGTGCAGTGCGGGGTACAAAGGAAGTTTTATCGAAAAGACTGTACCCGTTGTTTTGTGTCCTCATCGTTTTGAAACAGATGACGTTTTTACGACACTTCGCAAGGAATATTGCTCACAATGGTCGAAAATACGTTGGGTTTCGGAGGTCAGTTTGGGTGTCGGCGGAAACGTAGATTTTGTCGCAGTAAAGTATGAGCAGGATACCTTGACAGATTTCGTCTGTTTTGAATTTCAAGCAGCCGGAACAACAGGTACACCTTGGCAGGCTGTTCTTGATTTCAAGCGGCATCGGCAGTTTATCCGCACTAACTATCCATATGGCATAAATTGGGCAAACGAGTTTATGAAAACGATGATGCAACAAGTGTACAAAAAAGGAAAAATTGTTGCTCATTGGAAGCGCAAAATTGTCTTTGTTCTGCAAGATGTCGGCTTGGAATATCTTCGTACGGCTTGTGATACAAGCGGCTTGCGTCCAAGTAATGACGCTGACCCTGTGCATTTTTGTACCTTTCGACTTGTGTGGAAACATACCTCATGGCAGTTTGAACTTGCCGAAAAAGTTAGCACCGATATTGAAGGCGTGAACAAAATTCTCGGCGGTGCGCTTCAAGAACAGTATCCGTCACAAGAAGAATTTATGGCTACTATTGCCAGAAAGATAGAGCGTAAGAACTAAGAGCGTCCAGCCTTAAAACAACAAGGGCAAAGTATTGAGGCGTTCCGCCATTTCGCTAATGCGTTTTCGTGCCGTAGCAAGATACACCTCACTCAAATCAATACCAACAGCTCGGCGTTGCATTCTCAGTGCAGCAGCAACACTACTTCCTGTTCCCACAAATGGGTCTAATATAATTCCATGATTAGGACACGTTGCTTTAATCGGATTCAGGAGCAGTTCTTCGGGAAAAACTGCACAATGCGTATCTTTTCGCCATTTATCTTCAGGAACAATACGCCAAATATCGGACGGGATATACCCCTTTGCTGAACTTTTCATAATGAAAAAACCCCGCTCTTCCAACTCTTTAGCGCGACCACTGATGTTCCCGTTTTCACCGTGATAAGTACGTTGCGCTCCGCGAATGGTCATCCGAAAATCTACCAATTCACCATTGCGCAAGCGCCCCAGCGTTTCTTCCAATGCTTCAAGTGCTTTTTGCTTTTCCATCTCGCTTAAAACCTTGCTTTCGGCGATCTGTTGTTTATACTTTACGCCGCTTACTCCTGTTGCCGAAACAATGCCGTTTCCGTTTTCCGACGGCAGTTTGTCAGGTTTAATGCGGATGCTGTCGCTGTCATAATAATATTTTTGACTTTTCACAAAATGGAAAATATGCTCATAAACATCACGCAAACGGTCTTTCGGGCTTTGTGTGCCTTTCATTTGGTCCCAAATAATATCATTGCGCAGTATCCAACCGTCATCCTGCATTGCCAAAGCCACTCGCCAAGGCATTCCCATGAGGTTTTTGTTGTGATATTTATCGCCGATATTCAGCCATAATGACCCCGACGGCTTTAATATACGCTTGGCTGCGTGAAAAATTGCGGCTAGTTTTGCAACGTATTGTTGAGGTTGGTCTTCATTGCCTAATTCTAATGAAGAATGATACTCAGAAACCTCGTATTCACGCTGTTTCCAATATGGTGGCGAGGTAATAATACAATCAACGCTTTCGGCAGGCAGCGATTTCAGTGTTGAAAGTGCTTCTCCGTGAACAAGCGAACTCGCTGCTAGACCGCTTAAAACCTCGCTTGGAGTGCCAAAGATATTATTGTAAGCGCTCATCGTGAATTTTTTGTTTAACGGTATCGGTAATAAAACTTTTTTCGGAAAGCCAAGCAATGACGATGCTTCTGACCACATCCGCATCCGTATCACCAAATTCACCTTTGAATTTCGATAACAAAACCCATTGCTGCTCAGTGAACGACACTTGGACTCTTTTTCCTGTTATGATTTCTTTTTTACTCATTTTAGACAGTTTTTAGACACAAAAATAACACATTTTAGACAAATTCAAAACTTACTTTTTCCCCAATCGCAAATCCAGCGTATAAGGATATTCCTCATTTTCCACTTCGGGCGGAATCGTCATCACTGAGCCGACTTCATGCCCCGACGGAATAAACTGCCCGCCGAGCAAGATTGCACCTTGCTCCGCAGCTTCTTGACGCATCGCCTCTTGGCGCGTGGGAACAGGCGCTGTGGGCGTGTGTCCGTAATTCCAAAAACGCGAATGGCGGCGCGATTCGGCTTCGTAGGAATTGACCGGAAAAATATCGTAACTGCGACCGCCCGGATGCGCCACATGATACGTGCAACCGCCCACAGAGCGTTTGTTCCACGTATCAACCACATCAAAGACTAGAGGCACATCCACGCCGATAGTCGGATGCAGCCCCTTGTCGGCGACAGGGCTGTTAAATTCTCTTTCTGTGGCATTGAAAACTTATCGCTAGTATTTATCGTATTCGCCCCCTTGACAAGGCTAACAAGGGTAGGTATGCTAAAAGCCTCATCAATGCTGGGTTTTGTGTGAGTACCTCGCTTCGGAGCGATGCTATCACTGCAACTCTAGCGAGACACTCATTAAGAAATGAGAGCCTCGAAATCTGCACAAATCAAGGAATAAAGCCATTGTTTACAGTATTCCTTTCAAGAGAAGTAAAAGTAACACCACTAGGTTTTATACCACTTCCAGCAATACCTACCCTTGTAAGCTTGTCAAGGGGGGGGGGTAACGAGTAAGCGTCTTACAATAAAGGGCTTACGCTTAACTTAATGACATTGATACTAATACATGATTCTTAAATTAAGCGTTTATTTTTAGCCAAGTATTTATGCGGTTTTGCAAAATCAAAGTGGCTTCAATACTTGTTTTCCAATAGTTATTTATTTCAAGAATAATGTACTAAACAAGGTGTTACGATAAAAGCATCACAATCCCAATTCCACCTGAAAACGCAGTATCCATGAGGATTGTTCACTTACCAATGTACGAAGAATGTTGTAGGTGAGGTCGCTTTGAAGTTTCACTCGGTGTCCGTTCAAAAAGCGCGTCAAACAAAGGGTGTATTGCGTTTGCCCGTTCAAAAATTGCCGCACTTCCTGTACAGGTTCCACAGACGAATACCGTGCCGAAATCTCCCAATTTTCGGCAACAAAATACCCGGCTTGCAAATTCAACCCTTCTCCCGCAAACGCTGCACGAACACTTGCTCCCTCGCGTGTTATCGGGTTTGCCAACATTCTGCGGGCATATTCGCCATACAAGGAAAAACCGCGATATTTGAAAATACCGTCGAAAAAAATGTTGTCCATTGAACGTGCCTCATAAAGCGCTGTACCGATTGTTCCGCCTGTACGAAGTGCATTATCATTACGCGAAACAACAGCCGCAACGTACATTTTCGGGGTTTCTTCGTGTGATAAATCACTCACGAAATAATCACCGTTGTTGGTAAAATTACCAAAAGGAAAAAACGACAGCCGTGCGGTGTACATCAGTTTATTGCCGATACGAGGTGTGGGATTACGCCCCAAACCGCTTGTTAAGGCTAACCGCAGACTTATTCTCGGGTCTAGCGAAGGATTATCGCCCAGCGTATGCGTGTAGTAGGCATTCAATCCAACATCGCGGTCGAGATTAAATGTTCTGTTCACAATAGACCTATCAACAAACTGTTGTTCGCTTGAGGAAATCACCCGCTCACGATTCCCTGGCAATTTCCCCTGACCAATACCAAAATGTAAATTCGGTTGCACACGATACACCACCATTGCGTCTCGCAACACATTGAAAAACTGCGAATTATCGAAATCCGCATCGCCCCGCGTAAAACCTAGCTGCAAGAGGTACGTGAGTTGAGGATTGACCACAAAACCATTCAAGCGCAACCGCACACGGCGAATGATAAATTGCGCGTCTTTAATACCCAAATTTGTTTGGGAAACACTTTCGAGCGAGGCTTGATTTTGCATCCGAAAACGCAGCGTCAGCATCATCGTACTGTCATGGTCAAGAAAGTTAATTCCGCCGCGAAGCCATATTCTATCACCATTTTCGCCGACTTCTTCTTGAGAAAAAGCAGCATGATGTAAAATAATCAGCGCAAGAACGAGCATCATCACAGGACGAATACTCGTTCTTGCCATCCCCCAAAAACATTGACGAATCTTCATGAGTTGTTCATAGAACTACTGTTTGCGAATAACCGTTGTATCATTCTGCAAAGCAAGAATTGTTGCCGTGTGCAAGGATTTTTCCAATACGCTGTCCGGCTCAATAACGTAGATATTGACATCGTGCCTGTTTGCCCGTTCTTGAAAAACACAGGTTGCGTAGCGAAAAACGTTGAATCCGCGCTGGTGAATAATGGAGTATTCTAATCGCGGATTTGCTGTATTGACCAGCACCAAATGACCGTTTTGCGGCATTTCTCGGACAATCGGCAAGACTTGCGGCAGAAGAGTGGACGCTAATCTAGCATTATTTTTCATACCGTCAATTTTTCTTTGCAATGACGCGGCATTTATCGCCAAAAGAAGAACAAAACCTGTTCCTAATGCCGCACGAATACTCACTTTCGGGGCATACTCCCAAATCGCGGTTATGCTCAATCCCAAAAGCAAGGCAAGCAACGGCAACGTGTTGTAGGAATATAACTCGCTAACGTGGTTCAAAAACATCATCGGCATCATCGAAAACGGGAGCAGGCACAAACATCCCGCAATAACAGTCCGCAAGCGCTCTTCACGCCATGCTTTGACAAGACCAAAGACGAGAATACTCGCAATAACGGCAAAAAGAAACACCGCAAGCAAAAGCAACGACCAATAACGATATTTCACCGCACCAAAAACATCGGCAGTCGAAAGGGGTTGAAAGACCGCAAAGACGGTTTGAAGCGGGTTGATGAGAAGATTTTTACCGAGATTCATTTCATACCGTGCAGCGCCAAAAGCGGGCTGCCCTTCGATACCAATAACATACTTCCGCACCAGCAAAAACGCCATTCCCAGCGCCACAAATATCGCTCCGTCCCGCAAGGATTTTTGCCAGAATGTGCGCGTGGAAAATGCTTGCAGTTTGCCTTCGGAGTGCATCATTGCTATTAATGCGCACGCCATCGGCAGAAAACTCATACTTGTTTCTTTTGCCATAATCGCCAGCACAAAACACAGCACGGAGAGTGCATAATTCCTCGCTTTATGCTCCGTTTCCGCATAAAATTTATACAACAACCACAAGGCGCAATATCCGGGCAAAGTACCTAAAATCTGGGAAAGTGCGCCGTTATTGAAGATTGCATAGCCGTTGGATTCGGCGAAAAGCATATACAAACCCGCCACAAGCCCAGCAAATACTGACTTGGTGACGGTTCGTGTGCCGACATAGACCAGAAAGGCGCATAGAATGTGGGTGAGGAAATGCACAGCGTGAAGGATATAGGTGTTTGTGCCTTCCAGCGCTTGGCTTATCATCACCACCAAAAACATCGTCGGGCGATAAAACGGGTCGTAGGGATTCGGGTGAGCAAAAAAATAGAGGATTCTGTTTTCGGGGTCGTTAAAAATATACCGAAAACTATCGCCGTAATAACCGATATTAAAGCCGCGAACACAGACGGCAAGCCCAATACACGACATCAACACAAAAACACCAAGATTCCAAAAGCGGTGCGCAGCAAGGCGCTGAGTGCGCTCCGGAAGGAGCGAAAGAAACGATTGCATAGAAAAATCCAATACACGGTGAAACAGATGTGATTACAATTCACGTTGTTAGCGATGTTCCATAGTTATCACCTCCCTCATCTGCGCTGCAACACGGTTCCACGAGTAGTATGCGGCGGTTTGCAGGCGATGTTCCTCTACAAACGTTTTCATTGTTCTATTTTCCAGCACGGCAGCAAGCAGAGAAGCAAGTTGTGATGCGGCTTCTGAGCCTTCAGCATTTTCATCTAGCAAATAACCGTTTTGTCCGTGTGTGATAATTTCCGGCATAGCATAGCAATTACGCCCGATACACGGCACACCGTTTGAAAGCGCTTCAACAAATACAATCCCAAACGCCTCAAACCGCGAGGGCATACAAAACACATCGGCAGTGCTAAAATAGCCGCGAAGCGTTGAATAATCAGCATCGCCGAGAAATTCAATACCTTCAGGCACAGCAGCAAGCCCCGTAGCACAGTTCTCCCAACGCTGCGGACCGGCAATCACAAGGCGCACTGATTGGGGAAACTGCCTTTGAAGTCGTATAAATGCTTGCACAACGACATCACCGCCTTTGCGCTCAAAATCACGCCCGACAAACAAGATTGTTTTTTTCTCTGAAGAAGCCTTGTTAAACAAGGTTTTATCAGCCATTGGAGGCACGTTTGTGCCTGCATGAACGGTATGAATTTTGTCTGCGGGGGCGAGATTGTTGGTAACGAGGTAGTTTTTCAGCCAATCGCTCATGGTAAAAATACCCGCACACTCGGCATAATATCGGGCTTGGCGCTCCCAACGGCGCACGAGTTCTTTTTCGCGGTATTGGGCAAACATCGGCACAGGTTTTCCCTTTTGACGGAGTGATTGGAGCAGATAATGAACCGCTACATCTTGGTATGTGAAAGTGGGAATGTCCTGCAAAGCAGCAATATCGCCGATTTGGAGCATAGCATCAATCGAAGAACTCTGCACATTGCGCCTTGCCTGCTGCTGCTGCTGCACACGCCGAACTTCGCGCTCACACTGCTTTTCCACCGCCCGAATATACGACGGCAGAAAACGATAGCGCGAAACCCGCTTCCCGCCTTGAAACCCCATGCCAAGCGCTTGAAACAAGCGTTTATGCGATGGAGCGAGCGCACAATTCACGTTATGCACCGATGTTTGTCGTTGCGATTCAAGAGCCTGAAGAAGATGAGAAGGTGTGCCTGACCATGTTTTAGCGGGTTCAGCATCCCACACACAGGCAAAACCGAGATGAAACGGTGAGACATCCATACGAATGCGAGAAAACAAAGAGGCATTACGAAAAATCGCGGAGAAGCCAGCGAAGGAGCGCTTTGTGATTACGTTGTTTTGTTTGTGCCGTATCAGATTTGCTCTTGAATATTTGCACCAATTTCCACGCACAAAAACGCCAGAGACTACCAATCACTAAGATTCCGCGCAAGATTTGAAGCACTATGGGAGAATTATTATATTGCCGCGCAAAAAGTTTTTTTGTGCTGCGATACAGATGCACCGCCATTGCATCGGAGACCGCTTCAGTAGAAGCACCGCCAAGATGGATGATGCTTGCGTCCGCATAGTAGTACACCGATAATTTACGTTTTCTTACTGCTTCGCACAAATCAATTTCTTCCGAATACATAAAATATTGTTCGTTCATACCGCCAATTTCTCGTGCCAATGCCGTCCGCATCAGCATACATGAGCCTTTGACGATTTCCACATTGCCCGACGCTGCCGGAGCATATTCCCCCAATACAGCAGGCTTCCAAAAAGGAACAACGCGCCAAAGCGGAATATGCGCATGAAACGCCCGCACAAGCGAGGGATGATGCAGCGCGGTGGATTGCGTCGTCGCGCCGTCGGCATTAAACGTGTGCGGTCCCAAAAGCCCGACATTAGGATGCTGCTCCAAATACGCAACCATGCGGTCTATCGCACCATTCAGAATAATCGTGTCGGGATTAAGAAACAGCAGATACTCTCCTTTCGCCTCGCGCAAGCCTTGATTATTTGCCTTTGCGAAGCCTTGATTTTCTTTGTTTGCGATAAGCATTGCGTCGGGAAATTCCTCTGCAACCATAGCACAAGAATCATCGGTTGAAGCATTATCAACGATGATAATTTCGTAAGGTGTGGCAGTCTCACGCTGAATGGAGCGTAAGCAATCACGCATGATTGCAGAGACGTTGTAGCTGACGATGATAATGGAAATTTTTTGAAACATTCTTAGGCTGGAAACCATTGCTGAAGTGTGGCTTTAAGTTTAAGGAAAGCGCGGTCTTGGCAACGTTCCAAGCCTACTGCCGAAGCTACATCTTTGAAAATGCTGGCTGAAATTGTACGCCGTGAATGTCGGCAAACACGCTCAAATGCTTTCTTGGGGTCAAATGGCTTGGCTTCACCGGGTTTCCAAAGATTCTGACCTTCCAAAAAACTACGAACTTCGTGCAATGTCCCTTTCCAACCCAGGATACGTGCAATATGCGGTGAATCCGACCATATCCATGCCTCAAGTTCTGGCTCCAGTACAATCACTGCGCATCGGTTATGCCAACCTTCTTTTTCTAACTGTTGCTCAATGTCTGTTTCAATTACCGATATATCGTCATTGTCGCGCCCAGAGCCATGTTTGTCGAAGAGAACCAATACAAATCGGTGGTCGCGTTGGTATCCGCGCAATAAACTTGCATAATCATGGCAACAACCGTTATCACGATTCAGATGACGAATAATAGTTGGTGCTTGAATTGGTGCGATATTCAATGATTGTGGACGTGAAAGCAATCCCTCAAGAGCATTTTTTGCATCAAGGTCTGCTAAGAGCAGCAATAGGTCATTCATCATTCCAACACTCCTCCGGCAAGTAAAACTCCCAAGTTTGGCGAACCTTTCCAATCTCGCAAACGCGGGTGTAAATGCCCCCTCACAATATCAGTTTCACCTTGAGAAGTTTTGTTGAAGCACAGTATATCCGACGCTTCAACGGCGTTCAGAATAACGGGGGAATGTGTTGCCAGAAGAATTTGTGAACCGTACAAAGAACGAAGTGATTGCACGACAGTTTCCACTGCCGTTGGATGGATACCGTTCTCCGGCTCTTCGATAAGAAATACTCCCTCAATTTCGGGCAAATAGGCAATCAGCGTAAGCGCAAAGAGCCGTAATGTTCCGTCAGAAAGAAGCCACGACGGTACTTGCAGACCATTGGTGTATGTTACTTGGATGTAACGATGTTTATCATCGGGACGCTCTATTGAGCGGATACTTTCTACATCGGGCAATGCCGTTCTAATATGCTCAATCCACATTTGATACCGTTCCGTGTGCTGCATAAGGCGAAACACCAGCCAAGGTAAATTTGAGCCATCAGTCAAGAAACCACTTCTGAGCGTTGGCGGGCTTGCTTTGCGCAACTTAACACTATCCAAAAAAATAGACTGGAGATTTGTTGTCAAAAGTTCACGAAACCACAATAACACGGGGAAAATCGTCTCGTCTGCTGGTAATTCTTTGAGCGCAGAACGGCGCGGACCTAAGCGAAATGAAGGCGAATATTGCTTTTTATTACCATTTGCCAGTCGATTAGGTTCAGGATAAAAGTTGTCATTGCCATTGCGTACCTTGCTTATGAGACGTGCTGAATGTTCGTTGTATAAACCTTTTTTTGTCTTTGGAATAAAAAATTCCTCTTTGAAAACATGAAATGCTGGAAAGAGTTCAGGCAATGCCTCAATAATAGGAATGTGTTGCCGCGAAAGGAACATCGCGGCTTCCGTAAAAAATTCGATAGCACCATTTTCGTCATTTACGCGCAATTCCATTTCATAACGCACGGTGTCGAATTTTTCCTCACTATCAAGCAAATGCTGAGGAATACGGGCTTCAATGGCAATAGCAATACTATCGCTGTTGTGATTCCATGTCATGTCGGTAAAATCTGATACATGAGCGAAAGCAGCATCTATGCTGTTTGTGAGAATATCGTTCACAAAGGTCAAAACGCTGAGAAATGTTGTTTTTCCGCTTGCATTCGGGCCGACAAGCACATTAAAATCGCCAAGCGGTTGCTGAATATACCGCAACGAGCGAAAATTTCTTGCTTGAATGAGGGTTATCATATCACATATTCCTCCTGTACTGCCCGTGAGCCTCATACAACGCCCCAGAAATCTGCCCCAAACTGCATACCTTCGCCGCTTCTATCGGTTCGGCAAAGATATTTTGACTGATCGTTATGGTCATAAAAATTATCCAAAAAGCGATTCGGTCTCGCTGGTGAAAGAAAGCAGTTTGGAAATGCGTCCGGGCTGCGCCCAGTTACACGTGCCATCCATACGCTGCGATTGAAGAAAGGTTAAGATATTCGGATGCCGCAATGCAGCGCAAATGCGTTCAGCTTCTTCCAATGAATCCGCACAAATACTTGCGTGGAGGGCTTGATTGCCTTGCCATGCTTGCCCTTCAAGTGTTGAGAAAATGAGCGGTGTAAAAGTTTTCTGCCCAAATGCTTCCCAGAAAATTTTATAGGGCGCAAAACTATAAACCCCAACTCCAAGCAAAGCTGCCCATAAACCTTTTGCCACTAAAGATTGAATAAGAGTTCCCTTGCGGGCTGCGAGGCGTTCTTTGTGCAGGGAAAGATACTGCCAAAGTGTCTCGTGTACCTGTAATTCTGCTTCTGTAAGCGGCTTTCCTGTGCGAGAATTGTGCGGAAGAAGTATCCATTTACGCGGTCTTGGAGCAGTTTCGGTAAAATTTACTTTGGCAACAAGCGGATAGACGAACTGTTTTGGTAGCGAAAATGCTGCGTTTGAGGTGTTGCTTACCCGCACCATGGCTGGGTTTTCGGTATCAATCTCGTAATTGTCAAAAATAAAGACATCATTTGCGCCACACGTATTTGCACCTTGTCGAGGTTTAGCTTTTTCGGGTAAAGGAATTTTTGCGAAGTCTTGTATTGATGAGGCTTCTGCCGTAGTTTTGGTAACTGTCAAAGGCGCGTTGTTTCGGTACATCGGCTCGGCTGTCTGCTGCGTAAATCCCGCATCTTTTGCAATAAAGTAAGGAATGGGAAATTGCTGTGCCGTATCACGTTGAAAGGAGGCGAAGCCATAGCGAGTGGCAATGCCGTCAAAGATTTGATGCGGGTTACAGTCATAAATACGCTGCACAGCAAAATCAATATTTTGCAAACGATAGGAGCGAAATTGTTCGTGTGCGCCGTCATTAAGAAAGATGGAAAGCGGCAAGAAATAATGCGCTTGTCCACCCTTTAGAAGATTTTTCACCAGTGTTTTTGCAATAATAAGTGCGGCAATATCTGCTCGCGAATTTCCCAATAAAACATCTCCCGCAGAAGCAACCAAGCCGTATTCATAAAATAAGGGCTTCACAAGATTTTTATAGTCTGCCGGAAGGTTGGTATAATTTTCCCACGGTGGATTCCCAATGATAATATCCGCTTGCACAGGGGGCGCACTGAGCAAAATATCAGCGCAAATAAAATTTTCACGCGGAAAATCTATTCCAAAATCCGCATTCACCATCGTAAAAAACTCCTCGACAAACCCTGCTTCGCGCTCTACGCCATGCAGCCGTTCCAGCATTGATGCGCTTACGGAAACATCCTGTTCTTTGGCAAGCCCCAGCATAGCCCGCAGAAATGCACCATTTCCCGCCGTTGGGTCAAGGACAGACGCGCCATCACACCATGCTTGAAATGTGCCTGTTTCCAGCAATGCCCATTTTGCCCATTTGAGCGGAGTGAAGATTGCGCCGAGTGGCTTACTATTTTTGAGTAAAATTGATTTCATGAGCCTTTCCATCTTTAAGAAGTTGTTCAATCTTTTTGGCAGAAAAACTCTTATGACAATTAGTGGCTTTTTTGCCTTGACAAGGGACGGCTTGCTTTTCAAGATCTTTCCATAATTGAGACCTCGGAACTTTAATAACTTTCTCAATCTTTAGTTCATCCCGCCAAACAAAATAAAAATTCTCGCATTGTTCAAGTTTTTTCATTTTATTTTCTGAAAGCCAGTGGAATTGAAACGATTTTCCTTTATATCCATTTTCGTTCTTTTTAATCGTTTTGTACTCGGTGGACTTTTTTTCGCCATTGATATATTCGTAAGCATCTGCACCTTGAGTACCAGGATTATATTCGTGACCAAGTGTTTGTGCAATTATCAAATCGAAGTAACCTTCATTGTAAAAAACATCGCTGTAGCCCATGCCTTTTGCAATTTGAATTTAGTACCTAACGATTTTTCTTTCTCAAACGTCATATTCCAGAATCCCAGTTTTTAAGAGACTTGCAGAGAGCTATGACATCACGAGAAGGATTGT
>JALONG010000012.1 GCA_025455065.1 Candidatus Kapaibacterium sp. | reverse complement strand
AATCCTTCTCGTGATGTCATAGCTCTCTGCAAGTCTCTTAAAAACTGGGATTCTGGAATATGACGTTTGAGAAAGAAAAATCGTTAGGTACTAAAATTCGGCTCAATTATCCACTGACGGTGAGCGTGGAAAAGGGTGCAGTTGTGCGCGTCCGCGATACACGTGGGGATTCGGTGCGTGGTGAGTTAGCAACAAGCATCGAAAAGATTTTCGCCGATATTCGTCAGATGCAAGGGCGCTCTGATGCGTCGTTTCAGGTGGAATACGATTCCGTCTATGGGTATCCGCGCTATCTTTTCGCAGACCCGATAAAACAGGCTGTTGATGATGAATATTCGCTTGAAACACGGCTTGTACGCTAGTTTTGCAGGAATTTTTTTCTCGCTTGGTATGGGGAATTTTGTGTAAATTCAGGAAAAATGCTTCACGACAATCCGCGTTCTGCATGATTTCCCGAACTATCCCATTTCCGCGAGGAGAAAAAATTGCATGGCTCACGTCAAACCCCGCATTGCTATTGTGTTCACGGGCGGTACAATTTCGATGAAAGTAGATGATGCTTTCGGCGGCGTTGTGCCTGCGTTGTCTGCCGAAGAAATCCTCTCGCTCACGCCTTCCATTCACGAACTCACCGACCTCGAACCCATTGAATTTGGGCGCTATCCGGGACCTCATGTTACGCCGGAACTCATGCTGACGCTCGCACGCGAGGTGCAGGAACTCGCTGACCAGCCAGCGATTCAGGGTATCGTCATCACGCACGGCACCGACACGCTCGAAGAAACCTCGTATTTTCTTGATTGCACCGTAAACACCGTCAAACCTATCGTTGTCGTTGGTTCGATGCGTAATTCTTCCGAACCCGATTGGGACGGACCGCGCAATTTACGTGATGCAGTCTTGCTTGCGCTGAATCCAAAATCACGCGGAATGGGAGTCATGGTATGCCTTGCCGATAGTATTCAAGCGGCTTCGGAGGTATCGAAAATGGACACGAGTAATCTCAGCACGTTTGAAAGCAGTAATTTTGGTCCGCTTGGGCGTATCGTCAATGGCTCGGTGTTGCTGTATCGTCAGCCCGTGCGCCGCGATTATTTTGCCGTAAAAGAACTGCCGAAATTTGTACCGATTATTAAATGTTATACCTCCGGTGAAGCAGAATTGATGCGACTTGCGCTGGAAAGTAGCATCCCTCCCGAAGGAATTGTCGTTGAAGCAATGGGCGTAGGAAATGTGCCACCACCCTTTTATCATCAAATTTTACGTGCTTTGGAGCGGCAAATTCCCGTCGTGCTGACCTCGCGCTGCCCCATTGGGCGCGTGGAGCATCTCTACGCCTACGAGGGCGCAGGCAAGCAACTGTATGAAGCTGGAGTAATTTTTGCGGATTACCTCACCGGTCAAAAAGCCCGCATGAAGCTCCTTGCCGCGCTTGGTGCCGGATACTCGGCGGAGCAGGTGCGCACGTCGTTTGAATGGTCGTAAACGGTGTGTTTTTTGTATGTACCTCATTTTTTCCAAATAACCTTTTTCGCTATGTCCAACGAACTCAAGCGGAAAGCCGTTCACGTCAGTATGATAGCTTGGGCGCTGCTCATAGGGCGCATAGCGCCTTGGCAGGTCAATATGATTTGTTTTCTGGCGCTTCTTTTCAACATTTTTTTGCTGAAACGTATCACCTCCGGTACGCTTGAGCGCGAGGCAGAGCGTCAGCAGGGCTATTCTATCGGGCTTTTGGCGTATCCGGCTGTCTTGTTGATGATTGGTTTGATTTGGCACGACAAGCAGATTGTCATGGCAATCGCATGGGGCGCAATGGCTTTTGGCGACGGCTTTGCAAGCATTATCGGGCAGCGTGTTCGTTCACCAAAACTCTCGTGGAATCCCGCAAAAACGTGGGCGGGTTTTCTTGGATTTATCAGTGTGGCGTTTCCCCTGACATGGTTTTTTGTTGTCGGCTTATTACCCGAATCTCTCCGCGAAGGCGCTTCATTACAAGTGTGGACAACGGTGATATTCATCGCCGTTATTGCCGGAGCCGTTGCTGAATCGCAGGAAGGTTTTGTGGATGACAATATCGCCGTGCCGATAGCAGCAGCCTGGATGACGGCACTTGCATTACGATTCCCGCAAGTATTCGCGCCGCTTCCGGCGGATTGGCTTTGGGGGCTTGCGGCGGTAACGGTGTTTGCGGTGGGCAGTGTTGCGCTGCGGAAAATAGACGCTTGGGGTGGTGTTGTGGGGTGGATATGTTCGTTCTGCATTTTTCTTGGAGGCGGTTGGACGTGTTTGGGGCTGCTGTTTGTCTTTTTTGCAGGCGGCTCGCTTGCTTCATCGTGGAAGATAGACCGCAAGCGGGAAATCGGCGCAGCGCAAGAAAACGGCGGCATACGTTCTGTCGTTCATGCGCTCTCGAATGGCGGTGTGGCGGCTGCTTGCGGCGTGTGCGCGTGGCTTTTTCCGCAAGAAGCGATGATGTGGAAGGTTATGCTTGCGGCTTCATTGGCTGCTGCTACGTCAGACACGTTTTCTTCCGAATTTGGAACGCTCTATGGTAGGCGCTTTGTGAACATTCTCACGCTGAGGCGCGATGAACGCAGCAAAGACGGTGTAATTAGTTTGGAAGGCTTGGCGTGGGGGCTTGCGGGAAGCGCTCTGGTAGCGGTCGTTTTTGCCTTGGGGTTGGGTTGGACGTGGGCAGTGGGTGTGATTTTCGGTACGGGGCTGGTGGCAAACCTGATAGATTCTGCCTTGGGAGCAGGTCTCCAACGGCAAGGACTGATGAACAACCACTCGGTAAATTTCTGCACAACACTCGCCGCAGCACTGCTGGTGCGGGTTCTGTGGGTGATAGGTTCTTAACGGCGAACAATCATTGTACCATTTTCGTTACAAAACAACGATGCAACAAACCCTCATTACCATCGGCATTGACATCGGCGGCACAAATACGGTGCTTGGCGTTGTAAATAAAAGCGGTGAATGCCTATTCGATACAAGCATTCCGACACAAGCAACAGAGCCATTTGATAAGTTTTTTCCTCGTTTGTGTGTAGCAGCAGAAACACTCTTAGCAAGGTTTGATGAGGGTTTTGAACTTGTTGGCATTGGCATCGGTGCGCCGAATGCGAACTATTATTCCGGCACGATTGAGCAAGCACCGAATCTGCATTGGGGCGATGTGGTGCATCTTCGCAAGCACGTTCAGGAGCGATTTCGTGTGCCGGTCGCTATTACCAACGATGCGAATGCAGCCGCTTTGGGAGAAATGCTCTTTGGTGCAGCCAAGGGTATGAAAAATTTTCTCGTCATAACGCTTGGAACGGGCTTGGGAAGCGGTATTGTGGTTAATGGCGATGTTTTGTATGGTTCGGATGGTTTTGCGGGAGAGGTGGGGCATATCATCGTGCAAGAGGGCGGACGCGATTGTGGATGCGGCAGGCGGGGCTGCTTGGAAACCTACGCTTCAGCAACGGGCATTCGGCGCACGATGCTGGAATTGCTTGCAGACCGCACGAATGCTAGTGTTTTTCGGGACAGAAATTTTGCCGACATGAGCGCTGCTGCTATTGCTACGGCTGCAAACGATGGCGACACGCTTGCCAAGCAAGCATTTGAGCGCACGGGTGAGATTTTGGGAAAAGCATTGGCGAATGTAATTGCGTGTTTCAGCCCCGAAGCGATTATCCTGTTTGGCGGTTTGGCAAATGCAGGAGACCTCATTTTACGACCTACGCAGCGCACACTTGACCAAACGACGCTGAATATTTTCAAAGGAAAAACGCGGCTTCTTTTTTCAAGCCTCATGGACAAAAACGCTGCCGTGTTGGGCGCGTCGGCACTTATCTGGCGGGAGTTGGAGAAGCAATAAACCGTTTATTTTCCACGCTGAAGAAGCGCAATACGATTTCCCTCGCTATCCTGAATTTCAGCAACGAAATTGTTTGCTCCGACGGATGTTTTCGGATACAAAGTTTTTCCGCCGTTTGTATTGGCTTGACGCAAGGTTTCATCAATGCTGGTGGTTTGAAAATACACCAGTGTTCCTGTTGTGGAAGGTTTGTAGATTTCGCCTTTTGCCAGAGAGCCGCTCACGCCTGAAATGCCCTCGTGAAGCGGGAAGTGCGCCATTTCGTTTCCATCAATCTGTTCACGAGTAAAATCAAATCCAAATACTGCGCGGTAAAATTTCTCTGCACGGTCAAGATTGGTAACGGGTATTTCACAATGCACAATTGGGTTCTGCTGAGGTTTGGTGGTGCTTTGAGGCTCGGCAGAGGAGGGAAATTGCATCCTCCGCCCGAACATATACGAAACAAACCCAACTACGACGATAATGCTTATCAAAATGGCGGATTTACGCATTGTTTGGTGAATGAAATGGAGAAATGTTGGCTATTCGGTGAGGTTTGGAATATTTGCCCCAAAACTTTTTGGTCAGAGGGAATTATTTCACACCGTTGATTTCCTTAAACAGCGTGGGGTAATTCTTCACACCTTCGTAAAAGAAAAAGACTTCGCTCTGCAAACCTTGTGAACGATTGTAGTTCACCATTTGCCGCAAATACTCCTCCGAAGCCAGATAGGGACTAACTTTCAGCAAAACGCCCGGTACAAGTTTTGATTTGTTTTCGGGAGAAACTTGCCGCGAAAGCATTTTGTCTAATTCCCGTTTGTAGCCGTCGAATTTGTAGCGATAGACCTGCGGACACACCATATCCACCCAGCCTTCGCGCAGCCACGTAACCCAATCTTGCAAGTATTCTTCGACGCTCCAAGGGTAGATGCTGGGCGACATTGAAATCGTGAGCGACGGCTTCAGTGCTTTCAGTTCAGTATGAATGTGGCGCATGAAATCGCTCATTTTCTCTGCACGCCAGCGCACCCATTCGTAATCTTTTGTGTTTTTTGGCGGAAGCGAGCCGTGTTCTGTTTTGTAGAGTTCCTGCGTGTAGGTGTCGTAACCCGTTTCGCTTGGCAATGCGGGCAATCGGTCGTCGCCTTGAATCCCATCAACTGCGTAGTTCTGAACCACTTCTTTCAGCAACGACATCATAAAATCTTGCACTTCGGGGTGAAAGCCGTTCATCCACTGAAATTTATTTTTGCTCACAATCTTCCCATCCACACCGCGCGAAGCCCAATGCGGCTTTGCGCGAATTATCGCCCCACCGTCTGCTTTATCATACGAACACGAAAAACCAAACTCAAACCACGCGATAACCTTGATTCCACGAGGCTTCGCTTCGTCAATCAACTCTTTAAGCGGGTCGCGGTCTTGCACCTTCACCAAACGCGGGTCAATCCGCACGCCTGTCAGCTTTTGCATTACCTCGCTCGGGTATGTCGTCATAGCATTATTCCACACCACTACGAAGATAGTATTGAAGCCGAGTTCAGCACACGTCCGTACAGTTTCGCGGATTTTTTCGTTACTGTACATCGCGTCGCTATCTACGTTGGTGAGCCAAACGCCGTGGGTTGGTTTTTGGTTTGTAGTTTTTAGTTGTTGGTTTTCGGTTATTGGTTGCTGGAGGCTTGGGGTTTGGGCAAAAATGACGCTTGGTAGGAGCGTCATTGCTAGTGTTGCAAGGAAAAGTGCGGTGCGTTTCATGGCTTTTTCAAAAGATTGTGTTGTCGCAAAAATTCTTGGATGACGATATATGCTTTCAAGGTTTCTTCCCGCGAAAAACCACCGTGTTCGCCTTTGGGAATCGTGTGTAATCGGCTTGGAGACTGTACTTTCGTGAGTGCTTCATGCAAACGAACACCATGCGAATACGGTACAACGGGGTCTGCATCGCCGTGAATGGTGAGAATGGGAGGAAGCCCTTTGCGAACATAGCTGAGAGGCGATACGCGCCGTGCCAAGTCTTGATTCTGCTCGCGCCCGAACCAGCGCACCGCATAATCACGCTTGTTTGCGCCACCTTCGATTTGGTCCGCTACGTCAGTAATGCCAAACCAGTTAATCACAGCCGCAATGCGGGGCGGCGTGTCATCTACACCGCCAATGCGGTCAAATTCGCTATTCGGTGGCAGCATCCCGACCATCAGCGCAAGATGCCCTCCGGCGGAATGCCCCGTAACAAGGATTTGTGCGGTGTCCAGCAGGTATTGTTTGCTGTTGCGTCCAATCCAGCGCAGTGCCGCTCGCACGTCCTCTACTGCCGCCGGAGCAGGTGCAATCTGCCCAAGACGGTATCCCACATTCACCACCGCAAAGCCCATTGCCAAGTACGGTGCGATGTGCATTTGCGTAATTTCCTTCGTGCCGCTCACCCAGCCGCCGCCGTGAATCATTATCACCGTCGGCGTAGGTTTGGTGGTGCTTCTGGGCAAGTACATATCCAATTTGCACTCGTAGCTGCCTTGCGTGAGATAGGGTTGATTCGCAATAATGCGATATTGATTATGCAAATCGGCTACAAGCGCCAGTGCATCATGAGTTTGAGCGAAAAGTGTGGCTGTGTTGCATTGAAGAATGACGGTGCAAAATGCGCAAAAACTTTGCAGCGCTAGTAGGAAGAACGGAGCGAACTTTTTGTTCATTGTGTATGCAGAAAGGAAGGTTTTATGAAATTGTTGCGGTCATTATTTGTGCGGTGATTGCCTCTGCAATGCGCATGGATTCTCGTGCTTCGTGAATGTGTGTTGCCCGTTGAACACGTGCAGACGGTGTACGGATTTCTGCCAAAAATGCTTGTTGTTCTTGGCTAATAGCGTTGGTTGGCTGTAATGGCGGTGTTTCCTGCCACGCTGTGCCGATGTGTGCGGCTGCAATATCGCCCAGCATGGTTGCAGGGAGCAATTCGGGGCTGTTTGTTGCGAAGGGGCTTGGTTTTATACTGTGTTCAGAGAAATGAACAATCTCTAAAGACGGTGTGGCAAAATCAACGGTTATATGCTGTTTGGCGGTGTAGAGCGCCATTATGCGCCGCGTTTGAGGAGAAAGGCGCGAAACGTGGAATTGAGCGGCGCAGCCGTTTTCAAAGTGCAACCGCGCAACCCCCATGTCGGTATGGCGAGTAAGCATTGATGCGCCATTAGCGGAGATATGGCTTACGGGAGATGCCACAAGCCAAAGCGCAATGTCAATATCGTGAATCATCAAATCTAAAATCACGGAAACATCCAGCGCACGAGGTTTGAAGGGTGCGAGACGATGCGATTCGATATAGCGAAGGTTATGAAGATTGTGCGGGGAAATAGGGGCAAAGGCAGGATTAAAGCGCTCGACGTGTCCGATGTGAACAATGGCGGATGTTTTGGTGGCAAGGCTGAGAAGGGCATCTGTTTCTGCAAGATTCGCTGCAATGGGCTTCTCAATAAAGCAGTGTTTGTGCGCTTTCAAGGCTGCCTCGGCAACGGTAAAATGGCTCGACGTGGGAGTCGCAATCGTTACGGCATCGCAGCTTTCAAGCGCCTCTTCAAGGCTTTGTGCTGCAAAAACCGTTGTTTGCGGAAATTGTTCTTTGAGTTTTGCAACAAGGTTTTGTGCGCGTTCCGGGTGAATATCGTAAACACTCGTCAGCGCGGCGTTTTCGTGTTGCAACCAAAGCCGAGCGTGAATGGTCCCCAAATGTCCCGCGCCAATTACTGCGATACGCGGCGCGGAAACGGCAAATGCAGGAGAATCAGGAGAAGCGATAAGCGGCATGAAATCAAGGGAAAATGCAAATGAGATAATAGACATTATTCAGATTACCTGTTGAGAACCTTTCAGTGGCACAGGCATTTCTGCCTGTGCGAGGTTTGGTACTGTGTTTTGGGGTTACGCACAGACAAAAATGTCTGTGCCACTAAACATCAGTAGTAATGTGCTTTACATGAGTTTCTATTCTCCCAAACCACTAATCCGTATAACGTCTAATACTCAAGCAACATTGACGAAGCAAAGAGCGACGAAGCAAAGAGCGAGTGAGCAGCAGCAGCACCGCAGCAGGGCTGCCGAAAGATTACACCGATGCGACGGGCATTTCTACGATAAACGTCGAGCCTTTGCCGAGTTTGCTTTCGCACCAGACGCGCCCTTGCATCATTTCGACAAGTTTTTTCACAATCGAAAGCCCTAATCCTGTCGAGTGTTCACCGCCTGTGGGCTGTGCGGAAAGTCGTGCAAATTTCTCAAAAAGTTTGGCTTTGTCCTCAGCACTCAAACCCGGTCCTTCGTCCTGAATTTCCATGCGGATATGGCTTTGTGAGCCGTTTTGCGGTGTTCCGCCCAAGGCAGAAATTTCGGAAGCAATAACACGTACCCAGACTGTTTTGCCGTGAGGCGAGTATTTGACGGCATTCGAGAGGAGATTTTCAAGAATTTGGTACAAAACATTGGGGTCGCCGATAAAAAATTTATCGGGCGCTTGATTGTCAAAACGCAGCGAAATAGATTTTGCTGAGGCTTTGGGAGTCCAATCTTCGACTAATTGGTCAGCGATTTCTCCCGGTGAAACGGGTTCGGAAGCGATGTGTAAATTACCTGATTCGATTTTGTTGATTTCGAGTAAGTTATGAATAATCAAACGCATACGCTCGGCAATAACTTCGATGCCACTCAAATTCTCAATAATTTCTTCTTTGCTCATGCGGTCGTAATAACGCCGAATAGCGCTTGAAGACATGACAATCGAAGCAAGCGGATTTTTCAAATCATGCGCAGCAATACCTAAAAACTCGTTCATTTGGTCGTTGATGTCCTTCAGTTGCAAATTGCGCATCTGCATTTCGCTGTTTGCCAATTCAATCTGGTGGGCTTGTTCTTCCAACATTCTCTGATTGCGTTCAAGATTGATATTGAGTTCGAGAAGTTCATTATTTGCCAGTTCAATTTCGCGTGTCTGCTCTTCCAAAACCTCCTGCTGGCGCTTGAGATTGAGGTTTGCTTCATGGAGTTCGGTGTTGGCGAGTTGAATTTCGCTTGCCTGTTCTTCCAGCATTTTTTGCTGACGCAAAATTTCTTCGTTTTGCTGCGAAAGCAGGCGATTCGCTTTTTTCTGTTGGTGATTCGCACGAAACAGCACGTAGGCAATGACAAATACGAGAACCAGCCCCACTGCGAGACTGTTGCGAATAAGCTGCTGAATTTGGTTTTCTTTGGTCAAAAGTTCGATTTGTGCTTGGCGTTTTTCCGAAGCCAACATTGCCTCCAAATCCGCTATTTTCCTCACACTTTCTTCCCCCGTCGTGGAATCTTTCAAGCGTGAGTAGGTGAGTTCGTATTCAAGCGCTTTTTCAAATTCTTTTTTTGCGGTAAATACTCTGGAAAGTGTTTTGCTGGATTGTTTAATCCATTCGATTTCACCGATGTCGCGGGCATAGTTGTAGGAGCGTGTCGCAAATTCTTCGGCTTGTTTGACATTGCCGATTTGTAAATACGTTGCTCCGACTGCACTGAGTGTTTGCGCCACTCCTGAGCGATTACCAATTTGTTCGTAGATTTTGAGCGCCTGCTGAAAATATTCCAATGCAAGTGTGGTATTTCCTTGCTTGCCATAGACCACACCAATTTCTAAGCCTGATTCGGCAACACCTTCCAAGTCCTTTGTTCCTTCGGTACTTGCCATTGCCTGACTTTTTACGAGATACTCCAACGCGAGGGCATACAACCCTTGACGGGAATAAATTTCACCGATATTGGTCATAGCTTTTCCGACACCCGACAAATCGCCAATTTTTTCATACACGGCGCGTGAGCGCTGGAAATACTCTAATGCCGCAGCAAAATTGCCCTGCCCTTGATAAATTAAGCCGATGCGGTTCAGTGCTTGCCCAATGTCGGCGGAATCTTTGGTTTCTTCGCTGATTTTCAGCGCTTTGAAGTGATAATCCAGCGCTTGCGGATAATTCCCGCGCCGACGATAGACAATGCCTAAATTATTCAGCGAACTTGCCATACCCTGCTTCCAGCCAAGCTGTTCAGCCAAGCCAAGTGCTTGCAGCCCGTACTCAATCGCCCTATTTTGGTCAAATGTGCGGTATTCCCAGCAAAGATTATTCAGCACTTGAACCCGCTTCTGCCCTTGTGCTGCGGTGAGTTCACGCTTCAAACTGTCAATAACGGCTTTGTTTTGCGCCGAAAGGCTGTATGCCGCAAACTGACACGTTAGCAGCCAAACAAGCGCCATACATGGCGAATACCATTTGCTTTGTTTACCCATGATAACCATGAGAGGGATGAATGGGACGGAATTATTTTCCCACATTTACCAAGAAAATTTGACCTGTGCAAGTCAAAAATGCACGATGCTTTTGAAGAGTAGTTTGGGAATTATCATGCAGAAAAGACAAAAATATCTGCACTACGGCATAAAATCAGGCTTTGGTGGCACAGATATTCTTGTCTTTGCGAATGGTTTGTTCAAAAATCCAAATGTATGCTGTTACGGTCGTTTGGGAAATTTGCTGAAATCCGGTTTACGCTTTTGCTGATAGGCATTGCGCCCTTCCTGACCTTCTTCGCTCATGTAAAAGAGCATTGTTGCTACTCCGGCGAGTTCCTGCAAGCCCGCTTGCCCGTCGCAATCGGCGTTCAGAGCGGCTTTCAAGGCACGGAGCGCAATCGGGGAATTGGCGAGCATTTCTTTGCACCATTTCACCGTTTCGATTTCCAATTCCTCAAGCGGAACGACAGTGTTCACAAGCCCCATTTCAAGCGCTTGCTGGGCATTATATTGACGGCAGAGATACCAAATTTCCCGCGCTTTTTTCTGCCCGACAATCCGCGCCAAATAACTCGAACCATAGCCGCCGTCAAATGAGCCGACTTTTGGACCGGTTTGTCCAAAAATGGCATTATCCGCCGCAATACTAAGGTCGCACATCACGTGCAGCACGTGTCCGCCGCCAATCGCATAGCCCGCAACCATAGCAACAATCGGCTTCGGACAGGCACGAATGTCTTTTTGAAAATCCAGAACGTTGAGGCGCTCAACGTGTTTTGCATCGTCCTTGTAGCCCGCATCGCCGCGTATTCTCTGGTCTCCGCCGGAGCAAAACGCCAAATCACCAGCGCCTGTGAGGATAATCACGCCGATAGATGTATCGTCACGCGCATCGTCGAGAGCGCGAATCATCTCTTGCACGGTAATCGGGCGAAACGCATTCCGCACTTCGGCGCGGTTAATCGTAATTTTGGCAATACCTTCGGCTTTTTCGTAGATAATATCGGTGAAATCGCCCGCCGACTTCCAATCAAGGGCGCGTTTGATAGTGCTTGGTGTCTTGGACATAGATAATTCCTTGTGTTGTGGGGAATGAAGTAGAAAAAATCATTTTACGAATGAAGTGTTTTTAACTCACGAATCACGGTTTCACGCGCTTCGTGATGCAAAACGTGTCCTGCACCGGGAATACACAAAAGCCTCGAATGTGGCGTAAAATCATGCAATTCTCGCGCAAGTGCTACAAATTTTGCGTCGAACTCGCCGGCTGCAAACGTGATGGGGAGCGTGTTTTGGGGTAATTCGCCCCAAAGATTCGGTTGCGAGCCTGTTCCCATGCCGCGTAAGGACTTGGCGGCTTCGTGCGGTGAAGCGCTTGAGCGCTTGGAAACAATCTGCGAAAAGGTTGGGTGCGACCGAAAAGAAGCAAAAAGCGCTTGATTGTACCAAAAGGTCAAAAACTCTGAAAATGGCTCTGTGTCTAATCTTACGGCAAGTGTTTCGTCGTGTTTCCGTCGTGCCAAACGCTCTTCTTCGGTGCGTAAACCTGCTGTGCCGGAAAGAATACACACCGATTGGAAGCGGTCAGGGTAGCTCAAGGCAAGGTAGAGAGCCAATCTCGCGCCCATGGAATATCCGCAGAGAATGGCTTTCTGCGACGTGAGCGCATCCAAACAAGCGATTATCACCCTTGCAACATTTTCCATCGTGTACTCCGCAAAAGCGCTTTGGGGCTGCGTTGCACCGTGTCCCGGAATGTCCGGCGCAATGCAAAAACAATCACTCGAAAGCGTTTCTGCAAGAGCGCTCCAATCCTCACCGCTTCCTAAAAAACCATGCAACATGAGGAACGGTGCGGCTTCGGGTTTGCCAAAGGTATGAACTTGAACACTAAAATTATGTGCGAGAACAGTCATAACAAACGCATTACAAAGCCTGAAGGCATGATATAATCAAGGCTTGCAGCGCTTTGTGTTCTTGGACGTTTGCTGTGCGGTCAGTGCGAATTTCAATAAGCGTCGAGCTGGATTCCCCCAAAGAGCGCTCTAATGCTTGTTTGTAAGACGTTTCAAAATCTTGCGTTGTTGTTGGTGCTTCGTAGCGAATATCGGCAAACTCCGCTAATGCTTTGAATGAGACACCATGCGGCGTACCCCAAAAGCGTTCAAATGCTTGCGTGGAAAGCCCTGCGTTATCAGACGCAACGGGCAGAAACGAAAAAATACCGCCGCCGTTGTTGTTGATAGCGATGATAATAAGCGGTGTCTTGTTCTTTGCGGCAAGCAGCAAAGAGTTTGTATCGTGAATAAGCGCAAGGTCGCCTATCATCAGCGTTACAGGCTTTTTGATTCCTTCGGCAAAGCCTGCCGCCGTTGCCAAAATCCCGTCAATCCCGCTTGCACCGCGATTTGTCCCGACGTGGATAAAGCCGCTTTCGTGCTGTGTCAGCGCCAGCATATCCATATCGCGCACAGGCATTGAATTGGAAAGAAACAATCCCGATTCCGACGGAATATGCTTAGAAACCAGCATCGTTGCGGTGATTTCGGAAATGGCAGTATTCGCGTTGAGTGCCTCAGCGATATACGATTCGATGATACTTTCCACTTCCTGCGAAGCGTGGAAGGCTTTCACCGCAAAGGCGGATTCAGTATTCATGCCACTTGCCGCTTTGTAAAGCCGATTCATCGTAGCGACAATATCTCCTTGAACCCGCATAGTTACTTGATGATTTGCATCATGGCGAAAAGGAGAATGTTCAATCGCAATGTACGAAGTCGGCTGAATGGCGGCAAACCATTGAAGCAAGCGTTTGGATGTGAACGTACCGCCGATGTGCAGCACCGCGTCAGGCTTGATGCCATCGTACATTTCGGGCAGAAGCAGCGTTTGGTCGAAATAGGGAATTGTGTTCGGAACATCATGCAAACGCAGTCCTGAAGCTACATCTGCGACAATCGGCATCCGCCACATATACGCACATTGCAGCACTGCATCGCGCTCGGAGCGAGTGTTCAAGCGCCCTACGGATATAAGCGGGTTTTGTGCGGAAGCAAGGGTTTGTGCGATGTTGCGGATTACGGCATCAAATGGCGTGATAACGCTTGGCGCATGGATTGTCCAAGAGTGTGAGGATTCAAGCCATTTCTGAGCAGGTTCAAGGTAATCGGGTGAAAATGCTTTTTGCGTGGGCGCAAGCGGCTCTCGAAACTGGCAATTCAGGTGTACAGCGCCTTCTGGGGATGTGGAAGCACGAAAAACCGCATGGGAAACGGTTGAAAGAAGAAACGCAGGCGAAATTTCTTCCGAAGGGCAGGGAATATCGAACTCCCAGCGCACATAATCACCGAAAATATGCGGTTGTCGGATAGTTTGATTTGCGCCGTTATCGCGTAATTCCGGCGGGCGGTCTGCGGTCAGAAGCAGCATGGGAACGGCATCTTGAGCGGCTTCCACAACAGCAGGCAGATAATTCGCTACGGCAGTACCCGATGTGCAGAGAAGCACAGCAGGAATGCGGGTTGCACGGGCATAGCCAAGGGCGTAAAATGCTGCGGCACGCTCATCCGTTCCAACAACGATTTGCACTCCCGAATGTTCCTCCGAAGCCCTTTGCAATGCCACTGCAAGCGGCGTAGAACGAGAGCCGGGCGACACACAGAACATCCGCACACCACAGCGAATACACTCCTCAATCATCAAACGCGCCCAGAGAATATTGAGATTTTCGGACTGTGCAAAAGTAGCTGACGATGCTGTATTCATGCGGTCTTTCGAGATTTAACCTTGAAATAATTCCAAAAGCGGAGCAATTTTAATTTCAATTTCCTGCCATTCTTTTTCTGCCTCTGAGCCAGCAACAATGCCTGCGCCGGAGAATAAATGCGCTGTGTTTCCCGTGATGAGCGCGGAACGAATCGCCACAACAAACTCTGCCCCATGAGCATTAACCCAGCCGACGGGCGCTGCGTACCAGCCTCTGTCAAATCCTTCGTGCTTTTGCAGAAATTCTACCGCTTTGCGGCGCGGCGTTCCCCCGACAGCAGGCGTTGGGTGAAGATGCTCCAATATATGCGCATCATCGCTTGTTGCACGGAGTTTGCCCGTAAAAACGGCGTACAAATGCTGTACATTCGAGAGTTTGAGAATGTCCACCGTGCCGATGGTAAAGGATTCGGTAAGTTCGTCGAGCGCCGAGGCGATAAAACGCTGAACTGATGCGTGTTCGCGGCGGTCTTTGTCGGAATTGAGCAGTTCATCGGCAATGGCTTCATCTTCGCGGTCATTGGTGCTGCGCCTTCGTGTGCCGGCAATCGCTTCGGTAGAGATAGTGCGCCCTTCACGCTGGTAAAGCAGTTCAGGCGTTGTGCCGAAAAATGCACTGTCCGTGCCGAATTGTAGCAAAAAAGCCGTTGCGCGTGGTGCTTTACGAAGGCGCTCACGCAGAAGCGTTATAGAATCTATGTTTTCGGTACATTCTACGGTTGCGCGTCTTGCTAACACAACTTTCTCTAAGCGTTCACGAGAAAATTCTTTCAATGCCGCATCAATGCTACGCTCCCACTGTACTTTAGAAGGAACATTGGTGCGGCTTTTGTAGGGAATAGCGTTGAAATATGGCGTAAAATCCGGCTTTATTGCATTGTTTCGAGATTGTTCCAATGCTCGTAATTTTTGTTCTGCTTTGCTGTAAGCCGCTTCAAGACTACTACCCAACGGCATGGCAACGGTACAGTGCAGGAAAACAACGTCTTCTGCGGAATCACATTCCAAAAACGGCAGGACAAATGCCGCATCGGGGAAATTCTGCCAAACAGCATCTGCTTTGGAAGGCGCATAAAATCGTGTTCCGCCATAATAACGAATGTTTGGTGTCGCTTCGGCGGTTGCATCATGCACAAGGCGGAGAAGCGAGGAAATGTTAGTGCTGCTGCCTTGGATGATATGCGCAATGCCGTATCCTGCTGTTTCGTAGGTTTCCATGCGGTTACGCCAGTAGATTTTATGCGCTGCGGCAGCATCCTGACCGGAAACATCCTGAACGGAAATATCTTGCAGCCAATCCAACAGCGAAAAATCTTCCAGCACTTCCTCACCGATGAGCGCGTTCAAAGGGCTTGAAAAGCGCATGAATACGTGCGTTGAAGATTGCCAAATTTGTGGAGTAATCGTCGGAATACGCTGCCGAAGCGCTTCCAAGATGGTGGCGTGAGATGAAGCAAAGGTGAGTTCTGCTGTGTCGTCAGTGTCAAAATGAAGCATTGATGCGGCTTTTGAGTGCTACAAAACCAATCGTTGGGATGCGTGAATTGTTTACGCTAAACATTCGTTTTTTGGCGGAAAGTTCCACCGCAAAATTACAAGGATTCCTGAAATTCTCTGCCTTTTTTTGTGGATTAATCCTTGTACTTTTTGCGGATTTACCCTTGTACCGCCGATTCCAACAGCGTTAATGTGCCTGTTTCGGTGTTTAATTCAGCTTGTACGCCAATCGGATAGGTGTATTTTTGCGCGACGTGTCCGAACTGCAATCCTGTAACAATCGGTATTCCCAAGCCTTTCAAGCGGTCTTCCAACACTTCCTGCACGGTGAATGAATGTGCCGCGTCTTCGGCTTCGCATTTGGTAAACTGCCCAATCGCAATCCCGACGCACTCTTGCAGCTTTCCGGCAAGCAAAAGTTGCGTAATCATGCGGTCTATACGGTACGGCTCTTCGGTAACATCCTCAAAAAAGAGCAATGCGCCTTTGGTGTTGATTTCAAGTGATGTTCCCGTCGTCATGGACAGCAGCGTGAGATTGCCTCCTACCAAACGCCCTTTTGCTTTACCTGTTTTTCCCGTTGTCATCGTTTTCCAACCTTCTGTAGGCGGCATCACTATTGGTTGGAAGGGCTTTTTCGCACGTTCCGCATCGGTCAAAGCATTGGCTGTCGCAATTTCCAAAAAACTTTTTTCGGTAAATTCATTCCATGCAGCCAGCGCACCCGGTCCATGGAATGTAACCAAGCCACTTCGCTGGTAAATCGTGTTGATAAGTGCCGTGATGTCGCTGTAGCCTGAAATAATTTTCGGATGCTTACGAATTGAGGTGTAATCAAGCATTTCGAGCATTCGCATTGTGCCGTAACCGCCCCGTGCGCAGATAATCGCGTCAATAGAGGGATTTTCAACGGCGGTCATAAATTCCGCAGCGCGTGATTTGTCATCTTGAGACAAGTACCCAAGCTGTTTTCCGGCATTTTGTCCCAGTACAACCTTGTAGCCTAATTTCTCCAAATATGCCTTTCCCAACTCGACTTCTTCCATTTTTGTCCACCCCGCAGGGAAGACCAAGCCAATGGTCATGCCACTTTGCAGTGCTTTAGGTTTCAAAAGTTTGAGCGGTTTTGTGTTTTTTGCTTTTGCAGAAGATTTTTTCTGTGCAAAAGCCTCAGAAGCGAGTAGTGGATAGGCTATTGCTGCACCTGCGACTGATGTAAGAAGATTGCGGCGAGTTGTCATGTTGGCAGAAATGAGTTATGATGAGAATGATTGATTGAGTGTTTGTGCGTATTCGCGGTAACGGTTGTATAAATGATGCGCTTGAATATACGCCGAGTTCGGACTCATAAAATGCGAAAATTCAAACGTTATTGCCTTCTCCACACCAGCTTTTTGTGCGGCTTCCAGCTTTAAGCGCAATTTTTCCCATTTGATGGGCAAAAATTTTATTGGCATATCGCGGTCGAAAGATTCGACATTCGTCCAAGAGCGCATTCCGTAGCGGTCTGCGAGCTGTTTGTTGATGACGAGATAATCTGCTAATTCGTGATAATGCACGTGTCCGTCTTGAAACGCCAAAATATCCACTGCGCCTTGAACGCCGCTTAAAATCTCATTCCAATCGCGCTCATGTTCTTCGAGTGTGGTAGTTTGTTCTTTGGTGAGCGTTGCTGCGTATTGCGAAACAGCTTTTGTGCCGTCAATATAGGGTGAAATTAAAATAGGAAGCCCGCCTGAAAGATCTTTACAATGCTTGCCGAGTTTATGAAACATATCCACAATTTTCCCTGTTTTGCGGCTTATTTCCAAGGATAAATACCACCCACCAAAAGCAGGACTGGAGCCGTATTTACGCCACACTTCCTCCGTAACGCGCATATTGACTTCGTTGTCGCGCTCAAAAGCCGTCGTTTTCCAATAGTTCTCATCATGCCAAAACCGCCCTGAATCATATGTTCCAAAGAAAAACCTCATGCCGTACTTCTCCGACAAGCGCAAATACATTTCGACCAAATCCACCGGAGGCTCATAAATACTTTCTTCGCGGGTAAGTACCTCGCTTGGGTACGTCGCCCAACGCCCATAGCCGGAGCGAATGAGAACAACGGTATCAATACCGATGCGCTTCATAGCTTGAAAGTCGGCATCCCATTCGGCTTCGCCCCAGTTTTGATGCGGTATGTCGTGGCTAATTTCGTCGAGGAAAGTTGCGGAGATGAGCATGGTTATGTAACTCAGTTAAAAAAATTACATCAGAATAACATCTTTGCTGAAGATTTGGTAGAATGGAGTTGAGAGAATAAATCCCTCATTACGCCAATCATCTTTGCCTCTGACGCTAAGACCTATACAAATTGAGTATTCTAGTTCTAAAGGATATACACTATTCCAAATGGGCAATTTTCTATTCATCGTTACTTCACCATCCACTAACACCAGTACATCCCAATCCGATTCTTCGGTTGCATCACCGCGAGAATGGGAGCCGAAAAGGTACAATTCTGCATTTGGCTCAATTTCCTGAATAGCAGATTTGATGCGCTGAAGCAGAAATTTTTCTTCCTGTGTTTGAGGTACTTGCACCATAATTATTCGCAAAATGTTCGCATGAAATGGTGAAAATTTGTTTCCCCAAAAATTACAAAAAATCTCGTGCCGAAACTATCCCAAAAAACTTTATGGTTTTTTCGCAAGAAAAATTGCGCTTATAGCGAACAGTTTGTATATTCGGAGTGAAACGTGTGAATATTTTGTGTGTTCTTGCCCTCTCCCCCAAACACTCCACCAATCCCATAACAATTTATGCTTCGTCTCAACTTCGCGTTGTGCTTGACTGCCACAGCGTTTTTTCTTAGCGCCATTGCCTGTACGCCGCAAAATCAAGGTCCGCAGATTGTTACACGCCCACCCGACACAACGCGCCCCACAACACCAAGCGTTGCAAGCCCCGAAGTACGCGGTGTCTGGCTGACGGTTGCCGGAAGCACCGTGTTTGATTCGCGGCAAAATATCGCGCTCGCTATGCGAACACTCAAGGAAAACGGCTTCAATACAGTCTTTCCGGTCGTTTGGTTGTGCGGCTATACAATGTGGCGTTCGGCAAGGATGCAGCGTGAGTTTAATTTGCCGATTGGTGCGCAGTTCGGCGACCGCGATGTGTTGCGAGAAACTATTGAAGAGGCACGGTTACAAGGCTTGACGGTTATTCCTTGGTTTGAGTATGGTTTTTCGTCGTTCAATAGTGGCTTAGGTACGCCGCCCGGAGCAATTCTCACCAAATATCCGCAATGGTCAAGCATCGGGCGCGATGGGCAGGTTGTGGTCAAAAATGGGTTTTATTGGATGAATGCGCTTGATTCCAATGTGCAGAATTTTATCACTGATTTGGTAATGGAAGTGGTGAACGGCTACGATATTGACGGGATTCAAGGCGACGACCGTATGCCCGCTATGCCCACCGAAGGCGGTTATGACACAGCAACCGTCGCTCGGTATCGCCGCGAAACAGGCATGGCTGCCCCGCAAGATTTCAAAGAAGCAGCATGGGTAAAATGGCGCGCTGACAAACTCACCGACTGGCTTGCACGCTTGCGTCAGACAGTGAAAGCGCGAAAGCCGAATTTAGTGTTTGCCATGTCGCCAAGCCCGTTTCCGTTTGGGAATGTCGAATATTTGCAGGATTCCCCAACGTGGATGCAGCGCGGCTTGGTAGATTTGCTGAGTACGCAGCTATATCGGCGAGATTTACCCGCATATCAAGGGCTTCTCACGCAGTTGCAGTCGCAAATGCCCGCAAATGCTCGCCGCAAGATAGCTCCGGGTGTTCTTGGCAGGGCAGACCCGTATATTTCCACTGCGCAACTGCTTTCCGAGAGCATTACGGCGAATAGGCAAGCGGGAATGATTGGCTCGGTCATTTTCTTCCACGAGGCACTTACACCGAATAATAACGAGACTGCACGCGCGTTGCGGCAGGGTGTCTATCGCTTGGATGCTGCGTTTCCAAGGGATTCGCTTTTGAGACCGTAGCAAATAGTCGAGACTAATTGAGAGTAATCGAGAGTTCTTGTCAAATTTCCACCATTTTCATCACCCAATCCATATTCTATGAACAGTTTGTTTCTTCGTACTTCTCTTTTGATGCGCTGTATGTTGCTTATTGCGGCATTAGTGTTTTTGAACGGGGAGGTATTTTCGCAAAACCGTTCCGTAACAGGAAAGGTTACTGCCAAAGGCGACGGAAAGCCGCTTGGCGGGACAAAAATCCTTGTGAAAGGAACATTAAAAGGTGCAATCGCTGACCGCGAAGGGAATTATACTCTGAACGCGCAGCCCGGCACGACGCTTGTGTTCCAACTTATCGGCTTTTTGAAAAAAGAAGTCAAAGTGCCGCAAGAAGGCGCTTTGAACGTTGAATTAGCTATTGACGACGTGCTTTTGGATGAAGTTGTCGTAACAGCTATCGGTATTGAACGCGAGAAAAAGTCGCTTGGTTATGCCATTTCGACCGTTCAAGGCGCAGAACTCACCCAAGCCCGCGAACTCAACGTTGCAAACGCACTTGTGGGCAAAGTTGCCGGAGTGCGCGTAAACATTGGTCAAACAGGCGTTGGGGGTTCGAGCCGCGTGATTATTCGCGGTGAGAAGCAACTTACGGGCAATAACCAGCCGCTCTACGTTGTGGATGGGATTCTCTGTGTTGAGTTGTGCTAATAATAGAAAAAAAGCAAGTTCTCCAAAGAACTTGCTCTTCACTTATTTATTATGCTTATAGTAAGGTCAGGATTATTGAAATGTATAATAATATGAAGCAGAAGCAGAGCCGGGGCAATTAGGGGAAGTTAATGTAATGGTACTAGATACAGTCCCAGGCTGTTGAATGCCAAAGTCATAAGGAAAGACATTTGCGCCAGATTGAACTCCTAAAGGATAATAAACAGTTTGTTCGGGGATATAAGTATTGTCTGTGATTGCTACAAAAATTTCTGCTGATGCGGGATCTCCTCCATTTGAATTTACAATCTCATATCGCGTCTCGGTAAAGAGTATTCTACGAGATCCCTCTACATATGGATAGGAAGTATTGAGAAGAGGAATAATAATCGCATTAGGGTTATAGTTACTATTTACAGTCGAGCTAGACTTGTTCATTCTAGCTAGATATTCCTCTTTAGGAATAGGTTTTATTAAAGTACCATTTATAAAGATTCCTTGTCGCATATTGTCTTGTTGCTTATTTGTTACAGCGGCAACTTTACTTGTTACACTTTGTGGAAGTGGCGGAGTATCAAGAAGATTAGTTGTACAGGAACTTATGATGGCAACGGCAAAAACCATTATGGCACCAGAAACAATTTTTTGGGGATGCATAAAACACACCTATTTACGGAAAGGTTAGTAAAAAAAAATTAGCCCTAAATATACAAAAAAAATATAATCTGTCAATGACCAAACACGGAGATTTTTCTAGCACTAGCATGATACAGACCCGTATCAGTTGCAACTTCTGTACTCTTTTGCAGCACTTCCCTACACCGCCGGACGCAATACGAACATGATTTTGGCACAAGCACCGCAGTTCAATATCCCGAACTCGAATCTTTTGCCGACAATTTCCAATAATATCGAAGCTGGATTTGACTTGAAATTCCTTGAAGGTCGCTTGGGTATTGATTTCACGTACTATCAGCAAGATGTTCGTAATCAGATTATCCCGATTACCATTTCTCCAACAACGGGCTTCACGGGCGCACTCATCAATGCCGGACGCATCACGAATGAAGGCGTTGAAGTCATGGTAACGGGCGTTCCCGTCAAAACACCTGAATTTACCTGGGAAACGTCGTTTAACATTGCGCGGAATTGGAATAATGTTGCGGAATTATTTCCGGGTATTCGTAATCTCGACATCGGCTCAGCCCGCGTCGGTGCTACGGTCTTGGCGGTTGAGCGTCAGGCGTACGGCGTTATTCGCGGAACGGCATTTTTGCGTGATTCTTCGCAAGCAGGCTTTCCGATTGTGTATGATGCCCGTACAGGCTTGCCCGTGCGTGACCCGATTGCAAAGGACTTAGGCAATGCAATCCCTGACGCTATCGGCGGTTGGTCGAATACCTTCAACTTCTTCGGTTTTACGCTTTCTGCGCTGGTGGATTTCCGTCTTGGCGGCAAAATTTACTCGCTTACGAATGCAAACAGCTATATTACCGGACAGCACAAAGGCACATTGCAAGGACGCGAAGGCGCACGTCCGGACAGCATCTTGGCTGTGGGCGTAATGAACGTTGGTACGACGGCTGCGCCGATGTATGTTCCGAACACGCGCCGTGCCTACGTGCAAGACTTCTGGTCAAGCTATGGTGGTGTTACCGAAGCATTTATGTATGACGCAAGTTTTGTAAAACTGCGCGAAATCACGCTTGGTTACACGATTACCGGTGATATGCTCAAAAATTCGTTTTTAAGCGGAATCCTCACCGGAGCGCGTATTTCCTTGGTTATGCGTAATGCAGCAATTTTGCTTTCCAATATTCCCAACGTGGATCCGGAATCGAATTACAGCAATGGCAATGCTCAGGGGCTTGAATACAACTCGCTTCCCAGCACACGCAGTTATGGTGTGAATCTCTCATTAAAGTTTTAACGAGCTGCACAAACACCACCAACCAACAACTAAAAACCAAAAACTACTAATTCTATGAAAACACAATTTTCGTTTCGACCGCTCAAAACCTTGAGTCTTGCGCTTGTAACCACCTTCGGTGTGTGGTTATCGGGGTGTACGGCAGGTTTCGAGCAATTAAACACTAATCCCACGCAAGTAACAACGGTGGACCCGCTTCTCATGTTCTCCAATATGCAGCTTCGCACGGCGGGGGACAACTTCGAGCAGCAAACCTACAACTATACCGCCATTTCATGCGTAGTACAGCACCTTTCTCCAAAAACAGCCGAGTTTGCCGCCGAGATGTATCGCGGTATGCCGAATGCACAGTGGGAATGGTGGTATGCGGGGCGCGGTATTATCGGGCAGCCGGGTGTGGTGAAATTTGCAACGGACATCGTAGAGCGTGCAAAACAGAATCCTGCTGATATTAACATCCTTTCGGCAGGGCGCATCTGGAAGGTATTCGTGTTTCACCGTATTACTGACTTGTTTGGCGATGTACCGTACTTTGAGGCGGGACGCGGTTTTTATGACCGCAACTTCACACCGAAATACGATACACAAGAAGCAATCTACAAAGATATGCTCAAAGAACTCCGCGAGGCAGTTGCCGCTTTTGATGCAACGAAGCGCACACTCACCACCAACGACGGTGTTTACCGAGGCGACCTCGTAAAATGGCGCAGATTCGCCAATTCCTTGCGTTTGCGCCTTGCAATGCGCCTTTCCAAAGTAGATCCTGCATTGGCACGAAGCGAAGCAGAATCTGCGATTGCGGCTGGTGTCATGCAGAACAACGCAGATATGGCTTGGATTGACCAAGCAAACGGCGCTCGGATTCAGCAATCCAACACATGGCAAACACTCAATCAATTCGATGATTACCGCCTCAGCGAAACGTTTGTAAGCCTTTTAGACAGCACGAATGACCCTCGTCTCCGCATCATCAATAACGAGACGGTGCGCCCGAATCGCGGTTTGCCGAATGGTATTACGTCTGCACAGCGTCAAGCGTTGAACTCCAACACGCTTGCCCGTGTTGGAACGCACCTTGCCTCGCCGAACCGTGATTCTCCAACGATTTTTATTCCCTACGCGGAAGTGGAATTCCTCATGGCAGAAGCAGCCTTTCGCGGCTGGACAACACCGCGCTCGGCGCGTGAACATTACGAAGCAGGGATTCGCGGCGCAATGACACAATACTCTATTTGTCCGAATAATCCCCCAATTCCGACAACAGCTCAAATTGATGCCTACATCGCACAACCGCGTATAGCATACAACCAAGCCAATGCGCTGGAGCAAATCATCACGCAAAAGTGGATAGCACTTTTCTTAGACGGTTTGGAGCCGTATGCGGAATGGCGTAGAACGGGCTTCCCACGCCTGCGCACACTCAATCCCGCAGGTAATGTAACAGGCGGACTTGTACCTCGCCGCTCACAATATCCGCAAAGCGAGCAGATTTTCAATCCCGACCAAGTAACGGCGGCACTTGGACGGGTGAATATCAACGAATACAACGTCTTTCTTGCCCGAGTGTGGTGGGATAGACCGTAAATTATTCAGAGCATGAAACAAAGTTGCAGCCTGCATTTGGAGCGGGTTGCAACTTTGTTTATTTTGTTAGATAAAACTTGCTTTTCACCAACTCACACTCTGGTTTATTGGTTGGCATTTTGGAGTCAAATAAATCAATGCAACAATCCCGCGCACTCAGTCTTGATGCTCTTCGTGGGCTTTCAATTATTGGAATGGTCTTGTCAGGCAGTATTACCTTCGCCGGAAGCCTTCCCGCGTGGATGTATCACGCACAAGTGCCTCCACCTGAACACCGTTTTGTGCCTACGCTTCCGGGCATAACGTGGGTAGATTTGGTCTTTCCATTTTTCCTTTTTTCGATGGGCGCAGCGATTCCGCTTGCTTTTCAACATCGCGCTTTGCCGGAAACATGGCGTGAATACCTCGCTCATGGGCGTACCATTCTGAAACGTGGTCTGCTGCTGGCATTCTTTGCCATTTTTACGCAGCATTGCAAAGTTTTTGCGTATTCAACAAACGAACAGGCTTGGATGCCGCATTGCGTCGGGCTTCTGGGCTACGCGCTCTTGTTTTTGACATTCACTCGTTTTCCGAAAACGCTCGTTAAATCAGCGCAATGGGAAAATATCCTGCCAGCAAGCGGTATTGCGCTTTCTGCGGGATTGATGATTTTTCTCCAATACCCACAGCATCCAAGTTTTGGAATGAGTTGGAATCCGCAAAGGAGCGATATTATTTTGCTCGTGCTATCAAATGTTGCGGTTTTTGGAACGTTGCTATGGCTTCTCACCCGCACAAATACGCTGCTCCGAATGGGGCTGCTTGGTTTTTACCTCGCCCTCAGATTATCCCAAAACGAAGCCGCGTTTATCGGCTCGTGGCAACATTGGTTCTGGTTTGCAACTCCGGCTGCATGGCTTTTCAAAGTGTATTTTCTGCAATACCTTTTTATTGCTCTCGTCGGTACGGTTGCAGGTGAACTTATCGTCAAAGCAATGCAAGAACAGCATAAAGTCGCAATACACGATGAAACAGCAATACATGATGAAACGCCAAAAGCCTTATCAAACCTTGCGCTCAGGGTAATCATTCCGTTCCTGTTTATTCCCGTGAATTTGGTAGGACTTTTTACACGGGAATTGTGGTGGAATTTTGCGGCAAACCTTGCCCTTATAGGTCTTGGTTACTGGCTGTTTACCACAAAAAATGCGTTTTCACCAGCAGAAAAACTGCACAAAAATCTGTGGAATTGGGGCGTTTATTGGCTTTTGCTGGGCTTGGCGTTTGAAGTATTCGAGGGCGGCATCAAAAAGGACAAATCAACGCTGTCGTATTATTTTCTAACAAACGGTTTGGCATTGTTCTTGCTTATCACACTCCATGTCATTACGGAGGAATGTAAGCTATGGCGAGGCTTTCAGGTGATTTTGACCAGCATCATCGAATGTGGTCAAAACCCAATGATTGCCTACGTTACCGGTGGGATGCTATTGTTGCCGCTTTTGGGTTTAACGGGGCTTCTCCCTTGGTATAATGAGGCATTTAGCGGCGCGTGGCTTGGGTTTCTTCGCGGTGTGCTGTTTACGGGATTGGTTGTTGTGATAACGCAATTGTTCACGAGACGGCGTATATTCTGGCGTACTTGAGATTATTTCGCCTATTTTCACTACTGTTTTTTTTACCACTATTTTTTGTTCTTTTGGAATGTTCATGGTACAACGTTTTTTCTCCATTTGCCTCTTTTTCTTGAGTCTCTATTGCGCTTCGGCTCAAGTAGTTCTTACAACCAATGCCTTCGTTCTTACAACAACCGATGTTCTCATCATCGGCGGTGGCGCAAGCGGCATCACCGCAGGCATACAAGCCGCGAGAATGGGCGCAAAAGTTGTCATCGTCGAGGAAACACCGTGGTTGGGCGGTATGCTCACAAGTGCAGGTGTGGGGGCGATAGACGGTAATAACAACCTCCCAAGCGGCTTGTGGGGCGAGTTCCGTGAAAAACTTCGTGCATATTACGGCGGGGCAAAAAACGTCGAAACAGGTTGGGTGAGTAATACGCTCTTCGAGCCGCGCATCGGTGATAGCATTTGGAAAGCAATGGCACTCAAAGAGGCACAAAACCTGACCATCTTGCACGGTTGGTATCCTATTGCGGTGGAAAAAGACGGCAAGCGGATTACATCGGTCAAATTTGAAAGCGTGAACCTTGATAGCACCAAAACCCGTGCAACGATGAGCCTTACAGGTGTGGTCGTGATTGATGCGACTGAACTCGGCGACCTACTTGCGCTCTCGGGCATAAAGTTCGATGTCGGCATGGAAAGCCGCACCCAAACGAAGGAAGAATGTGCGCCGGAAAAGGCAAATGATATTATTCAAGACCTGACGTGGGTTGCTGTTTTGAAAGATTACCGCGTTGAACGTGGTGAAAAAGCTGACCGCCGCATACCCAAACCCGCAAATTACGACCCGAAAGAATTTGACGGTTGCTGCAAAGAATCGTGTTATTCCATTCCGCCGGACAGCGCGGCAAAACTTGTGGATGCTCTAAAAATGCTGGAATATGGGCGTATTCCAACTCCTGATTTTATCCGCACGGGCAAAGGCGCAAAGTATATGCTGAATTGGCCCCGCAAAGGTAATGATTATTACTTCAATCCGATAGGCAAAACCCGTGAAGAGCGCATGAAAGGGTACGAAGAGGCGAAACAAGTTACGCTGCGCTTTATCTACCACATCCAAACAACACTTGGATTCAAGTATTTGGGCTTGCCTGATGATGAATTTCCTACGCCCGATTCGCTCGCGCTTATTCCCTATCACCGAGAAGCACGGCGTTTACAGGGCGTTACGCGGATGACAATCAATGAAGCATTGAAGCCGTATTCCAACAATTTATACCGCACAGCGATTGCTGTTGGTGATTATCCGGTGGACCATCATCACGCGAAGTATCCCAATCCGAAAAAGCTCCCAACCATAGATTTTCCGCCGATTCCGTCCTTCTCTATTCCGCTCGGCGCACTCATTCCGAATGAAGGAAGTAAAGCCCCAAGCCCCAAGCAACCAAGTACCCAAGCAACCAAGCAACCAAGTACCCAAGCAACCAAGCAACCAAGCAACCAACTTGGTAATCTTATTGCAGCAGAAAAATGTATTTCGGTGAGCAATATCATCAACGGTTCTACGCGGCTTCAGCCTTGCGTTATGCTGATTGGTCAAGCGGCAGGTGCGCTTGCTGCCTTGTCGGTCAAAGACACGATTGCCCCTGTGCAAGTATCGGTGCGCTCTGTACAGCAGTCGCTTTTAGATGCACAATGCTGGCTTATGCCGTTCATGGATATTTCGCCGGAAAGTCGTTATTTCCAGCCGATTCAGAAAATTGGCGTGATTGGAGCAATGCAGGGAACGGGCATTCCCTACAAATGGGCGAACCAAACGTGGTTTTATCCCGATTATTCCATTACCCACGAAGATTTTTATGCAGCTTTGGCGAATGTCGTTCCCAATAAAGACGTACTGAAACTCATCCCTAAGCGCATTATCAAACGACAAGCACAAATCAGCGTTCCTGAAGCATTGATGTATTTGCGGTATGTGCAAAAAGAGGTTGTTGATGGCACAGAAAACAAGGTGTGGTCGCTCTTTGAGAACAATACGCAATATCTGATTCGCCGCGATTGTGTGTTGATGCTGGATATGGCATTTAAGCCGTTTGAGCGCATGGATACTGATTTACAAGGCAATTTTATTCCGAAACGTAAATGAGAATTTCTTTAGCAATCATTGTACTGTTTGTTGCTTCCCATTGTTGGTCGCAACAAAAGCCCAAAAACGATATTCTCCGCTATGTGAACCCGTTTATCGGCACAGCAGGGCATGGACACACGTATCCGGGCGCAACTGCGCCTTTCGGTATGATTCAACTCAGCCCCGATAACGGCGTAGAAGCATGGGATTGGTGCGGCGGTTACAACTACGGAGACAGCATTATTGCGGGCTTCAGCCACACGCACTTTAGCGGAACGGGAATTGGGGATTTGCTGGATATTTCGATAATGCCGGTGAATGTCAATGACGCAAACACGAGACCAAATCTCGCTTCTGTGCGTTGGGTAGGCGGAAAAGATGTTGCCAAAGAGGGAACACGTCAAGAAGGCGCACGACGGATGACGGATTGGTCAGCGCAGTTTTCTCACGCCGACGAAACAGCAACGGCGGGGTATTACCGTGTGAAATTTGCTGAGAAAACCTTTGGTAAACCATTTGGCAAACCAAGCCCTGCAAGCGGCATCATTGCTGAACTCACAGCATCGGAACTTGTCGGTGTTCATCGTTATACCTTCCCGAATAGTGTAAATGCTGGTTTGGTGATAGATTTAGGTTTTGCGGTGAATTGGGATAATACTGTTAGAGCTAGGATTATAGAGCGCTCCAAAACAGTGGTAACAGGATATAGATTTTCTAGTGGTTGGGCAAGATTGCAACGGGTATTTTTTGCAATAGAGTTTTCCAGACCTTTTTATTTTGTTAAATCCAAAGGCTTGAAAAATATACTGATGGATGCACATCCTCCAGCTAACATTATTGATTGGGGAGGGGATATTGGTGCATACTTTGAATTTACCAGCCAATCCCTCGCGCCGATTACCGTCAAAGTCGCCCTTTCTTCCGTAAGCGAAGAAGGCGCACTTGCGGCTTTGGATGCGGTGCGCAGCAAATCCTTCGACCAAATTCGCACAGAAACGCAAAACTCTTGGCGCAAAGAACTCAGCAAAATTCAAATTTCGGGTGCGAGCGAGGATGATAAAACAATGTTCGCAACTGCGCTCTACCACTCGTTTCTCGCGCCGGTGCGCTTTTCAGATGCAAAAGGGGAATACGAGGAAAGCCGCTTTAATTTTGTCTTTACCGCACCGGAGACGAAGCGTTTTCCTGTAAAGCGCACCAACACTATTCGCTACGACCTTTTTTCGCTCTGGGATACCTTCCGCGCCGTGCATCCGCTTTTTACACTTGTTCAGCAAGAGCGCATCCCGGCTATGTTCCGTTCTATGCTTGACCACTACGATAGTTTCGGCGTTTTGCCCGTGTGGTCGTTTTGGGGAACAGAAACCAAGACCATGACGGGCTACAACGGTGTTCCCGTTTTGGCGGATGCTATTCGGAAAGGTCTGCTGCGTGGAGGTGAGGCAGAACGCGCTTTTGCGGCAATGAAGGCATCAGCAAACGAGGACACGCTCTGCGTGAATTTGTACCGTAAATACGGCTTCGTTCCTCACGACAAAGACGGTTTTTCTGTTACCAAGACGCTGGAATACGCTTTTGCCGATTGGTGTATTGCCGAGACCGCACAAATACTGGGTAAAAAGGATGATGAGCGTGTTTTTCGTGAACGTTCTCGGTATTGGAAAAACATCGTGGACAAGGAAACACGCTTTATGCGCGGCAAACTCAGCAATGACGCAAATGCGCAAGGCGCATGGAAACTCCCCTTCGACCCTTTGCACTCCGAACATGGCTTCGATGCTGAATACACCGAAGGCAATGCGTGGCATTATGCGTGGTTTGTTCCGCATGATGTTTCGGGATTGATAGAGCAGTATGGCGGAAAGCAAGCATTTGTGCGGAAGTTGGACACGTTATTCACCTTGCAACAGGCAGTAAGCGGCACGAATGCTTCTGCGGATATTTCCGGCTTGATTGGTCAATACGCGCACGGCAACGAACCAAGCCACCACATAGCGCATCTCTACACGCTTGCAGGCGCACCCAATCGCACCCAAGAGCGCACACGGCAAATCATCCGCACCCTTTACAACCCTCGTCCCGACGGGCTTTGCGGCAATGACGATTGCGGACAGATGTCGGCATGGCTCGTGTGGAATATGGTGGGCTTGTACCCGATGAATCCTGCAAGCGGGGAATACATGATTACTGCGCCACTCGTAGAAAGCGCACGAATACACGTTGGAAAAGGGAAAGTTTTTACGATTACGGCAAAAGGAATATCAGAGAAAAATTCCTACATTGTCACTGCACGATTAAACGGGAAGCCGCTTCAGAAGCCGCTCATTGCGCATGAGGTGATGATGCGGGGCGGGAAATTGGAATTAGAGATGGGCGAGAAGTGGAGCGGGTTGTGGGGGAACAAAAAATAAGTATCGGGATTTTTACGAAATACTGTATTTTTCGTGTCAATGCAGATGTCGAACAGAATAATAATGGTATTATGAGCGCAGTTCAAGAACAACAAATTTTGAAAACCCTTCATAGTTTCGGCTATTCGGATGTATGGGATTTTGCCCTAAAACAAGCACAAATACTTGTTTCCGAGAAGATAGCCTATTACCAAAGTCGCATTGATTATTATGAAGCAAAATATGGTATGAACTATGCGACATTTTGCGCTCAATTTCACCAAATAGCGCACCCAGCATTGCTTGAGAGGGAAGATGACAGCATCGAATGGGATGCGGCAATCGCGGCAGTGCGAGCATTTACCAAGGACAGACGGGAATTGTTCTCATGATGCAGGGAATCCTTGATGAATTTCAGCGTACTATCTTTGCCATCATCTCTGCCATTATTCTTCATCCCCCATAACCCCAGCATCTATGCACAGTTTACACCCTCTTGACCTCGCCATCATCATTGCGTATGTGATTGGCACTATCGTCATTGGTTTTGTGATTTCCAAACGCGCCTCAAAGAGTCTAAAATCGTACTTTCTGGCGGATAATAGCCTTGATTGGAAATATCTCGGTTTGTCGAATGCGTCGGGAATGTTCGATATTTCCGGCACGATGTGGACAGTTTCCATCGCGTTCATTTATGGGCTGAAAAGTGCGTGGATTCCTTGGCTCTGGCCCGTTTGGAATCAAGTGTTTGTGATGATTTTCCTCGCCGCTTGGATGCGCAGAAGTGGCGTAATGACAGGCGCGGAATGGATTACCTTCCGCTTTGGCGCGGGGCGTGGTGCGCAGTTGTCGCATATTGTCGTGGTGGTTTTTGCGTTAATCACGGTGATTGGCTTCATTGCCTACGGCTTCGAGGGCGTTGGGAAATTTGCCGCGATATTTTTGCCGTGGAATCTCTCCTTTCACGCCTTCGGACGCGCTTTCACAAGCGAAGAAGGCTACGCGCTGGTGATAATGGCACTCACGACGCTTTACTGCATCAAAGGCGGGATGTACAGCGTCGTGCTGACGGAAATGATGCAGTTTGTGCTGATGACCGTTGCGTGTATTGTGGTCGGGATAATTGCCATGATGAACGTGCAGCCGGAACTTATCAATGCGCATATTCCTGCGGGTTGGAAGGATTTTTGGTTTGGGTGGAATTTGAATTTGGATTGGTCATCAACGCTTCCGGCAGTGAACGAGCGCATTAAATCTGATGGTTTCGATATGTTCGGCTGGGCTATAATGCTCATGGTCTTCAAAGGGCTGCTCGCAAGCACCGCCGGACCTGTTCCCAGCTACGATATGCAGCGCGTTTTGGCAACAAAAAGCCCCGCAGAAGCATCAAAGATGAGCGGTTTTACGATACTTGTGCTGTATATGCCGCGCTATTTCATGGTTGCCGGGCTGACGGCACTTGCAGTGGTCTTTTTCTCGAAGGAAATGGCTGCAATGGGCAAGGGCATTGACTTTGAGTTGATTTTGCCGCTTGCTATTCGCAATTTTATTCCGATTGGTTGGCAAGGGGTTTTGCTTGCAGGCTTGATTGCTGCATTCATGTCCACCTTTGCGGCATTTGTGAACGCGGCTCCTGCCTACGTTGTGAACGATATTTACAAACGCTACATCAAGCCCGACGCAAGCGATAAAACCTCAGTACGGCTTTCCTACGTGTCCTCAGTTACGCTTGTGCTTATCGGTATTTTCTTCGGTTTTTTTGTGGAATCCATTGACATGCTCACCAAATGGATTGTTGCGTCGCTTTACGGCGGCTACACCGCATCAAACGTTCTGAAATGGGTGTGGTGGCGGTTTAACGGCTATGGTTATTTCTGGGGAATGTTGGCGGGTTTGGCAGGTTCGATGATAGTTCCGAAGTTGCTGCCTGATATTTCTTCGCTGAATGCCTTTCCGATTATTTTTCTCATTGCGCTCACAGGCTCAGTTTTGGGAACACTTTTGACCAAACCCGAAGACGACGAAACGCTGATGGAATTTTACCGCAGAGTGCGCCCGTGGGGCTTTTGGAAGCCCGTTATTGCGAAAATTAAAGCAGAAAACCCTTCATTCCAAGAAAACAAGGACTTTGGGCGTGATATGTTCAACGTGGCAGTGGGCATGACGTGGCAAATGACGCAGGTGATTTTGCCGATGTATTTGGTCTTTGGAATGTGGCTTCAGTGTGGTATTACGCTGGCAGTCTTTTTGCTCACAACATGGCTTCTGAAGCGGTATTGGTGGGATACGATGGAGTAGGATGTTACCAAAAAGCTGTGCCTGCACAGGCACTCTTGTCTGTGCAGGCACAGCTTTTTGCAGAAGATAAAAAAAAAATACTCTCGTGATTTGAAACTTGCCATTTCCAAAAAAAAGAGTATATTTGCGCGTCATACTTCAGCAAAGCAGCGTTTTCAGCCGCGCCCCAACAGTCGCTCTACCCCTCGCACCAACGCCCTATTCCAGTTCTCTTTCTTGACAACGGAAAACCCTTTTTCGGGCAGTTTGCTCTGCATATTACTTTTCGCGCCTGTTGATTCAATCCTGACAGCAACTACACTTCCCCCAGATTGGTTCTTTTAACCTTGTTCTGCATTTTCACGTGATATTGCGGCACTGTCCGGTGTCGAGACTGTCGTTCGTGTATTCGCGGGGTTCTTACTCGGTTGTGTTCATCGTTCCTCCGCACTATGCGGGTACTGTTTTTTTTTGCTGAAAATACTGTTTTTATGCCCTCTGCAACGTAATCCTTCCCATCAATTTTTATCTTCACATACAGGTATATTCATGCCTCAACAGCAGTTTGCCGATATTAACCCGGCACATCTTGATATTGGCGATTTGCAAATGAAAAAAATCGCCGAATTAACGCGCATTGCAAAGCAACTCGGTGTGCCGAATTTTACCGATTTGCGCAAGCAAGACTTGATTTTCAAAATCACTGAAGCTGCCGCCGTCATGCAGGCACAGCAATACGACCCTTCCAACGGGATGACCTTCAACGAAGGTGTGCTGGAAGTGTTGCCCGATGCCTATGGATTTTTGCGCTCGCCGCATTACAACTACCTTTCCTCGCCTGATGACATCTACGTTTCACCATCGCAAATCAAGCGTTTCGGTTTGCGCACTGGTGACACTGTTACGGGGCAAGTGCGTCCGCCGAAAGAAGGAGAGCGCTTTTTTGCGCTTTTGAAGGTGGACAGGGTGAATTATGTGGACCCGGAAGTTATGCGTGACCGCACTATTTTCGACAACCTTACGCCGATTTATCCGCAAAAACGTCTCAAGTTGGAAACAACGCCCGGCGAACTGGATATGCGGATTATTGATATGCTCTCGCCTATCGGCAAAGGGCAGCGCGGCTTGATTGTGTCGCCGCCGAAGTCGGGTAAAACCATTTTGTTACAGAAAATTGCAAACAGCATCACGCGCAATCACCCCGAAGTAAAACTTATCGTGCTGCTCATTGACGAGCGCCCCGAAGAAGTGACCGATATGCAGCAGTCCGTCAATGCGGAAGTTGTCGCATCCACCTTCGATGAGCCACCGGAGCGCCACGTACAGGTTTCGGATATGGTCATGGAAAAAGCAAAACGTCTTGTGGAAGCGCGTCAGGACGTGGTTGTGCTGCTGGATTCGATTACACGCCTTGCCAGAGCGCATAATACCGTGATTCCGCACTCCGGCAAGATTCTCTCCGGCGGTGTGGATGCCAACGCTCTGCACAAGCCCAAGCGCTTTTTCGGTGCAGCGCGGAACGTGGATGAAGGCGGTTCGCTGACGATTATCGCCACAGCACTTGTTGATACGGGCAGTCGTATGGACGAAGTGATTTTCGAGGAATTCAAAGGCACGGGTAATTTGGAACTTGTGCTTGACCGCAAATTGGCTGAACGCCGCGTGTATCCTGCTATTGATGTAAACCGCTCCGGTACTCGCCGCGAAGAACTGCTTATCCCTCACGCGGAACTGAATCGCATCTGGATTTTGCGGAAATTGCTCAACGAATATACACCGATGGAAGCAATTGAATTGCTTCAAGACCGCTTAAAATCTACACGCAATAACGCTGAGTTTTTGAGCAGCATGAGTAGTTAAACCTCATTTGAGCGAATCACATAGTGCATAAAATCAGGCTTCCGTAGCACAGACATTCCTGTCTGTGCAGTATTGATGGGGTTTGGAAGATAACAGCTTGATGTGACAAATGCGCAATGTTTACCTCAACGTAGTATCAACCTGTATGTCGCAAACAATCACCCGCCTTGAGTGCTGGCGCTATTCCCTGCCGCTTCGAGAGCCGCTTACTATCCCGAATGGCGCACTTGCTCGGCGCGAGGGCTTGCTTATATGCTGCGTCAATGATGCAGGGGCAATAGGTATTGGGGAAATCGCACCGTTACAGGGTTTGCACGACGAAACCTTTATTGAGGCTGAACACAACTTGCTTTCGGCACTACCGCTTGTGCTTGCGAATGAGCATTTATCGCTAACGGCGTTGTCGCAAACACTCTTGCCGTCAGTGCGGTGCGGCGTTGAAATGGCGCTGCAATCGCTGAAATTCCGCATCAACACAGCAGCGCTGCCTTCTGCTCGTGTACCGTTGAACGCGCTTGTTTCCGGGACAAAAGACACGATTCTTCGTCGCGCCGTTTCTGCCGTACAAGAGGGCTATACGACGCTTAAAATCAAGGTTGGCAGACATTCGCTCGAAGATGATATAGCCAACGTCCGCGCTGTGCGAAAAGAAATCGGCTCTGCGGTGCGGATTCGCTTGGATGCTAACCGCACATGGGCGCTGGAAACGGCATTAGTGCTGGGCAGAGCGCTTTCTGATTGTGATATTGAGTACATCGAAGAACCCGTGCGGAATCCTGATGATATTGAGGAATTTTTTCGTAACACAACCATTCGCGTCGGGCTTGATGAAATGTTGTATGCGCCCGATAAACAGGAGCGTTTGCGGCGTTTTGCCATTCCTGATGATGCTTTGGCGGCGTACATTCTGAAACCTTCCCTGATTGGCGGCATACACGCCGCAACAGCACTTGCCGAAGAAGCCGCAACGCGGAATTTGGATGCCGTTGTGAGCAGTGTGTTTGAAACAGGCATTGCACTTGGTTTTTATGCGATGCTTCAGGCACAATGGAATCACCACCGCCTTATTCCTTGCGGTTTGGACACCTTCAAATTTTTAGCAGAAGATGTTCTGCAAACACCATTTGCCGCCGAGCAAGGTTTTGTAAGCCTTCCCGACGTTTTTTTGCGACAAACGGAACTGCGTTACAATGCGCTCACCCGTTTGGCGTAAAGGCGGTATAGACGTTTTTCTCCATGAATAACCCCTTGTTTCACCAGTCTCCAAGCGCTCCGGCGCTGTATTCGCTTCGCTCTGCGCATAATAGCGTTCAAGCGGCGACAATGGTGTACGGGGAAGTGCATGAACGTGCAGAGCGCATTGCTGCTGCGTTGCGCGATAATGGTTTTACGTCGGAAGAGCGCTGCGCTTTTGTGGCACAGACCGACGAAAACACCGTATTGCTGCTGCTTGGCTGCCTCCGAGCCGGCGTTACGGCAATGCCCCTCAGTCCCCGCTTTCCGCTTTCGACCCGTGAACAGCTTGTACAGCAAGCCGGATCACGGTTTGTGAGCGATATTTCTGCGTTAGTGTCATCAAATGGTGTTGCCTCGTCTGTCAATATTCTTCCCGTGCCGCCGCTTCACCACGACACAACAATACTGTGTTCATCGGGCAGCACAGGCATTCCGAAAATGTTTCTCCACACCGCAGAACAGCACTATCGAAGCGCCCTTGGGGCTGCGGCAAATATCCCGTTTGGGCAGGGAGATTGTTGGCTTGCATCGTTGCCCTTGTATCACGTCGGGGGATACGCTACCCTCATCCGAGCGCTTGCGGGCGGGGCTGCTTTGGCGTTGCCCCATTACACTTCTTTCGACATCCGGCTTTTAACCGACGTTTTGGAGAGGCTTCCCGTAACACATTGTTCATTTGTTGCTACGCATTTGTATCACGCATTGCGCTTCCCGCCTGCTGTGGAGAGGCTTCGCAACCTAAAGGCAATTCTGCTCGGCGGCAGCGCTATTCCTGAATCGCTTATTGAGCAAGCATTGGAACGGGGTTTGAGTATTTACACTTCCTACGGCTCAACCGAAATGGCTTCGCAAATTACCACAACTGAAGCGCCGGAACGTGAGCAATTACGCACCTCCGGGAGTGTTTTGCCGCACAGGGAACTTTGTATCAGCGATACAGGGGAAATTTTGGTGCGTGGCGAAACTCTTGCGCGAGGGCGGGTTACAGAGCAAGGAATAGAGCTGCTTACAGGCGATGACTCTTGGTATCACTCCGGCGACAAAGGGCGTTTGGATAAGGCGGGGCGTTTGCTGGTGCTGGGGCGTTTGGACAATATGTTTATTTCCGGCGGTGAAAATATTCATCCCGAAATGATAGAAGCTGCGCTGCTGGAGCGCACGGACATTGTGCAAGCGATTGTTGTCCCGGTGCCGCATCCTATCTACGGTTCACGACCGATTGCTTTTCTTCAACGTGAGCAGAATCTCCCTTTGGAAGAGGTATGGATACTGCATCTTCGGGAATATCTGGCTCAGATGTTGCCGCGTTTTGCTATTCCCGATGGTATTGTGGCGTTCCCGCCGGACATTCTTGCAAGCGGCTTCAAACCAAGCCGACGCGCATTACAAACACTCGCGGAATCACTGTTTTTAGAAGCACAATTTTCAGAGAAGAATTGAGTTCTCACGCGAAGAATTTTGCTATCTTTGCTGCGTGATGAAACTTCATACGCTTACTTCTCTTCTCAATCACTTTTGATTCCCCATTGTTATGAGCCTCAATTTTTCTGCCCTCGCCACGCAATACCGCGATGAACTACTTGATAACGTTCTTCCTTTTTGGCTCCACAACTCGCTCGACCACAAGTACGGCGGCTTTTTTACGTGCTTGGACAAGCAAGGTAAAATCTATGACACCGACAAGTTTGTGTGGCTGCAAGGTAGGCAGGTGTGGACGTTTGCTATGCTCTATAACCGCGTTCAACAGCGTGAAGAATGGCTTGAAACAGCGCTGCACGGAGCGAAATTTTTGGAACAACACGGTGCAGACAGCGAAGGGAATTACTATTTTTCTTTGACACAAGACGGGAAGCCGCTTGTGCAGCCGTACAATATCTTTTCGGACTGCTTTGCGTGTATGGCGTTTGCGCAACTTGGCGTGGCAACGCAGAATGAACGCTATCGCCATTTGGCAACGACAATTTTTGCCAATATTCTGCGTCGGCAGCATAATTGGAAAGGCGCTTACAACAAGGCATATCCGGGAACACGTCCCTTGCGCAATTTTTCGTTACCGATGATTCTGAGTAATCTCACGCTCGAACTTGAAGACAGCCTAACGAAAGAACAGGTTGAAACGACGCTTGATACCTGCGTTCACGATGTGATGACGGTATTTTTGCAAAAAGACGGCGTTGGCAACAATGGTGCAGGCAAAGGCTTAATTCTTGAAAACGTTGCACCGGACGGGCGTTTTTCCGACTCATATGAGGGACGCTTGCTCAACCCGGGACACGGCATAGAAGCGATGTGGTTTATCATGGACATTGCTGCGCGGCGCGGTGACAGGGAGCTTATCGATGAATGTACTGCGACAACACTCCGCATTTTGGAACACGCTTGGGACAAGGAGTATGGCGGTATTTACTATTTTCTGGATGTTTTGGGGCATCCGCCGCAGCAACTCGAATGGGACCAAAAATTATGGTGGGTACACGTCGAAACGCTTGTTGCCCTCGCCAAAGCATATCGCTATACAGGTAATAACGAGGTTTTACGCTGGTTACAGGTTATTCACGATTATACATGGCAGCATTTCCGCGACAGCGAAGCAGGGGAATTTGAAGGCGAGTGGTTTGGGTATTTGAACCGTCGCGGCGAAGTGTTATTGCCACTTAAAGGCGGAAAGTGGAAAGGCGCATTTCACGTGCCGCGCTCGTTGTTTCAGTGCTGGAAGACCTTTGAAGCCATTGCGCAGAACACATGAGTTATGCAGAATGTCCGAAGATTTTATCCATTGACTTCTCCAAATCGCAATGAACGTTTTCAAAAATCTGTTCGACCGCCTTCTCCGCGCCCTTTTTACGCGCCCTGCAAGCGATACTACGCCCGGTGGTGCAAAAGGCTACCGCGAACGCTTTTTTGCACTCCGCAATTTACCGCGCTTTTTTGCACTGATTTGGAAGGTCAGTCCGCCGATGATGCTTGCAACAACGCTCTTGCGCGTTGGGCGGGCGGCAGTGCCTGTCTTGGCGCTGTACGTGGGAAAATTGATTGTGGATGAAGTTGTGATGCTGACGCGCTTGCCAAGCCATTCGGCGGAGCATTTGTGGCAACTTGTGGCGATTGAGTTTGGGATTGCCGTTGTTTCCGATGTGCTGAACCGCGCCATTGCGCTTTTAGACAGTCTTTTGGGAGATTTATTCACCAATGCCACATCGGTAGATTTGATGCGCTATGCAGCTACGTTGGATTTGGAAATGTTCGAGGACTCCACGTTTTACGACAAATTGGAAAAAGCACGTCGGCAGACAACATCGCGCATTTCGCTAATGACACAAAGTTTGGCACAGGCTCAGGATCTAGTATCCATGCTGGTTTTGGCTGGCGGGCTTGCAGCATTTGCGCCTTGGCTGTTGGCGTTATTGCTCATAACGGTCATTCCCGCGTTTATTTCCGAAACACGTTTCAATCAAAAAAGCTATTCGCTGATGAATTCTTGGACTCCAAAGCGGCGTGAACTCGACTATCTGCGCTACATTGGGGCGAGTGATGAAACGGCAAAAGAGGTGAAAATTTTTGGCTTGGCAAATTACCTCGCAGACCGCTACAAAACTGTTTCGGATGAGTATTTTTTGGAAAATCGCGCTCTTGTTATCGGCAGAGCCTCGTGGGGGGGAGTGCTGGCAATGCTTGGAACGGCTGGTTATTACGCGGCATATATTGTCATTATTGCCGAAACCATTGCGGGAAAACTTTCTCTGGGCGATATGACCTTTCTTGCGGGTTCATTTCGTAGTTTGCGCGGGACGCTGGAAGGCGTTCTGGGGCGCTTTGCGGGGATTGCCGAAGGGGCATTGTATTTGCAAGATTTGTTCGATTTTTTTGCGCTCAAACCGCGCATTGAACAACTAACGGAACATTCTTCTCATGCCGCACCAATGCTTGCTTCTGAGAAAAAACTGTTTGCGCTGCCGCGCCCGATTCGTGAGGGATTTGTGTTTGAGAATGTCGGGTTTAAGTATGTCAATGCGGAACGCTGGGCGCTCAGAAATGTATCATTTGAACTGAGAGCCGCAGAAAAACTTGCCCTCGTGGGTGAAAACGGTGCAGGAAAAACAACGTTGGTGAAATTGCTTGCGCGGCTCTACGACCCGACGGAAGGGCGGATTTTACTGGACGGGCGGGACTTACGTGAGTACGATGTGAACGAACTCCGCTCCGAAATCGGCGTAATTTTCCAGGATTTTATTCGTTACCAAATGCAAGCAGTGGTGAATATCGCTGTGGGGCGCATTTCCGAGCGAGAGAATAAGCCGCGCATTGACCACGCCGCCGCACAAAGTCTCGCCGATACTGTCATCAAGCGCCTTCCCGAAGGGTACGAGCAAATGGTCGGGCGGTATTTCCAAAAAGGTGTGGATTTGTCCGGCGGAGAATGGCAGAAATTGGGCTTGGCACGAGCATATATGCGGGATGCACAGGTGTTGATTTTGGATGAACCAACAGCCGCACTTGACGCACGAGCCGAACACGAAGTATTTGAGCGCTTTACCGAACTGACGGCAGGAAAAACGGCGGTGCTTATTTCGCACCGTTTTTCGACCGTGCGCATGGCTGACCGCATTTTAGTTCTGGAAGGCGGAAAACCTTGTGAAATCGGCTCTCACGAGGAATTACTCGCTGCTGACGGGCGGTATGCGGAGCTGTTTCGTTTGCAGCAGAAAGGGTATATGTAGATTGTGAAATTATTCAAGGTAAGATGAACCTTGAGAATAAGATTTTGGGGAAACCCCTACCGAATTTTCACCCCAATCGTCATTCCTTCGGCAATCGGCACAAGACAGGATTGTAGCTGCGGATGAGCGCTCATGGCAGTATTGAAGCGGCGAAGCGCCTGCACGGTTTTGTCTTCTGTTGTTGCGTCGGCGATATTTCCCCACGCAAGCGTATTATCGCCAATCACCAAACCGCCCAAACGCAAGAGTGGAAGCGCCTTTTGAAGGTAAGTGCCGTATCCGGCTTTGTCAGCATCAATAAATACCGCATCAAACGGCTCTTCCCGGATTTCTCCTAAAAGTTCTTTTGCACTGCCCGTGCGTACTTCAATAACGTGTTCCAATGCAGCTTCGCGGATTTTTCGCAGGGCAAATTCTGCGTGAAGGGGGTTGCGCTCAAGGGTGAGCAAACGCCCGTCATTCGGCAGCGCACGTGCTATGGCGATTGCGGAATACCCCGCCAAAGTACCTATTTCCAGCACACGCCGCGCACCCACAGACCGCATCAACACTTGCAGGAAGGCAATCTGCTCCGGTGCAATGTGTATCGGCGGCAAGCCTGCTTCGTCTGCTTCAGTTTTCAGGCGGCATAAAAACTCGTCTTCTGCGGGAAAGGTCTCGCAAATGTAGGAATGAAGCGCTTCGGTGAGTGGCACGTATTTCATGGGCGCGAACCTAAGCGGACATTGACGTTAATGCCGTTTTGCGGTAAATTATCCAAAAAGACCTGCAAGTGGCTAATGGTGCTGTCCAGACGGCGATTAAACTCGGCATCATAGACAAGTTTGTGAATAAGATTGTCTTTGTTTCGTGCATCGCTGATGAAGTCGTCCACATTTTTCACAAGCCCGTCCACATTTTTCACGGTTTTGTCGCCGGTGGTAATAAGTTTTCGTGCTTCAAGCAAGGTAGAATCAAGCTGCGCGACGAGTTTATCCACTTTGGGCGTGTTGGTTTTGACGGTTTGGCGGAGGTCGCGGGTAATGTCGGTGAGGTCGTTCGCAATGGTCTGGATATTGCCTTTGTTGCGCTCCACAAGCGTATTTGCTGATTCGGCGACTTCGGAAAGATTTTTGAGTGCTTTGCGCGTGTCGCTGACGACTTTCCCGTCTGCAAGCAGCGCCGTTCCTGCGTTGGCGATAGTGTCGAGTTTGCGAACGATATTTTTCAAATCGGGACCAACTTCGCCAATAATGGCAATCAAGTCCGCCAAATCGCCTGTGTAGAGTGTTCGCACAGTGTCGTTCTCTGCAAGGCGCTCTGCGGCTGTTCCGGGAGTGATTTCAATTTTTCGACCGCCGGTGATTTCTAAAATCATAATCCGCGCCAGCGCGTCTTTGTGTAAATCGGCGATATTGTCCATGGAAGCCGTCATCACAACGCCGCCATTAACGGGCTGAATACGAGTAACAGAGCCGCGTTTCACGCCGTTCACCAAAACGGGAGAAGCAATTTCCACACCACCCGACGAAGCGGAAAACATCGTGATTGTCGTGAAACCGGTTCGCGCCAAGACGCTTTTACCGATGATAATGCCTGCAAAAAGAAGAATAAGCGAAAGCAGCGTAACTGCGCCAACTTTAACTTCTGCGGAAAGACCTTTCGAGGATTGATGCGCCATGATGCTGTAAAAAGTGGGAAATGCTTGTTTGAAAGCGATTTCAAACTTACGAAATACTACGCGGAAATAGTAGTTTTTTTGTGTACTGTTTGTACTCTGTGTTTGTACTCTGTCTGCTTTTTGCGATATTGGTTTGTTGCGCTTGTTCTGTAAGCCGCAGACGAGATATTGTATTGCCCACAATCGCCGTTCATAAATGCACATTCACGCCACATTTACTGCACTGCCGGAGTTTTTGTCTGCTGAAACCTCAGTGTTTATGCGCTCTCTCATAGATTCTCTTGCTTCTTCAACCCTGATTCCTCGCCAAACGTCCGCAAAGGTGGAAACTCTCCCCGAAGCCGTTACAGCGCTCCAAGCGCTGTACGGAGCATTCGCGTCAAGTATAGAACCCTTGCAGTATCGGTCTGCCGCACTGCGCGGACGCATGGAGTCATGGGGTGTTTGGGAGCAGTTTTCGCCTGCTGCTTTGCCGATAACGCCGGAGCGGGCGTTGCAGACTATTTGCGGCATTGCTCACACCTATCCCGAAGTGCGAGAAGCGCTTGAAAAGGGCGTTGTGCCGGAGAACATCGTGTTTCGCTCGGCGTGGAAGTTTTTTTTGTGGCGCTGGGCGCATCGTGCTGTTTTTGAAGGAGATATTGCCGTTCAGCGTTTTGAGGAAGATATTCCCGCGACATTTGCTCAGGCACTAGCATTAAAACCGCTCCGCAAGTATGACGATGAATTTCCCAATGTGCAACCGCTAACGCTGAAAGGGCGCTTTTTCGGCGGAACGTTTGAAAAATATGTGGAATTGCAGCACGAGATAGAGCGCCTTCGCTCGGAGGCGATGTTGGAGGCGTATTCTCTCAAGCAAGTCATAGTGCGGTGTGCAGAGGAACGTGTTCGTGAAGGGCAGATGGCAGCGGTTTCGGGGTTGTGGGAATGTTCGATTGAGCAGTGTTTGGAGTAGTTGTGCTGATGTTACGCAATCGTCAGCCGCATCATATCATCACTCACACCCGCCAAAATAAGCGTCATTCCTTGCTCCAAAACGGTTTTTGCTTGTGCCGGAAACTGCACGGTTTCATCGGGGAGTTTCAGGGCAAAGACAATTACATTAAAACGCTGCACGAGGCGTAATTGCTCAATCGTCTGACCAATAAACTGCGGATAATCCGCCACTTGCAACTCCTTCACCGACACATCAAGCGCAATGCGGCGTGTAACGAGTTCAAAGGAATCAATGACGTTTTGTTGCAAAAGCATATGCGTCATCCGCACAGCGCCTATTTCCTGCGGAGACAGCACGGCATCTGCGCCGGCGCGTTTGAGTTTGCTTTGCGAGGAGAACTCATCGGCACGGGCAACGATATACACATCCGGGTTCAGACCGCGTGCCGTCAGCGTTACAAAGATATTCGCCGCGTCGTTGTCGAGTGAAATAGCAATGCCCTCCGCCCGCTCAATACCTGCTTTCAGTAAAATTTCTTCATTGGTGGCATCGCCGATAACAGCAATAAATCCTTCGTTGCTCAAAGAATTGAGTACGCTTGCATTTTGTTCGACAATAACAAAGGGCTTGCCCAAACTGCGTAACTCCCGCGCAATACGGCTTCCAGAGCGACCATAGCCGCAAATAATATAGTGATGATTCATTTTGCGTAATTTTCGTTTCAAAATACCGTTGCTGATAAGTTCCGGTCGCAAAAGCGCTTCCACCAAAATAGAAAGCGAATATGCCGCAATGCCGACACCAACGATGATAAAGACTATGGTAAATATCCGTCCATTATGCGAAAGAGGGTGCGTTTCTCCGTAGCCAATGGTGGTCATGGTGATTGTCGTCATGTAGAGCGCATCGAACATTGACCAGCCCTCGACCAGCATATATCCTGCCGTTCCGATAATGGGAATAATTGCCAGCATAACAAAGGCAAACAAAGGGCGTTTCTCGTTGATAAATCGAGCGAGTTTTTCGACAATCGGCAAAAGCGTCATAGTGCAGCGTCAGAGAACGGTAGTAGGAATATCGGCAGCAACTTTGAATGATGGAGGGGAAAATAGCAATTTCGTAGATGCTAAACAAAGGAATATCACGCAATTCTTTATGGTGATTGCTCCTGATGTAGATTTTGCCAATATGCGTAGAAAAACACATAACTGTAATGTTGAAAAAGATGTTTTTTGTATCTGTTATGCTTTGGCGAAAATCCATAGTTTTGTAGCGAATACAACGATTGTTGAACGACTTTGGAATGACACGATGAAACTGGACATCTATCAAATTGATGCCTTTGCAAGCAAAGTTTTTCGCGGGAATCCGGCTGCTGTTGTGCCGCTTGCGGAGTGGCTGCCGGATGATGTGATGCAGAATATCGCTGCAGAAAATAATCTTGCGGAAACGGCATTTTTTGTTCCGCTTGAAGAAGGGAATTACGATTTACGCTGGTTTACACCCGAAATTGAAATCCCGCTTTGCGGACACGCGACCTTAGCAAGCGCTTTTGTGCTGTACAACTATCTCGGCTACAAGCAAGCAATGGTAGGGTTTCAAAGTAAAAGTGGCGAACTGCGTGTGAGTAAATCTGTGCGGAATGGACGGGATTTGTTTACGCTGGATTTCCCCGTGCGTGGTTTGGAGCGCATCGAAACGCCACAAAGTATCATCAATGCTCTGGGCATTACGCCACGTGAAACCTATCGCAGCGCCATGAATTACCTTGTTGTGCTGGAATCGCCGCGTGAGGTGCTGAATCTTACGCCGGATTTTAGTGGTGATAAAACTTTTTTCAGCGAACATGGAATTATTGTGAGCGCTGCCGTTCCGAACAGCCTTTCCAATGATCAGCAAAGCGCCATGCAGTGCGATGTTGTGGATTTTGTCTCGCGGTATTTTGCCGTATTTGCGGGAGTTTTTGAAGACCCCGTAACGGGTTCGGCGCATTGTACTTTAGTTCCTTATTGGGCAGAAAAATTAGGCAAAACGACACTCATTGCGCAGCAAGTCTCCAAGCGGGGTGGACAACTTTTTTGTGAATTGCGCGGTGACCGCGTGATGATGGGCGGACATGGAGCGGCATATTTGCAAGGCACGATTGAAGTTTGAAGTGAAAAAGGCTCTCAACCCAAGAAAATACAGGGGTTGAGAGCCTTTATCATAACAATCTCCGTGCTTATTTCATGCGGAAGTTCATCGGGATGCTCACCCAACAATCAAGCGGCGTTGTGCCTTGAATAGCCGGTGTGAAGCGGGATGCCATCACAGCATCAATCGCTGCTTTATTGAGCAAATCAGAATCCGTGCTTTCGATGATATACTTTTTCGGATTGCCTTTTTTGTCAATCAATACGCGGATATTGACCGTACCTTCAATGCCGGCACGGCGAGCAATATCAGGATAAACAACCCTTTTTTGCAGTTCTGCGAGGTCAATGTAGGGTTCTTTATCTACCGCCATAAATTCGTAGGCATCAGGTTCGCCATCGCGGACTTCTTCGGTAACGTCCGATGCCAAGCCCAAATATCCCGAATCTTCGCCGCTTCCGCCAACGGTGCTTGCACGCGAGATTTCATCCACATTAGCGAAATCTTTTACGTCGGGTGCGATGAGCGCATCCGGCACAGGCACAGGCGTACCTGCACGTGCGGCAGGACCGGGTGCTGTTGTGGGCGGTGGCGGCGGAGCCTCATTTTGTGCGGGTGGCGGAGGAAGTTGTGTAAGGCGCATTTTGTTGATAGCCGGACCTTTTGCTTTGCTCATTGAAGAGCTTGCGAGGAATCCTGCATAGCCGCCCAAGAGCAGCGAAGCACTGACGATAGCAGCAGTGAAGCCGCGAAAAGTTGCTTGGGGGATAAATTGTTTGAGTTCGCTTGCTCCGTAGCGAGACGCAGGAATTGTCGCTGTTGCAGCGCTTGTTCGTGTTGCGCTTGTTGCAGTGGGAACTTCGAGAAGTTCGATATTGGAAGACATTGGGTATATCCTAAAGTGAAACGTCTGTAAAACTTACCTTGTGTGAGTTTGGTTACGCAAAATTCGCACACTTGTTTCATTTGGCAAGGTTACGATTTGATAATGTTGATATATCAACTATTTGTTCAAAGGAAAAGCGCATGGCTACAAGTAAGTAACCATGCGCTTTTGCAAAGTCGGCTGGAAAACGACAAGACACCCTCAAGATGCAGAGATACAGAAAAACCAAGGAATACCGGGCGCACTGTGAAGAATCTACAACTGAAATCTTTCCGTCGAATTTTCAGCATAACCTCAGGTCAATGCTTCCAAATAACTGTGCCGAAGCACAGAAATTAGAAGCGCTCACCCTGACCTTCACGCTGACGGAAACCGCCACCACGAGGACCACCACCACCACCACTATTGCCGCGCGGACGGAAATCACGACGCGGACGCTCTTCGCGGGGACGAGCTTCGTTTACTACCAAGGCACGTCCGTTGATTTGCATACCGTTCATTGCGTCGGTTGCCGCTTTTGCTTCATCTTCGTTGTTCATTTCAACAAAGCCGAAGCCGCGTGAACGACCGGTGAACTTGTCCATCACGACGGACGATGAATCAACCGTGCCATACGGTTCAAACATGGAACGGAGTTGCTCCGTATCGGTGCTGTAAGGCAGGTTGCCTACGTAGATATTCATACAAAAAAACCTCAAACAGCGCGGAAAATCGAGAAAAATCGCATCAAAACTTCTGAAAACTAGCTACCAATGAAGCCTGACGGTGCTTACTGCCGCGCAAAAACAATAAGAACATTGCAAAGTTACGATTTATCCGACGCTTTACAAGGATAATTCTGCATTTCTGCGAATTATTTTTCTCCTGTGTTTTTGCTCTACGAAAACTTTCGTGTTGAGTGTGAAACTTTTCCGAGACCAAAGCGTAATGAGAAAAAAATTGATAGTCATTTCTTGATTCATTCTTGACAACCTTTTTGATACATTTTTTTGATAAACGAGGTGGAATATGATTCGCAGAATACTGTTTTTCGGACTGCTCATTTCGGGCGTAATACTGTATGCTTTCAAAAGTAACAATGACGGCTGGTGGGGCTGGGGCAAGCGCGGAAGCGGCGTTGAACGCTCGGAAACACGCAATATCAGCGAGTTCACCCGCATTGATGTAGGTGGCGCTTTCGATGTGGACGTTACGTGCGGCAAAGAAGCTGGATTGGAACTCACGGCGGACGATAACCTGCTCGAAGATATTGCAACCACCGTGCGCGGCAATACGCTCTACATCGAAACAAAGCAAAATATCTCGCCCAAAGTCAAATTGCGTCTGCGCATTACCACAAAAACGCTGGAAGATGTGCAAAGTTCCGGTGCGAGTGATTTGGTGCTGCACGACGTTCAATCGCCCGAACTCCGCATAGAAACAAGCGGTGCTGGTTCCGTGAAAGCAGACGTGCGCACAAAAAAACTTTTTGTGGAAACAAGCGGTGCCGGGAATGTACTTCTCAGTGGGATGGCGGATATTCTTGACGTAGAAACAAGCGGTGCTGCGGAAATTAAATCCCGCGACCTTGCCACAAAAACCGCAAAAATAGACGTTTCCGGCGCAGGTGATGTGGAAGTGCGCGTGAGCGAAGAACTTCGCGTGAGCGTCTCCGGTGCAGGCGATGTGCGCTATTACGGCAATCCGGGGCGCGTCAGCAAAGAAGTCTCCGGCGCAGGCAGCGTCTCGAAAAAAGGCGAATAATCGCTAAAAAACACATACCTCTTCGGAATTTTTCGCGTCTCAATACAACTCCTTCCAGAACATCAAAGGCTGTACAGTTGCTTGTTTTCAAGCGTTGTGCAGCCTTTGGTGTTTTTTTTATGGCGATAAGTGTCTTTGTGTCATGCTGTTGTGCGGATTTTCCAAGCCAAATGTAACTTTTTTGAGGGTAGAACGCTCTCCTTTGTGTATCAAGTTCGGAGGCAATTTGCCTACGCTTATTTATACGTGTTCTTGAGAAATTCGTCCTTGTATTTGTCGAAGAGTTTTGTTGTTGAAGAGCCTTTTTTCATGTTTTTTCAGTGTCCATGCACGATTCAACCATTCATGAGCGGCATAAACGTTTCGAGTCTGTCATCAAACCATACATGGCAGATTTACAGCGCTTTATCCACTCAATGACACGTGATGCGGAAGTAACCAACGATATTTTGGCAGAAACGTTCTACAGAGCCTATCGAAATTTTGATGCGCTCCGAGAACCCAATGCTGCGAAATCGTGGCTCTTTACTATTGCCAGACGTGAATTTTACGAAACGCTCCAAAAGAATAAACGCATGGAACAACTGACGGATGACCATGATGAGGGATTTGAAGATTACAACTCGTTACCTGACCAAAAAGCTGATGTTTCCTTCCTGCATGAGGCGCTGGAGCGGCTTCCGGCAAAGCAAAAAGAAGCAATTCTGCTGTTTGAGGTGTATGGTTTTTCCCTCGCCGAAATTCAGGAAATGCAGAGTGATTCTCTTTCTGCCGTGAAGCAACGATTAAAACGAGGGCGTGAAAAACTCGCGCAAATACTTGGCGCAGAAGCTCTTCCTGAATAAAACTACCACATTTACCGACTTTGTTGAGAAAGATTATGCCGAATCTTCAAGAATATTTTCAAATGCTTCAAACCGAGCAGCCGCCTTCGTCCGAAGAGCAGTTGCAGAATATACTCAATGCCGCGATGGAGCGAGCAGATATGGAAATGATGCAGCAAGTCGGCGAACATCCTTCCTCTTCTCATGCCGTAGAAGCGGCTTCTTCTCTGTCTTCATCAGCATCGCTGTCTGCCTCTCATGCGGTTTTGCATCAAACAGCTACTGTGTCCGTTGCTGTAAAAAGTGCCATTGTAGCTATTGGTCTTTTGGCTCTTGCAAGTGCCGGATATTTTTTGCTCAAGCGCGAAAAAGTAATAACAGAGCGATCCAATGCTGTTGTGTCGTCTCGCACCGACGCGCCAAGCATCCGTCCGGAATCGGAAAACCAACGTGCGCAAGCAGCAAATACCAAATTCGCGGCAAGGCAATTAGCCGCAAAGCCTACAAAAGGGAGTGTGCTGAAACGCACCAGAAGCGAGTTTTTGTCGAATACTGCTCTACCGTCCAACTCGACAACCGCAGCATTGGTGGAGGCTGAAGTACAGCATAGCGCTACTGCGGACTCATTATTGCCGGAGATTGTTCGGGGAATAGCTCTGCCCCAAAATCTGGCAAAAGCACTTTCAGAACGTAGATTCAAAGCCGCTTTGGTGATTGCAGACAGTTTGGTCAATTCTGCTCAAACAGCGCGAAATTACGCCTTGCGCGGTCATATGCAACTGCTCTTAAAAAACACTCTGGCAGCGATTGATGATTACGAAGAATCACTTGCTATTGAGCCTGACGGGGCGCTTTTCATGGCGCGTGGGAGCTTGCTTTTGGATAATAACAAACCGCAAGAAGCGTGGAAAGATTTTAACACTGCGCTCAGCATAAAGCCACGCGATAGTCAGGCTGTATTTTTGCGGGCTGCCTCGTCATACGCCATGAAGCGTTTTGAAGAGGCTTGTGATGATTGGTCATTCGCCGCACAAATGGGACATCCGAAAGCAGATTCGGTGATGAGTGTGAGCTGTATAGGCTATGTCCCCAGCTATGTCCGCACGGCAATCAACGAGGAGAAGAAAAAAGTATCCGATATATTCCGTAGAATGAGAGAGGTCGAAAAAATCTTGAGCTTGGAACACGTGCCGACGAATATCAACAAAATACGCCTTGATTCCAATTCCTATAGTCAATTAGGCGCAGAATGTGGAACGGCCTCGGCTCTAAACCGTAAGGGTAGTGCGCTTGTCTGCAACATCCATTATCTGTTTCGATTTGCACACGAGCAACAAGACGGGATTTTCATGGTGTATTGCAAAAACCTTCACCAAAGCGTTATTTCACTTGCCTTCCAAAATTCCGGTCAGCAGAAATCCCCGCAGCAAGATAATAACCCCGCTTTGCGTGATGATGGGCGTGATTACGACCAACTCATAGCAAAAGAAGTACAGAATGGCGGCGGCACGGAGAAAATTCAAGATTTGCAAAGTAAGAAAATGCGCCAGACAATGGTGCGGAATATCAATCAAGTGCAAAATGAACAATCACTTAAACAAGCACCCCGAATCAGGAATCAGGAAGCATTGAGAGTTATTGATCAAGCAATCCGATATTTCCGTGATGAATATAAAGTTCATACAGACTCAAACGAGATTTCATTAGCGATTCGGAGTCTTGACACGGATGTTGTTGATAGTTCCGACGCGGTTATCGCCGATTCTACTTTGCCGGAAGAATTTCGCACGAGTGATTGTCCGAAGGAAATTCAACGGCTTGTCAAAAAACAGGCATATCAATCCGCTTTACAAAAAGCAGATAGTATCTTGCTTTTGCTGCAATCGGCGGCGCTCTTTACGGTGCGGGGTAATCTGAACAAAGTAATGAAGCATTTGCCGGAGGCACAGCGTGATTATACTCGTTCCCTTGCTTTGAATGAATCGTATGAAGCCTATTTCCGTCGCGGCATGGTCAATTTTGAAATGCAGCAATTCTTGGACGCAAAGAATGATTTCACTGCCGCTTTGCGTGTTGTTCCGACAAGTGCGCAAGCGGTCTTTTGCCGAGGAGCAGCCAACTACAATATGAAACTGTTTCAAGCCTCTTGTGATGATTGGTCATTAGCAGCACAAATGGGACATCCGAAGGCAGATTCAACGCTGGAAGAGAAGTGCGTGGGATACATCCCAAAATATGCTCGAACAGCAATGGAGACACAGACTGAGCGCCGACAGGCGATAATGACCTTGGTCAAAGTGATTGAACAACGCTTCGTATCGGAACGAATTTCAGCTAGCGGCAATACTATCGCGCTTGGTAGCGAGTCATACAAACAATTTACCGATGCTTGTTCGTTGCAGAACATAACAGATAAAAGCCTGCCTTTTTTCTGTGACATTCATTTGCTCTATGCAGTAGTCCAAAAAGAAGGAGACAATACTCTGGAAGAATTGGTCAAAAAGCTACATATCATCTGTGTTAATGTTTCAAGACCAAGCAGTAATCAGAGTAAACTTTCCTCGGCAATGATGAGCAAAAATGAATACGATGAAGCCATTAGATGGAGTGTTTTGAATACGCCGATAGAACAAACGCAACAAGATATTGACCGACGGTTATCGCAACATAGTATCACGGAATCCCCGCAACTGGTTGCGCCTTCTCAAAGTACGCCGTCTCCGTGGTTGCAGGGCTTTAGAACCATTCAAGAAATCAAGAAATATCTGAGCCACAAATTTTCTGAAACACCAAAAGAGTAAAAAGAGTAAATGCCGCCAATACGGTGCGCTTCTAACAAAACTCGTTTGCCCTCACTAAACGCCTGTTTATCACTGCTGATAAGCGGGCGTTTGTTATTACGCTGTCTTTCTTGCGTTGTTTGCCATGCTGTGTTGTTGCTTCCAATAAAACTCCCCGTCAGACGTTTATACAAGAAAGAACAAAGAGTGCAAAAAAATCTTTGGTACAATTCTTTGAAATCCGTAGTTTTAAAGTTTGTCTTTTCAGACTTCTTGCTCTGAATGTTTAGGGAAATTAAACCTTCTTGGTTTGAACCTCATTGGTGATTATCACGTATAATGTCAAGTGATTGTACCTATTACAACGCATTGTACTCTTTTCCGCTACCCCAAGCATACAACATATTTTAGACGTTTTCAACTGTTATGCGCATAACAAAACAATACACAAACCGCGAAAGTCAGTCGCTCGACAAATATTTGCAAGAAATCGGGCGCGTTGAACTTTTGACTGGTGACGAGGAAATCGAAATTGCAAAACAAATCAAAAAAGGCGGCGAAGAAGGTCAGCGAGCTATGGAGCGCCTGACAAAAGCAAATCTTCGTTTCGTGGTGTCGGTGGCAAAGCAATATCAAAATCAAGGTCTGTCGCTTGGTGACCTTATCAACGAAGGCAATTTGGGCTTGATTAAAGCCGCAAAGCGCTTCGACGAAACACGCGGGTTTAAGTTCATTTCGTATGCCGTCTGGTGGATTCGTCAATCTATCTTGCAGGCATTGGCGGAGCAATCACGTATTGTTCGTCTGCCGCTCAACCGTGTTGGTGCGCTCAACAAAATCGGTAAAAAATACAGCGAGTTGGAGCAAGCATATGAGCGCGAACCCACGAGCGCCGAACTCGCCGAGCAGCTTGATATGAGCATGAGCGAAGTGACCGACACGATTAAAATTTCCGGTCGTCATTTGTCGGTAGATGCACCCTTCAACGACGGCGAGGATAACCGCCTATTGGACGTTCTGCCCAATGAGCAGCAACCGCCGCCGGACCATGGTCTTATGGCAGAATCACTCCGCGTGGAAGTGCGTCGTGCGCTTTCGACGCTTTCGGAGCGCGAAGCGGAAGTTGTGCGTCTTTATTTTGGCTTGGATAATGAACATTCTTTGACGCTGGAAGAAATCGGTGAGCGCTTTAATCTTACCCGTGAGCGGGTGCGTCAAATCAAGGAAAAAGCAATTCGCCGTTTGCGTCATGCCTCGCGTTCAAAGGCACTACGCGCGTATTTGGGTTAATGAGGCTTGAATGGAGCATTGTAACTGCTTTTCCCAATAAAACATACCTCAAATGCCCATACTATCAGGGCTTGGCAGCGGGTTCGTTGTGTTCTCCTGCCGTCCCTTTTTCCCCTACTTCATTTAGGTATCATCCTACTTGCAGACCCGAAAACAAGACCAAATCTTGCTTTTCGGGTTTTTCTTGTTCAATAATTTTTGTTGCGAACTATGGCATTATTCGACAAATTCAAAGAAAAAGTCAGTACCGCGAAAGAAAAAGTAGCGGATAAAATGGCGGAAACCCGCGAAAAAGTCAGCACGGCTGTCTCGAACACCAAAGAAAAACTCAAATTCACGCGCCTCCGTGAAGGGCTGACCAAAACCCGTACCAATCTTGTCAATCGCCTCGCCGGAGTGCTACTGCCCGGACGCAAGATTGACGAAGCGCTTATTTCCGAAATTGAGGAAATCCTCATCACGGCGGACATTGGCGTAAAGACGACCAATGCGCTCATAACTGCGGTGCGCACTCGTGTTCGCAAAGAGGGTTTGGATAATGCTGCCGAGTTGTATGATTTTATCAAGCAGGAAATTCTCGTCATTTTGCAACAAGGGCGAGAAGGAATCAAGCCGTTTGACGAAAATAAGCCATTTGTAATTATGGTCGTGGGCGTAAACGGCGTTGGCAAAACCACGAGTATCGGGAAATTAGCCGCGAATTTCAAAGACGACGGAAAAAACGTGCTGATTGGCGCTGCCGACACGTTTCGTGCCGCTGCCACAGAGCAGTTGGAAGTGTGGGCGGAACGCGCCGAAGTGCCAATTATCACGCAACAACAAGGCGCAGACCCCGCCGCCGTTGCCTTTGATACGCTGCAAGCCGCACTTGCGCGTGATGCAGACTGTGTGTTGATTGACACTGCAGGGCGTTTGCATAACAAAACGGGCTTGATGGCGGAGTTGGAAAAAATTGGTCGCGTAATGAAAAAACTGAAACCCTCCGCACCTGATGAAGTCTGGCTTGTGCTAGACGCAACGACAGGACAAAACGCAATTCAACAGGCAAAAGAATTTACCAAAGTTGCACCCGTTACGGGCTTGGTTTTGACGAAGTTGGACGGCACGGCAAAAGGCGGTGTTGTTATTGCAATCGCTAACGAGTTCAAAATCCCTGTGCGCTACATCGGCGTAGGCGAAAAAATCGGCGATTTGCAAGAATTTAACCCGACGGAATTTGTGAACGTCCTTTTTGAAACCGAAGGCGAAGCATCGGAAGCCGTTGGGCAAGAATCCTGAAATCGAACAATTTTGGAGAAACATCATGCAAGGCTTATCAAATCTGGATGAACGTGATATTTTTCTTCGTGGAAAAACCATCATTCTCAAAGCACTCAGTGAAAACGATGTGTTGCAAAGCGGCTGGTACGGCTGGTTTAATAGTGAGGAAGCGACGGAATTCGTGCAGCAGCGTTATTTCCCGAATACCTTGCAAAAGCAACTGGAATTTTACCGCTCCGGTATTGCAAATTCTTCCACGAAAATTCAGCTTGGAATTGTTCCAAACGGTATGGATACTATCGTTGGTGTGGTCAGTCTGAGCAATATAGATTTTTTGAATCGCAAAGCAGAATTTGGCATTATGATAGGCGACAACGCCTCAAGGGGCAAAGGCTACGGCACAGAAGCCTGCCTACTTCTTGTCAAACATGGGTTCGAGCGCCTAAGTTTGAACAAAATTTATTTAGGTGTCCATGCAGAACACACTGCTGCTATTCGGAGTTATGAAAAAGTCGGTTTTGTGCAAGAAGGGCGCTTGCGGCAAGAAATGCTGACAAATGGTCGCTATGTGGATACGGTCGTTATGAGCATCCTTGCGGAGGATTTTCGCGGGAAAACAGCAGAACAATAATGTACAAAAGGCATATCTTGTCTGTGCAACGACAGTTTCGATCTCCCGAAAAGGAATAAATTCATTAGCATAGGGCTTTCGCAAAAGAAGGAAAGTACACAGATGGTACGATGTCGTATTGGTGTTGAAGATGATTGGTAAAAGTACCGTAAAATAACGCCTTACGCTGCATACTTGTATCATTTTCCATCAATATCATCATCGTTCAATCTGTGTCCACAATCGTTTCACCACACTCATTTGCGAAAGTCCTATCCTAATACATCATCTCATTCCACAACATCTGATGGAAATTCACCACGGAGAAAGGCTTCAGCCTCCAAGACATCATCACGGCTGCCGATGTAGAGCGGCGAACGCTGGTGGATAGCTGTGGGGCGAACATCCAAGATGCGATTAACACCATCACTTGCTCGACCGCCGGCTTGCTCAATAATCATTGCCAAAGGATTACACTCGTACATAAGTCTCAACTTGCCTTTAGGGCTGCTCTTGTCGGCGGGATACATGAAGATTCCTCCGTACATAATTGTTCGGTGTAAATCAGCAATGCTTGTACCGACATAACGCAGTGAGTACGGGCGACGTTTGTCGGCAGAGGGCGTTTTCAAATAATTGATATACTTTTTCAAATTATCGTCCCATTTCGTGGAATTACCTTCGTTCACGCTGTAATACTTTCCTCTGCTGGGTATTTGAATTTTTTCATCACTAAGCAAAAATTCACCGATAGTCGGGTCATAGGTGAAAACATCCACTCCGTTTCCGGTCGTGTAAACGAGTTGGGTGCTGCTACCGTAGCAAACATACCCCGCCGCCACCTGCCGCGCACCCTGCTGCAAAACATCATCCAATGTGCCGTCGCCGACATAATCAGGTGTAACGCGGTGGTAAATGGAAAAAATTGTGCCGATAGTAACATTCACATCAATGTTTGACGAGCCGTCCAAAGGATCGAAGAGAAGAACGTATTTACCGCGTGCGTACTCCGGCGGAATGGGGATAAGTTCTTCAGATTCTTCTGAAGCCATCACACAAAGATGCCCACCGTGATCCATTGCACGAAATATAGTATCATGCGCTATTTGGTCAAGTTTTTTTACTTGCTCACCGTGAACATTGGTGCCATCGGTGATACCTAAAACGTCGTTCAATCCAGCGCGACGCACGTCACGGGAAATCAAGCGGATGGCTAATAGCATATCCCGCATCAGGCGTGAAAACTCGCCCGTTGCACCACGTCGCATATGTTCTTCCTCTGCAATATGGCGCTCAATTGTTACTAGTTTGCTCACTCGCATACGCATAATTGGGGTCTCCTTGAAAAAACATTCACACAAAAATACTGTTGTTGTACATACCGAATATAGCGTTTATGAGGGAAATAACGGGTGTAAAATTGCGATTGCAGAAAAAATTTACTTGGTTTTGGCGTACAAACATTCATCAAACTATACGCTTAAAGAACGTATTTGAGCGCTGCGGAGATTTGTTGATAAATAGATTCTCAAGAATTTCAGTTGGTCAAAAAATTGCAATAGCTTATATCTAATGCAAGGTTTGAAGCAGTCCTTGGAATAAGGGCTTTTTAACCCTTGCCTTGCCTAAACAGAAGATTAAGGGATAGGGTATCGCATGAAAGTTTTTGAACGGCTTGAATACTCATGTTGTGGGGTTGAAAACCCTTGTTGTTATCGCAAGATTTTATGCTGGTTTCAGGTGTTCATGCGATAGCCCTAGACTATGGGACCAAAGCCTTGTTTATTGCGTGGTTCGCTATTCGATACAATAATTAATTATTTCTAACTACAATCATTAGACATTATACAGAAGAAGCATTTTTTCAGGCTTCGGTGGCACAGACACTCTTGTCTGTGCGAGTATTGATGCGGCAAAGCGGGTATTCTGCTCAGACAAGAGTGTCTGTGCCACGAAAGCTAGATTTTATGCGCCCTTCAATTTACTTCTAGTCTCAAAAAAAACTAATCCGTATAATGTCTATTGAGAACCAAAACCTAAGCCTTGAGAAAATTGACAGGGTTGCTCCTTGACCTTTCGACAAGCCGCATTGGTTCGGTGCATGATTTTCGTTAATGGGTAGGATTTTCGGGCTTGTGGCTTGAATTTATACCAATTTACGTTGAAGATTATGCTTTTCTCTGGAAACAGCACAAATACTCGCACAGACAAGAATGTCTGTGCCACTGAAGCCGAATTTTCTGCACAGTTATCAACTCAAATTGGTATTACCTCTACCAAACTCGGAAGAAAACTGTACAAAGCAACAACACTTTTGTCGCTGTAGCAAAAGTTTGTAAAGCCTTTTGTGGAACAAACACTCTTTCTTACGTAGTGCATAGCCATGCTTAGCCTCTGCAAGCCTCAAAAGCTATGCCGAGCAAATAATTTGGGAAAAATAGAATAAGTGAGTAGTTTGTAGGAACAGAGAGAGTATGTCGCAATCGTCAGCATATGCGAAATACCGATAAACACTTGGTTGATAAAGGGTGGGGCGATTACGTCAGCAAGGCAACCAAAGCAGCATCAAAACCATGAGTGAAATGAACACCAACCGTAAAAAAATAGTCGTTATTGATGATGACGAAACCACGCTGCGTACTATTGAACGTATTTTAGAAGCGTATGATTATGTAACCTTTGGCGCTGCCACAGGGCGCGAGGGGATTGACCTTATTAACCGTACACAGCCTGACATTGTCCTTTGTGATGTGATGATGCCCGGAATGAGCGGCTACGAAGTGCTGCTCGAACTCCGCAACCATGCCGCCACAGCGACTATTCCCGTGCTGCTTCTTTCCGCCCGCCGCGACCCCGATGAAATCAGGCACGGAATGAAACTTGGTGCTGACGATTACCTCACAAAACCCTTTTCAACGGAAGATTTACTGCGTTGTATCGAAGTGCGTATCACACAGCGCGAAAAAATCGTTCAGCAGTCCTCGCAGCAATTGGAGCAGCTTCGCCGCAGTATCGCTATGCGGCTTCCGCACGAGTTCCGTACTCCGCTCAGTTCAATTATCGTTTTTGGCGAGCTTTTGGCAGGCGATTATGACCGTCTCACCCGCGAACAAGCAATGGAGATGATTTCAACGATTGTCTCGTCGGGACACCGCCTTAGTGCTTTGGTGGAGAATTTTATTTATCTGGCACGGTTGGAAATTATGGCGGGACAAGCAGGAGTAAACGAGGAACTCGCTTCGTTTATCCTACCCGGTGCAGAGGCAATTATGCAGGAAACCGCCAAACATCAAGCGATGGGCTTCGGGAATTTGCATCGTGTTGTGATGAACCTTGCTCCGGCTGATTTGCGCATTTCCGATGCCTATTTGCGGAAAATTATCGCCGAACTGATGAGTAATGCGTGTAAATTTTCCATGCCTAAATCAACAATTACACTCGCTGGTGAGCAGCGAGGTGATTTTTACGTGATTTCGATTCAAGACGAAGGGCGCGGCATGAAACCTGAGCAGATTGCGAATATCGGTGCGTATATGCAATTTGACCGTGACCGCCATGAGCAGCAGGGACAAGGTTTGGGGCTGGAAATCACGAAGCGCATCGTGGAACTGCATGGCGGAAGTCTCACCATAAGCAGTACACCAAACGTGGGAACGATAGTGCAAGTATTTTTGCCAAAGCCGTAATGTTGGTGTAATGCTCCACAATCCGCACTATATCAAGCGTCAAGCCTGTTTTATACTTCATGCTTTATTATTCATACTTTTCTTTATCGTGCCACAACAACAGGAATTGCTGTTTGTCCCTGCAACGATTTCAGCGAACACCAATACAATCCGTTTACAGACTCTTGTGCGTCCCAGCGAATATGATGCTCTCCACTTTGAAAGACCTCATTTGCAAGCGTCGCAATGACTCTGCCACGTGAATCAATAATGCTGACACTCAGTTGTGATGAACCTTCCAGACGAAATTGTATATCCAGCCATGACGAAACCGGATTCGGCGCACAACGCACATTATCAAGGGGCGCTTGTTGTAAGGCTTCGGCGGTAACACTTGTAACGGTACGAGGTCTGGCAGATGTGTTATTGAACCACCATTCAAGTGCATACCACGCACTTTTGCGTTGCATTGCCAAATCTAGCGGCAGTGGGCGCTGCGGCAGGCGGTCAGGGCGTGGTGCGGAGGTATTGAGTTCGGTATATTTATCCGTCAAACCCCAAGTAATGAAGCCGATGACAGCCGGATTATTCATCACAACCGAACAAAAATCACCGTAGAGTCGCCCTACGCCGTCATCGCGCTGTTGCGTGTTTGTGGGGAGTGAGCGGTCATCCGTATCAAATTCGGTAATGATAATTTTCAAGCCAAGTGCCGCAACGTCGCTTAAAAACTTGCGAAAGGCGGCTGTGTTGGCATTAAATTTTGCAGAATCTGCCGTGCGCAAATGCCCTTGTATGCCGAGAGCGTGAATAGGTACGCGCCGTGCTTTGAGGCGTTGGAGTAAGCCCAATATCGCATCACGCCTCGCGTTGTCGTCAAATTCCACACCGTATTCGTTATAGACCAAAAGCGCCGAAGGGTCTGTCTGCGCGGCTGCGCGAAAGGCAATGTCCACGTAATTTTCGCCCAAATACTGATACCACAGGCTGTTACGCAGTTTATTGAACGTGTTGTCTTGCGTTTCAATCACTTCGTTTACCACATCCCACGAGTGTATCTGCCCTCTGTATCTGCCCACGACGGCTTGAATGTGGTCGCGCAAGAATTGTTCGGCATTGGAGCGGTTCACCGTGCCGAAAAACCAGCTCGGAAGCGCTCTATGCCAGCAGAGCGTATGCCCATGCACGAGCATTCCGTTTTGACGGGCGAAATTGACGATGTAATCCGAATCAACAAAATTATACGTTGTGGCGGAAGGCCGCATCCTATCCCACTTCATTTCATATTCGGGCGTGATAATCCCACATTCACGAATCATTGCTTGACGGTACGCCGCATCAGTCCGCAAGCGGTCTTCGGAAGTAGCAGCGCCGTAAAACATATTTTTCGCTGCCGCACGGTAGCGCAGACCGTCTGTTTGCGCCTGAAGCGTGTGGTAGAAAGTCGGCAACGTAAGACCGGAGGCGGCTAATTGCCGCAAAAATGTGCGTCGGTTGGGCATGAGGCGAAAATTTAGGATGCTGCAATATCTTCCCGGTAATACACTGCCGAATGAACCGCCATATCGTGCAACGCTTGACGCTGTGCGCCCAGCGCAAGGAGAAACCCGCACGTTACCAGAAAACTGAGAATCGATCCGAGCGTGGCTGTTAGAGCAAAAAGTGCAAGCAAATATGAGCCATAGCGCAGCGCCCACCGCCGCGCCAGTAATGCTTTGGAAGCTGGTTCGCCCATATCGCTGCCAATAGCAATCCCCATAATGCGCTTGCCGGGCGAAGCATTGGTGAAAAGCTCGCTCATGCTGTAAAGCAGCGTTGTGAGATTACTGAGCATCGTGAGCGCAAAAAGCATATTCGGATTAATGTTCAGCGATTGCAGAAATTCTTCCGCTTCGTCGTCCGCTTCGTTGTCGCTGAAAATGCTAAACTCGGTTTCATCGTCTAAGTGCAGCACTTCCAAAAGTTTCGTGCCGACGGTAAAGACAAGTGTTGTAGCGATAATTGCCACAATCATATTGTCCAAGAGCGTAGCAAGAAAGCGCTTTCCAAAGCCGACGCGCTCAGGATGATTATAGTATTCGTCGTTGTTGTTGGTCATGGGGGTTGGTGGAAATGAAAGAGAAAGGTCATTGGTCAGGTTTTACAACAATTTATCCGCGAATCGCACGAATTGAGACGAATCTTATACTATTTTGAATCAAAAAGTGTTCAGAATGTTGTTTATTCGTGAGGATTTGTGCAATTCGTGGGCAATTATTCTCGAAAAAACATGAAAACAATCATGAAAACAATCACGAAAACGTCTCATCGTCATCTGAACCGAAGGATTGACGCGCTTCCCAGCGTTCACCGCCGCAGGGCGTGTGCTGGACGCTGACGTGTTCATCCAAGAGTTTGCAAAAATGTCCGGTTTCGTCGAAATGGCGGCATTTAGCGCACAGCGCATTTTTCTCCAAAACGTGTGTTTGTGCTTTGAATTGCTGGTATTGCATAAACGCAGGATAAACAACCACAAGCCACAAAATGCCAAGCGCTGCAAACCAGTATTGATGCCATTTGTAGCGCTCCATCAAAAACCACATTGCTGGAATAAGCACCGCCAATTTCAGCAACACCCAGAGAATGATAGACCCGACCGTAATTTCCGGCACAGGTTCGGGGTGGTAATTGGGGAACAAATGCGGATACATCTCGCGTTCATCCAGTGTGCGCGACGATGGTGCTACGGTGGACGGTAATACGGGAAGTTCGGTCAAACCACGCGCTTGAAGCAGCTTAAACCGAAGATTGTTCAACAAACGTTGCATCATAAAAAATTCACAAAATGTTATTTCCTTGTTGATGAAATGCCGAAATTTTGGCATCTTGCTATGTTACGGGCAAAATGCAGGAAAATCGCTTGAATGTGTGGAACGCGAGGCAATAGCTGCCTGAAGAATTAAGCTCAATAATCAAAATGTTGATAGGAATTATCAGTGGCACAGACATTTTTGTCTGTGCGTGATTTAATGCTGATTACGACTTACTTCGCACAAACAAAAATGTCTATGCCACTTAGATTCTTTACCGCTTTTTACCAAATTCTTTTTGCGCTATTCATAGCCACAATTTACGCAAAAGCATCCGTACAGCAAACTCCAATACACGCGAACTTTTGAAATCCAATGGACACACCGTTTCACCATACCATGACCGAAGAACTATACGCCGAACTTGACGACACAGCGCTTGCAGGCGAATTTACGCACGTTATTGTGCGTGGCGCAAAAGAGCATAATCTCAAAAATGTCAGCGTGGATATTCCCCGCGAACAGCTTGTCGTGATGACGGGTTTGTCGGGTTCAGGTAAATCCTCGCTTGCCTTTGACACGATTTATGCCGAAGGGCAGCGCCGCTACGTGGAATCGCTTTCGCCCTACGCACGGCAGTTTTTGGGCATGATGGAAAAGCCCGAAGTGGATGCGATAGACGGCTTGTCTCCGGCGATTTCGATTGAACAAAAGACCGTCGGCTCGAATCCTCGTTCCACCGTCGGCACAGTGACGGAAGTGTATGATTACGTGCGGCTTCTGTACTCGAAAATCGGTGTGCAGTATTGTGTGGATCATCCCGATATGCCCGTTAAAAAGCAATCGTTTGACCAAATCGTTGAAAATATCTTAGCTTTGGGCGACGGCACGAAAATTTATATCCTCGCGCCCATTGTGCGCGGACGCAAAGGGCATTACCGCGAGCAGTTTGAACAGCTCCGCAAGCAAGGTTTTACAAGGGTTCGTGTGGATGGGCGTTTGCAGGAAATCACCGACGGAATGCAACTTCAGCGCTACCAAATTCACACGATTGAAGTCGTGATAGACCGCATCGCCATTGCTCCCGACCAAGAACAGCGTTTGCGCGAATCCTGCACCTTGGCAATGAAAATGGGTGAAGGTGTTTTGACGGTTTTAACCGAAGAAACAGCACCCGCAGAAGAAGGAAAGACGGGCGTTATCGGGCTTCCGGTGCGGCGCGAACTTTTTTACAGCGAATCCAACGCCTGCCCCAAATGCCAGCGTTCCTACGAACTTCCCGCGCCCAATGCGTTTTCCTTCAACTCGCCATTTGGTGCGTGTCCGGCGTGTCAGGGTTTGGGTGAAATTCGTGATTTTAACACGGATTTGTTTATCACCGACAAATCAATCACGCTTGAGGACGGCGGCATTGCACCGCTCGGAAAGCAGCGCGATACGTGGCTTTGGCGGCAAGTCGAGGCGGTCTGCAAAGAGTATTCCATTAAACTTTCCACGCCCGTCGGGAAACTTACATCGGAGCAGATAAAATTGCTGATGTACGGCGCGGGAACGGAACTTTTTGCCGTGAATTACACCTTTTCAAGCGGGCGCACAACCACCTACCGCCAGCGTTTTTCGGGCATTGTGGCGAATTTACAAGACCAATACGACAAGACCTCTTCGACAGCGATTCGTGCTACGATTGAGCAGTATATGTCCTCCGTTCCTTGCCACACCTGCGGTGGAGGGCGCTTAAAACCTGAAAGTTTGAATGTGCGCATTGGCGGAAAAACGATTGCTGAGGTGGGCGAAATGGCTGTGAGCGAAGCATTGATGCACTTTCGCGGATTGCACCTGACCGAGCGCGAAGAAACGATAGCACGGCTTATTTTGCGGGAAATCACTTCGCGTTTAGCATTTTTGGAAGAAGTCGGTTTGCAGTATCTCACTCTCAGCCGCGCCGCAAGGACGCTTTCGGGCGGCGAGGGGCAGCGTATTCGCTTGGCATCGCAAATTGGTTCGCAACTGACGGGCGTGATGTACGTGCTGGATGAGCCGAGCATCGGTCTGCATCAGCACGACAATCGTAAACTTATCGGTTCGCTCAAGCGTTTGCGCGATTTGGGCAATACGGTGATTGTAGTGGAACACGACCGCGAAATGATTGAAGAAGCCGATTATGTGATTGATTTGGGACCACGCGCCGGCGTTCACGGCGGCGAAATGATGTTTGCCGGAACGGCAGCCGAATTGAAAAAGCAAGAAGGCTCACTCACGGCGGATTACCTTGCGGGGCGAAGAATTATTCCCAGCGACCGTCCGCGCCGCGAAGGAAGCGGCAAAGAATTGGTCTTGGAAAATGCGACGGGGAATAATTTGCAAGACGTAACGCTCCGCATACCGCTTGAAACCTTTACGTGTATAACGGGCATGAGCGGAAGCGGCAAATCTTCGCTTGTCAATGATACGCTTTATCCGATTTTGTCACGGCATTTTTACGATTCCCTTGTTGCGCCGTTGCAATACGGTGGAATCAAGGGTTTGGAGCATATTGACAAGGTAATTGAAATTGACCAGTCCCCGATTGGGCGCACTCCGCGCTCCAATCCTGCCACCTACACGGGCTTGTTTACGCTTGTCCGCGACCTCTTTGCCCAACTTCCCGAAGCGAATATTCGCGGCTACAAACCCGGACGTTTTTCTTTTAACGTGGATGCAACCAGAGGCGGCGGTCGCTGCGAAGCCTGTGAGGGCGATGGCGTAAAAAAAATCGAAATGAACTTTCTGCCGGATGTGTATGTCCCCTGCGATGTTTGCAACGGCAAACGCTACAACGCCGAAACTCTGCAAGTCAAGTACAAAGGCAAGTCTATTGCGGATGTGCTGGAAATGACGGTGGATGAAGCGGTGGAATTTTTCCGCGATATTCCCAAAATTGCGCGTCAAATCAACACGTTGCAAGAAGTAGGTTTGGGGTATATTCACCTTGGGCAGCAAGCAACGACGCTCTCCGGCGGCGAAGCGCAGCGCGTGAAATTAGCAACCGAATTAGCGAAAATTTCTACCGGAAAAACGCTCTATATCCTCGACGAACCCACAACGGGACTACATTTCGAGGATGTGAACATTTTGCTGGAACTTCTGCATAAACTTGTCGAGAAGAAAAATACAGTGGTAGTGATTGAGCATAATTTAGACGTGATAAAAACCGCCGATTGGCTTATTGACTTGGGTCCCGAAGGCGGAAAACACGGAGGGCGCATCATTGCTGAGGGTACGCCGGAAAATGTTGCCAAAGACCGCACAGTCACAGGCAGTTTTACAGGGCGGTATTTGCAGGAAGAATTAGACCGCGATGCAGCACTTTTGAAAGCCAACGGCACGAGTATTTTGCAACGGGCATATTCCCCGAAAACCGCATTCAGTCTCGCTGAAGAGCCCGAACAAGCCTCAAACGCCGACAAGACATCAACAACCAAAACAACGAAAAAAACAACAACCAAAGCAGCAACAAAAACAGCAACAAAAACAGCAATAAAAGCAACCAAATCTCAAGCAACCAAGCCCCAAACAACCAAGTCCCAAGCAACCAAGCCCAAAGTAACCAAGCCCAAAGTAACCAAGCCCAAAGAAACCAAACCCAAGACAAAAGCATCGAAAAAATAATGCTTCTTCACCGCCGACTATATCGTGTTTGCAGCATCATTTTTGCTGCGGTACTAAGCCTGAATGTGGCTTGGTATGCTGCTTCTGCGTCCGATACGCACGTAGGGGCATTGACGCTCGGAACGCAGCAAATTCAAGCGGAAGAAGAAAAAATTATCGCAGCATTTATTTGGAAATTTTTGGAGTTTATCGAGTTTCCCAGCCCGCATGAATCCTTTGTTGTGGGCTTTGTGGGGTCAAGCCGTGTGGAGAATTTTTTTGCGGATATTGTTCGTCAAAAGCGATTGGCAAGCGGTCAGGCAATAGAAACGCGGCGAATAACGTCGCTGGACGAGGTTGCACGGTGTCAGGTGGTTTTTGTTGCGCAATCCGAAAACAGCCGTTTGCCGCAGATTCTCACAAAGACTAAAGGCAAAAGTATTTTGACAATCGGCATTGATAGTGATTTTTTGTTGCGCGGCGGTATGATGAATTTTTATATTGACAACGCAAAAGTTCGTTTTGAATATAACAGCGATGAAATCGCTGCCGGAAAACTTCGGTGCAGTTCGCAATTACTTCGGCACGGGCGGCAGTATTCCAAAGCGAAAGAATAATTTGCCCGTAAACCCGCACAAACACTCGTTCCACACGCACAATCCCCCTTGGGAGTATCACGCATGAGATGGCTTGCCAATTTGTCTATACGCGCAAAACTGCTCGGTATCATTCTTCTTTGCACGATGTCCGCTCTTGCTATCGGCTTTACGCTGGTGAGCATTGCGAATGTTCGTGCTTTGAAGCGAGATATGGTGCGGAATACAGGCGTTTTGGCGCAGGTCATCGGGGATAATAACATCGGTGCGCTTGCTTTTCAGAATCAACCCGATGCCACAGAAGCACTCAGCAGGCTTTCCGCAATAGCAACGGTGCGCTATGCCTGCATTTACGACAAAGAAAACAAACTTTTTGCCGAGTATATCCGCCCCAACCAGCGCACGAATATCAACCGCGAAGGAACGCTTTCGGAGGCGATTGTGTTTGACACGACAACACACGGTTTTTCTGAATTTCGCGGTGATGAACTTGTGATGTATCGGCGCATTATCGGGAAAAATGAACTCGAAGGTACGATTTTGTTGCGGGTTTCCACGCTGGAACTTGACGCGCGTATTCGCTCTTACAGCATTACCATGACGGGCGTAGGATTGGCTATAACGCTTGCTTCACTCGTTCTGGCGCTTTGGCTTCAGCGCCTTATTTCGGGGCGAATTTTGTCCTTAGCGGGATTCATGCAGCATTTGTCGGCAACGAGCGATTTTTCGGAACGCTTTGAACGCAAAGGCGGCGATGATGAAATCGGAGAACTGACCACAGGTTTTAACGGGCTTTTAGACCAACTCCAACGCCGTGAAATAGAACGCGACAAAGCCCGTGCAGCGCTTGAAACGGCGCTCCGCGAGGATTTCCGCGAAACAGTGCGCAATTTGCAAAACTTGGTGATTCGCGCTTACAAAAGCGAAAACGGTGAGTATTTGGTTTCACTCTTTGAAGGGCGCATTGCTTCTACCTTCGGGCTTGATACCGAGACGATTCGCGGGAAATCGCTGACTGATATTTTCGGGCGGAAAATGCAAGCGCTCTACCAAAAGCACTTCGATTCGGCGTTTCAGGGAAAAACCGTGCGCTTTGAATCGGAACTCTATGGCGCAATATATCTGAACTTTCTCGTACCTATTATCGAAGACGGGCGTGTGCGTGAGGTGGTCTGCTCCACAGTGGATATTTCCTCGCAAAAAGAGGCGGAAAACCGCTTACGCATTAGCGAACAGCGTTACAGGGCGCTTATTCAGGGCTTGCCGGTGGGAATTATCCAAAGTGTCAGTGGTGAGCGCGGCTTGCACGTGGAGTTTGTGAACGGCGAGTTTGTTAATCTGACAGGCTTTTCGATGGAAATGTTTGCCGAAATGCAAAATAGCGACGGAATTCGTCTGCCAATTCACGAAAGCGACCGTACACAAGCCGATGAAGCCTGGAGCGCATGGGTGATGAATGATGCTGATGTGCTGCTGCGCCGCACTTACCGTTTGCAAGTCGTAAAAGACACGAAACCCCGCCTTGAGCCGGAATATCGTTGGTTTGATGACTATACCACAAAATTACACCTAGATTCGGGAGAAATTATTATTATTCAAGCGCTTATGGATATTGATGAGAAAAAGCAATCCGAAGTGCAGTTACAACTTTCTCTCGACAAAGAACGCCAAGTCAATGAACTCAAAACCCGCTTCGTTTCGACGGTTTCGCATGAGTTCCGCACACCGCTTGCGGGGATGCTGCTTTCGGTGGATTTGCTGACGCGCTATTTCGACCGTATGCCAGCGAATCAGCGGGTGGAAGAACTGCACAAAATTCGTGTGCGCATTAACGAATTGACGGATTTGATGAACGATTTCCTTGCGCAAAGCGAATCGCAATCTGTTGTCGGGCGCTTCAAACCTACAATCATGGAACTTGGTGATTTTATCAAGCAACTCAGCGTCGAAATGGAATTTATCGCTTCGGCAACGTCGCGTTCCCGTATTCATCGCACTATCAGCGTTCCCGAAGGCTATCTCAACGCCGATATTAAACTCCTGCGCTATGTCGTGCGCAATTTGTTGGCAAATGCGATTAAGTATTCTGCCAAAGATGCGCCCGTGTCGGTTAATGCGTATTGTGAAGACGGCTGGTTTGTGATGAGCGTTGCCGACAAAGGCATCGGCATACCGGAAAAAGATATGGAAAAACTGTTCACGCCGTTTTTCCGCGCCTCCAATACCACCACCATTTCCGGCACCGGCGTTGGGCTTTCGATTGTGAAAGAGTTTGTCGAAGCGCATAAAGGCACGATTTCCGTTGAAACACGCCAGAATGAGGGTTCGGTCTTTACGGTGCGCTTGCCGCTTGTTAATAAGCCTGTTGCAGAGGCGAATCTGGCGTTGAATTGAGAGAACAAATGCACTGTTTGTTAAAAAGAGAGGAACGCGGATTCTGAGGATGAAGAGGATGTTGAGGATGTTGAGGATGCTGTACGGCAAGGTTCCATCGCTGCTTGGTAATAATTTCTGCAATACAATCCTCATAATCTTTCTAATCCTCATAATCCTCATAATCCGCGTTCCCATTACGCAAGACCTCAACAGTTACGAATTGAACATAGCCACTCCCACAATGGACACACCCGCCGACTTTCACGATATTCACCTCTCCGAAGTTCCCTTCCTCGTTGTTGATGTTGAAACCACCGGACCAAGCGGCAAAGACAATCGCATCACCGAAATCGCGTGTATTGTCGTGCGTGACGGGGAAATTATCGAAGAATTTTCGTCGCTTGTCAATCCCCACCAGCATATTCCCACAATGGTCTCCCAAATCACGGGTATCTCCAACGGCATGGTGTATAGTGCGCCCGAAACACCTGATGTGATGCGGCGTTTGCGCCCCTTGTTCGCGCAGCCTTATGCAGTGTTTGTGGCGCATAATGTGGCGTTTGATTGGTCGTTTGTGTGGAATACCTTCACCCGTGAAAACCTCGCCGTGCGAGAATTACCGCGCCTTTGCACCTACAAACTCGCAAAACGCCTTTTTCCAAAACGCACAAAACTTAATCTGGGCGCTCTTGCCGGATATTTCGATATTTCCATTGCCAACCGACACCGCGCACACGGTGATGCCTTTGCAACCGCACAAACACTCATTCGGATGCTGGATTTGCTGCAAGAGCAATTTAACGTGCAAACGCTGGATGAACTTTTAACCTTCCAAAACAAGCGCCTCGACAATTTCAAGAAAATTCCGAAATCTATTCAAGCGCTGCAAGAGCAGTTGCGTTTGTTGCCGGATGAACCGGGTGTGTATTTTTTTCGTGATTTACACGACAATATTCTCTACATCGGTAAAGCAAAATCGCTCAAAAATCGCGTCAATTCGTACTTTCTGCCGTCGGCACAGCACACGGGAAAAATCAAAGACCTCGTGCGCCAAGTGCGTGATATTCAGTGGCAGACGACAGGAACGGAATTATCGGCGTTATTGCTGGAATCAAAAGAAATAAAAACCCACAAACCGCAGTACAACACGCTTATCAAAAAATATCGGCGGTATCCCTTTTTACGTTTGGGTGCGCCTGCGCATGGTTTTTCTACGTCCGATGCAGATTTTAAGCGGCTCGACATTCGGTTTGAAATTGAGGACGACGGTGCGGAGTATTTCGGTCCCTTCGGCTCACGCGGCTCTGCTGAAGCGGTTGTGGATATTATCAACCGCACATTTTTCTTGCGCAAATGCAACGAACCTTTCACGCCGAGCGACGACTTTACGCCGTGTTTTTATTACCAAATCAAACGCTGCCATGCGCCTTGTGCGCTTTTGCAATCCCGCGAAGAATATGAGCGCGAGACCGACACCGTGCGGAAATTCCTGAGCGGAGAGCGTATCGGCATTGTGGCTGCGCTGAAAACGGCTATGCAAGAGAGTTCCGAGCGTTTGGAGTTCGAGGAAGCGGCGCTGCTCCGCAATCGGATGAAGGAATTAGAACGAATTTTCTTTCGGCAACGCCAGATTTCATCCTCAATCAACGACAATAATGTGATAATCGTGATTCCGACCGAAGAATATGACAAAAAAGTCGAGGTGTTTTTTATTCGACACGGGCGCTTGAAATTTCAGCGTTTGGTGGGAAAAAAGCTCCCAATGAAAGAACTGGAGCGGGCTTTGCGGGATGTCTATGGCGAAAGCATGAGTGCGCCTTCCCACGCAGGCAAAGAAGAAATTGACGAAATCCGCATTATTGCAAGTTGGATTTACCAACACCGCAACGACGGTTTATTTCTCTATATGCAAAACACCGCATGGGAACAAGCCTTGGAATCCCTTGCCGATATACTATACAAGGCACTGACCACACCACAGGTGTACAAAGAAGCAGAGGAATTTGCCTGAAAGATACATCGCACGCCGTCCTATCGCTTCCGAGCGATAGAACGGGTTTCCACAAAGAACGGGTTTCCAAATTTCACTAAAAAAAACTCACTTCTGCACCACCAAAAGCCGCGTCAATACTACCGTCCCCACCCGCATCTGCACAGCATATACCCCGCTTGCAAAGCCTTCCGTCTGAATATCCAGATGATGCTCTCCGGCGCTGCGCTGCTCTTGAAGCGGCACAGCGACTGTGCGCCCAAGATTGTCCACGATGACCACATTCACCATTGCGGGGCGTTCCAGCGAAAAATTGACAGTTGCCTGTGTTTGTGCGGGGTTGGGGGTGATACTCTGTAAAGCAGTATGGAAGAGGTTCCCAGAGGAAATACTTGTTGTACCGTAAACAACCTGCACAGGCTCACTTTCATTACTCAAACGGTCAAGCGCGGTAACGGCGTAGCGCACAGCGCCGGGAATCGTGCGAAAAGGCGGCATCGTGTCGGTGAGTATCGTCAGTGGCGTAACGGCAAAGATTGACGCGGCATTGGCGATATTGACCTGCTCTGTATCGGGGAAACGGTAAACAACGTATTTCACTGCCGTATCGCCGTCACGGGCGCTTGTGGGCGCGTCCCACGAGATTCGCACACCACGCGGCGAAATTTCTCTTGCGCGAAGATTCCTCACCGGATTCGGCGCAACAGAATCTTTCCACGCCATAACGGGCGGAAGCGCCTGTGTTCTCATGGCGCTATCTCTCAGCGCTGTGCGAAGTCCCTGCAAATCCCGCGTAAGCGCATTGGAACTGAAAAACATCACGCCGTCGCCTTGTTGTGTGCGGTTGAAATCCACCTGCCGCGTAATATCGCTTGCCGTCCATGCCGCTTCAGTCAGCCGATATGCTCCCAGCCCTGAATACATCTGCCTTCCGGCTTGTCGCGTTTGCGCATTCCACCAAGGCATAAGCCGCGCAAAATCTTGTCCGCCGCCAAATTTCCAATAGAGTTGCGGCACGATATAATCCACTGTCCGCGCTTGTAACCACGCCAGCGCGTCGCAATAAATGACCGAATAAGCATCCAAGCCGCTTGTGCCGCTTGGTGTGCCACTCCGCCAAATTCCGAAAGGGCTGATACCGAATTTCACAAACGGCTTCACCGCACGAATACTATCGGAAACAGCTTTGACGAAGATATTCACGTTATCGCGCCGCCAATCGGCGATGTTCCCGATGCCGCGTGAATGTTGGCGAAATGTCTCTGCATCTTGGTTTGTCGTGCCTTCGTAGGGATAAAAATAATCGTCGAAATGCACTCCGTCAATGTCGTAGCGCCTTAGAACATCCATAATCACCGTCAGCACGTAATCGCGCACTTCGGGTAGCCCCGGATTCAAGAGGCGGAAAGGACTTGTGTAGGCAAGATGCCATGCGGGCTGGCGGCGAGAAATGTGCGATTCCGCAACGCTGGAGGACGACGAAACCACCGACCGAAAGGGATTAAACCACGCATGAAGTTCCATTCCGCGCTTGTGCGCTTCTTCGACCATGAATTGAAGCGGGTCCCAAAGCGGCGACGGCGCTCGACCTTGCGCTCCCGTGAGCCACTGCGACCAAGGCTCAATCCTGCTTGCGTAGAGTGCATCGCTCGACGGGCGCACCTGCACAAAGACGGCATTGATGCCCATTTGTTTATGCAAATCCAGAATACGCACAAATTCGCTCCGCTGCGCTTCGGGAGAATCGCCGGAGCGCGGAGGAAAATCCAAATTGAACACACTCGACATCCACACACCGCGAAACTCACGTTTGGGTGCGGTTTGTGCGAAAAGCGACGCAACGGAGAAATAACAACAAAGCACTATGCAAAGGCGAAGACGATAACTCATCACGGGTGAGGAATACGGTGGAAGAAGCATAATATCTCTGTTCTGAACAACAGCGACATCACGTAAATTACTTCAAAAAACCGAAACTACCGCACAATCTGAACCTGCTGTATCAAGATTTCATCACCTTTGCGAAGCTGCACGGTGTAAGTGCCGCTCGGAAGCCACGCCGTTTTCACGCGAAGCGTATGCGCTCCGGCGCTTTGAACTTCGCTCAGTGCCGATAAAACCGCGTTTCCACGCACATCCAGCAACACGATATTCACAAAACCGCCGTCAGCAAGCGTGTATCGGAGGTCAATTTCGGTGTTTGCGGGATTGGGAGCAACTGCCGACAAGAACGAACCCGTAGCCGAGGAAATAAGCCGCTTCCCGCCTGCACGGGAAACTTGCGCTTTGAAAGATGATTCCGTAAGAGTGTCAATCAGTACATTCCCGTCGCCCCATTCTGCCTGTTCGATTTGCAACTGCGTGGAATCCGTATTCCCCGCCACAACCACACACTGCACCTGTGCAAGAACCGCAGAACGTCCATTCCATGCGGTACGCGGCAAAATAATACTTTGTATTGCATTGCCGCTTTGCTGCCGAACTCGCACCGATGCTTCATTGGGGGCAACAGTGAGAACGTTGCGATTCACACGCAACGTGGTCTGCACAAAGGGCAGAGCGGCTTTGAACACACTATCGAGGGAAAAACCTTCTAACGCTGTGACATAGACTTCCAGCGTCGTTGTTGCCCCCGGAGGCAGATTATTCCTTGTTGCGCGAACACTAATCTGCACTGGAACGGTGTTTGGTGAACGTGGCTTCGAGACAGCTTGCATTTCGGCAGCGATATTTTCCACCGTCGTTTGCACCCGCAAAGAATCCCGCCACACCAGCCCTGCCTGCACAGCGCGGAAACCGATAATAACGGGCAGCGTGTCGCCAACGCGCATGGTTGCTCGTTGAATATCGGCAGAACGCAAGTCAAATCCCTGATTACGGCGGAAAAGCGAAACGCTGTTGATTTCCGCATCTCTGTCACCGACATTGATAAGCAATGCAGCACCGATGCGGGTTTCACGCACAGACACCGTGTCAAAATTCGGCACAACAAGTTTCAGTGCGCCGCCGCGCCCACGCAAGCGGTCGCGTAAGGTTTGCGATTGCATTGCGCCCTGCGTTCCGTTTGCATCAACAATGCGGAATTGGATGGCTAACGCTGCTTGATAATCTGTCAGTGCCGTTGGGCGGAACTCCGCACGAAGCAGGGTATCGCGCCCTGCCGCCAGCACAAATGCGTTTTGAAGCGGTGTGCGGAAAGCAGCGTTGTCCGGCGCACAGGATTCGATGCGAAGTGCTTCAGCACTGATGTTCCGTAAACGAATCAACCGCAACGCCGTATCACCACGCGGCACACGACCGAAATCCAGCCGCTCCGCACTTACCAGAGCGTCGCCCGAAGCCGTCGTAAAATCACCGACGGCAGCCGCGCCCAATCCACGAGCGTTTTCCGCCCGAACCCGCCAGAATACTCGCGCAGAAGACGCAAGTGGGAATCCCGTCATCCTCGCCGCCGAAAATTCCACCTGCCCCGAAGCAAGTGTTTGTGAGCTTTGCGGGACAATAGCGCTTGCCAACAGCGTTGTAAAATTAGCCGAGCCGGAAACCTCCAAACGGTACTGCCGCGCCCCGCGCACACTCGACCACACAAACGTCGGCACAGGCGAAACATCCTCTGCGCCGATTATCGGAGCAATGAGGCGGAGAGACTCTTCCGGCGGCGAAGTGGGCTGAACGGTGGTCAATCGCACTGTCGCGCTTGTCAGCACAAGGTCAGGAAACATGGTGTTTGTGACAACGCACCTGTAAACGCCGCTATCACTCGGCGCTACGACGGGAATAGTGAACGTCGCAAGTGTGGAAGCGGCTTGCACGATAATTGTCGTGTCTCCTGAGTCTTTCCGCCATTCGTAACGATTCCTCGCGCCGCTTGTATTGATGCGGAATTGGAAGGAGGCATCAATCGTTGCTACTGTTACGTCTGCGCCGGCAATACGCAATACGGGCTTCTGGTCGGAATAGGTGAACTTGGGCGATTGCGGAATTTGCTGAGGTGATGCCTGCGAAGTATTCACCAAAAGCCGCATTGTTGCTTGCTTTTCCAATACGCCAAATTCCAGCACATTCCCCGCAAGCCGCACCGTGTCTAGGCGCACGATACTGGTTAGCGGCGGAACATCCTGCAAACGATTCCCCGACAAACCAAGCGTCGTCAGGCGTTGCAAGCGCGTTACTTCTTGGGGAACAGCACCTGAAAAAGCGTTGTTATCCAGCGACAATGAGCGCAGAGCGGTCAAATTCCCAAGTTCAAATGGGATTACCCCTGAAAGTTGATTATTGCTCACATTGAGCGTTTGTAAGCCTTCTGCCGCCGTGAGTTGTAGTGTTTTTGCCGCCGTAATTCTCACGCTGTTGCTGGTTGCTAATGCAGGTGGAATGCGCCCTGTGAAGCGGTTGTTGGCAAGATTCAGCATTTGTAATTCCGTCAGCAAACCAAGTTCATCGGGCAGTGTTCCCGTGAGGAGGTTTCCGCTTAGATTCAGGCTTTTGAGCAGTTTCATTCGCCCGATGCTGCTTGTCAAGCGCCCCGCAAAGCGGTTGCGGCTCAAATTCAGAATTTCCAAACGCTCCCAAACCCACGTCGAATCAAGCGTTGCGGTAATATCATTGCGCGAAACATCCAATTCTCTGAGGCGCTGAAGCGGACGCAAATCCGGCATGGAGCCTGTGAAACGGTTATTACCAAGCCGCAAAATTTCCATCTCCCGCGCTTCTCCAAGTGCATTCGGCAGGGCTGACGAAACGAGGTTGTCCTGCAAATCCAACACACGCAAGGTGCGTAAGTTCTGCATCACAAACTCAGGAATAGAGCCGCTGACGTTGTTGTTCGGCATACGAATTTCCGTTACGCGGTCGCCGTCGGTTTTTACGCCGAAACGCAGCGCTGCCGGAACATCAGGATTTGTCCAATTCGTCGAGGTTGTCCAATTTAAGCCAACCGTCGCCACATAAAACGCATCCAGCGCAAGCGAGTCTTCACGTCGCATTGGAGGCAGGCAACGGAAGGTGGAATCAAACGTGAAAATAGCACTTGTGGAAAGTTGCGTCGTCATCATGCCACTACTCAGAAGCACTGTAACGATGCCGCTTCTGACCGTTCCCAGCGTGGCTTGAAGCACCGTCGGCGACACAACGCGGAACGCTTGCACCGGAGCGCCACCCACAAACACATTCACCACGCGCCCTCGTGGCTCTATGCCGAAGTTCTGCCCTGTAATCGAAATCGTCGAACACGTCCCGCCGATGGTTGGCGAAAATCGCGCAAATGTAGGCAAATTCGCTGCGCGGACGGGCAGAAAAAATGTGGCGCTGGTCGAAAGTGTACCATATTGCAAACGGAAAACAAGGTTTGAAGCGCTTTGCTGGGCAAGCTGTACAACACCGACGGGCAGTCGCAAACGCAATACCGCACCCGTCGAACTCAGCGTAACGCTTGAAATAGTCGCCGTGATGCCATTTACGGACAAAGTAAGTGTTGCGCCTGTGGGGATGTTCACGGTGGAAAGCAAGATTTCATCACCTTCTTGGACGATTGCTTCACCTTGGAGAATTGTGCTGGAAGTAATGGGCTGCACGGCAATGAGACGCGGCTCAGGAACGCCTATTGGTGCGCCTGTTGCGGTATATGCTTGCGTGTACCGCGCAATGCCGCTTCGGGTGAGAAGGGTAATTGTGCCAATCGTGCCGTTTTCGGCGGTATTCTCTAAAACCCGTACCGTGAGGCGCGTCCGCAGTGAATCCGTTTCCCACGATGTGCTGTCTAAGCGCATATTTGCTGCCGTTACCGACAGCACGTTGAAATAATTTTCGCCAAAGAGCGTGAAGGTCTCACCGTTCCTTGCTTGTGTGGGGCTGATACTTTGAATCGTCGGCGGCGGAATCACGCGCACTACAAACGACGATGTAGTCGAGCCGTTGGGTGTGCGAATGCTGATTGCACCTTGCATCCCGATTTGTAGAATGACCGTCATGCGCGTTGTGGAAACAAAGGTGGCGGGAACTTGCACCGCGCCAAGAATAACGGTCGTTGCGCCGGTCGCAAAGTTTGCTCCTGTAATCACTAAAAATTCTCCCGGCACAGCGAGAAGCGGTGCGGCTGCTGTTACCACAGGTGGTGGAGAAAACGGTACTAACGCTCGCACAGAATCTCGGCTCACGGCTGTTCCGTCAATGTTTGTCAGCACCACTTGACCAATACTCAAGCCTGTGGGCAAAAACACATTCGCCTCGGTTGCCGAAAGCACATTCACCGTCGTTGGAATGCCGCCAATACTTGCTTGGGAGACATTGGTAAAATTCAGTCCCGACACCCTGACAGGCAGACCGATAAGCAGTGCATTGGTGGAAAGTGCCGTAATCACAGGCGGCGTGGGGATTCGTGGCAGTACGCCGATGCCTGTGAGCGTGAGTGTAAGCGGCGTTACGCTTGCGGTTGTAACAGTTACGGTAGTCGTAACTATGCCGCTCGTGGAGGGCGTGAAGGTGGCGCGAAATGGCACATTCAGCGTTGGCGAAAGCGGTACACCGCCCGGAATGCTCACCGTGCCTTGCGTTTGGCTTGCACCCATGTTCACGGCGTAGGAAAATGCCGTTATGGTTGCACGTGTAATACCTGTGATAATGCCGCTTACAAGGTTTGTACCATTGAACGAAGCCGTTAATGAAGCGCTTTGACCAACGGTTACGGAGCCGAAATCCAGAAGTGTGGGCGTGGCGGTGAGTGTTGGTGCGGCTTGGTTGTAGAAGGGAATAAACTGCATATCTGCATCCGTCGCCAAAAGGTCAAGGTCGCCGTCGCGGTCAATATCCGCAGCTACGGGGAAGGCAGCTTTTGCGCCATTAGCAACACCGCTCAGGGCGAATGTTCCGGAGCCGCTATTCATCCAGATTTCGATATTGTCTTGTGCGTTTCCTACGGCAATATCCAAACGCCCGTCGCCGTTAAAATCGCCTGTGGTGAGTTCAAAATTGTTTGCCGAGCCAGTGCCGTAATTGGTCGCAGTGAAGCCGCCTGCGCCGTTTCCAAGCCACACTGTGAAAAGTGCGGAAAGTGGTGAATTGAGCGCACTTGTTACTATGTCCATGTTGCCGTCGCCGTTGAAATCGCCTATTTGTGCGGTTTCGGGGGCTTCGTTTACACCCGCCCCCAGCGTAACTGCATTATCGAAGGTGGCAGTGCCATTGGGCAAAATGCCGTTATTACGGAAATATAACGCATTCGCAATACTCGGCGAGAAACTCACAATATCTATTCTTCCGTCATTATCGAAGTCCGCAGCAGCTATGCCTCTGCCGTTGGAAGCAGCAGGAGACAAGACCGTCGTCATGGGAAATGTCCCGTTACTTGCGCCGAAGTAGATGGAAACACTCGTACTTCCCATTGCACGCATCACAGCAAAATCCATCGCTCCGTCGCTATTGAAGTCCGCAACGGTGATTTGACGGGCATCATTTATTGTAAATGAAGAAGCATTAAACGCGCCACCTGTGTTCATCAGCACCGCAACCGTACCCAAGCCACCAATGCACGAAACGACCATATCCTGCCGCCCGTCGTTGTTGAAATCTCCAACCGCGATGTAGCGTGGCTGCGTTCCTCCGCCAACGCCCACGAGCGGACCCAGCGTAAAAGCCCCCGAAGCACTTCCCTGCATGATTTGTACGCCGTTTACCGCCCCATTCACAAAGGCTATATCCACAAAACCGTCGGCGTTGTAATCCAGCGCCACCGAGCGCCGGACGGAGGATAGCATCGTTCCTGCTTGTACAGGGGCGGCAGCAAAAAACGTTGCCGAAGCAGAGGCGCTACCCGTGCGATATTGCAGGCTTATTGGTCTGGCGGCAATGCCGTTCGCGTTCTGTGCATTGGTAACACTCACAAACACTTCTTCATTCGGCAGCAAAGGCGGGGAAAGCGTTATTTGTGCCGATGCCGCGCTCGACGGCTGCGAATACGTGCCAGAGCGGAAGCCGCGCATACTGCCCCAGACGCGGAAAGGCTGGACGGAAGCAGTTGCGGTGGTCATACTTTGGTTGTACGCCAGACTCACGGGTGTTGTGGACGGGATGTTGGACGTGTTGCGGGATGGGGAGAAAGATGTAAGAACGGGTTGGGTGGCGTTGAGGAGGACGGTCACCCGTGTTGTGTTTTGGCTTCCTACAACCATGTCTATATCACCATCGCCATCTATATCACCTGTGGCTATTGCATATGGATTTGAACCCGCAGGAAATGGCGAACCGAGAGCAGAAGCACCAAAGTTTCCTGCCCCATTATTCAATAATACTGTTACAGTCCCACTTCCATTGTAAAATGTTGTTCCAATATCAAGGTCGCCATCGCCATCCACATCCGCAAGCATAAGTGGATATGAGGGATTATTGAGGAAAGGCACTGAATACGGCGCGCCGCTTGCAACAGTCGAAAAGCCTCCCAAGCCGTTATTGAGCCTGACTGTCAGTTGATTTGCCTGCCCAACAGTTGCAATATCAAGACTCCCGTCATTGTTTACATCACCTAAGGCTACGATGCAGGGCTGGGTTACTTCGGGGGTCGCTATGTTTTGCAGGATAAAAAGCCCACTACCTGAGGCACCAGTGTTTAACATGAGAGCAAGGTTATTCGAGCCAACACCCGTGTTAGCAACAACAACATCAATATCGCCATCATTATCGACATCACCGACAGCTAAACCATTCGGTACTGTTCCACCCGTCCCAATTGTGGTGATAAGGGTAAAATTTCCACTACTGTCGTTTGTGTACCATGAGAATGTATCGTTGGAATTATTAGCTGTTACCAAATCAAGGTCGCCATCACCGTCAAAATCGCATAAATTCGGTACGGAGTAAGCACCTCCCGTAAAAATCGCAGCTTGTGGTGTAAAACTACCACTTCCGTTATTTTTCAAAACAAGGATTTGTCCCGGGGGGCCAGAGATAGCAAGAACTATATCTATATCACCATCATTATCTACGTCTCCCAATACAATAGGTCCGGTACCTACCGCATACGGTGAGCCTACAGCGGTCGTAAACGCAGCTTTACCGTCATTGAGCAAGATTTCTACACCACTTGGAGAGCAGGCGACTATATCTAAATCTCCGTCCGCATCTATGTCACCGGAAACGGTTGTAAATGGCACACCAGAGGTAATCGGCTGAGAAGATAATACAAATGTCCCTGGTCCCACCCCCGCCTTCGCTGTGAAGCCATACACGTTCGGACGTGCAGAAACACCGACGCTTCCCACCACACCTGACTGTGCCGGATTTGCTGTTACCCAGACCTGCTCGCCTGCGCGGAAGCCGCCGACGTTTGCCGTTACGGTGCTGCCTGCCACAGAGCGCGTCCCGCCTGTTTTGTAGCCTGAAAAGCCGCCCCAGATATTGAGTACAGGGACGCTCGCAGTGGCAGTCGTCATACTCTGGGAGTAGGTGAGGGATATGCTGGAAGCGTTGGGGGCAGATACAGCATTGCGTGGCGGAGAAAGAGTGGTGAGCGTCGGCTGGATGCCGTTTTTGAGAAGCGCGACAAAATCATTGGCTGCGCCATTAAACCGTAAGGCAAGTATATCCACATCGCCGTCGTTATCAAAATCGCCGATTGATTCCGGGGCTGTAGCGCCGTAGTATCCTGCCGAAATTGTCTGCGGTAATGGGGAAAACGAAAAACTTCCGTTATTACGGAAGACCTGAAATTTCGTGTTGTCGTTGGTGAATATGTCGGGACGCGGGTCATTATCGAAGTTCCCCACTGCCATACTTATAAAGCTAAAGCCGTTCGCAATCAGAGTGGCGGGATTGAAACTACCTGAACCGTTATTTATCAGCGCCTCTATATTGCCGTTGTGATAGACAATATCAAGATTACCGTCGCCGTTGATGTCTACAGGGAAGATCATTTCATTGGGGATACTTGCTCCCATGATGGTCGAATTACTTGGAAAGTTACCTTGCCCATTATTAAAAAACACAGTAGAAAACCCGCCATTATTCGTTGCAAACAAGTCAATATCGCCATCATTATCAAAATCGCCGCTTGTGAGAAAGTTTGTTTGGATAGCAACGGGAATTGTACTCAAGGTGTAGAAAACACCGAGATTATCTCTGGAATACACATCAATTTTTGTATCACCAAAGTATGTAACGGCAATATCCAACTGCCCGTCAGCATTAAAATCTGCAACAGCAACAGCTTTGGCACTCGCTCCACTGCCCACACTCACTGCTGGGAAGAATGTACCTGCCGCACCGTTATTATTCAAAAATACCTTCACCGATCCTGGTCCGCCACCATCGTTAGCAACGATAATATCTACCAAACCATCATTGTTCATATCACCCGTCGTTACTAAGCGCCCCTGTGGAGAACCAAGCGGGTAAGAAACAGGTGCGGCGAATGTACCGTCGCCATTGCCAAGAGCAACATTCATATTCGGTGGTCCGCCTCTTTCAACGATAATAGCATCCAATTTGCCATCGTTATTCACGTCTGCCGCTGCAGTCGAGTACAAGTCTGCTACTCCAGTGCTAATTGCTGCTGTTTGGTACAATGTTCCGGGACCACTGCCTGCTCCAGCCCGAAAACTATACACTGTCGGCTTTGCCCGCACACCGCTTGTAGCCTGAGCATTCACCACTGTCACCGATACTTCCTCCCCCGGACGGAAAGGACGTGTAGCATTCGGTGTGAACGTCGTCGTGTTACCGCTTTGCGTGGCTGTTCCACCAAGTGTACCGGAAAGTGGAAGGCTTCGGTAGCCGGACATATTGCCCCAAACGTAGAGACTGTGCGGCACAGAAGCAGGCGTGGGCAGAGAAGCAGTTGCAGTCGTCATTGGCTGCGACCACGAAAGCGTGAGGTTTGTCGCCGTTTGTGTGTTAGAGTTGCGAACGGGATTCGTGGAAATAAGCTGCGTGGCGGGTGCATTGAGCATGACAGAAACATTGTTTGTCTGATTATTGGGTGTAGCAATATCAATATCACCGTCGCCATCAAAATCGCCCATTGTTATCCCCCAAGGAGCATTACCACCAACAGGATAAGGAGAGCCTACCGCAAATGTAAAGGAAGCCGCACCGTTATTGATAAGCACCGCTACGTCATTAGAGGTACTGTTTCCTGTGGCAATATCCAAATCCCCATCACCATCCACATCGCCTAGGGCAATTGCACGGGGATTCGCTCCAAGTGAAAGAGGAAACGGCAAACCAGCAGCACTAAACGAAGCCGTACCATTATTCAGTAACACAGCAACACTGCTTATTCCGGCATCATGTGCCGTTGCGATATCCAAATAACCATCACCATTCAAATCGCCAACAGCAATATTATTGTTATTTGCCCCTCCTGTGAGGTAGTTGTTTGAAGTAAATGCTCCCGAACCATTATTTAGAAACACATTCACACTACCACTCGCCGTTGCCGAGATTAGGTCAATATCACCATCGTTATCTACGTCACCTGTCGTTGTGGTGTGTCCACTGCCAATACTTGTTGCAGTACCGAACGTTCCTGAGCCGTTATTCAGGAGCATTTGAACACCATTGCTATTCCCACTAACAATGAGGTCTAAATCTCCGTCGGCATCAATATCTGCAACAGCAACGCTCACAATATCAGACAAAGTAGTTCGTAGAATTACACTTCCAAAGCTGCCGGAACCATTATTCATCCAAATCAAAGCCGTTCCGCCCTGATCAACAGCAATAATATCCTGCCAGCCATCGTTATTGACATCTCCGGTTGTAACAGCACGGGGATTATAGCCTGTACACGAATATGGCGTTATGGTAAAGTTTGCTTGTCCGTTATTGGTCAAAACAGAAACACGCTGTGCAGCGCCAAAATTATCCGCCGTTACAAGGTCGGCAGTGCCGTCATTATTAAAATCTGCTGTGGCAATGCCGATGGGCGTTGTTATTGCGCCCAAGTAGAACGGTGAAAACAGCGCCTGTCCCGGGAATGTACCGGATCCACCTATTGCCCTTGCCCGAAACTGCATCACACTTGGGCTGACAGGCGCACCCGTACTGGTCTGCGCTCCACACAGCAGCGTTGCCGAGATAAGTTCGCCCGGCTTGTAGGCTTGTGCGGGCGTAAAGCCAATCGTGCTTGTTCCCCCGCCGGAGTATGTGCCACTGCGCAGCCCCGACTGTCCGCCCCAGACGCGGAAGGCGCTTTGCGAGGCTGTTCCGGCGCTCATAGCTTGGGTGAAATTGAGGTTTAGTGGCGTGGAAAGGGCGTTGTTGTGAGTGTTGCGGAGGGGAGTGCTGCTGCTGATGCTAGGCGGAATGTCGGTGTAGATGCGGGCGATGCGACCAACCGAAACGTTGTTGTATGACGAAAACGAAAAGCCACCGAGTATTGCTGTTCCGTCAGGAAGGAGCGTTATTTCCCAGATGCGATTGTTTGCTCCGATGGGCGCGAAACTTGGGTCAAGTGTACCGTTGGAATTCAAACGCGCAATGCGATTGCGTGTTATACCGTCATACTGGGTGAAAAAGCCGCCAATCATCAACTTTCCGTCCGGTAGCATCACTATTCGTTCGGGATAGGAAGCAGGTGAGGCAAAAGCTGCCGGATTGAAGGTGTTGTCGAGTGTTCCGTCGGGATTCAACCGTGCCATGCCGTTGCGAGTGGCGTTACTAAAGGTTACAAACGCACCGCCGAGAATAATTTTACCATCGCTTTGCAAGAGTATTGCTGTTACCGAGCCAACGTTGTCCGTTCCGATACCACTGACGAGGAACGTCGGGTCGAGTGCGCCATCGCTGTTGAGGCGCATGAAGCCTCGCGGAACGGGCATGGACTTATAAGTAGTGAAATCTCCCGCAACGAGAATTTTGCCGTCGGGCTGGACGATAGTTTTCGTGACGGCGGCATTAACGCCGCTCCCTGCACCGCTATTAAAGGTGGCATCCAATGAGCCGTTTGGATTAAGGCGGGCTATGGAATTGACGGTATAAGGAGTTCCGTCGTTGTATTGCGTAAACCCCGGGTTGCCAACTACAATAATCTTCCCGTCGGACTGCACCGCAAAAGACTGTATGCGTCCGCCGTTGATGCCTGTTCCCGCCATGTTAAACGTTCCATCAACGCTTCCATCGGCATTTAACCGCGCAATGCCAAATTTGGGAGCAGTAAATGAGCCAGCAATGAGGATTTGCCCATTGCTCAGAACCGCCATGCTGGTAATCTCATTATTCGGGATACTGCCAAGAAAAGTAGCGTCCAATGAACCATCAGCATTCAAGCGGCAGATGCGGTTTACGGGCGTACCGTTATAGTCGGTAAAGTTCCCTGCGCAGAGGATTTTTCCCGTCGGTAAGGGAATAAAAGCATTGGTGTTGCCGTTAAAGCCTGTCCCTGTATTGAAGCATGGAACAAGCGCTCCTGCGGCTTGTGCCTGAGCGTATTGATTGTGGAGTAATGTTAGTAACAATGTGAGTAACAAAGGAAATAGCGAGCGGATAACGCGCTTAGTCATACAATTACCCTTAGAAGGAGGGAGAAAAAAGGAACATTAAAGCAGACTAATATAGCATTTTTTCGCATAAATTCAGAAGGCTGGTTTGCTGCCATGCAGACCGCTCCCTGTCTTGCCTATCAGTAGTTATCGCACAAACAAACGACAGCAAAATCTGCGAAAGAAAATTGCATAGCAAAAGTCATTCCAATTATATCAATGCTGTGATTTTTCCTTGTCTTTCTGGTACTTTTTTCGCATTTTGGGTGCGCAATGACCGTGCGGCTATGCAAATTGTGTTCCACATTTTGTTGGGTGTTGTTTTTCAAGTAGTTAAAATTCCAACCACTGGAAATTTCAAGTACTTGAAAAAAGTACACTCTCCGCAAGCGTCATTCCTTGTGCATACAGTTTTTCAGCATAACGAGAAAGCATTACAATTATGATAGGTCTCGGTCTGGGCTTAGAACTGGGGTTAGAGCAGAAACTCACTCCCCAGCAGGTACAATATCTCAAACTCCTCCAACTCACGGGATTGCAACTTGAGCAGCATATCTCGCAAGAATTGGAAATGAACCCCATGCTTGAAGAAGGCAGTGGGGAAACCGAGTTTGGGGAAGACACTGAACTAAGTTCCGTTGAAACTATCGCCGAAGATGCACCAAACGAAGCCGACAACAACGATATACCCGAAGACCCGACTACAAGCGGTGACGCGGACAATGACTATGAAATATTCGACCGCGAACAGGGCGTAAATGACGAAGAACAAACGTGGATTGATTTTATCGAAGACGAAAGCAGCACCGCCAAATACAACGGCGACGATGACGACGACGAAGGATTTCCGATGCCGGATGCCCGCTCGGTCTTGGATGATTTGGAAGACCAACTGCGACTGCTGAATTTGAGCGAAGAAGAGCAGATTATCAGCGAAGAAATTTTGGGGAGTATTGAGCCGTCGGGCTATTTGTACCGCGATTTAGCGGAAATTGTGATTGCGGTAAACGAAAAAATTGATGCGCTGAACGACCTCCGCAAAAAGGAAGCACTCACCGCTGCACCGCATACCAACGGCTATTACAAGCGTGATTACATGAACGCTTACAAGCAGGACGACGATGAAGACGAGGACGGAGATTTTGAAAGCATGGATTTGTCGCTCGTCAAACGTAAACCTGCGCCCCAAACCGCACCTGCACAGCACATTGCAAACCCGGCAAATTTGCTTCAACACGTGAATTTGGACATGGTTGAAGAAATGCTCTTTGAAATTCAGACCTTAGACCCGCCCGGCATAGGTTCGCGGGATTTACGGGAATGTTTGCTGGCACAATTACAAGCACTGCCTAAGCGCAATGCCGCACAGCAACTTGCGAAGTTGGTTTTGGAGAAAACCTACGACGCTTTTCGCATGAAGCATTATGAAGTGATTATGCGGGAATTGAAAGTGAACGACGTGTATTTGCGGGAGGCGCTAAAGGCAATTCGTGCGCTGAATCCTAAGCCGGGCGGCTTAGAAACAGGCGGTGCGACAAGTTCTATTATTCCTGATTTTCTCATTTCCTTTGAAGAGGAAAAGTCCGATTTTCTCATTCAACTGAATGATTCCCGTGTGCCGACTGTGCGTGTGAACAAGATGTACGAACAGATGAAAAATCACGTCCGTGAGTTCACCCAACGCGGCATGAAAAGCCAGCGCATGAACAAAGACACACGGAAATTTCTCAAGCAAAAATTTGACGACGCGAAGTTTCTTATTTTGGCACTGAAACAGCGTCGCCACACGATGATTCGTGTGATGACGGCGATTGTCTATCGCCAGCGCGAGTTTTTCTTGCGCGGTAAAAACTACGTCCGACCGCTTATTTACAAGGATATTGCCGAAGATACGGGTGTGGATATTTCGACTGTCTGCCGCGTGGTGAATAACAAATATGCACAAACAGACTTTGGGGTCTATGAACTGCGCTATTTCTTTAGCGAAGGCTTGCCCATGCCGAAAGACCCGGTTGTAGGCGGTACTCTGGGCGTTGCACCGATAGAAGCAAGCACCGGAGAGGTTTTGGGCGATGACGGCGACGGCGATACCGAAATTTCAACCCGCGTTATCAAAGAAAAACTCAAAGAACTTATCGCCGCAGAGCCAAAAGACAAGCCCCTCAGCGACGACAAACTCGTTCAGGAACTCGCAAAAATCGGTTTTACGATTGCTCGGCGCACGGTCGCAAAATACCGCGATTTAGCCGGAATACCGCCTGCACGCTTGCGTCGGGAGTTGTAGTGACCCTTTGAAAATAAGTGAATATCTTGTACGATTGATATTAAAAGATTATCCCTGTATTTTTTGCTTATACCTCAAAGCATCAATACTGCATCTCTATCCCGCTTCTTTACTCACATCTCAACTGCCTTTCCAATGAACCGCTTCCTCAACATCGCCTCCATACTTGCTTTCGCGCTCATTGCTTTTGCTTGCACAAAAAAAACGGGTGAAGCTAAATCTCCGCAAACCGAGTCACAAAGCGCTTCTGAGCTAAAAAACACCGTGCAGATTCCCGCAGAATTTTGGCAGTTTTGGAGCGACGGGAAAGCGGAAATCAGTACCTACAAAGGCACACAAGTTCGCTACAACGAAGAGCGTCCCTGCACGAGTGTTCTGATTTTCGTTTCCGAGCCGTTCAACGCCGAAAAGCAGGTCAAAGCCGATGCACCCGACGGAAGCGGCATTTACACCAGCGTCTTGAAACTCAACCACGTGAAGCGCTTCCAAACAGGCATCTATGCGTATTCACTGATGACTTCAGTCTTTACCCCGCTCACGCCCACTACTGTCGGGAAAGCCGTGTACAACCCCGCCGCACCGCTTAAAATCACGTTCTCCGGGCAGGAATGGTGCGGAATGGTTTTTCACCAACTGAACCGCCAAGCCGACAAATCCATGCTTTCGCACTCGCGGAGTTATTTTGAAGTCGAAGGCGACAAGCAAGAATCCTTTGCTGCCGATGATGAAACGCTCTTTGGTGACGATGTTTTTATTGCTGTGCGTGAAGTCCTGAAGCCGCTTGCAACCGGAAAACGCAAATTTTATCACACGCTCGAACACGCCCGTATAAGCCATAAAGCGCTCATGGCTGCGGAAGTTACTGTTTCTAAAAGCGACGCAATGACGCGCTTTCGCGGTGCAGATGTTCCCGTAACCGCATGGACGCTTGCGGGTGAAAATTTTGAATGGAAATTTACCGTCGAAAAGCAGTATCCGCGCCGTATTTTGGCATTTCAGTTTGCCGAAAACGGGCGCGTTATCGAACAAGCGGAACTACATGAATCCGCGAGGCTGCCCTATTGGAAATTGAACGCAACAGCCGATGAACACTATCTTCAAGAATTGGGCTTGACAAAATGAGCGTGGGAAGCAAGAACATATCGCGCTTGGTAGGCAATAATGCTTGCGTCATCAGGTATCCTCAAACAATAAGCAGCCTGCAAGCCGCACTGTGCCTTATTTTTCTCATGCTCTTTGCAACACTCAATCTCCGTGCGCAGCCTGTGAATTACCGCCTTGAGCCATTTATCCCGAATAATTTAAGTGCCAAAGCCGGAGACACGATACTTATTCCAATCATCGTGCGGAATCTCAGCCCCGTCGCCGCACAAGCAATCATGGACTCTTGCAACTTTTTTTTTCGTTTTAATCCCTCTGTTCTTTTTCCGTTGCGTCGTGAGCAGTTTCAATCGCTGAACCCACGCCCAAATCTTACAGAAGGTGTAATTACGCTCCGCGTGGGAAGGCGCTTGAGGCAAGCAGGCGACACTCTTTTGCGAATTCCGATGCTGGTGATGTTGGGCGATGTAGAGATAACGGAAATTTCGATAGACGGTGCGCTGGCGGGTTATCCTTTTCGTGTGGCAATCAATGGCGAACCGTATTTCACGATTCCCGTTACAGACCCCGCAAGCGGCTTACTTCGCGTTACCAATGCACGGTGGAATTCGCTTTTGCGCACGGTGAACACTAATTCGGGCGAACTATCGCTCAATATCTCACCGAGTCCGATTCAAACAACAGCACGTGTGGATGTCAGTATTGGGAATTTACCGCCACCGCCTGAATTGGGCATACCATCACTGGTGTTGTATGCACCCACAGGGCGCGATGTACCTAGCTTGGCGCTCAATACCGCTATTGAGGGTTTACGAGGAAAAGCGTCACATACTTTTACTCTCCCCATTCCTCGCACTTTGCCGCGTGGTATCTATTTCTTTCGTTTTGCCTATGGTGGATTTTCCGTTACGCGAATGGTGGTGATTGCGGAATGAGTACGACGAATTTCCGGCAATCAATCTCAAAAGCTCTCCAAACCTTGCTTTGCTGCTTGATGTTTGTGCCTTTCGGTGCGACGAAAGCGCAAGACACAAGTACAGCCATTCCTCAGAGTATTGTTTCCAATACCGCATCATTACTGCCGTTTCGGATTGGTATTGTGGGTGGTGTCGGGAGAAGTTTTCCGCTTGAGCCGTTAGCTGCAATCGCAGGTGTGCAGCCGTTTCCGGTGGTGTTGAACGAATACACGCCGTTTTTTCTGCCGGAAATTGGATTGGAAGCAGCGTATCGCCTCAGTCCTACATGGGAAATCGGTCTCAGAGGGCAGTACCTTCGCACATCATTTGAGGTGGCTGCCGATGAGCGTTTGCCTGTGGCGGTATGGAATCCGACACTGGGTGTGCGTGTACCAACATTGGCGCGTATTCGGAATGTATTTGGTGCAGAAGTTCAAATCGTGTCTGCAACACCGCTTCTCCGCTTGTTTTTGGGCGACGTGTTGTTTTTGAGTGCCGGAGCAAGATTTGATTTGCCTCTTCAAACCTCGTTTCGTTTTCAAAATACCCTGCTGGAGCCGCCTAGTTCCTCGTTTGTTGTTACCCCGCTTCGCACGATTGATTCAGCCTTTCGCGCTCCGTCAGCGATTGCGCCACTTTCTGTTTCTCCGATTGTTTCGTTGGGCGTGGCTCTACCGCTTGGACGGACCCGCCTCATGGCAGAACTTCAGGCGCAGCCGATTTTCCAGCCCTTTCGTGGCGTTACGCCGGAGCGTACTCAACTTTCGCAGCCAACGGTACGACTGAACGTGGCGTTAATTCTGGGTTTTCTCACACCGCAAGCTCTTCCTTCAAAAGAAGTTTTTCCCGAACAGCAAGAAAAACCGCTTTATCCACAAACTACATTAAAAGACAGCCTTTCTGCTCGGATAAATACGCTTGCTGCCGCATCAAAACTTGATTCTCAGGTGCAAGCGGCGACGACCGTTATTCGCCGCGATACGATTTTTCAGCGTGATACAACGGTGCGAATCGTGGCGTGGAGCGCCTCCGACACGGTACGGCTTTTGCAAAGAACATCGCAGCGCATATCCACGACAACCAGCAGCGAACAACTCAGCATCACGGAATCATTTCAGCACGACGTTCCAAAACCCAAGCCGTTCCTTGTCGGAACAATGAACGTGCGCTTTATTCCTGTGCTGGCTGCGCCAAAAACAACGGAATCGCAGCAAACATCACGTTTCGTTGAAAAGCCGATGATTGTGCGCTCGTTGATTGCTGCTTGGGAGGCAAGTTCTGACGCGCAATCGGCGTGGAAAGAAGTGTCTGACACCGTAGAAGCAGTGCGTATGCCGCTTGTACGCTTTGTTCCGAAAATTTCCAGCGAAGTTGGCGTGAAGCAGCAAACTATCGTCATAACGCCAAACGCAAGCAATGAAGCAGTGTTTACGGAATTACACTTCCTCACATCACAATCCGGCGCAGCTACGCCGTTTGATTGGGATGCACAAATGATGCTGTTCCCAAGAATATTACCGAATTTTCAAACTGCTACGGGCGCAAAACCTCATCAAAACTCGCTTTCCGACACATTGTTTGCATGGATGAGCCTAATGGACAACGAAGCACAAATCTACCGCACCGATACGGTCAATATCACCGTTGAGCGCTCCGAGCGCTCTGATGCAAGTGCCAATGCACGGCTGTCGGCTGCGGCAAAACAACAATCGCGGTGGACGCTGGTGCAAATGCCGCTTCACCTCAAGAAGGATTCTTTGGAGAATAATTCCTCACAAGGCGCATATACGCTCACTCCGCAATCACAAGCGTTATTGTCGTATCTTCAAAAAACCATGAGTAAACGTGGTGGTACGCCATCGGTAAAAAATTGTATGGTGTATGCTCTTGTGCCAAGCGTGAAAAAACAAGGAACAAATACCGTTGCAGAGCCATATTCAGAGGTGTTGCGCGAAGTGGCACGTGTGATGAAAGCCTCCGTGCGGTTTGTCGTGTATAGTGCGGAAATCAATATGGAGCATTTAGAGCATGGTGGGTGTATTCGAGTGCTACTGGAAGAATAGTTTTTTCAGGAGGAGAAGTATTTTGCTCAGGGCAAGGTATAGCACGACATATCAAAAACTTAGGGCGTACTGGATTCCGGCGCTAATAATAAATTGCGTTTGCCGCGTGGCAATCGTTGTTTGAGGAGTGACAAGGAACGACGGTGTGAGACTAATGCGCAAACGCGGCACAATCGTATATTGCAATCGCGCATCAATGCTGAAGGAACTTAATCCACTAATATCGGTGTACAAACGGCGCTGTAATGCTGCCGGAAGAGTGCGCCGTGAGCGTTCCAGTAACTGTGCAATCCGTTCATTTCTCACGCGCTGCCGCACAAAGGAGATGTTCAAGGACGGTGATAATGAAAAATTTTCCCAAGCAAAATCGCCTCCTACACTGCCGTCAAAATACTCCGCCGGAGCCGTTTCTGACGGTAGGTTCATGTATGAAAATGATGCCGTAAACCAGTCCCACGTACCAGTGGCAGTGCCGGAAATAGTGTGAACTAAATCGCCAAAAACATTGCCCGGGTCAGTCGGGTAAATATCCCGATTATAATCCACCGTCAGCGCAAGCCACGATGTTGGAGAATACGTCGCGCTTGCACTCCACCAATAGCCTTGAATACCTTCGCCCACAATCGCATAGACTCCTGACATTGCGCTTAGACCAAATTCATCACTGACATCGTAATCAACGCCAAGTTTTGGGTTGATAGAGGGCTTGTCATTGCTCACATCCACCCCCAAGCGGGTGCGGCGGTTTGTTGCAGAAACCTTTGCTCGCAACGTCCAGTGTTTGTAGGATTCGTTTGCTTCTTCATCGGCGAGGATTTCCGCTAACTCTTCATCGGTAAATACGACGGAATCTTTGTTCATAAGCGTACTCTTGCTTTTGAGTTTTTGAGAGATTGTGTCGGCGGCGATACGTGTTTTTTGGGGTTTGGCGGATTGGGCTGCGAGGTTGTTGCAAAGGCACACCGACAAACAGCACGTAAGTATAACGACGGCAATGTGTTTCATACAAATTCAAGAAGTGTTTGAAAACAAGGTAAACTGATACGAAAACGAAAAAAGGTGAGCCAATACCATTTTCGGTATTGGCTCACAATAATTTCATCGGGTGTTACTTTCCGTCGTTTTTACGTTGTTCACGACGTTCTTTCGCACGTTCCTTCATTTTTTCTTTTTGCTCGGGAGTCGCATTATTCCAGCGCTCTTTGGCTTTTTCTTTGAATTTCGCTTTTGCTGCTTCGCGCTCTTCGGGAGTCATTGCTTCCCATTTTTCTTTGGCTTTTTCTTTGAACTCAGCCTTGAGTTTAGAGCGTTCTTCGGGGCTGAGGGATTCCCATTTTGCTTTTGCCGCTTCTTTACCTGTTGCGGTGGCTTCTTGAGCATAGACGGTAGGAAGTGAACCCGCACCAAGCGTGGTTACGGCGATTGTTGCAAGGGCAACGAGCATTTTTTTGTTTGACATTTGCGTACTCCAAAAGTGAATAAAAAAAGAACAGTGGATGTTGTGATTTGATTGTACGTGATACTCTTTTGATGCAAACGTTGGGTGCAACGTTTAATCGCAAAGCCTCGTCAATACTTGCGTTCTGGGTCGCTATTCTTGTTGTAACAACAATTCAACACACAAAACGTTACAATTTTTTCTTACCGAGCAACATGGAACGAAGTACGAATTATGCCGAAATCGGATTGATAACGAAGGAAGTATAACCCTTGCGAAAGCGGGGAAATATCAAGCGTTGCGGGCAGTTGTTGAGTTGGGATTTGCATAACAATTTGCCCCAAAACATTCGTTACCGTAAGAGAAGAAATTTCGCCCTCGCCTGCCAGTGTGATGAGATTTGATGAGGGGTTTGGGGCAATAGCCTGTGTTCGTTCCTCTGTCGCCCGGACGCTTGTTGTCAGTGCCGGAGCGGTCAGCATATATTCCCACACCGGTTGAAAAAACGGACGACCTTGCTCCAAAGGTGTATTTGCATCCACCACCGGTACATTGTGTCGTGGTGACATAGTGAGCATAGCGCCAACGGGTGTTGATTCGCGGTTGGTGAAAAACGAGCGTGTTTGGGGAAAAGGCGCACGAACAGAATCCGCATTAAGAGTCGCTCCGGCGGCAGGAATACCGTAGGCAGTCCACGCTTCTTGCGACAAAAGGCTGTATGGCACAAGTTCATCGCGCAGATGTCCCATTGCAAAAAATTCTCCTTGCGGCGTAGTTTTAGCGCCCGTCATCCAAGCAGCCATGCTTCTTGTGGCGACGTTGTAATCCATCGCACCAAACATGATACACCGCGCAACCCGCTTCACAACAGCGATGTAACCCGCATACCCGCCGCCTTGCGAGTGTCCCGCTACAACGATATTCCCCCAACGTGGCACGGTATCGCCGTTTGCCGCACGTTCCAGATATTGCGTCCAATTATCTTGCGGATAAAGGCGCTGCAAATGTTGGAGCAGTTTCACTAAACGATTTTCGATAGAATTTGCGCGACTGATTGTCGCAAGCGGTGTGCGGTCTATGCCGTCGAGCGTTTCGCCGCGAATAGCTCCGGCACACTCTAAATCTCGGTTTGCCGTGCCGCAGCGCCCGTTTACGGTTTCATCATTCGGATACGTCAGCCCGATGGCGTGAAAGCCCAGATTTGCCGCCACAGCCGGAAAAAGGCGATAATTTCGTGCGATTGCGCCTGTACCGGGAAAAAAGACGACCAAGCGCCCACGTGGGGTTGCCGTGCGGTTGATAAACGCAAAATGGTCATCCAACGCAGTATCTATGCGGCTATCGGTTGTTCGTGGTGCAATGTTGTAGCTCTGCACTTGTAATTGTGGTTGTGCGTGTGCAAGATTGGTATGGGTAAGATTGATAAAACCTAGTGCAGCAAATAATACCGCATGAATACTCACGAAGAAGCGTGATTTTTTCATGGTTCCGTGGTGTTGTGTTGGTCAAAAAATTTTTTACGTTGTGCTTCCATAGTCGCAAGCCGTTTGCCGAAGCGTTCTTGCTGGTCGGGCTTCAAAAGCGGCATAATATCTCGTCGGAGGGAATCAAGCAAATGTGCTTGCCATTGCTGGTGTGCGCGGTTGCGCCCGGCAAATGCCGCACCGTAGCTGTTTAAGAGTTTGCCGAGCGTGTCGCGTTGGTGTTCTTGTGGCTGGATAAGGCGCTCCGCCATAGCAACAAAGCGCTTTTCATTCGTCAGGATTCCACCCACCGTGCGAGCGCGTTTGCCAATAACAGCACCCGTCAGCAAACCGCCCAGAACCATACCCAAAACAAGCGTTCCGGCAATGGTAAGAAAAGATTTCGTGCGCGAAGACATAGTAAGGGAAAAAGGATGAGGGAAAAGAAATAAGGGCAAATGACGAAGAAACAGCGTCAATCCGGCATCAATACTGATTCGACGGATAAACTGTGTGCTTCATTCGGCAGACCAAAAACGGCATCGAAGGACACATCATCGTTGGTATAGAGATTATAGCCTGCAAGCAGCACCACAAGCGATGTTCCGACAATTGCCACCCGCCGAAACATCCAGACCAATTCTTGCGCCAAAGCGTCAAGCGGCGTGAGTGCTTGCATTGCGGGATTGTTTGCAGGAGCAGCGTTGATGCGGCGTTGCACACGGTCAGCAAACATCGGCGCAAAGGCTGCTTTGTTGCCATATTCGCGGAGAGCCGTTGCTATCCTGCTTTGGGGCATCTTCTCTTCGGGATGCTCGTGAGAATTATTTGGCATACTCTTCTCCAAAAAACGGTTTGAGCAAGGTTTGTAATTGTTTTCGTGCAAGGGAAAGCCGTGAAAGCACCGTGCCTTCAGGGATATTCAGCATCGTAGCGGTTTCTTCGGTCGAATACCCATTGACAAGCCTCAGCACCACAACTTCCCGCATACCCGCCGGAATGCGCTTCAATGCCTGTTCGATAAGTTCTCGGTCGGCGCTGCTTTCGGCATGGTCATCTGCTTCTGACGGCAATTCAAGGGCATCATCTACGGAGCGAAACAAGGAAAATCGCCGTTTGCGGCGCTTCAGTTCATTGAGCGAAAGATTGATAGCTATGCGCGTCAGATATGTTTTCACCGAAGCATCGCCGCGAAAATTTGGCAATGCCTCGTAAAAGCGGATAAAGACTTGCTGCCCGATTTCTTCGACTTCTTCGGTACGCCCCAGCATACCCGTAATGGTCGCCGCAATCGGGCGCTCATATCGGCGAACTATGCCGGCGAAGGCTTGCGTTTCACCGCGCAACACCGCCGCTACGAGGTCGTTATCGGAAATGTGGTCGTGCAAATGCTTGCTTGTGCTGAATAATTGTTGTCGTTGGAAATTAGACAAAAGGAGGGAGGGAAATATTCAATCTTGTGGGATTGTTTTTTTGCGCACAAAATCAAGGAACTCTCGAAAGCCTAAGAAAAAAGAGGCAGGGAAATTCAAGGATGAATAACAAGCAACGTGAGTACCTAACGCATTTGTGAAAACCTAGATTTGGTAAGCCACAGAGGACTCAGAGTTCGCCGAGAAACGAGGTATTGTTTGAGGCTCTGTGGAATCTGTGGAATCTGTGGAATCTGTGAACTCTGTGGCAGAACAACCGTTAGGAACTAAAAACAATCAACACTAGTATCCATGCTTTCTGTTCGTATATTCCCAAGAGCATTTTTGAGCGCGTCGCATTCTGCTTCCAGGTTGTCGAAACGAAAATAATCATCATGTGCGAAGGCTTCAGAAAATGTCCCTTGCTGAACAGCCGCATCAAATTCAGCGATAGTCCGCACACCATATTTTTTTGCAAGGATAAATAATTCCGCTTCAACCTGCTGTAAACGATGCTGCACGAACATCAGCAGGCTGCTTCGCAAAAGTTCTGTCGGAGAAATACCGAGTAATTGTGCGCTTATTTCGAGTGCTGCCATATTAGTTTCCGAATATCAGAATGAACAAAACAATGAGAGGATGATAAAATAATTTGCAAAAAAGCTGTTGAATTACCAATCTGAGAATTGTGGAAAAATGTACCGCACCGTACAAACCCGCTCTCATGCTACTCCGCACGCGCTTCCTGAATTTTCTCCCCAACCCAGCCGCCTAGTAGCGTTGTGAGCATCCCCAGCACAATACCGCTCAAGACCATCGTAATATCCAACATCCCCAGTGCAACCGAAACAATATCAATGTTCAAGACCACGCCGATAAACCCTGCCACGCCTGCTTCTTTAATCGCAATGCCCGGTGAGCGTAGCCCGATAATCAAGCCCGCAACAAACAGCCCCAGAAAAAATGCGAGAACATGATTCGTTAGATGATACCCCAAAATCACGACCAGTGAACTTGCGCAGAGCATCGTAATTGTTGTGGCAAGTGCTGCTCCGCAGAGAACCCAACCCCAATCTATCGGGCTTTCGTCGGGGATGTCGTCGTCAAGTGTACCCTGCAATTTTTCACCCACCCAGCCGCCGAGTGCCGATAAAATCACGCCGTTAATGAGCATCACCACCAAAACCGCACTGTCCAAATCCCGAAAGCCACGCACATTCATCATCGGCAGCACAATAAACAACACCACCGACACCAAGACCGCACCAATGGCGGGTTCCAGAATCGTTACGCCTTTCGACAAAATGCCTTCCACAATGCCCGTAACCACGAAGCCCGATAAAATCGCAATCATCGGGAAGGGTAGCGCTGAGAATGACGAGCCGCTAATGAACGCTAAAAACAGCGTAATCACCGAGCCGACAAACGAGGAAATAAGCGCACTTTGGAAGTCTATTTGCTTCATGGTGTACTGCAAAAGTGAGCGACAACGTTGTCCACGAATCGCACGAATCTTCACAAATGAAGAAATAAACCAAGCGTGGTTTTATCTAATGTTCATCTGTTTTGAGAAATATTCAAGGATTCATGAACATTCGTGCGATTCGTGGATAGGGATTGAGAGAGTTGAATGTTAGCCGTCATTACGCCGGAAAAGCTCAATCTGCTTTATCCGCACCTGCAACGAGAGCATCCAAAAAAAGAGCATTGTAAAGCCGCCAAACGCCAGCGAAAAAATGACCTGTTTGACGATATTGAGGTCGTCTTTGTTCGCGCTCAACAGTGGTCCGGCATTACTGTCATTGCCTGCGCCAGGATGCAATCCGTCTAAAATTCGTGGCATAATAAACATCAAAAACACTGCCGGAACAACAGCAAATATCACATACACCGCCGACAAACGCCCGCACCGCTCGTCGTTGTCAATCGCCTGACGAAGCGCGAAATATGCGCCGTACATAAGGAGCAAGATGAAGATTGAGGTTTGACGCGGGTCCCAATTCCAAAATTCCCCCCAGTTAAACTTCGCCCAAATTGCCCCTGTTACCGTTGCCAAAATCGTAAAAAGCGTTCCTAATGCCGCCGCTGCCGATGATTTGATGTCGTACGAAATATCACGGGTTTTGAGGTAACGAAATCCAAAGACCATTGCCACAACGTAGGCGAGCATTGCCACCCATGACATTGGTACGTGGAAATACAGGTTTCGCGCCCGCTCTTCCAACTGCGGGATATACGGCAGCGTAAGCCAAGGGCTGGTGGCAACGAGGCTTTTGGCTGTGAACATATTATCCGCGCCCAAGCTGTCGCGTTCCATTTGCAAAATCACGACTTGCCCCGAAGCTAGTTGTGATGCGATGTTCTGGGGAACGCGCACCATTGCTTGCACAGGATCGTTTTCGCGGAAATCGGTCATCGTAAAAAGTGGCATCGTTGCAACAGGCTTTGCTTCAACTTCCGATTGTTCCTGCTTGACAGCCTCATTCACCAGCACTTTCACGGGAACAACGGGATTAGCAGCGCCCACACGCCGCATAAGAACGGCATCGGCGAATGTTCCTGCGGTACGCGGTGCAAGGGCGAAAATGGTTGTAACAGTGAGCATCAGCACGACGAGCCATTTCCACCAGACGGGACGCGGCTTTTCAAGCGGGATGTACAAACTGAGAAGTAAACCGAGTGCAACGCCGGAGAATTGAATGAGGAATTTCATGGTGAATAGCGGGAAAAACGAGGAAGAGAGGTGATTTGTACAAAGGGGGTAAAAATGTATTCAGAGTTAATCTTGAACTATGGTTTCATCAGTACCGACGGGTTGTTTAGGCTTTCTCTTTTGAACGGGAATGGTGGCAAATGGTCTCGTACTTTCATGTTCTTGGCGTTGAATATCTTGAACAATTCGATGTATATCATAGTCAAATTGCCGACCATGTTCCAAGCGAAAGGCGTGAATTTCATGTAATATTTCATCATTCCATATCAACATTGCGGCTCTTCATGAGTTCAAATCTTGTCACTTGCAGAAATTTTTTGACACAGATTTTCATGATTGAATAGGTTACGCAGATTCTTATCTACACTAGGACTTTCGCAACACCATACTTTTGAGGCAAGGGGTTGAAACCCCTTGTTGCGTAAGTCATTGTTGAACAAGGGGCTTTAGTCCCTTGCAACTTGTGTTTGCGAAAGTCCCATACACTATGTTGTTTACGGCTTTTTGCATAAGGAATCATGAAAATCGGCGCAATCATGAAAATCTGTGTCAAAGTTTCATCAACTAAACATTTGCCCGACTGTTACTGCCCAACAAGCGCCTTATACGAAGCCACATCCAGCAATGCTGCGACTTCGGAGGGGTTTGACAATTCCATTTTGATAACCCATCCGGTATTATAGGGGTCGCTATTAACGGACTCCGGTGCGTCGTTAATGGCGCTGTTGAACTCGGTAATGGTGCCGCTCACGGGCGCAAAAAGGTCTGCAACGGTTTTCACGGCTTCGATTGTGCCGAACACATCGCCTTGTTTCACCGTTGCTCCGGCATCGGGAATATCCACATACACAATGTCGCCAAGTTCGCTTTGTGCGTGGTCGGTAATGCCGATAGTGCCGATGTTTCCTTCAACGCGAATCCATTCGTGTTCTTTGGTGTATTTGAGGGTATCGGGAAAATTCATATTGCCTCCGAAAATGAGAAAGACGAAAAATAAGGAATTATCAGGTAATAAGAATCAAGGTTTGAGAGAATGAAACAGTCTTACAGAGCGCGAAATATCGCACTCCATGTAGTAAATATCAGGAAACGGATTTACATTATACGGCGGAATTTCGTAAAATCCAAGCGCGGAGTAGAGCGCTACTGCGCGAGGCATCATTTCACGCCGCGTGTCGAGCCGCATGAAGCGATAATCACGCTCTTTTGCCACGCGGAGAAGTTCTTCACTCAAAAGCCGCCCTACTTTCAATGAGCGAAACTCCGGGCGTACATACAAACGTTTCATTTCGCAAACTCCGCGCTGCAAAGGGCGCATGGCAACACATCCCGCAGGAGTTTTATCCACAAACGCAAGCAAAATAGCACCTTCGGGCGCAGCGTATTTGCCCGGAAGGTGCTGCATTTCTTCATCCACATTCTGAAAACTAAGGTCGAAGCCGTATTCTGTCAGTAATTCTCCTGCTAAATGCCGGAAAAGCCGCATATCGTCTTGTGTTTCGGCATGGATGATGCGGATTTCGCTTGGTGTTTCGGTGTTCATCTGTCCAGAAGAAAAAATGATATTGCCCTAAAAACCTCATCAATACTTACTTCAACGCTTGTTTACAAGGTAAATACCAACAAGGATAATACTAATCCCGATACCGTGCAGAGCCGATAAATGCTCACCGTCCAGCACACCCCAGACAATCGCAACAATCGGAATCAGATACGTTACCGACGAACTGAACACGGGGCTGGAAATTTGAATCAAATGCGTGAACAGCGCATTACTAAAGGCTGTTCCAAGCACCGAGAGCGCAACGATACTTCCCAAAGCAAGCGCAAATTGTGGGTGCGATTGCACTGCGGGAATCGTTTCGGTGAAAAAACCGCTCCAAACCAAATACGGCAGAAAAAGCATAGTGACGCTCACAATCGCAATGCTGTTTATCGTCATTACAGGAACGCCCTTCAAATACCGTCCGACAATGTTGCCGTTCATTCCGTAACAAACAGTTGCCAACACGGGCAAAAGCGCATACCATGTCGTTTCGCCGCTTGCTGCCTCGTTGTGAGCCGCCATCACCAGCGCCACTGCACCCACAAATCCCAGCAAAACACCGATAACTTGCGTTCTGCGGAAGGAAAGTTTGAACACCACAACTCCGATAAGCAAAGTAAAAAGCGGCGTGAGCGAATTGAGCAACGCGCTTGTCGAACTGTTCAAATGGCGCTGTGCTGTCGCAAAAAGTATCGCAGGAATACTGTTTCCAAGCACACCGGACAGAAACAGATATTTCAGTAAACGTTTATCCACGTTTTTCCACGCACGAATGGCAAATGGTAACAGCACAATGCCCGAAACCACAACACGCAGTGCTGCAACGTGCGTCGGCTCAAAAACGACCAAACCACGTTTCATCAAAATAAATGAACTGCCCCAAATGAGTGCTAAAATGCCGAGAATAACAAACGGCATTGCCGAAGAACGAGTATTCATGCGTTGTCGAAGGTGGTGAGAAGAGGATGATATTAGCAAAATCCCACAAAAACAAAAAAGAGGCACTGCCCTCAGCAATGCCTCTTGTACCGAACAAGAATCAGTATTTGAGCAAGGTTACATCCCGCTCAATCAAGAACGCAAGCGGTTCTTGGAAGTCGTATTCGCTGAAGGCTTTGGCTTTGTCGAGATACACCCGAGATTTTTCACGGTTGTTTTGCGCATTGTAAATTTCCGAAATGCGGAAATAGCTCCAAGGCATAAACCATCGTTCACGCTCCGGTTGTGCTTCGACGGCTTTCAAATAGTACGTGATTGCTTCTTGATAACGCTGCTGACCGCGATACGCCTCCCCCATATAGTAGCAGGCTTCGGCGCGAATTTCTTTGTTGGTGGCATTGTTGTCTGCCAAAGGCTTTAAAAACGGCTCCACTTCTGTCCAGCGTGAAGATTCCGCCGCATTTGCGCCTTTGATAAGTTGTATCTCTGTTGCATCAAGCGGTGTTTTTATGCGCTCTTTAGCTTTGCGAATCGCGTATTTGTCTTCCGGCTCAAATGGTGCAACTTCGAGGCATTTTTGATAGCCTTTCAGCGCGTCCGCACGGTTGCCGGATATTTCGTAAATGAGCGACAAACGGTAAAATGCAATGCCCCGGAATGACCGCTCAAAGCGGGCTTTGAAATATTTCTGGAAACAAGGTTTTGCTTTGTCAAATTCATTCAAGCGGAAGTAGGCTTCGCCCATGCGGTAATTCGCTAAGGTGTTGAATGTACGGAAGTTCGTATCGGCAAGTTTGACAACTTTTTGGTAAAAATCATTCGCATAATTCATCTTTTTGAGAAACGTTTGTACGTTGCCCATAGTATAGAGCGTTGGGACGTTAGTCGGATATTTTTCCAACAAATCTTGCAAATACTTGAATCCTTTGCCGTAATCTTTGTTGAAATACACCTCAATAAACGACAAGAAAATTTTCGCATCACTGCGCGAAAACAGCGATTTTTCCGCAGCGATATTGATTTCTTTTAAGCCCAATTCTCTGTCACCTTTTAATCCGGCAAAATTCGCTGCAAAGCGCACACTGCTTGGCATGACGGCAATTCCAAAGTGAAAAAATCCCATGCCCAAATACGCATCATACTGTTTCGGGTCGCGTTTGAGCGCCTCGCTGAGGTAGGTGTAGCAAGAGCGCCCGTCCAATGTTGCTTTGACAAGGTTTTCCGCACGGAAATTAGCAATAGCGCGGAAGCCGTAAATTGCGCCGATAATAGTGCGAGCGTAGTTGTTATCAGGGTTTGCTTTGAGCGCATCTTCCGCAACAGCGATGGATTTGTCGCAAGCAGCAATAAATTTTTTGTAATCCGGTTCGCTGTAATCAAAAAGATAACGCCAGAGGAAAATTTGCGAGCGGAAAAAATAGCCCGTCGGGTCGGTCGGATATTTGGCGATAATGTCATCGTAAATCACTGTCGCCACGTCGTAGCGCATGGAATAAAACGCATCAATACCTGCTAATACACGCTCTTTCATGTATTCGTCGTAATCTTTCATTCCGGAAAGCCCTATAATAGGCGGCATCGCGGGATTTTCGAGATACGCCTCCATTGGGTTTTCCGCATACCGCTCAACAAGCCCATACAATGAGCCTGACGAATATGAGCCTTGCGGAAATGAGCCTTGTGGGGCAGGCGGAAAAGCAAGAACGCGGGCACTTGCCGTCAAAAGCAGAAGGACGCACAAAGCAGTGGTACTGACGAAATTACCAAGATACGGATGGCGGAAATTTGTGCGTGGTGTAAGCAAATTCATACGAAAAAAAGAAAAACAAAAACTTGAGAATTATATCTGTCAGACGGTAAGCGCTTGTGCAAAGTTTGATGAAACGCGCCGATGACGGTGGTGGAAAAAGCATTGCAAACTTACTGAAAATGCGGCAGATAAACAGCAGATAATGTTTGGGAAAAGTATCACCTAATGAAAAAGGTGCAGTTCACTCTTGAAGTAAATCGCACCTCAATTCAATGTACAAACACCTCGAAACCGTAGTATTTATCGGATTTTGAAGGTCGCCAGCGTGATAATTGCCAGCAAAACCGCGATAATATAAAACCGTGCAACAATCTTGGATTCATGCCAGCCGCTTTTTTCAAAATGATGATGAAGCGGAGCCATTTTGAAGAGCCTTCGCCCTTCTCCGTACTTGCGTTTGGTGTAGCGGAAATAGGAAACTTGCAAAATCACCGAGACTGTTTCCGCAAAGAAAATACCGCCTAAAATCGGCAAAAGCAGTTCTTTTTTGACTAAAATGCACAAACCGCCGATTGCGCCGCCAAGTGCTAACGAGCCTGTATCGCCCATAAACACTTGCGCGGGAAACGCATTAAACCACATGAACCCCAAACCCGCACCAATAAGCGCCGCACAAAAAATTGTTAGTTCGTCCGAACCGCGCAGATGAATGATATTGAGGTAATTCGCAAATTTCGCATTGCCCGAAACGTAGCAAATAAGCGCCAGCGCAAGAGCCGTGATGCTGACTGTGCCAATAGCTAAACCGTCCAGACCGTCGGTAAGATTTACTGCATTGGATGTAGCGGTGATAATGAAAATCACCATTGGTAAATACAGCCACCCGAAATCAAGATTGATATTTTTTGCAAACGGTATCGTTGTTAGCGTATTGACCTTACCAAAACCCGCACCAAACCAATCGGGAAAGAAGAAAATACTTCCGCCTAGAATTAAACCGATGCCCACTTGTCCCACAATTTTGTAACGCCCGATTAAGCCCTTCTTGTACTTTTTTATCACTTTCAAATAGTCGTCCAAAAATCCGACACCGCCGAGCCACGCCGTTACCAGCACTATCAACACCACATATGGATTCAGCACATTCGCCCACAACAGCGTCGGCACGAGCAGTGCTGTGAGGACAATTAAACCGCCCATTGTTGGCGTACCGGCTTTGTTCACGTGGTTGCCGGTGGATGCAAGTTCGGTTTTTGCTTGTTCCCCAATTTGATTTCGCTTCAAAGCCTGAATAATGCGCGGTCCGACGATAAAACTTATCAGTAGTGCCGTAATTGCAGCTGCCGCAGAACGAAACCACACGTACTGAAACACGCCAAATCCCGGCGGCGCAAAGGTTTGTTCAAGATACCGAGCGAAAAAATAGAGCATAATCAAGGAAATAGGAAAGGCGTGGAATGGTGAATTACAAAGCGCAAAGATACGGACAAATGCGCGTTTGGCAAAGTGGCTTTTTCGGCATTAAAGATACACGACTCAGGTAAACAAGGAGTTCATCAGCCTTCACGCCACCCCTGCTCGCCCACAAGCGGTACAAAGCGGAAATTCTGAAACTCCTCCGCCCGAAACGCCTCCGGCTCAGAACCCTCATGAATCCTTGTAATTCTGTATAATTTTTGCTGTGTTTTTGTTCCCACCGGCAAAACCAATCTGCCGCCGAGTGCTAATTGTTGCGCCAATGCCTCCGGCACATCGGGCGAAGCCGCCGTAACGATAATTGCATCAAACGGCGCTTCTTCCCGCCATCCCAGCGTACCATCCGATAAGCGAGTATGGACTGCCATTCCAAGCCGTTGCAAGCGTTCTTGCGCTTCTGTGAGCAGTTCCGGTACACGCTCGACCGAATAAATACGCTGCAAGCCCATTGCGGCGAGAATCGCTGCTTGATAGCCGCTTCCTGTGCCGATTTCCAGCACTTTTTCTTTCGTGAAATCTTCTTTTCGCAACGATAAAAGTTCCGTCATAAACGCAACGGTATAGGGCTGCGAAATCGTCTGTCCTGCACCGATAGGCAGCGAAACGTTGGTGTATGCTTTGCCGTGAAGGGCTTGCGGCAAAAAGAGTTCGCGGGGAACGCTCTTTAATGCCCTCAAAACGGCTTCCTGACGAATCCCTTTGCTGCGTAATTCTTCCAAAAGCGCGGTTTTCTGGGCTTCTAAGACAGTGGAGCGGACAAAATTGGGAACATGGTCGAGCATAAGAACGGGGGGAAATACTATTCGGGAACTTTTTCACCGTCGGCAATGTTCTATCACTTACATCGCCTGACTATGCCTTCGAGTTCTCTTCGGTTTATGGTTACAATATTTGGGTTATTGCACCGTCTGGTAAGATTAGCAAATACAGGTACGAAATTTTGGTGCAGAATTGATACTTTTATACTTCGGGTTGGACATTTTGGGCAGCATATGGCATCACGTCTTTGCTATCATTTTACTTTATATCCATGAACGCTCACGAATCCTCATTTTATGCCTCTTCTGAGGCTTACTCCGTAGATTTCTCTGCGGAAAGTCTCTCTTTTACTCAATCCGACGAGGATGTAGTTGCCGACAATGTTTCTTCGGATATGAACGACGGTTCGGGTGCGTATTCCGGTGGTATGCCGTCCCATTCCTTGCCCTTTAGTGCCGGTGGGCATGATGTTTTGGTGCAAGAAAACATCCTCCGCGATATTATTTCCGACGAGCAGTATCAATCACTGCGTAAACTTGGCTTGCTCAATGAGAAAGTTCTCCGTGATGTGCATATCCGCAAAACCTTTCGCGAACTCCGCGCCCAGCATTTAAGCGCTCATCAGGCGATTGAGCGTTTGCAAACTCTCTACCCCTACCTGCAATTTGACACCCTTCGTAAAATTGTGTATCAGATTAACGATCGTAGCTAAAAACATACTTCGTTTACGGAGTAAGCAGTCTCGCAATATCCCCCAAAAGCGCATCACCAAGCGCACTGACGGCTTCACTCATTGCCGGAGCAATCGCCGCCCCCGCGTCGCTGGTGCGTCGTGCTGTTTGTGTATAGACTTTCTGCAACACAACGCTCGTCTTTCCCGCAGCATCTATGCGCTGTACGGTGCAATGCACCCGCAAACTCACGACATTTCCCTCCTGCGTTGTTCGTGCCAAACACTCGGTAATATGCCCCTCCAACTGCAATGCCGGAATAACCGATGAAGCCGGAGTAAACACGCCGCCTGCAAAAAATCCGCTTTGCTGCAAGCGGTGTGTCAAATTTGCCGTGATGAGTTCCTGCGGTTCGCTTGTCCAACGGTGATACATGAGCGGTTGCGCTTCGGTCGCATTTGCCATGACGATAATGCGGTCGGTATTAAATTCGCTGTCAATCGTGAAGGGTTTGACAAGAAGCCCGTCGGGTGTTGTTTTTGCGGAAGGCGTAATGGCGCGGTCTTCAAGGCGGTAATATGCTGTTTTCGGGTACTCGGTTTTGAAGGAAATGCAGCCTGTGAAGACAGTCATCACCATGCTTCCAAGCAGAATAGGTAAAAGTCCGCGAAGGCTCATAAAACCTTGTGTAGAGCGATGTTGAGCAAAATGCTGAATAGCAAAACGCTGAATAGTAAAGCGCTGAATAGTAAAGCGCTGAATAGTAAAGCGCTGAAGAACAACGTAGGCAGTGGCAATCATAAATGCGGCAAAACGGTGAAAAGGTTGTGAAGGAGAAACCAAACGTCAATCGTTTATTTTTCTTTCGGCGGTGGTTCGGCAAAGAGCATTTGTGAAGGGTTGTCATTCACGGTTCGTAGCGCCTTGCGTAAATCGCGGTTCGTGGCTTTCAGTTCTTGAATCAGCACTGCGAGGTTACTGACGGAATTATCGGCGCGGCGCGTTAAGGTTGCAACGGATGTTTGGATGCCGAGCATCGTTGTATCGTAGCGGCTGACTATCTTTTCCGCTTGTTTTGCAACTTGAATTTGGTCAATTTCTCTATCCACACGGGCGGTGATTTTTTCGAGTTGTTCGGCGGTGCGGAGCAGCGTTTCGCTCATCGCAATCAGGTTTTTGCTTGTTTCCTGCGCATCGTTCATCACATTTCCTGCTTTACCGACAATTCGTGCCGTGTCAAATGCTCCGACAAGCCTTCCTACGCCTCGTGCAGATACATTGACATTGTGTAAAATTTCTGCAATTTCAGGATTTTCCATTGCCTCGGCGATAGATTTCAACGCTCTGACAGATTCTTTGGAAATGCCGCGTGTATCAATCGCTAAGACGTTATTCAGCGCTTCGTTCAGGCTTACGCGCAATTCCTCAATCGCCGACGGTGCAGACGGGATGACCGGGTGGTCAGGTTTGAAGCCAAGTTTGGGGTGTGAAACCATCAAAATATTTTCCGTCGGATAAAACAGCAGCAAATACCGCGACCCCGCAATACTCGCCATTTCGATGCGAAGCCGCATACTATCGTTGATTGCGACGTTTTTGTTTATTCGCACCGCTACTTCAATCAATTTTCCGTCATCCGCCAAACGCAACCGTTGAATATTTCCCACCGGAACACCTTGGTATTTCACCGGCTGACCAGCTTCCAAGCCTTGTACAGAGGTGTCAAAGTAGGTGTTGTATTCGTTGTATTCTTGAAAAAATTTTGCCGCACCCAGCCACAACGTTAGCACAACCAACGCTGTCAAGCCAACCAGCACAAATGCGCCAATCATAAACGGACTGCTCACGCGACGAGTAGGAATGCTCATATCAGGAGGGCGGAATGGTGAAAAAAAACAGAGGTGTTGAATGTCATATATCGCCGCTATCAAGCATTCATGCGGGATTTGGAACACTCATGCTTCGACAATCCGGTGAAAAAAGTTATAGACACGCTTGTCGTCGGTGATTGCTTTTACCTCGTCCAGCGTACCGCGAGCAATGATGCCTTTTGCGGAGCGGTCGAGCATAATCACTTCGTCGGCAATGTCGTCAATGCTTTGGAGTTCGTGCGTTACGACAATCATGGTCGTTCCGAGTGCGGTATTGAGTTCGCAAATGAGATTGTCCAACGCTGCAGAACTAATCGGGTCTAAGCCTGCCGAAGGTTCATCGAAAAAGAGAATTTCGGGGTCGAGCGCCATTGCGCGGGCTATTCCGGCGCGTTTTTTCATGCCGCCCGAAATTTCTGCGGGCAAAAATGCCTCGAATCCTTGCAAACCGACGGAAGCGAGTTTCATCGCAACAATTTCGCCCAAGCGCTCTTCGCTGAGGCTTGTTGCATCTTGCAAAGGCAGGGCAACATTTTCCGCCAGTGTCATCGAAGCAAACAGACCGCCGGATTGGAACAAAATACCAAATTTTCGCAAAATAGCACGTCGGGCTTCATCGCGGCTTCCAAGAAATTCTGTGCCGTCATACTCAATACTGCCGCTAACAGGTGTAACCAAGCCCGTCAAGGTGCGCAAAAGCGTACTTTTTCCACAACCGCTTCCGCCTAAAATTACGAAAACTTTCCCACGCGGCACATCAAACGAGATATTTTCAAAAATTGTGCGCTCTCCGAACCGCACCGTCAAATCACGCACACGAATTATCGCGTCGGAAACTGCATTGGAAACCGCATCGGGGCTTGTTGCGCCGTGAGGTATGCTTGTGCTTGGAGCCGGGGAAGTATGTGTGTGGGTGCGGTGTCGCATGATGAGCGGTGAAATGTATGCGTATGGTGTGCAGTTTTTTGTTCACTCTTTCACAAACACATCGCCCAACGCCTGTTGATACCGCGCAGGCAACATTGCACGCCAGTAAGCCCGTTCAGTGCTAATGTATGCTGCTAATGACGCACTCCGTGAGGATTTACTCATAAGCCTCAGAACAGTAACGGCTTCCGTGTAAGCATTGTAAGCGGCAGGTTCGCTACGATTGCTTTTCAAAACATTTTTTGCGTCGGCATAGCGCTGTTCCGCTTTGGCGAGGCTTTCATCAAAAAACTTTCTGCGAAGTTTTTCGGATTCTTCTGCGTTTTGTGCCAAAACAATGATAGAATCTACAACCGTAACTGCTTCAGTGCGGGGAAGATATTCCGGCACATATTCGCCGTTCATCAAGACCGCATTAACGCTTGTTGTCCCATTGGGAAGCAAGATAATTTCGGGATTTCCGCTATCAAAGCCGACAATGCGTGCATACCGTCCGTTGCGTTTTTTTAAGACCGTCATACCGATACTTGCAATCTCGCTATTTCCTCCGCCGTCAGTGCGGATGCAGATTTCTTGCGTTCCGTCGCCGTCTAAATCGCGCACATCAAGCGATTTGCCGTAAAACACTTTTTCCTCGTGCGAGCGCACAAATACTTGCTTTGTCGTGTCAAACTCGAAAATTTGCAATGCCTCAAATCCCAAACGCGCACCCATCGAATCTTTCGGATAGACCGTAACCAGCGCATCTTCGTAGCCGTGCTGCTGCAAATCAATTCGGCGAATATCGGTTTTGAGGGCAACAAGGTCTGAAGGCAGCGTAAAGGGCGCAGTGCGCGTCATTGCTGCGGTTTGGATAGGTTTTTCATCTTTGTTTTCAGATGTGCATGAGACAACAGCAATGCACAAAACGAGGCACAGAGGCGCACAGAATCTTTTTGGAATCGCAGAGCGTTGTTGTAAGCGTGTATTCATAACAAAAATGTGAAAGAAGAAATGAAAAGTCTGATTTACAAGCCCACTGCAAGCCCAATTTACAAGCCCGTTTGTAAAAACTCTGGCTGCACAAACGGCTCAATCGAATGTGCTTTACCTGTTGTATCGTCAATTTTCAGCACTACGCCCGAAATGCGTGTTACACCTTCGCCAAGCTCGTATTTATGCGCTGTTTGAAGGAGAAATCGGTTCAAGGCAACATCAATGTTCATCCCCAAGACCGACATTGCCGGACCGGTCATGCCGACATCGGTGATATACGCTGTTCCTTGGGGAAGTATCTGTGCATCGGCGGTTTGAATGTGGGTATGCGTTCCCAACACAGCACTGACGCGCCCGTCGGCATAATATCCCAAGGCAACCTTTTCGCCTGTCGCTTCGGCGTGAAAATCTACGATGATAATCTGCGTTTCTGCGGAGACCTCTTCAATAGCCGCATCCAGCGTTTTGAAGGGGCAGTCAATCGTCTGCATATACGTCCTGCCTTGCACTTGAATTACTCCCATGCGATAACCGTTGGCTATGGTCGCAGTGGTGATGCCGCGTCCGGGATTTTCAGGAGGATAATTGTGGGGGCGTAAAACAAGAGGATTGGTCGCCAAAAGTGGGCGCGATTTCCAATTCTCCCAAATATGATTTCCTGTCGTGATAACGTGCGCCCCGGCTTGAAAAAGCATTGTTGCTTCGCGGTCGCTTAATCCTTTGCCATCAACAATATTTTCGCCATTGACGATGATTCCATGCGGCGCGTAGCGTTCACGAAGTCCGGGCATCGCTTTTAACAACCCCTGTAAACTTGGCTGACCGACGACATCGCCGATAAAAAGAATGGTTATCATGCGTGGAGAAAGTATGAAAAATGAGGTTTGAAGGGTGAGGTAAAAATGATGAAATCGAAGAATGACTGCAACTATACCTTGTTGCGGCATTGTTACGTGCGCACGTCGTTTGTCTGTGTGTAGGGAAACGGTGAAAGAATAAACGGCTCAGTAGAGGAGCAAAAACACCTGAAAAGCGCTTAAATACTACACTTCTTCATTTCATACTTCATCATTCATCTTTTCCTCAAAACTCTTGCCAATTATGATTGTCGAGGTATTTGGTATCAAATTCACCTGCGATGAAGTCTTTATTTCCCATCATCTTAATATGGAATGGGATTGTCGTTTGAATACCCTCAATCACAAATTCCTGCAAGGCACGTTTCATGCGGGCAATGGCTTCATCGCGTGTTTCGCCGATAGAAATAAGTTTTGCAATAAGCGAATCGTAATAGGGCGGAATGGAATAGCCTTCGTAGATGTGAGAATCTATGCGGATTCCGGGACCTCCGGGGAAATGGAGTGCCGTGATTTTGCCGGGCGAGGGGCGATAATTATGGTACGGGTCTTCAGCATTGATGCGGCACTCAATCGAATGGCGGCGCGGCGGAGCAGACGATATTGAAAGTTTTTCTCCCGCAGCCACCCGAATCTGCTCTTTCACAAGGTCAATCCCAAGCGCTTCTTCCGTTACGGGATGTTCCACCTGAATACGGGTGTTCATCTCCATAAAGTAGAAATTACGATGTTTATCAACAAGAAATTCAATCGTGCCTGCACCTTCGTAATCTACTGCTTTTGCGGCTTTGACGGCGGCATCACCCATTTTACGGCGTAATTCCTCATCCAAAATCGGCGAGGGCGCTTCTTCGATAAGTTTCTGGTGACGGCGTTGAATCGAACATTCGCGCTCGTTCAAATGCACGACATTTCCGTGTTGGTCGCCGAAGACCTGAATTTCCACGTGGCGCGGCTCTTCGACAAATTTTTCGATGTACAAATCGGGATTGCTAAATGCCGCTTCCGCTTCGGTACGAGCGGTGATAAATGCTTGTTCTACGCCGTCCAGCGATGTTACCAAGCGCATACCTTTCCCGCCCCCACCTGCAGATGCTTTGAGCATCACGGGAACGCCAATTTCTGCCACGAGTTTTTGTGCTTCTTCCAGCGTGGAAACAATACCTTTGCTGCCCGGAATGACAGGAACGTTTGCTTCTCGCATCGTTTCTTTCGCAACGGATTTGTTGCCCATTTTGGAAATGGAAAATGGCTGCGGTCCGATAAATTTGAACCCGCAATCGGTACAAATCTCAGCAAAATCAGCATTTTCGGAAAGAAAGCCGTATCCCGGATGAATAGCATCGGCTTCGCTAATCTCGGCTGCGGCAATGATGGAGGGAATGTAGAGGTAGCTTTGTTTGCTGGCGGCTGCGCCAATACAAATAGCTTCGTCAGCAAAGCGCACGTGGAGGGAGTTGCGGTCGGCTTCAGAGTAAACCGCAACCGTTTTTACGCCAAGTTCGCGGCAAGCACGAATAATGCGCAAGGCAATTTCACCGCGATTGGCAATGAGGACTTTCTTAAACATAATCACCGATAGTGTTAAGGTTTGCGCGGTGAGTTTCACGTTGAAGAGCGCATAAACACTAGCATTGAAGCCTACAACACAAAGGCTTTTTCACTCAAAACTCAACTGCCAAAACTCAACACTCGCGTAATTTGTAAAGATTATTGCTGCTTGTTTTTCACCTTACTCAACTTCAACCAGCATCAGGGGTTGGTTGTACTCAACGGGCTGACCGTTTTCAACGAGAATTTTTACGACTGTTCCCGCAGCGTCGCTCTCAATTTCGTTCATCAATTTCATCGCTTCAACGATACACAGCGTTGTACCAACGCTTACACGCGAACCAACTTGGACAAATGCGTCCGCGTCAGGCGCAGGGGCGCGGTAGAACGTACCAACAATAGGCGAGCAGACTTGGTGCGTTTTTTTGCCGGAATCGGAGGAAGTGGCGGCGGGTGCTGCTGTGGGCGCAGCCGCCGGAGTGGGCGCTGAGGCGGGTGCTGCCATAGCCACAGGCATTGAAGCCATCTGCTGAGGAACATGAATAACTTGCGGAGCGCTTGCAAATGCGGCTTGATGCTCCGAGAACTTCGACATCCGCAGTGTTACTCCCTCTTCTTCGATTTCTAAATCAACAGCCGAACTTTCATCAAAGATTTTCAGCAAGCGGCGAAGATACTGCAAGTCCATATTCAGTAAGGAAATGTGGTTACAAACTAATGGTTCTGCGTGTGATGTTTTGTCTTGTGAAGTGCATTATCCTTTGACACGCTCAATATACGCTCCAGTGCTTGTGTCAATGCGGAGCAGGTCGCCTTCGTTCACGAAAATCGGTACTTGAATTTCGGCACCGGTTTCGAGTGTAGCGGGCTTCATAATGTTGTTCACCGAATCACCCTTTACACCCGGCTCCGTCTGTACAACGCGCAAATTCGCGTGTGCGGGCATCTCAACCGATAAAATTTCTGTGTCGTTGAAGGTCAAAAACGCATCCGAGCCTTCTTTGAGGAATTTTGCGTAATCACCGACACTTTTCGGCTCAACACTTACTTGGTCGTAGTTGGCTTTATCCATGAACACAAAACTGTCGCCGTCTTTGTAAAGATACTGGAAATCACGCTTTTCCACACGCAAAAATTCCAACGTTTCACCAGAACGGAAGCGGGTTTCAGACAGTTTTCCCGTGCGCAAATTACGCATTTTCACTTGATAAAAAGCACGAAGGTTACCGGGAGTGCGGTGTTCGGATTCAAGAATCAAGCACGGCTCATTGTTGAATTTTAACACCGCGCCTTTTTTCAAATCTGCTGTTGTAGCCATAAAAAGACGTTAATACGAAAATAAATGGTAAAAAGTGAGGAGACGAGCGGATTTGAACCGCTGTACAAGGTTTTGCAGACCTCTGCCTAACCTCTCGGCCACGTCTCCTTGCTGTGCATACGCCGCTACGGGTGAGAGTGGGTCCGTAACGGGGAGTTCGCAAAATAACTCGCTTTATCTATACAAGTTTTTAGAACGGCGAATTTTCAAACGAAGACTACAAACATAGAATTTTTTTTCATAACCACCAAATAGTATTGTGAATCATTGTTTATTAGTCATTGGTTACTTGGGGCTTGGTTGCTTGGGATTTGGTGTTTTTGGAAAATCCGCGAAAATCCGCGTTATTTGCGCCTTCTGCGTTCAAATTCACCGTTACTTACCCCAAACTACATCAAAAAAGGATTCGTGCGCTTCTCAATACCAATTCTCGTGCGCTCACCGTGTCCGGGCAGGACAATAACGTCATCGGAAAGCGTAAAAAGCTGTGTGCGGATCGCGTTCAACAGCGTTGGCATATCACCGCCTGCCAAGTCTGTGCGCCCGATGCTGCCTTGAAAAAGCGTATCGCCAACAAATGCGAGGTTTCGCTCATGGTCAATAAAGCAGATGCCGCCTTCGGTATGCCCGGGCGTGTGACGCACCTCGAATTGCCACGCACCCAGCGAAAAACTATCCCCGCCGCGTAAGTATCCATCAGCCTTGCAACCTTCCAGTACGAAGGGGAGCGGGATGCTGGTGTGCTTGTTCGGCTCTGCCATTCGGTATTCGTCGTCGGGATGAACAAGAATTTTCGCGGATGTTGCCTGTTGAAGTTTTGCCGCATCGCCCGTGTGGTCCCAATGCGAGTGCGTCAGCAGGATGTGGGTGATTGTGACATTTTCCTTTTGAGCATTTTCCAAAAAATACTCAGCGCTGCCGAGCGGAACATCAATCACTGCCGCTATTCCGGCTTCGCCGTCAGAGACCATGTAACCGTATGTGGCGACAGGTCCGGCTTCAATCGGGAAAATTTTTAGGGATGTATTTTGGTGCATAATTTTCAGAGATAAGAATTGTACAAGACAAAATTGTTGCGCCCTATGTCTTTGATTTCCGCGCTGCTGCGGGTTTCCGCGTTGCTTCGCGTTTGTCCGCAATGCGGCGTTCTACATCACCTCTGCGGTTCGATGGCGCGTCTGTTTGTGCTAAAAGGCTGTCTTTGTGTGCGAGAAGGTAGGTTTTTGCGGCTTCGTATTCATTCGGAATAATGCCGTCCAAAATTGCTGTTTCGATTGCTGTTTTCAAAATGCCGACAGCGCGAGATGCCGGAAGACCGCACAACAACATGATTTCCTCACCGCGCAAGGGCGACTGAAACGCCATAAGATTATCGCGTTCCCGCACAACGAGCGTTTTTTGATAGACCAATTCGTAATTCTGCAAATACGTTTCGGCGCGGTGTGGGTTTTTCGTGGTAATATCGGCGCGGCAGAGCGTAAAAAGGTCGTTTAAGCCCGTTTCTCCCGCTTCTTCGGCTTGAACAATTAAGCGGCGAATGGCAGAATCCGTAACCTCTTCATCCACAAGTGCCATCGGGCGCTGATGCAAGCGTACAAGCGTTTTGACGTATTCCAAATGATGTAAGGGCAGCTTCAGTTTGCGAAAAATGCGGTCTTGCCAACGAGCGCCTAATTCCTCGTGTCCGTGAAACGACCAGCCTATGCCGTCCAGAAAACGCTTGGTTTTCGGCTTTGCCACGTCGTGCATGAGCGTTGCGAAGCGGAGCCAGATATTATCGCTTGCCTCAGCAACATTGTCCACCACTTGCAGCGTGTGGTAAAACACGTCCTTGTGGCGATAGGCATGACCTTCCACCCGCTTCAAATCTACACCGGCAAGCGCATGAACTTCGGGAAAAATGTGCCGCATGAGGCCTGTTTTATAGAGCAGTTCCAGACCAATACTCGGTTTTGGCGCTGCTAAGGTTTTCAAAAACTCATCGGTAATGCGCTCTTGGGAAATAATCGTGATGCGCTCCGCCATGTCCCGCATCGCTGCAAGCGCTTTGTCATCCACGCGGAAGCCTAATTGTGCTGCAAATCGCGCTGCTCGCATCATGCGGAGCGGGTCGTCGCTGAAGGTAATGTGCGGGTCTAAGGGTGTGCGGAGCAGTTTTGCCGCCATGTCCTGCTGCCCTTCAAACAAATCCACCAACGCGCCAAAACGCTCACGATTGAGACAAAGAGCCATTGCGTTTACCGTAAAATCACGCCTCCGCAAATCGTCTTCAAATGTGCCTTCGCTGACAATCGGTTTGCGGGAATTGGGCAAATACTCCTCTTTCCGCGTACCGACAAACTCGCATTGATACAAGCCTTCCGGTGTGTGAATGGGAACAAGCGCCGTGCGGAAGCGTTCGTACACAATAGCGTGAGTATTCATGCGCTCGGCAAAACGTTTGGCAAACTGCACCGCATCGCCGACAAGCGTAAAATCAAGGTCTTTGCGCACGGCAGAGCGCATCATGTCGCGCACGTAGCCGCCAACAACGTGTAGTTCCACGCCGAGTTCGTCAGCAAAATTGCCGACGGTTGTCAGTAAAGGTTCGTGAAGGGGAAATATCATAGTCAAATTGACAAATCAAGCCTCAAAGAAGAAAAATATCACAACAAAGATACACTTTGAAAGCGGCATAAAACAAGGCTAATTCATCGTAAACCATTTTTTATCGAAAAAAAATATTTCCAAAAAACATTCCTTCCGCGTAAATTTGAAGTTCGTTGTCTTGCTTTAGCAATGCCTTGGCATTTTAGCTTTAGCTCTTATTCCTCCGTAATCCAACGCCCTGTTTTTTCGACGCACTTGATTCTTCGCCTATCGGACAGCATCGTTACTCTTACTTTCATATCAAAAACGCATCACCGTCGGCTTTGCCCGACTAATGCTGACAAACGGAGGATATGATTGTTCTTAATTCGTTCTTGTTGAACTTTCCGATAGTCCGATGCCGTTCTCCTCGCGCCATACCACACTTGCTCCTTTGCGTCCCCAATCTCAACGCTCGTTCTCGCTGTCGCTGCTGCACCGCTACGCATTGATTGTGCTTGCTTTGTGCAGTATTCTTTTGAGCGCTGCGGCTTTGAGTGCTGCTCCTTCCGGCGCAGTATTCTCGCTGGAATTACTTGCCGAAATAGAATTTCTCGAATTTGACCTTGCCTTAGGTTTTTGGAGTGTGCTGGGGAAAAATCCCGCATTAGAGCGCACAATCCTAGTAGAATCGCCCTATGCAAGCAGTTTGGCGTATTTGTGCAAGAATCATGCGGCAATGTTGAAATATGAGATTCTGTTAGATGATGTTGCTTTTTCCCTCACCCCAACCCCTCTCCCAAAGGGCGAGGGGCAAAATCCAAGACTGTCTCTACTGCCTCTGGAACCCTCTCCCCTTGGGAGAGGGCAGGGTGAGGGGCAAGACACCACCTCACGCCCCATTCCGCGCCGCGTACAGCGCACTTCGCGGACACTGAACCAGCAGCAACCCAAAAACACAACGCCGCCCGACGATACTCCCCAAACCAGTATCAATGCGCCGCTCAGCACAAATGCTTCTTTAAGTACCAATGCTGTTCTCAGCACGAGCGCAGCGCTCACGACGGAAAACATCATCCGTGCTTTAGCGGCACAGCGTTTGTCCTTGCTCAGTACGCCCTCGGTGGATGTGAATGCTTGGGCGGATTCGCTCGGCGTAAGGCGTGGTGCGGTGGACGGGGCTGTTTCGCGGAAAGGTACGGAGGCAATTCCCTTTGGCGGTCAGACCTACAATTTTCAAGCGAAGTTTGATTCGACGCAGCTTTCTAATGCGCTCCGTATGAAACTCGGCGACAGGCTTTTGGGGTCGGAATACCGCCCTGAACAAACGCTGCCTTTGGATGAGTATTTGAACAATCGCACCGATTTTATGCGCCGTCAAGCGCAGGATTCTATTTTGCAGCATTACGATTTTCGTCGTCCCTTCAAACTTGAACTGTCCAGCATTTTGGGGCAGGCGAATAATTTTAACGTGCCGTTTCCGCAAAACCCCCTCACGACTATCTTCGGCAAGCCTGAATTGCGCTTAAATGCGAACATTGAGATAAATTTACGCATCGGTTCTATGTGGAATACTTCGCTTGGCGGACAGGCTTCAACGCTTGGTCAAGTGCAGTGGGTTCCGGTTTTTCAGCCGAATGTGCAAGCAAACGTGGATGCGAAATTGGGCGATAAGTTCAATATCAATTTGGATATGAACACGCTGCGCCAATTCGAGTTCGACAACCTCACGCGCCTTGCCTACGACGGCGAACCCGATGAAATCTTCCGTCGCATCGAATTTGGCAATGTCAGTTTGAACTCGCCGTCGGCGTTTATTGGCGGAAGTCAGGCGCTCTTTGGTGTTCGGGCGGATTTTCAATTTGGTCCCGTTTATCTCAAAACCGTTGCTTCGATGAAACGTGGTCAAAGCCGCGTCGCTACGGTCAAAGGCGGTTCGGTGAAACAGCCGATTATGCTTCGTGCATATGACTACGCCGACAACCACTTTTTTATTAATCTTGCCCACAAAACCGTTGTTTGGCCCGTTTTCGAGCGCGGTGGTTTTCCGCTTCAGGCAACCGTAAACACGCAGCTCTACCGTGTCAAAGCGGTTGAAGTCTGGGAAAGTACACCCGATTTGCGTGATGTGCAAGCAGCAGACGTGCTTGCCATAGATACACTGCGTCCGCTCTCCGAAGCCCGCCGTGACACGCTTATCAACGGCACTCCTTCTTACACGCTTGCCGAAAAACGCCGTTTGTTTGATTCAACCGGCATCAATGCGGGATTTGTCGAAAAAGGGCGATTCCGTCTGCTCCGTGAAAACGAGCGCTACACCTTTGATGCCAACTTGGGAACACTCCGCATTTTGAATTTACGCCGCGACCGCAGTTACGCGATTGCTTACCGCTTGGAAGGCGCGACACAGGCGAATGAAGACGATATTGTCTATGGAACGCTACAAAACACCATTGACCCCGCTATTGACACAGCAAAAATATCGGTCTTGCAACTTATTTATCGCCCGAATATGCAGCCCGCCTTTCGCAATATTTGGGCGCGGCAGCGTCAGAACGTCTATTTTATCGGCGCAACCAATGTCAGCCGCGACCCCAAAGACACACGCATCAATTTTTGGTATCTCCGTCAAAACAACGATTCTACCGATATTTTGCCGGGTGCACAAGATAAACTCGCTACGGTGCTTGGTGTGGATAGGGTAAACAACACAAGCGGTGCTGCTACTCCCGACGGTCTGTTTGATATTCATTTGGGATATATTTTCGACCAAGCACGTGGTGAAATCACCTTCACAAGCCTTGAGCCGTTTCGCCGAGGGTTGATTGATTATTTCACTTCCAAAGGCAATGCCGACCAAGCGAATCAGTTTATTTTTGCCTCCGTGTACGACACAACACGTGATGCCGCAAGGCTTGATGCGCGTTTTGACCGTTTCGTTATTTCGGGTGAAGTGTCGGGGCAGGCGAGCAATCGTATTAACCTTCCCAATGCCTTTAACCTTGCGCCCGGCAGCGTGAAAGTGCGCTTGAATGGTGCGGTTTTGACGGAGTTTCAAGATTTTCGCGTGGAGTATTTTACGGGGCAGGTGGAAATTTTGAATCCGCAAGCGCTTTTGCCCAATGCGAATGTGGAAGTGGAATACGAACAAAACGACGCATTTAACCTCGCAACCCGCTCCATGCTTGGACTCAGGCTTGACCTCGACACGAAATCCTTTTTGCGCTCGCGGGATTTGAAACTTGACCTTGGGCTGACGGTGGTGAATTATTCCATGGACAACCCCGCAGCCCGCATCCGCCTTAGCGAAGAGCCGCTCAGTAACACGATGCTTGGCGTGGACGGGCAAGCAACATTGAACGCGGATTGGCTGACCAAAGCGCTGGATTGGCTGCCTTTTTACGACACTAAAGCGCCGTCCAGCTTCAACATCAAAGGCGAGGCTGCGTGGTCGCTCTCGAACCCGAATACGCGCCCGTCCGAAATCGCCAGCGACAGTAACAAAGCAGCTGTGTACATTGACGATTTCGAGGCAACACAGCGTATTTACGCGCTTGGTGTGCAAGCAGCACAGTGGAAGTACGCATCGCCTCCGCAAAATACGGGTATTCCGAATTTGCAAACGCTGACGCGGCTGGATTCGGCGCAACGCTATCGTGGCGCGATGCGCTGGTACACCTTCAACGAAGGGCGTGTGCCGCCGACGCAGGTGTATCCGAACCGCGCTGTGGCAGTCGGCATTGCGGGAACACCACCGCTTCGCCCCTTGGAGATTGATTTTAATCCCTATGAACGCGGCATTTACAATACCAACCCCTCGTTTGTGGACAGCTTGACGTATCTGTTTAACCCTGCTCCCCCACCAACGGGACTTGGCGACACGACAGAATACAAGCGCCTCGCAGCCGACCCCATTCTCCGAAATACGCTCTTTGGTTTCCGCGAAAAAAACAGGATTTGGGGCGGAATTATGCGCACGCTCTCGGCATTTAACCTCAATTTCGACAACGAGAACATGGATTTTATCGAGATTGTTCTCCGCGTTGATGGGCGAAGCGACCCGCAAACCAAGATGTACATTGACGTTGGGCAGATTAGCGAAGACATTATTCCGAATGGTATTTTAGACACGGAAGACGGTATTGTCCCCGGACGCGAAACTCCCAACGGACGTATTGCCGAAGGCGAATTGGGCGAAGATGTCGGGATTGACGGTTTGAACAATGCGCAGGAAAAATCGGATAGTTTGGTCAGCGCTCTAAGCAGCGTTTCGCCACTTGTGCAAGCAAAATACCGTAATTTGACCGCACAGTTGTATTCAAACCCGAATATCCGCCGTGAACGAGACCCTGCACGGGATGATTTTAATTACGATTTCCGCCGATTCAGCACTGTTGCGGCGAATGCGCAGCAGCGTGATTCCGATTTTGTGTCCTTCAACGGCTTAGAAAATAACAACCAGTTTACCGATTTTCAATTTCCCGACACGGAAATTCAAAACCAGAACAACGGTCAAATCATTGCCCGCGCCGATGATTACTTCCGCTACGAAGTCAATCTCACGCCGGACAGGGCGACCAATCCGCAGTTTGTCAATAGTGTGAACGGCTGGATAACGCTCCGCATCCCGCTTCGCGGCGCACGGACGGAAGTCGGCAGACCGCTTTTTACGAACATTCAGTATGTGCGGGCGCTCTGGGTTGGTGGGCGGTTTAAGGCGCAAATTATTGATTGGCGCTTTGTCGGCTCGCAGTGGATTCGGCAGCCCGTTCAAGTGGGGCGCACCGAGCGAGGCGTTCCGCTTTTGGATTCCACCACGCTGAGTGTCGGTTTTGTCGGGCGAGAGGAAAATTCCGGAGCGCCATTTTTCTACACGATGCCTCCCGGAGTGTTTCCTCCGGTCAATCGCAATAACTTTTTGAACCCGACGCAGTTCGGCAACGAACAATCGTTGCTCATGCAGGTAAACGGCTTGCGACAAGGCGACGAGCGCTCTGTGGCGCGGTTTTTCCGCCCGTTTGATGCCTTCTTTTACAAGGAAATGAAGTTTTTCCTGCACGGGGGCGAAAATATCACCTACACGCCCACACGACGCAGCGAAGCGCAGGCACTCGGTTTTATCCGCTTTGGCGTGGATACGCTGAATTATTACGAGTACAGCGTTCCTTTGCAACCCGGCTGGCAGGCAGTCGCTATCAAACTTCCCGAATTGACCGCGCTAAAGCCCATTGTCCAACTGAGCGGCGCAAACGCAGGTTTGACGGTCATTCCTGCGGACAGCTTGGGGGAATACCGCATCAAAGGCAGTCCAACACTGACGCGCATCCAGTTTGTGAGCTTTGGTGTGCGTAATCCTGCCGTTGCTCCCAGCGAATTGACAACCTCTGTCTGGGTGAATGAACTCAGGCTTATTAAGCCTGATATAAGTGAAAATTTGATGCAAAATTTCGCCGCCGTCGGTACGGCTTCGGCGAAAATTGCGGACTTGGGAACGGTTACGGCAACGCTGAATATGCAAACGCCGTATTTTACGCGCTTGGAAGAGCGCTTTGGAAACCGCAATGATAGGCGCACTCTTGCCGTAACGGGGCAGTTTAATTTTGAACGCTTTTTGCCTGAAGATTGGGCAGGAAGTTCGCTCCCACTCTCGGTTACTTACAACAATTTGGAAAGTACGCCACGCTTTTTGCCGCAAAATGATGTGAATTTGTCCGTCGCAGCATTTAACGAAGCAGAGAAACGTTTTCCAACAGATTCTGCCAGTCGGGTCAATGCAGCACAAGAAACAATTAAGGCACAAAGCACCCGCACCGAAGATTTACAAGTCGCCGTCACGGGCGCACGGCTGAATATCCCGATTTATTTCTTCCTGTTCCGTGATATTCTGAACCGCATCAGCGTTGATTACAACTATGTGCGCCGCAAGGAAGAATCGCCTGTTGTCACGCTCAAAACCTTTGAAGGCTGGCGTTTTCGCACTGCCTACAACCACACCTTGCCGCCACTGCCGATAAAACCCTTCGGGTGGGCAGAAAATGTACCGGTGTTGCAGTGGTTGAGTGGTTGGACAATTTTTGCGCCTGTGCCGAACACGATTACGGCGGCTGTGGAGGCAAACCAAAGTTTCCAACGGGAAATTTCGCGGATTCAACCCGATGTGAGCATCCCGAATATCCTCAATTTCGAGGCAGCGCGGCAATTACAACTGACCTACAAAATGTCGGAAAATGAACTCCTGAATCCGACCATTGATTACAGCGTGAACACCGTCGGAACGCTTGTTCCTTTGTGGTTAGAAGACGGTTCCCGCGACAAACCGTTGCCGGCAGGCGAGGTGCAGCGCCGGATTTGGGAGCGTTTGGGGCAGGGAAATTCCATACTGAATATCGGCACGGACACGCGGCACGGGCAGAATTTCCGCATCACCTTCCGCCCGAAATTTCCTGAATTTATGGGTGGCAATAAATTTTTCAATCTGACGGGCAATTACGGCGTTCAATACGGCTGGGAGCGGCTTTTGCGCCCCGTTACGCTGACAACGCCCACAACAGGTGGTGCGCTCCCCGTTACTCCTGCTGATGCGAATGCACTCAATAACGGTGCTGGTTTCCAGAACAACCTCACCGCCGCATTCAGTATTCGTCCGAAGGAACTGGGCAATGCACTTTTCCCCTCGCTGAGTTCGCCAATGGGCGGTGGACAAAATACGTTCCAACCGGGGCTGCAAGCGACTATCGTTCCAACGCCTTCCGGCGGCAGCGATACGAGTATTGCGATGATGATTATGCGTGGCTTGAAAAGTGCGGTTTTTGATTGGGACCAATTCACCGTCAGTTTCACTCAACAAGGCAGCGCCACAAATCCGGGTGTGCGCGGCGGAACGGGCTTTTTGACAAGCTCGAATGGTTATGGTCCATCCTTTGAGTATCAAATGGGCTTGGTGACAGACCCTCATACAAGCTGGTTTCAACCGTCGAATCAATTCCCGTTTTTTGAAATGCGCCGTGTGCAAGGCTCGCGTCCTGTGGGTGTGGACTTGCCGGACATGAGTAAAATCGGCGCAACGTTGGACATTCGTGCGCAACGCGAGATTATTCCGGGCTTGCAGGTGGAATTGTCGTGGCAATCGAAAAACGATAGTACGAATAACCGCATTTTTACGCAAATTCGTGAGGCAAATGTTCAGATATTGAACGACACATACCGCATTTCAAACCAAATCAGTTTGGAAACCTTCGGGCGCTCGTTCCTTATGGTTCCTTTTGGCGGATTAGACAATATAAAGAAGTTATACGATACTGCCACCGCGAAGATTACAGATAACACTCCGGAAGCAACGGCAAAACGACAAAAAGCGTTGAACAGTGCGTTTATAGATGGTTTAGAGGCGCTCCACTGGCTGAACGGAGATACAACAAGATTTCGTTTTTTGATGCCCAATATAAATTTTGCCATTCGCTGGAACGGCTTGGAACAGTTACCGTTTTTGAAAGGAATATTGCGGAGCGGTTCACTGGAGAGCAAGTATCAAGGACGGTACACAGCAACGCAGCGGAATGAAGCGGGCGTTACGACCTTAGACCAGCAGTCTGTTCAAAGTTCCTTTGAGCCGCTTATCGGCGTAACGGCACAGTTCGACGACAAGGCAGTGGACGGGATTTTGCAAGGAAATATGCGGGTTTCGACCAAAACAAGTTTGGGTATTATGCAATCCCAACAAGGCATCGTGCAAAGCGACAACACGTTTGAATTGACCTTGCAAGCCACATACCAACGGCGCGGTTTTGAACTCCCGAAAATCGGCGGTGTGGGACTTTTGAAACTGCTCGGCATTGATTTTGAAATGAACAACGATATTGAATTTGGCTTGCAGACGACCTACCGAAGCAGTTTGCGCACTTCGACCAATGTGATTGCAACGCCTACGCCGAGAGACGCAACAGCGAATCAATCCCGCCGCATAGACGGAACGACGAACATTCTCTTTGAACCGTCCATGCGTTACACTATCAGCAAACAAGTAACGGCGCGGCTTTTCTTCCGTTACGAAGCAAACCTCTCCGAAGGCGCAAACGCCGCAGGCAGCACCGTTACGCAGTTTGGAGTGGATTTACGGTTGAATCTGAGCGGTGGTAGGAGTTTTTAGAGAAAAGACTTCTCTCAGCCCTTCGCTCCCGCCCGTTCCAGCGCCAAATCAAGCCGTGAAGCAAGGAGCGGGAGGGAAATACAATCGGTGGCTTCTAATTCAAAGGCAAGCACGGCATCGCGGCTGTCGCGGGCAATGACAATCAACGCGGCTTCGCTGGTAACACGCTGTGCTAATCCCTTCCCCTTCTGTCCCTGCAACTCCCGAGCATCCACAAAAACTGTCTTCAGCCCATGATGCAGCATGGACGTAAGACCGGATGCGGTTTCGACAATGGCGCACGTTCCTGATTGTGATAAGGAGGCAAGCAACACACGCAAGGTTGCGCCAATATGCTCGTCATTGCTGAGAATCAGTGTTTGTATGTTCTGTTCGTGATTCTGCATGGCGGACGTAAAGGGATTAGCAGCGTGTAACCAATTATGGAAGATGATACACCACAAACATTCTCCTTTTTGCGGAAAAATTCAAGAACTTTGGGGCGAAACGACATCAGGTTGGGGCGAATGGTAAGGGAAGAGCCGCAAGCCGAAAAAACATTAGGCAAAATGGGCAATAATCTCTAAGTTTGAAGGTTTTCAGTGTCGTACCGTTTTGCATACGCTTGACACAATTTCAATTCGCACCCAATTACCAACAACCTTTATGCCCCTTAGCCTAACACCAGAGCAGCAGCGCCTCGCCGCGATGATAGATCACACCTTGCTCAAGCCGGAAGCGACAGAAGCCGCCGTTATCAACCTCTGCGCCGAAGCGCGTGATTACGGCTTTGCGTCGGTGTGCGTGAATCCTTGTCACGTCAAACGCGCCGTACAGGAACTTCAGGGTTCTGCGGTCAAAGTCTGCACGGTCATTGGATTTCCTTTGGGCGCAAATACCACGGAAACCAAGATGTACGAAGCGATTGCGAACATTGACGCAGGCGCTTCGGAAGTAGATATGGTGCTGAATATCGGCGCATTGGTCAGTGGTAATCTTCAAGCGGTAGAGGACGAAATTTTTGCGCTTGCGTATGTGGCACACAAGCGCGAAGACCGCGCAAATGCTGTCTTGAAAGTGATTATTGAAACCGCACTTTTGAACGAAGAACAGAAAATAGCCGCTTGCGGAGCAGTTACCCGTGCGGGAGCAGATTTTATCAAGACTTCAACGGGTTTTTCCACAGGCGGCGCAACAGTGGCAGACATTGAACTGATGAAAAAACACGTCGGCGCAAACGTCCATATCAAGGCTTCGGGCGGCATCCGCGACCTTGCATTTGCACAAGCACTTATTGAGGCTGGTGCGACGCGCATCGGAGCAAGCGCCGGAGTTGCGATTGTCGAAGCGCTTGCCGGTAAAGTCAGTTCTGCTGCGCCGCAAGGGTATTAGAAATCTGAAAGCTCTTTGCTAATAGTGAAAAATGATAATGGTGAAAAATCAGGCTTCGGTAGCACAGACATTCTTGTCTGTGCCCTTAACGCCGCTAGGCGTAATTATCAAATACAAGGTAATAAGACTGGCTGAGAAGATTATTCGCTCCGCTCATTTTGGACACAGACAGGAATGCTAACATACGATGTCTGTGCTACGAAAAGCAGAGGCATATCATTTTTGATAATGTCCAATGTCTATTGGCTTGAAAGAAACGCTACATCTAACCAACAACACCTTACCAACCAACAAACCTTGATGAGTTCTTCCCCCTCTACTGCTTTGGCGGCGCTTTGCGTCCGCACTTTGGACAATCTCAAAGGCGAAAACATTATCGCGCTTGATTTACGGAACATTGATTCTTCTCCGGCGGATTATTTTGTGATATGCTCTGCCAATTCCGACACCCACGCACGGGCGCTGAATGACGCGCTTGCACGTGCTACCGTGAGCGTCGGTGAGCGCCGCCCGCGCACCGAAGGGCGTGATGTGGGCGATTGGGTCTTGCTGGATTATTTCGATGTCGTTGTGCATATTTTCCGCATGGAAGCGCGGGAGTATTACAAACTGGAAAAACTCTGGGGCGACGCTCCGGTGCTGGACTTGAAGCAATTAGAAGAAAAATCCAAAGCGGCAAAAACAGCGAAAACTACCGTAAGCGGCACAAAAGCTGGTGAGCCGAAACCTGCAAAAAAAACTGCTAAAGCCGCACCAAAAGCTGCTTCCAAGGCAAATGCAGAAAAGACAAGTGCAGAAAAAGTAAGCACGGAAAAAGCAAGCACGGAAAAAGCAGGCACAAAAAAATCCGGCACCAAAACAACAAGCGCGGCTACAAAAACAACGGTAAAAAAATCCCCCGCAAAAGCGACAGCAAGTACCGCCAAAAAGACCGTGAAAACCAGTGTTGCAGAAGGCAGTACAGCAGAAACCAAACCCAAAGCGCCTGCAAAATCGTCTCCGAAAACATCGGCAAAAACGAGTACCAAAACAAGCACGAAAACTGCTACGACATCAGCCAAGAAAGCGAGTAAGGGCGCGGCATGAAAGCAGTAAAAACAGAAGCAACCGCCTTCGCTCCTGCGACGGTGGCAAATGTGGCGTGCGGGTTTGATGTGCTGGGGTTTGCCTTAGAATCCCCCGGCGACGAAGTAACGGTGCGGGTAACAGAAGAGCGCGGAGTGCGCATCACGGCTATTTCCAGCGATGACGGTCTGCCCGATTTGAACTTACCGACGAACCCGCAAGAAAACACCGCCGGAGGCGCTGTTTTGGCATATTTAGACGGTGAAAAGGCGGAATTTGGCGTTGAGATGTCCATTCGTAAACGTATGCCTGCCGGAAGCGGCATGGGGTCTAGTGCGGCGAGTGCTGCGGCTGCGCTTGTGGCGCTGAACGCCCTTGTGGAAACGCCGCTTACGCCGGAAGCGCTGGTGGACTACGGTATGAAAGGCGAGGCAATCGCAAGCGGCTCGGAACACGCCGACAACGTTGCTCCGGCGATTATGGGCGGAATCGTGCTTATTCGCGGCTACCAACCCACGGACGTTGTGCGGATTCCTTCACCCAACAACCTTTACTGCACCGTCATTCGCCCGCATTGCGAAGTTTCAACCAAAGAAGCGCGGGGCATTTTACCCAAAGAAATCCCGATGAAAACCGCCATTACGCAGTGGGGCAATCTTGCAGGTTTGATTGCGGGTTTGATGAAATGCGATGAAGGCTTGATTTCACGCTCCTTGCAAGACGTTGTTGCCGAACCGCACAGAGCGGCGCTTATTCCGGGCTTTCACGCAATGAAACAAGCCGCAATCGGCGCTGGGGCGCTTGGATGCAGTATCTCCGGCTCCGGTCCGTCGGTGTTTGCGCTTTCCGCCTCGCGTGAAGCCGCAGAAGCAATCGGGAAAGCCATGCACGAAGCACTCACTGAGGCTTGTACCGAAGGAACGCTCTACATTTCGCGCCTTTCGGACGGCGCACCGCGTATTGTTTCGCTTCGGTAAGATTTGACCAACATTTTTTAGTATGAATTTTTCAGTATGAATTTGTCACTATGAATCTTTACAGCACTAATTCTCACGCTCTCCATACGGATTTTCTTCACGCTGCAATGCAAGGTCTTGCGGGTGACGGCGGTTTGTGGATGCCGGAAGCGCTTCCGCGCTTGTCTGCGGAGTTTTTTCACGACTTGCCGTCGCTCAGTTTTGCTGAAATGGCTGTGCGTGTCATGCAGGCATACATCGGCGATGAAGTCCCAGCACAAGATTTAGAGCCGTTTGTGCGCGATGCTTTCAATTTTGACGCACCGCTTGTGCGCGTGAGTGACCGCCTCTATGCGCTGGAACTGTTTCATGGTCCGACGCTTGCCTTCAAGGACTTCGGCGCACGGTTTATGGCGCGGGCGATGAGTTATTCGCGGAAAATCTTTGGGACGACGCACCCCAAAGGAGGCGATTTATGTGTGCTGGTGGCAACCTCCGGCGACACGGGAAGTGCTGTGGCACATGGTTTTTGGAATGTTCCGGGTATCCGCGTCGTGATTCTCTACCCGCAAGGCAAAGTGAGCGATGTGCAGGAAAAACAACTGACCACGATGGGCGCGAATATCGCTGCCTTGGAAGTACAAGGCACGTTTGATGATTGCCAAGCGCTGGTAAAACGGGCGTTTCAAGATGCTTCGCTCACGCAAGAAATCGAACTCACGTCGGCAAATTCTATCAACATCGCACGGTTGTTACCGCAGAGCCTGTATTATTTCCGCGCATGGGCGCAATTACCCGCAGAAGCAAGGAACAGCGCGGTTTTCTGTACGCCAAGCGGGAATTTTGGTAATTTGACGGGCGGCTTATTTGCACAAAAAATGGGGCTTCCCGTAAAAAAATTCCTTGCCGCAACAAACCGCAATGACACCTTCCCGCAGTACCTTCTGAGCGGCACCTACAACGCCAAACCGTCTGTGGAAACGCCGTCCAATGCTATGGATGTGGGTAATCCGAGCAATTTTGTGCGTATTCAAGAACTCTACAACGGCAGCATTGATGCGGTGCGGCGGGATATTCGCTCCGCAAGCGTCAGTGACGAAGAAACGCTGGCAACGGTTGTGCGCGTGGAAAAAGAGCATGGTTACTTGATGTGTCCGCATACCGCCGTCGGGTATGCAGCAACGGAGCGCCTTTTGGCAGAGCCTGAGTTTGCGGACAGCGTTGGAATCGTGCTTGCAACAGCGCATCCGGCGAAGTTTGGAACGGTTATTGAGCCGGCACTCGGCAAAACCGTTGCACTTCCTGAGCGGCTTCAGGACTATGTTCGCAAAGAAAAACGTTCAACGGTTATTCCGAATGATTATGCGCGGTTGAAGGCGTATTTGCTGGGAAATTAAAATGTCTGTGTGAGATATGATTCACTCGTTTGGTGATAAAGGAACGGAAGCGCTTTTTCATGGTAAGCGCTATGCTGCTTTTCCAAGTTCATTGGAAGGTATTGCTCGTAGAAAACTTGATATGCTTCATGCTGCAAGTAGCGAAGAGGATTTGAGAGTTCCGCCCGGAAATCGTTTTAAGCGTCTTTCCGGTGATAAAACGGGTATATGCAGCATTCGGATTAACCAACAATGGCGTATTGAATTTCGTATAATCCAAGGTCATTTACACGATGTTCGCATCTCAAAACATTACGACGAATAATTCTATGCTTCCTACACACCGCAAACCTACGCATCCCGGAGAAGTGCTGCGAGAAGAATTTCTTTTGCCACATAATATCACGCAGAAGGAATTTGCTGAACGCTTAGGCATTTCAACTCATACTTTGAGTGATATTATTCGAGAGCGAGGCAGAATATCGCCGGAGATTGCTTTGCGCCTTAGCCGATTTTGGGGTACAACCCCTAATTTTTGGCTGCATTTGCAACAACAAGTTGATTTGTGGTCGGTTTCACAATCAAAAAACGAGAGCCTTAGCGCCATTCAACCTTTTCACTGATTTTTTATGTCTCCCCTTCGTCTTTTTCTCATTCTCATCGTTATTGCCACCGCCGCAATAGGTTTTGTGCTGCTTTCCAAAGACCGCTTGCAACTGAAGCAAGACATGAAGGCACGTCGGCGCGGATATATGCAGCAAATGATAGATTCTGCGCGGACGGCGCGGGATTTGTACAAAGATTCCGTGCGCCGCTCTCAGTACGAAAACGGGCAATACGAGCGCGGACAACAACCCACAAAGTAATCGTAGGAACGTGTAGTATGTTTCGTAGTCTCTTCTCACTGTTGCAAACACGGGAAAATGCCCCGGATGTGAGCAATCAAGCGCCTTCTGCGGATGATGCGTCGCGGGTCATTGACGAAGCGCTCCGCGAAATGGGTGAGGTCATTGAGCGCCTCACAGCCGCAAAAACTCGTGCGCAAACCGAGCGCGACGAAGCTGCCGCACAATTACACAGTTACAAGACTGCTCATGCCGCCGCTACGCAACGCGCCAAGGCGCTTGTGCAAGAAGGGCGCTCCGATGAAGCACGGGCAATGCTTGGCGAGCAGCATAATCTCGAAACGGTCATTGCTTCTTTTGAGCGAATTGTCGGGAACATGAGCGCGGCTGTGCAGAAACTTGTTACGCAGATAGATTCTATGCGGCTTCAGCGTGAGGAATTAAAAGCACGGCGCACTGTGCTGACGGCGCAACTTGCTTCGGCGACTTCGCACGAGGAATTTGTCGAAAAACTCAGGCTTTCCGGTGCGTCGCACGAACTTTTGGAGCGCGAAACAATTCATGCGGAATTGCGTGTGGAATTGGAGAGCGGAGCGGGTTCGGAGGGCTTCGCAGCCTCACACAAGCAGCAAAGCGACTTTCATGCCGCTACCACAGAAGCCGCTTTACAAGCGCTTGAAAACAGCATTGCCAAAGAAATTGCCCAAGAACGTGCCGAAAAAGAGCGTTTGCGCAATGAAGCCTCGCTGAAGCGCTTTCACACTGCTTTCGCGGCAGCAGAAAAGCAACAACAATCGCCCACGCCTTTGCGTGAAAAAGCGCCGGAAACCAAGCAATCATCATCTGCGCAAACCACAACCGTACAAAGCACAACCGCGCAAAGTACAACAGCACACAACGCAGCGCTGAATGTGATGAATCAGGAGCAGCAACGCCGCACAATGGAAGAATTTTTTGCGGAGCAAGCCACGAAGACCGTTTCACCGCCTGTTCCGAAGCCTGTTCCAACGCCTGCTTCAACGCCTGTTTCAACATCACAGACAGAGCAATCCGCAGAATCAACCGACGATAAAATCAGAAATTTTTTTTTACACAACCCGTAAAACATTCCACAGGAGTCGCACCAATGGCTATTTCGCTGCAAAAAGGCGGTCGCTTCAATCTGAGCAAAAAAGAACCGTCGCTGAAAAAAATATTTATCGGTTTGGGTTGGGACGTAAAGCCCGGACACACACTCGACCTCGACGCATCAGTGTTTATGCTGGCTGCGGGCGGTAAAATTCCGCAAGACGAGTATTTTGTGTTTTACAATAATTTGAAATCTCCCGACGGTGCGGTGCAGCACACGGGCGACAATCGCACGGGCGTTGGCGACGGAGACGATGAAGTGATTATGGCGTATTTGCCGATGCTGAACGAAAACATCACGGAAATTTTGATGATTGTGACGATCCACGACGCAGCGACGCGGCGGCAGAATTTCAGCATGATTCAAAATGCGTACATCCGTTTGGTGGATGTGGAATCGAACCGCGAAATCGTGCGGTACGACCTTGCGCATGATTATCCGACTGCCACCGAAGTAGAATTTGGGCGGCTTTCCAAAGTAAACGGCGAGTGGGAGTTTGTTGCTTCCGGTGCAGGAACACAGATTGGTTTGGACGGTTATGTGAACAAGTATGCGTGAGGAAACTTGAGAAAAGCGAGGCTCTTTGACCCGGGAAGACACCGAAATTGAGAGCCTCGCAGTACATCAGACCAAATCCCAAATTCTCAACCAATAACGTAAAATATCATGGCAATCGAACTCAACAAAAAAACAGGCATCAATCTCAAAAAAGGCTCGACCATTTCCCTTGAAAAAGACGGGAAGCGGCTTGAACACGTGTGTGTGGGCTTGAATTGGGGTGTGATTGAGCGCACCGAAAAACACTCGTTTCTGGGTTTTATCAAGTGGGAGGACAAACAAACGTGGAGTGTGGATTTGGACGGCAGTGTTTCGACCTTCGCAGCCGATAAAACCTATCTTGACACAGTGTATTATCGGAAACTGCACTCCGACGATGGTGCAATCGCGCATAGCGGCGACGACCTCACGGGCGACCGCAATGGCGACGACGGGCGGGATAACGAAATTATCGAAATTGACCTCCGCCGCGTTGATAGCCGTGTTCAGACGATTGTGCTGTACTTGAACTCCTTCAAAGGACAAGATTTTGCTGCGATTCCTTACGCGAAAATCCGCGTGTTTGAAGGCTCAAAGCACCGCGTTGATGACGTATTGGCGACGTTTAACCTCGCTTCCGAAGCGCAGTTTCGCGGGTTTGTGTCAATGGTGATGGGGAAGATTGTGCGCAAGCCCAACGGAAATTGGGAGTTTGTCGCAATCGGTGAACCTGCGCCCGTGAGCGGCATTGAGGAAACGATACGATTTATCGGTGAGCGGTATTTGTGATAACGGTGGAAGAAAATTTGCAAATCTCCACAAAAAGTAGTATTTTAAAAGCCTTTTCCAATTCACAATTTTTCTCACTATTTTTTGACAATATCGCACCTTCACGACGTTTTGAAGCCGTTTTCGCGCACTTGAAGTTTTTTTTGAAGAGCAACGATGAAACGAAAAACAGCCGCGAGCCAAGAAGCAATGCGATATGGAGAACGCAATGTCTGAACAAGTAACCGCGCAGGTTGCCGATGAACAAATGGCAATCGCCGCAGGCAAAAAGCCAACGGCAATGCACAAGAAGTATTCCGTAACATCCATTATGGATGATGATTTCGATTTTGAGATGATGGACCCGGGTCAGCTGACCTCAATGTTTGAGAAAACCCTTTCGACCATCAGCGAGAACGAAATCATCACAGGGCGCATCGTCGCTATTAACAACAGCGAAGTTGCTATTGATATTGGTTTTAAGTCGGAAGGCATCGTACCGCTTTCCGAATTTACCAACCGCGATGAACTCAAAATCGGCGATGAAGTTGAAGTATTCCTCGAAAATATTGAGGATTCTGACGGTAAAATGGTACTTTCGCGCCGCCGCGCTGATTTCATGCGGATTTGGGAGCGCATCAACAAAGCATTTGAAACACAAGACATCGTGCAAGCCAAGATTCTGCGCCGTATCAAAGGTGGTATGGTTGTGGATCTTATGGGCATTGATGCTTTCTTGCCGGGTTCGCAAATTGACGTGAAGCCCGTGCGTGACTTTGATGCGTGGATTGGTCGTAACTTGGATGTTCGCGTGGTGAAAATCAACCATCCTAACGAAAATGTTGTCGTTAGCCACAAAGTTCTCCTCGAAGAGCAAATCGCAGGTGTTCGCCAAGAAGTCTTGGAGCGCCTCGAAAAAGGTCTTGTCTTGGAAGGTCATGTCAAAGCAATCGCTGATTTCGGCGTGTTTATTGACCTTGGCGGTGTGGACGGTCTTGTTCACATTACCGATCTTTCATGGGGTCGTGTTACACATCCGTCAGAAATTGTCCAGCTTGACGAAAAAGTTAAAGTCGTTGTTCTTGACTTTGATTCCGAAAAGCGCCGCATTTCGCTCGGTATGAAGCAACTCACACCGCACCCGTGGAATACTATCGGCGAAAAATACGAGCCGAGTTCCCGCGTACAGGGCAAAGTTGTCAGCCTTACCGATTACGGTGCATTTATCGAAATCGAAAAAGGTATCGAAGGTCTTATCCACATCAGCGAAATGTCGTGGACAGAGCATATCAAACACCCGTCGCAGTTCGTTTCGATGGGACAAATGGTTGATGCTATCGTCCTCAACATTGACCGCGACGGCAAAAAATTGTCGCTCGGTATGAAGCAACTCACGCCTGACCCGTGGCAGGAACTTCTTCAAAAATATCCGGTTAATTCGGCACATCGCGGCGCTGTTCGCAATATCACCAACTTTGGTGTGTTTGTTGAACTGGAACCGGGCGTGGATGGTCTTGTTCACATTAGCGACCTGTCGTGGACGAAGAAAATTCGTCACCCCGGCGAGTTTGTGAAAAAAGGCGAGGAAATTGACGTTGTTATCTTGGGCATTGACCTCGACCAACGCCGCATCTCGCTTGGACACAAGCAAGTCCGCGATAACCCGTGGGATGTGTTCTCGGAAGAGTACAAAGTGGGCATTGGCACACAAGGTCGCATTGTTCGCATCATCGAAAAAGGCGTGATTGTGGAATTGCCGCAAGGCGTGGACGGTTTTGTCCCGACTTCGCAGCTTTCCTTCGCTCCGGTGAAGAACATTGCGGATTTCTTCCGTGTTGATGAAACATTGCCGCTTCGCGTCATTGAATTTGACAAAGACGCAAAGAAAATTGTTCTTTCGGCAGTGGAACACCTCAAAACACTTGACCAAGCATCTATCAACGCCTACAATGCGAACCACCCCGTTCCGGGCGCTGAAAACTACGTTGCTGAACTCAGTGTGAACAATTTGACAGACTAATCTCACCCGATTAGCTGAACTGCCGAGATAGGCACAGATTGTCGAAAAAAACAAAAGCCCGCTTGAATTGTGATTCGAGCGGGCTTTTTTGGTGTCTGAAATCGGAATGAAACAGGGGATTCTGTTGCTTTATGGTTTGAGTGCGTAGGATTTAATTTTGTAGGTAGCATTCGCATATCCGTTCAAACCGTCGCCAACTAAACGTTGATGCGCAATCTCTTGGAAACCTACGCCCTTGGAAATACTTATCTGCGAAGAATATAGCCCCTGAGTAATACCAATTTGAGTTGACAATTATGCATAAATTCTTTGTATATTGGATTGAATAGAACAATGTTTGTAACCTGTTGCTCAACATCATGCGCCGT
>JALONG010000053.1 GCA_025455065.1 Candidatus Kapaibacterium sp. | reverse complement strand
GTACTGCACGAGGGATCGTGTGGGAGAGTAGGTAGCTGCCGGTATTTTTGAACGAAGAGCCTTTGTAACGCACTTGTTACAAAGGCTCTTTCGCGTTGGAGGGGGAGAGTTGTAGGGATTGTCGTTTAGTCGAGGATTGTCGTATATTTGCATTTGATACTGTTGCTATCGTCCGTCACTTCCAATACTCTCATGACAAAGATTCGTGTCTCTTTCTGGATAGCTCTGCTCTCTTTTGCGGCTGCTACTCTCATCAATCTGTTACCAATGCCCCTAGCTGCTCAAGGCATAGGAACGCTCTACGGTACCGTTACCGATGCTCTGACGGGCGCACCTGTGAGCAATGCCACCGTGAGTATTGCTGGCAGAAGTGTTACCACAAATCGCTTTGGACGCTATACCATTCGTCATCTGTCCCCAACATTTCAAGCCGACTTCGTACCATTGTCGAGCCGCCTCACGGCATTTCCGAATAGCCTACTCTTTACGGAAAATTCCCGTCCGGGTATTCCCGGTATTGTCGAATGTCAAGCACCGACCTATCTTGTGTATCAAAACAAGGAGGTTACTATCGTGCCTTGCAAACGGACGGAATTAAATATCAGTTTAACCAAAGACCTTCCCCCTGGTTCGTTGCGTTTTGTCTTAACATGGAAAGATAGACCTGCTGACTTAGACGTGAATTTATTTATCCCGTCAATAAGGGGGTTTGCGCCTGCCGTTCTCAAGTGGAGTCTTCGAGGTGCATTGTTTGAACCACCTTTTGCATATTTAGATACGGATGCACGAGATGGATATGGACCAGAAACCATGACAATTCGCCAATTATTCCCAGGTATCTATACATTTTCTATATTCAATAACTCACCAGGCATAGCAACGCCAGATAACCGTCAAGGTGAAATAGCAGGGTCTGGTGCAGTAGTACAAATATACACTGATAAAGGGCTGTTTCAAACGCTCACGGTACCAGAACAAAAATCAACAACCGGAAATGCTCAGTGGTGGAATGTTTGCCGTATTGATGGTGGAACTGGTGCAATCACGGTCATTAACCAAGTAACGAATCAATCCACACTAGGTACGGTTCGGTTAGCACAAAGCCTCGAAGATAAGGTAAGTTCAATTGCCGAAAAAGGAAGTGCATCTCTTCAATCCACAACGAATGCTTCTTTTCGTTGGGATTTTGGTGGCGGGCGAGGGGATATTTTTCGACAAACCCCCGAAGTTCGCTATACAACAGCAGGAAGCTACAGCGTTGGCATCAATGCTCTTTACACCGATCTTGAAGCAAAAAGTAGCATAACAAAGCCTTCGTTTGTTTCAAATGTGATATTGGTAGGGACACAGGATTTTCATACCTATACAAACTGGATAGATATTGCTCCAAGTACATTATTTGGAATTGGGGGTGACCGAGAAGTAAGAAATTGGTCTATTCAATTACTCAATTCGGGAGCATCTTGGTATAACCGCCTGACATACGGCACGGTTGCCGATAGTATTTCACAGTTATACGTGGTCATTGCGGCAAATGATACGAATGCTCGTGTAACGGTAAGTTTGCCGGACACCCTCAATGGGACTATTGCTCCGCTTACTAATATGCAACGTCAATCGTCGGAAGCAACACTCAAGGTTTTTTCGGCTATGAACGAGCGTTTTGTCGCTATGGCAGTTTACACCCCACCGCCAACGCTCCGCAACGCCGAAGGTCTGAATGAGAAAATTATTCCTCTGCGGGTGCAAATTGGTACTTCCGCCACACAAATTATGCCCATTCGCCTCGTGCGACCGCCTCTCGTCTTGGTGCATGACGTTGGCTCCGACCCGCTTGCATGGCGGCGTTCCGGCTTTGCGGCAGAATTGGAACGGCGCGGGCATCGTCTCTTTTTTGCCGACTATGCCGGAGAGAGTGCCGCAGCCTTTTCTCCACAAGCACGAGTACCTTCGATAGGCGTTGCTGCTGTTACCAGAGCTATTGTCGAAGCACGGGCAGCTATGGCAGAACAAGGCATCGCGTGTTTGCGGGTGGATGTAGTTGCACACGGCGCAGGCGGGCTTTTTGCACGAAGTTTTCTGAGCAGCGAAGAACGGTTCTTTTCTAATCAGTGGGGCAGTGTCAGGCGATTTATCACACTCGGCACTCCTCACGGCGGAACACCGCTTGGGCAGTATCTTTGGGAACGGCGTTCGTACCAATCTGCTTCGGGGCTGGCGCTTTCCTCCATGATGGCACAAATCGGTTTGCCTGCAGGCGCTGTGCAGCGTTCCTTGGGCTATGGCGACACCAGCCTTTCCCTGCTGGGAAGAATGCCCTACACGCTTTCCCATGCTATCGTTGCAACGTGGAACGATACAGCCGCACAAGCCTTTACGCAAACCAACAGGGCACTAGGCATCCTGCAAACACCGGAAGAATATCGAAGAAACAGCAATATCATTACCGCTCTTTTCGCTCAGCGTTCCAATGCGCTGCTCGTGGATGCAGAAAGCCAGCGAAGCGGTTTAGCACCAACAAGCCCCGGCGTAACAGAGTTTGCTTCCACGCTCCATGGCGATGCCGCGCCGCTCACCTTTGCCCAAGGAATCAACGTGCCGACGCTTCTTTCTTCCCGTGAAGTCTGGAAGCGTGTGGGTGATCTTTTGGGTGAAACGGATAACCGCAGCTTTGTGGGTGGCTTCCCTGCTCCGCCAGCGCGTTGGTGGACGCTTCCGACATCAACCCCACCCCAAGCGCAAACCTCCTTCGGTATTCGTATCGCCGAGCCGGTCCGAGGGATGACCGTGCCTGCAAGAAGCACAACCCGCATACCCGTCCGCATAGAAACAATCGGAGACGGGCAACTACAAGATGTGGTGATTGCTTTGGAATCATTACCGCTCCGCATTTTGACAGGCACACCGACTTCCCTTTCGACAACATTATCGCTGGGCGATGCGCTGGAAAACCGCATTGGACCTTTACGCCTCTTTGTAAGCGCCCGTGACGCAAGAACAGGTGCGCTTTTGACCGATACCACCACCATTACCGTTCAAGCAGAAGGTGAAGTAGAGGATATGCAGGTGCAGCCATGTTTTATGACCATGGAAGCAGGGAAAACAAGCGGTACGCGCCAACTGCGCACAACGGCACTCATTGGCGGGGTTTGGTACGATGTCAGCCGCACTATACAAGGAACGCAATACACAACCGCACGGAATTTAGTGAGCATCAATGCACAGGGTTTTGTTACGGCACTTGGAGGCGGGGCGATGTCGGCAAGCGGAGCGCCGGACACCATTACAGTTCGATACGGGGACATTATTTCACGAGTACCGTTAGTTGTAAGCGGCGTGATAACATCGGTGCGCGGTGAGGAAAAAGACCGATACGTTTCAGGAGCGCAGTTTTCATCGGCTCTGCGTCTTCGCCTTAGCCCACAACCCGTACAAGACGAGGCTACGCTGGAATACACACTCCCTTGGAGCGCAGAAACGCGCTTGGAGATTATCTCGGTGCGAGGAGAAATTCTTGCGACGTTTGAGCAAGGCAGACAAACCATCGGCGAGCAGCGTATCATCCTCTCCACAAAAGGGCTTGCCAAAGGTGTCTATTTCCTGCGCTTGCTGGTCGGCGGGTCGTGCTGCGGACAAGGTTTTCCGCCGCAGATTGCGTCGGTGAAAATGGTGGTAAGCAAGTAACAACTTCGCTACCCCATAATTCCCCAACGAAATCTGCAAAAAAAAAAGCATATTTGCAGCAGAAATTCTCGTTGCCCACAGCAACCACCACCATTCACCTTCATTATCATGCCTCGCACTCTTTCCATTCTCGGCGCAACCGGCTCTATCGGCGTTCAGACGCTGGATGTCGTTATGGCAAATCCTGACGAATTTCGTTTGGGATGGCTCACCGTAAACACACGCTTTGACCTTCTCGAAGAACATCTTGGGCGCCTCCAAAAGCACGGTTTTACGCCGCAGGGGGTGGTTATTGCCGATGAAAGCGCGTACAACGAGTTTCGCCGTATTACTTCCTTCAAAGGCAAGATATTATGCGGTGATGAAGGCGTTTGCGAAGCCGCAGCCGCGCCGGAGAACGATATTCTTTTGTCGGCATTGGTGGGCTTTAGCGGTGTGCTGCCGAATTACGCCGCCATTCAGCAAGGAACGCCGATTGCACTTGCCAATAAAGAAACACTCGTGAGCGCCGGAGCAGTCATTATGCCTGCTGCGCGGGAGCGCGGTGTGGAGATTCTGGCTGTGGACAGCGAACATAGCGCAATTTTGCAGTGTTTGGCGGGAGAATATCTTGAAGAGGTTGAAAAGCTGATATTAACTGCCTCCGGCGGTCCTTTTCGGGAATGGACAATTGAACAACTCGAAAATGTTACCCCCGCACAAGCGCTCAAACACCCGAATTGGTCAATGGGCAATAAAATTACGATTGATTCGGCAACGCTGATGAATAAAGGCTTTGAGGTGATTGAGGCGTATTGGCTTTTTGGTGTTGGTGCGGAGAAAATCGAAGTAGTCGTGCATCCGCAAAGTATCATTCATTCGATGGTGCAGTTTTGCGATGGTTCAGTCAAGGCACAGCTTGGTTTGCCGGATATGAAAATACCGATTTCCTATGCGCTCAGTCTGCCGCACCGTTATCCCTCGAACTTCAAACGCATGGATATATGCGCCTTGCAGAACTTGTCCTTTTTCCCGCCTGATATGGTGCGCTTTCCCTGCTTACGTCTGGCGTTTGACTCGCTTGCGCAAGGCGGCACGGCGGCTTGTATTGTTAATGCAGCCAATGAAATTGCGGTTGCATCGTTTCTACAAGGGACTATCGGATTTTTGGACATTCCGCGTTTAATCGAAACGTGTTTGGAAAAAATTACGCATATTGATACGCCGACGCTGGACGATATTGTGCAGACCGACAAAAAAACACGCGCACTGGCGGAATCGCTTGTGAAGCAAGGAATGAGCGTTCCTGCGGTCTTGATGCCGAAAGTGAATGGCGCTGCAACTAATCCGAATCTTGTTTCGTCGTAAGGAGAAATACTATTCTCCCCGTTCTACCGTTTCGCTACGTTTTTGAGGCGGCGGCAGAATGGAGCGTTTGAATTTACAAGTCGCATAAAACCTCAATTCTTATTCATTTGACTTCTATGGATTTTATTACTACCGCCCTGAGTTTTATTCTCGTTTTGGGCATTCTCGTTACCGTCCACGAATTAGGACATTTCCTCGCAGCCCGCATGACGGGTATGTATGCAGAAACCTTTGCCGTCGGCATGGGGAATCGCGTTGTGGGGTTTAATAAACTGCACGGCGTGAAATTTGGCTCGCTTTCCGAAGAGCAGGAAAAGGAGGTTGTTGATGCAAAAGTTACCGATTACCGCATAGCCATGCTGCCCATAGGCGGGTATGTGAAAATTGCGGGAATGATTGACGAAAGCATGGACACGAACTACCTTGCAAGCGAACCGCAGCCGTGGGAGTTTCGCTCCAAAAATGCCGCACAGAAAATTTTTGTGATGGCTGCCGGCGTGATTATGAACATTCTTTTGGCAATACTTATCTTTGCCGGAATCGCTATGACGGACGGCAAAACCGTACTCGACACAACAACGCTTGCATTTGTCGAAAAAAACAGCGTTGCCGAAGCAATCGGCTTAAAAGCAGGCGATAAAGTTTTGACGCTCAATGGCGAAAAACCCAAGTCATGGGCGGACATGAGTATTCTTTTGACGAAAAATGTCGGGGAAGATCTTCAAATTATGGTGGAACGCGGTGGTTCTTCATTCCCGCTTCGTATTCCCGGAAAAACGCTCGTGGATGCGCTTGCGGCGCAGCAGCCTATTGGCTGGATTCCGGCAGGAACGGCAGTGTTAATCAACGGTGTGGAAACGCTGAAACCCGCAGGGAAGCTGGGCTTGATGGCAGGTGATACGATTTTGACATTGAACGGCACACCGATATTTGCCACAACACAATTTGCCGAGCAGATTCGCGCCAACAAAGGCAAAGAAATTGCGCTGGAATGGAAGCGTACCGGCTCGGTGATGAACGGTCGCCTGACACCGGACACGGACGGGCGCATCGGTGTTTCGCTTGCGCCGATTTTCTCCGGTGGTCTGCGCAAAGAGCGTTATGGCTTTTTTGAATCGTTTGCTGTGGGGACGCAGGAAATGGTCTCAACAATTACGATGTACGTGGCTTCGGTGGCGCAAATCTTCAAAGGAAAAGTTTCGGTAAAGCAGTCCGTTGGCGGTCCGATTCAAATTGCCAAAATGAGCGCTCAGGCTGCGGAACTTGGTATTTTGCCGCTCTTGCGCTGGATGGCGCTTCTTTCGATTATTCTTGCGGTGATGAACATTCTGCCGTTTCCGGCATTGGACGGCGGACACATATTATTCATTTTGATTGAAGTGGTGATACGGCGTGAAATTCCCGTGAAAGTGAAACTTGCCGTGCAGCAAGCAGGCATCATCATTCTGCTCTGCTTTATGGTCTTTGTGTTTTACAATGACCTGACGCGCTGAGAAGAGCGTAATTGCTAGATTTTCAGGGTTTCTGTTGGTGAAAAATCTCCACAAAAAAAGACCTGCTGCACACAGTATCGTGCAGCAGGTCTTGTTGTTTGTAGGGAAGGTATTTGTAGCGTTGCGATTAGTTCTTCACCGCATCCAGCAAAATCTCGGACACGTCGCGGACTTTCACGTCTTCCACTCTGCCTTTGTCTTTCACGCCGTCGTTCATCATCGTCATACAGAAGGGGCAGTTTACAGCAATCGTTTGAGCGCCTGTGGCTAGCAGTTCTTCGGTGCGCTCAATGTTTACGCGCTTGCCGTCATGCTCTTCCATAAACATCCGTGCGCCGCCTGCACCGCAGCAGAAACCTTTGTCTTTGCTTCGGGCAGGGTTGATGACGTTCAAACCGGGGATATTGGTCAGCGTCGTGCGAGGCGCATCGTACTCTTGGTTGTAGCGTCCAAGATAGCAAGAATCGTGGTAAGCGACAGCCGCCGGAGAAAGATTTTTCCCTGCAACCTTGAGTTTGCCCGATGTTGTCATGTCTTGAATAAACTGCGTGTGGTGAATGACTTCGTAATTGCCGCCGAATTGCGGATAGTCATTTTTCAGTGTATTCAAGCAGTGCGGACAGGTCGTAACGATTTTTTTCACGCTGTAAGTGTTGAGCGTTTCAACGTTCATTTTCACCAGCATATCCGCCAAATACTCGTTTCCGGCTCGTCGTGCCGGATCTCCGGTACATTTTTCTTCCGTGCCGAGAATACGATATTTCACCCCTGCCATATCCATAAGTTCGGCAAATGCGCGGGAAACACGCTTCGCACGGTCATCGTAGCTGCCTGCGCAGCCCACCCAAAAAAGCACGTCCATTTCAGGGTCGTCAGCGACGGTTTTCACATTTGTGCCTTCTGTCCAATCGGCGCGTTCTGCGGGTGAAAATGCCCACGGCGTAAAGCTATTTTCCATATTGCCGAAAGCGGGCTGCACTTCGGGCGGGAAGTTTGCTTCCATGAGAACAAGCGAGCGGCGCATTTCCACAATCACCGGAACGTGTTCAATCATCACGGGACATTCCATTTGGCAAGCGCCGCAGGTTGTACACTGCCACAGCGCTTCAACGGGAATGTAATCGCCGATAAGTGGACGTTGCCATGTTGCTTGTTCTTCAGCGCTGAGGACTTTTTCAAAAACTGCCTGCCCCATATCGCCTGCTTCTTCAGGCTTTTTGCCTTTTGCCAGCAGCACAGCCGATTCTTTTTCCTCAGCCGAACCGCCATTTTTCGAGAAGGCATCGAATTTCAGCATGAGTGGCGCTTTGTCCATTGTGCGGTCGTGGATTGCGACGATAATTGCACGGGGGTCAAGCACTTTACCTGTTTGGTTCGCGGGGCAAACGCTTGTGCAGCGTCCGCAGTGCGTACAGGTGTAGCCGTCCAAAAGCGTTTTCCATGTAAAATCTTCGATGTCCGTTGCACCGAATTTCTCTGCGCCTTCTTCCTCGAAATTAATTGGTTTAAGGCTGTTGGGATAGTTCAAATTGCCGAAAAACGTGTTGGGAAGCGAGGTCAAAACGTGCAAGTGTTTGGAATACGGCAAATAATTCATAAAGCCGAAAACCAAAATCATATGCGACCAAAAGAAGATTTCAAGCGTTGTGTGAGCGATTGATGTGGGGATAATCGTCGAAATTGCACTCGCAAAAGGACGCACAGCCCACGAAAAATCAGCACTCAAAGCAATGCGTGAGGAATTTTGCAGCAGAATCGAAGTAACAATACAGAAAATAGTGACGAGAATCAAGCCCGCTTCCACCTTCTCGCCTTCGACTTGCAAACGCGGCAATTTCGTTACATAGCGCCGCCAGAGTGCTGCCAACGTGAGCAGCATAATCAAGCCGCAAAACACATCAATCAAAATCGTGATGCCGGAATACACCGGACCGAGAAAATTCAGCGACCAACCGTCGTGTAAGCCTTCCAAAATACCCTCCGCAGCCGAAGCCAACAAAATGAGGAAGCCCCAAAACACGCCTGCGTGAATCGGTCCGGCGATTTTGTCGCGTAAAATCTTGGTTTGACCAATGCCGACGGTCAGAAAGAGCTTAATTCGTGCCGGAATATTATCCAGACGATCTTCCGGCTTACCCAAGCGAAGGTAGGAAATTAGCCGCCGCACGTTATAGACAATGCCGCCAAACGCAGCACACATAACGAGCAGGAACACGATGTTTTTGATGCCCATTGGAATCTCCTTTTTTGATAGGTTATAGGTTATAGGTTTGAGGTTCTAGGTGATAGGTTCTGGGTGATAGGTTTTACGCCGTTTTGAGTTAATAATTGTGCAGAATCAACAGGCTTCAGTGGCACAGACATTCCTGTTTGTGCGAGGTTTCATACTATTTTAGGGGAAAATTCTCAAAAAAACAATGTGCAATACTCACCTTAAATTGGCACTACTCGTCGCGGTGAACAGTGTCCATCGAAAAGGCAGGTAGGCAGACGGCTATGTATTCTGCGCCTTCATTCGGTGTGCTGTATCGCACCCATTCTCCTGCGTAAGTAATGATGGCTTGTCCTGCTTTGACGACGGTTACGCCTGTTTTTGATTCCACGTGAATTTCACCTTTCAAGACAACCGTAAACTCGTCAAATTCCGGTGTTTGCCCAGGTTCAACCCAGCCTTGAGGCGAGACCATACGCGCAACACTTGCACCTGTCGTTTTCGAGTTCACACGCCCGATGTATTCTTCAATACGTTTGGGTTTATTGCCTGCGGCTTCAATAATGGACGGTTGTGCAATGAGGGTTGGCATACGTGGAGTGGACTATGAAGTGAAAGAAGTTTATACATCAACAATCGGCACGGGCAATCTACACAAACCATTTGGAAAATCCAATGCTCTCAGAACAATTCTGTGAAAAAAAAATCATGAAATACTGTATCCGGTCGCACAAACATTTATCCACGAATCGCACGAATTGCCACGAATCTTGTTTAGGCATCATACGGCATTTGAAAAAAACAGAGTGATTTCTTTCATTCGTGAAGATTCGTGCAATTCGTGGACAATTTGGGTACTCTGGTCAATGCTGCCTGCGTGCGGTCAATGCGAAAGCGCCCACACGAGGATATTCACGCCAAACTTCAAGGATTCTTCCCGTTTTTCGGGCGGGTCATTGTGGACATTGGCATCTGCCCAGCCGTCGCTGGGATTGCTTTCGTAAGTGTAGAACACGCATAACCGCCCTTTGTGAAACAGCCCAAAGCCTTGCGGGAGCTTGCTGTCGTGTTCGTGTATTTTCGGCACACCATTGGGAAATTTGTAGAACGACGAGTAAATACCGTGCGAAAAAGGTAGTTCGGTAAATTTTTGTTCGGGGAACACTTTCTGCATTTCCTTCCGAATTGAAGCATCCAAGCCGTAATCGTCATCAATGTAGAGAAAACCCCCATTTTCCAAGTATGCGCGGAGATTCCGCACTTCGCGGTCGGAGAAATTCACGGTGCCATGTCCCGTTAGAAACAGCACGGGATAGAGAAAAATGTTGTCCGATGACAAATCTACGGCTTCAAATTGCGGGACAGTTTCGGTGCGGGTTTTGTCTTGAAAATAGCGCAAAAGATTGATTTCTGCCGAAGGGTCATTATACCAATCACCACCACCGCTATATTTCACGCGAGGTAGTTTTAATGCGCTCGTGGGGGCAATTTTTTGTGCAAAAGCATCTGTAAACACCAGCACGACTGTGAGGCTGACAAGGCTAATACAACGAAAAAGATTCATGGATAATGAGTGAAGAATGTGGATAGGAGAAAAGCGTGTTGTGGTGTAGAGCGTGTTGTGGTGCGGTTTGTAGGTGTATCTTATTCTTGCTCAAAAAACGTTTGTTGTTTCACAGAACCGTGTTTTGCTTCGATTTTACGCCGCCGTCGGGCTTCGTACCAATACTGCCCGATTTCACCGGAAAATAAAATCAGCAGTGCCGAATAATATACCCAAAATGCAACTGCGACAGCCGCGCCGTAAATACCGTAAATTTTGCCGTAGCCTGCAATATATTTGACGTACAAGCCAAAGCCGATGCGAGCGCATTGCCAAAAAATCACGCTAAACAGTGCGCTCGAAAGTATGACGGAAATAGGCGGCAAACGGTTTGGTGTGAAAGAATACAGCGACACAAAAAATAGATAGGCGATAACAATGGAAACCAGCGTCGCAATCACTGATTTGAGCCACATACTGCCCGAAACCGTTGTCGTAGCCCACTCCGCGACGTTCATTGCCATTCGCGGTGCGCTGTTCGACATCAGAACCGCGGCGACAAATAATCCCAAGAGCAAGGAATCGCGCCCGAAAGAACTCCAAAACGTCCGCTCTTGTTTGAAACCAAAAACCGCGTTCAGCGCTGTGCGAATCGAACCAAAAAGCGCCAACGAAACCCAAAACAGCGCGGGAATACCAATCCACGCCGCAGAACCGGAATTTTGCAACACGTTGTTGATTTCCGATTTCACAAGGTCAATCGCCGCATCCAAGCCGCCGTCGGGCGGCAGCACGTCCAGCAAAAAATCCTCAATCGCAGCAATAACCAGCGTTCTATCCATAAAAACACCAATCACAAAGACCATCACCAGCATTGTCGGCAAAATAAAAATCAGGATGTTGAATGCAATGCCCGATGCTGCGAGGTAGATGTGATGCTCGTCAGCGCGTCGTAAAATGCGCCGCGTCAAACGCCAAACGCGCTTTGCCGTTGGGACAAAACCTGTTTCTTGCTGATTCAGCGACGATTGCGGGTGTGAAGCGTTTGGGTGCAGCATGGTTTGTGTGCGGAATAGCCAAATGGAATGACAATCGGCAAAATGCGAAATTTCCCGAATCTAACAAAACGGCTTCAAACCAAGCAAAGGCAAGATTTGAAGCCGTTGAATCTTCAGAAATTCCGAAGAACATTGAGCATTATTTGAAGAAGAACGACGCGCCTTCGGGCGTTGTGCCGAACATTTGACCAATTTCGACGGTGTTCAACTGTTTCCACGAGCCGGGTGTGAGCGACTCGGCAGTGATGCCGCCAATACGGAAGCGTTGCATCGAAAGCGGCTCTAAACCAATGGTTTTCAAAATTGCAAATAAGTCTGCAAACGAACCGCGATAGAGCGTAAAGCCAATCCAGCAATTCCGCGCATTTTTCTGCACAACTTCAACCTTTGCCACATCGCCGTTGGAGGAATGAAGCTCTTTCAGAGCCTTTGTCATCGCGGTAAGTTCGGTCTTTTTGACTTGACGATGAACTTTGATGCGGTATTCTTTCTCAATGCGGTGGAAAGCTGCGCCTTCTTGGTCTTTGTGCGCGGGGTCGTTGGTAATGAGTGTGAGACCCGTGGCCGCTTTGCGCAAGCGTCCAAGCGGGAAGAACCACTTTTCGGTATCGTGAATCATGGAGTGAACCGTGAAAGTCTGTGCTTCGCGTGAACCGGGGATTTGTGCTGGCTTATTCAGAAGCAAATACGTGTTGGTGCGGTTGCGCTGAAGATCCATCGTGTCAATTTTCACGTTGTCGCGCTTGTAGCTGACGCGGGTATTCGGGTCTTGCGAAATCACGTTATTGACCATCACGCGGGCATTGCGAATGTATTCGACAGCGATTTTGCGGCAAGCAAACTGCTGAATAGCTAACATTCTTGGCAGCGATACCAAGTGTCCTGTTTGTTGTTTGCGCTGCTTGGGCTGCTGACGCTGGCGCATTGGTCGTCTGTACTGTCCGCCTTGACGGTTTTGGAAGCGTCCGCCACCTTGACGATTTTGATAGCCACCACCTTGACGATTTTGATAACCGCCACCGCCTTGACGATTTTGATAGCCACCACCGCCTTGACGATTTTGATAACCGCCGCCTTGACGATTTTGATAACCGCCACCGTCGCGCTGTTGGTATCCACCTTGACGGTTGTACCCGTCGCGCTGTTGGTATCCGCCTTGACGGTTGTATCCGTCGCGCTGTTGGTATCCGCCACCGCCGTAATTACCGCCGCCTTGACGGTTATACCCGTCGCGCTGTTGGTATCCGCCACCGCCGTAATTACCGCCGCCTTGACGGTTATACCCGTCGCGCTGTTGGTATCCGCCACCGCCGTAATTACCACCGCCTTGACGGTTATACCCGTCGCGCTGTTGGTATCCGCCACCGTAATTACCGCCGCCGCCGTAATTGCCGCGATTGCCGTAATTGTCGCGGTTGCCGTAATTATCGCGTTGCTGATAACCACCGCCGCCGTAATTACCACGATTACCGTAATTATCGCGGTTGCCATAATTATCACGTTGCTGATAACCACCGCCGCCGTAATTACCACGATTACCGTAGTTATCACGATTACCGTAATTATCGCGGTTGCCGTAATTATCACGATTACCGTAATTATCGCGGTTGCCGTAATTGCTACTTCCGTAGTTGCTGCTGCCGTAATTACCGCGATTGCCGTAATTCCCCTGCTGCGGGCGGTTGTAGGTGCCGCCTTTGTAGCCTTCGCTGTTGTAGTCGGTGGAATAGGTATTACCGACGTTAGTGCTGTAAGCATTGCCGGTCGAGCCGGAATCACGTTGTGGAGAGCGTGGCTGGAAGCCGGAATCGTCTGCTTCATTGCCGGGCGAGGTGCGTTCCTCGTTATTCATAGTGCATTTCTCCTAGAAACAAAAAAATGGTGAAAAATAAAAGTGAAACGTGTACTGCGTGCAAAGCCTGAAAATAACGGCAAACAATAGAAAACGCCGCACAGACAAAGTGTTGAGCCAAGTATTGAGCAAAGAATTGAGCCAAATGTTGAGACAAAAACGGTGTGAGCAAAGACACCGTTGAAGACAGAACGAAATACTCCCTCCCTGAAACGTCGTAGTCGGCTTTACCCCTCCGACCACACGCCCATGGCGCAGAATTTCTCAATGCGCTTATCAACAAGTTGGTGAATTGGCATTTGCAGCAGCTGTTGTAATTCTTCGTTTAATGTAGTACGAACTGTGTCATAAATTTGTTGCGGAAGAGCGTGCGCACCGCCGACGGGTTCGGGAACGATGCGGTCAATAATACCGATGCTTTGGAGGTCGGGAGCCGTGAGTTTAAGCGCTTCTGCGGCTTGTTCTTTGTAATCCCAACTCCTCCACAAAATGCTGGAGCAGGATTCAGGCGCGATAACCGAATACCATGAATTTTCGAGCATCAAAATTCTGTCGCCAACACCGATTCCAAGCGCTCCACCCGATGCACCTTCGCCAATGATGATGATAATGACGGGGGTTTTCAGCGTTGCCAGAAGTTTCAAATTGCGGGCGATTGCTTCTGCTTGACCGCGCTCTTCTGCACCTAAGCCCGGATAAGCGCCGGGCGTGTCAAGGAAGCAAATAACAGGACGTTTGAAGCGTTCTGCGAGTTCAAAAAGACGATATGCTTTGCGGTAGCCTTCGGGGTCGGGCATACCAAAGTTGCGCACGACGTTTTGTTTTGTATCACGTCCTTTTTGATGACCAATAACCATGACAGGTTTCCCTTCAAGACGAGCAAGTCCTCCAACTATTGCAGGGTCATCGCGGTAGGTGCGGTCACCGTGGAGTTCGGTAAATTCAGTGAAAACATTAGTGCAGTAATCCAGCGTGTAAGGGCGCTGTGGATGACGCGCAAGCTGGACACGCTGCCAGCGTGTGAGTTTGGAATAGACATCGGCGCGAAGCTGCTCAACGCGGGCTTGCAAACCGTCTATTTCAGGCGCTATGTCGCTCGCATTGGGCATTGCACGCATCTCTGCTATTTTCTTTTCAAGTTCGACAATGGGCTTTTCAAAATCTAAAATAATTTTCGGGGCGACTTTCGCACCCGCATCACTCCTGAGGTCGTTGCTCATGACGTTTTACGCGAAAAAAGAGTGTTACAAGAATATCAACATCCAACCAGAATGAATAATGACGCACATAAAACTCGTTTAAGTTATCTATCGCAAGCCGGGAGAGGTTTTCGGGGGCGTGGACGTGTGCTAATCCGGTTAATCCTGCTTTCCCCAACCGTACCAAATGTTGATTGCTTGGATGTGTGTGCTGTTGTGTGTCTGTTGCAAAATCTGTCGTCGCAGGAGGCGGAAGATACAGTCCAATCAAACTTTTTTTTCCGCGAAGGACATCAAGTAATTCCTGAACACGACGACGAATGTGGTAAGGTTTCCGCAAAATTACAACAGGCAAACCGATTGTCAAAATAAAAACAGCACCAAAAATATCAATCGTGCGTTTTGCCAAGCGATATTTCCACAACGCTAAATTGTACTGAACTATCTGCGGAGCGCTTGAAACAAAGCCTCCGGTGATATTGCCCACATATTTTTCGACGATTCTTCCTGCGACAACTTCGTCGTATTCCTGCGCAAAACGGAACGTTGCACGGTGAACCGTTTTTGAACCGCTCGGCGCTTGTGCCGCTTCCATAATGCGTTGCACAATTTCCGCACGTGGCATGGCGGTATCGGTGATAATCACTTCGTCAATGTTGTGCTGCTCAATAATTTTCCGCAAATAGGAGATGTTCCCGATAATCGGCATCATTGCTTGCATTTGAGTATCGGTGTGATTGGGAATGGTTGAAATAATGCCCACCAATCGTGCGCGGCTGCGCTTACCGACAGAAGCAGCGCGGGGTGCGTCCAACTGCTCAATCAAATGCTCGGTTGCCGTGTTTTCGCCTATGAACGCAATGCGGCGCTCTGCCTCGCCTCCGGCTATTTTTTCGATGAGTTCGGCAACAATGCGCATTAAAGCCGTCAAAACAATGCCGATGCCGATGGTCAAAAGTAACACGCCTCTACTGAAGGCGTAACTTTTGAAAAAATACGTGAGTGCCGACAGTGCGAAAAAACTCATCATCAAGCCCGAAAAAGCGCGTCGTATTGCGGGTTTGGAGTAAGGGGAATACTCTCCGGCGACAATCATCGAAAGCAAGGTTACAAGCGAAATAACGATGAATACCGTTGGGTAGGCATAGTCGGGAAAGGCGAAAATACGCCCTTTCCAGAGAAACGTGCCAATGAGCATAGCAAGATTCATCGCCGCCATATCTGCCAGCGCAAAACCCGCTTCCCACCTATACGCGGAAAGATATGCCAGCGCTGAACGCAAGGCAATTCCCGTACGCAAAAATGCCAAAAACAACCACGACGAGCCGTAGTGTTTTTGCGCAAAAATTTCCATCGCTTCGTAGAAATGTTTGATTTCATTGATAGCGCTGCGGCGCGTACTTTCGCCTTTGTAGTGGATAATCGAAGTTGTGTGGACGTACATAATTTTCCAACCCGCTTGCTGCACACGAAAGCACAAATCCAAATCTTCGCCGTACATGAAAAAATCTTCGTCAAAACCCTGAATAGCGCGTAAAGCCTCGTTCCGAATAAACATAAACGCCCCACCGACAGCATCGACGGCGTAGGTTTCGTCTTCGCTGCGAAAGGTTTGGTTGTATTGCGCAAAAAGCGGCGATTTTGGGAACAGCGCTTGCAGACCAAACACCTTGCAAAAAGAAGCCCAAGGCGTTGGGAAGCCGCGCCGACACGAGAGTTGGAACGTACCGTCGGCATTCAGCAATTTACACCCCGCAAGCCCTACGTCTGTGTGCGTGTCCATGTACTCCAGCATAACCCGCATCGTATCTTCGCTGATGAGCGTGTCGGGATTCAGACACAAGATGTACTCCGCACCATTATCCAGCGCCTCACGAAAACCAACATTATTCGCTTTGCCAAACCCCAAATTTTCTCCCAGGCGAATAAAGCGAACACCAGGAAACATCGGCTCTGCGTAGTCTATCGAACCATCGGTAGAATCATTATCCACAACGATAATTTCCGTGCGCACCGTTTGTGCTGCACTTACTTGATTCAGCGAAGCCTGAAGTGAGGCAAGGCAGGAAACAAGCAGGTCTTTGACGTTGTAATTAACGATAACGACGGCGATACGCAGGGATAGGGGCATACGGTTTTTGGGAGAAGTCAGGTGTAGAGCGGTAATCATTTACCTCCGTCCTACCGCTTGGCGTTGATTTCGTAGCGGCGGTAGAACGGAGATGTGCTTGAGCAGTTACCTATTGGCTTAAATATCCAAATTCTTCACATACTGCGCATTGCGCTCAATAAACTCGCGGCGCGGCTCTACTTGGTCGCCCATGAGCGTCTCGAAAAGTTTGCTTGCCGCAGCAGCGCTTTCTATCGAAACTTGAAGCATGGTGCGGGTTTCAGGGTTCATCGTGGTTTCCCAAAGCTGTTCCGGGTTCATTTCACCCAAGCCTTTGAAGCGAGAAATGACCACGCCAGACGGCGTAATTGCTTCGTCTGCGGTAACAATCTCCACTGTTCCGCCGGATTCTTTGCGAATGCGTGCCAATACCTCGTCGCGCTCGGCATCATTAAAGGCGTAGTATTCTTTTTTGCCTTTTTTCACTTTGTAAAGCGGTGGCTGGGCGATGTAGATTTTACCTGCTTCGATGAGTGGGTGCATGTAGTTGAAAAAGAACGTCAGAAGCAGCGTGCGGATGTGCGAACCGTCCACGTCGGCATCCGCCATGAGAACAACTTTGCCGTAGCGCAATTTTTCGATACTGAAATCCTCACCAAATCCCACGCCCAAAGCCGTGAAAATGCAGCGTATTTCCTCGTTTTCCAGCACTTTCGGGAGTCTGGCTTTTTGGACGTTCAAAACCTTACCACGAAGCGGCAAAATAGCTTGAAATCTACGGTCGCGCCCTTGTTTTGCCGAGCCGCCCGCAGAATCACCTTCCACAATGAAAATTTCGCAGTCTTCCGGTGTGTTGATAGAGCAATCCGCGAGTTTCCCCGGCAGTGCGCTGGATTCAAGTGCATTTTTGCGGCGCACCATTTCACGCGACTTTCGAGCCGCAATGCGGGCTTCCGCCGCTAAAATTGCTTTTTCGATAATGCGTTTGCCGATAGCGGGATTCGATTCCAAATACGCCGTCAAATGGTCATTGACCATAGCCCGCACTGCGCCTTCGGTTTCGCCGTTGCCAAGTTTGGTTTTGGTTTGCCCTTCAAACTGCGGCTCGCCCACTTTTACCGAAATTGCTGCCGTCAAGCCCTCGCGGAAATCCTCGCCCGTCAGTTGAAGTTTATCGCCTTTCACCAAATTATTCTTCGTAGCGTAGGTGTTCAAAGTTCGCGTGAGCGCTGAACGGAAGCCGGATACGTGCGTTCCGCCTTCGATGGTGTTGATGTTGTTCACATATGAAAGCACCGTTTCGTTGTAGCTGTTGTTGTATTGGAAGCACACATCTACGGGGGTTTCGGTGCCGTCGTCGGCTTTGAAAACCGATGAAATCATAATCGGCTTCATCAGCGCGATTTTGCCTTCATCCACATAACTCACAAAATCCACCAAGCCGCCCGGATAGTGATACACGTCGTCGCGTCCGTCGCGCTCATCGCGGAGGCGAATGACAATTTGCGGATTCAAAAACGCCAATTCGCGCAAACGGTCAGCAACGCGGTCGCTTTTGAACTCCAACGTTTTGAAAATATCACCGTCGGGATAGAAGCGAACAAGCGTTCCGGTGGATTTTGCTTCGCCGATTTCGCGGACATCACCTTGCGGTACGCCGCGCATATAATCTTGGCGGAAGACCTTGCCGTCGCGGCGAATTTCCGCACACATATTCACCGAAAGCGCATTTACGCACGACACACCAACGCCGTGCAGACCGCCTGAAACCTTATAGGCGTTCTTTTCAAATTTGCCACCCGCGTGGAGCGTACACATCACGACTTCCAGCGTGGAGATTTTTTTCACGGGGTGCGGACCAACCGGAATACCGCGCCCGTCGTCCTGCACAGAGCAAGAACCGTCGCTGTGGAGCGTGATGAGGATGTTCCGCGCATAGCCGGCAAGCGCCTCGTCAATGGAGTTATCCACGACTTCGTTGATGAGGTGATGCAAGCCGCGCTCGCCGATGTCACCGATGTACATTGCAGGGCGCTTCCGTACTGCTTCCAAGCCTTCAAGGACTTTAATGCTGTCTTCGGAATAGCTGCCGTTAGCGACTGCTGTTGCAGATGCAACATCGGGCATTTCCATTTCGAGAACGTCTGTTTCTTGTGCCATAGTTTGTGTTTGAGATAAGTGAGGGGAAATATTGGTCAAATGTAGATTTAATGCGCTGTTTGAAGAATATGAACGAGAATACCAAGTATTTTTGCGGGGTCGGCGATAAGATAATCCTCCGTGTCAATGGTGATGATTGCGTCATCGAAGCGTAAAAAGCGCCATTCTGTGCCTGTTGTAACGCAACCGTACACCGTTTCAACGGGTCGCCCTTGTTCTTTATTAAAACGCGCAGCAGCAATCATCTCTGCTCCACACTGCGCGAATCCACGCGGTATGTCATCATTTTTTGCTTCTACAACCGTCAGTATTGGTGCGGTGAGGAACATCATATCGGATGAAGCGGAAATCAGAAAATCACACCGTCCACTGAGTCCCTCTTCCGGTGCCACTTTGAACTCAATGCCGGAAAAAAGGCTGTGGTTTTCTTGGCACATTGTCCACGCCTCCATCAGCAATGGCGCAATGATAAACTCCGAGCGGGCTTTTTCGGTATTTATTGCCACAGCAAGCCGTTTGCCTCTGCTCAAGATAGTCTGCAAGTGTGCGGAAATCTCTATTTCTGGCGCTGCCGCAAAGAGATTCTGCGTGGAGCGGGATTTTACCGCGAATTGCGCTTCCAGTTGCGAGAGTAGTGTAAAATCACTAAACGTCATACCGCACCATTCCTTGTGTTTCAGGGGAAATTAGTTTTTGCTTCGCGGAAAAACCAAGATTGCATCGCTCACAGGGCGCTCACCCGTTGCGTCCGAGGGCTTATTGACGATAGCACCTTGCAAAACCATCGTCGTAGAGCCGCCGCCGTCCAGATTCATCGCATCAGTTGCACCAAGCGTTTTCATCAATTCCGCCAGTTCTTGCAGCGTCATTCCATGGCTGACACCAATTTGGCGACCATCCACCGCCACAAGCAGCAAGCGCCCGTCCGTCATTCGCCCGATAGCTGTGCGCGGATGACGGCTGAGGGCAAAATCTTCCGCAGCGCCTTCACGTTGCCATGTCAGGGTTATTGCGCCTTCGGTCAGGAGCAGCGACACACCGCCCACGATGTGCTGTGCATTGCGAAAGCGTCGTGTTTGCTGGGGATTGAGTGCTTCCAATTCGGAAACAATCGTGAGCGGCATACCCGCCCGAACATTCTCTTTCGCCCACCGACGTGCCTCACCGGAGCAGGAAAGTACGAAGCCGTTTGCGGGAATAATCGTGCTTCCGGCACTATCTCGAAGGCTTGTAACCAAGCCATTTTCCACGATAATTTCCAAACCCTCCGTGTTGGTCAGCGTTGTGCGGTGAAATTCCGGCGTAAAAAGCAGCAAATCAGTGGAATCACGCTGATGATTGATGCCGGAAAGTGCATGAAACGGGCGCAAAATCTTCAAGACCGATTCCGAAAAATAGAACGCATTGCCTAAAAGCACCTCGCCACGCCATTTCATATTGCCAAAAGCCGCAATCATGCGTCCACTTCGGTCGGAAAAAGCGCACGCTGCACGCTCTTTGAACGGCTCACTGAGGAGCTTCCCATCTATTTTCAGCACACCCGCAGCATCACCCGCCAAATTTCCTTTCATACCGAAAAAACCGCTATTCACCGCCGCAAGCGCATTGTAGCGCTTTGCGAGGCTGCTTGTTGTTTCCAAGCCGATAGCGGCATCTTTCGCATGAACAAGGCGCAGAGCGGCTTTCATGCCGTCAATGCGGAGCGCATACACAATCGTCGGTAGCTGCGCGGTGTCGTTCAATCGCACCTGTCTTGTAAATCGCACATACTCCACACCGTCAGTAATGGTGCGGTATTCCTGTGCATTGAGGCAAAGAACGCTTGCCAAAACAACCGAAAGAATAATGATGTATTGCTTGGTCATATCTCATTTGAAAATAATTTCCCGCACAACTTCAGTGCCGACGCGCTCATTGAGTCTGCGAATGATGTCCTCTTTGCGTAATTGTAATTCCGTTCGCCAGACCGATGAAGTGCAGTGAACGTGTAATTTTCCATGCTCAATGCGCTGAACAATACAGGATTTTGCCGCCGTTTCACCAACAATTTCCTTCCAATACTCCAGCACTGATGACTCTTGGAGCTTTTTGTCCAAGCCTGTTTTTGCAGCTAAACGTTGCAAAATCTCGGCGAGCGGTATGGCGGATTCGTTTTCCATTGTTGGTTGGTTACTTGGGGCTTGGTTGCTTAGTTACTTGGGGCTTGGTTGCTTAGTTACTTGGTTGCTTGGGGTTTGGTTATTTATTTGACCTAGTGCCTAGAACCTATCGCCTATGACCTAATCTCTCCGCCTTCCACCTTGAACAGCGCATGATTACTCGTTCCAAAGGTTGCAACGTAATCGTGATAAATCCGCTCTTCGGTTGTGGTCAAAAGTGTTTGTGCGCCGGATTCCAGCAGAGCAAAAACATTTGCAGCCCGCTTTGCATCTAGTTCGCTGAAAATATCGTCTAAAAGAACAATCGGCGTTTCCTGCCGTAAATCGCGTAAATACTCGAACTCTGCGGTTTTGAGTGCAATAAGCAAGGTTTTATGCTGCCCTTGCGATGCACATTCTTTCGCAATGCCACCGCCGACTTCAAACACAATCTCGTCTTTCTGCGGTCCGGCAAGCGTTGTTCCGCGCCGCCTTTCGTCGTATTTCACTCGCTCAAAAACCTGTTCGTATTCTTTACGAATAGCATCAATACTTGGCTTTGATGCTGTGATTTCTTCTGATAAGTTATCTGGCTCGTAGCGCATCGTGATTTCTTCAGCATTAGCGGCAATGTTCGCATACACACGCCGCGTGTATTCGGCAAATTCCTGCAAAAATTCCCATCGTCTGACAACAATTTCCGCGCTTACCTGCATAAACTGCTCCGTCCACGTATCCAAAAGCGCCGTATCTACGGGGTTTCCCAACTTTGCGCTGTGCAAAATGCTGTTGCGCTGCTTCAGCACGCGCTTCATCGTCAGCATATTTGCCATGTAGAGTTTGCTGGCTTGCGAGAGAATGCCGTTCATAAAGCGCCGACGGTCATCGGGCGAACCCGCCGTAATTGCCTTAAAATCAGGCGACAAGACCACTATGGGCATTTCACCGATAATATCTTGCGGCGTGAGACGTTTACCCAGACTTGATGAAATCTGCTTTCGCTCGTGAACGCCAATTTTTACGCCCACTTTGTAGGGCGTTTGCAAATCGGTGTACGCCGAAACTGCCGCCGAAGCCGATTCTGCGCCGCGCCGAAGTAATGCGGCATCGGGACACGCCACAAAACTTTGCGACAACGCACACAACGAAACCGCTTCCAAAAGCGAGGTTTTTCCATGCCCGTTCATACCACAAAGAACGTTCACACCGCTTGAAAACTCAATGTGTGAGTGCGTGTGATTGCGAATATTTTCAACCGTGAGACTTGTAAGCCGCATGATTACAACCGTACGGGCATCACCAACATCACCACATCGTCGCCTTCCACGTCGTCGCGGAGCGGTTTCATCAGGGCTGCGCGGTTGGCATTGGAAAAGCTAAGAACAGTAGCATCCGTGCCGTCTTCAGACAAATGCGCGATTGCTTCTTCGATATAGCGGTGATTAAAGCCGATTTCAAAGGCATCACCCGCATAATCACACGTGATTTCCTCTTGTGCTTTGTTGCCGGTTTCTTGGTCTTCTGCAACGACGGTGAGCTTATTTGCTGACAGCGCGAAGCGAATTTGCTTGGTGTTCGTGTTGGAGAAAAGCGCGACACGCTTCACCGAAGCGCTTAATTCCGACGTTCCGACACGAGCAAATTTATCGTTGCCTTGCGGAATAACGCTCTCGTAAGGCGGGAAGCGTTCATCAATGATACGGGTGATTATAGTCGAAGTGCCGGTGGTGAATTTTGCGTGCGTATCGCTCACAAGCATCGTCAAATCGCCGTCAATGCGCTTGAGCAAATCCACAGCGCGGACGGGGATAATGACATCGGTTTTTTTGTCGGCAAGCGGAGTGCCGTTTTCTGCTTGCAGCACTACTTTCACAAGACGATAACCGTCGGTGGTAACAGCATTGATGCGGGTTACATCACATTCAAACAGCACACCTGTCATTGCAGGGCGGTATTCGTCCCGCGAAGCCGCAAAGGAAGCCGTTTTTGCGATGCGCATTGCGTCTTTGCCGGAAAGCTGAATCGTTGTGCCTTTGGTGAAATCAGGTACGGAGGGAAATTCGGTTGCATCCAAGCCGTGCAGAACATATTCGCCAAAATCCGTTTTGAGCGTGATTTTGTATGATTTGCCGTCTGCGCTAAAATTGATGCGCCCCGCATTGCCAAGCGCTTTGACAATATCCGAAAGTTTCCGAGCCGGAACGAGCATCTCGCCATTTGCCGCACCATCAACCGTGAGCGTGGCAATAATCGTCAATTCTTGGTCGGTTGCGGTAATGAGAAGTTCCGAGCCTTCCAAACGAAAGTGGAAATTCTCTAAAACGGGCAAGGTGGATTTCGGCGGAACGGCTTGCAGAGCGGATTGCAGAACTTTTTGGAAGTCCGGCAAAGCAACGGTAAATTTCATGGGATTTCCTTTGGTCAAAAAATGAAATGTTGGAAGAAATGTGATATTTGCGTAAGTTTTCGCGCTTTGATTGTGAAATTATGACGGAAATTTACGAGAATCTGTCGGAAGAATACTTCTGAAGTTTTCCACAGATGCAAAGCGTTATTTTCTAAGATGTTCTGTGAAAATACAGAATAACACAAACTTCAAATTTACGAAAAAGTCAAGACATACGCTATGATTACTCGCTACGGATACGATAACTTCCTCGCCTTGATTGCGGGCGGTTTAACGCTGATTACACTTGGTTTCTGGTCGGAGATTGCCATTTTGAAATGGCTCTGTGCTGGGCTTGGTGGCGTGGTGATATTCTTTGCGTGTTGGTTTTTCCGTAATCCTTCGCGGACAATCCCCCAAGAGGCGCTTGAAAACGACGCATTGGTGATTGCTCCGGCAGACGGAAAAGTTGTACAAATCATCACACTGGACGAGCCGCGCCTTATTAAAGGCAAAGCAAAGCGTGTCAGCATTTTCCTTTCGCCGTTGGATGTCCACGTAAACCGCGTTCCGGCTAATGGTGAGATTGTTTTTTCGGATTATGTTCCGGGAAAATTTCTCGTGGCAATGGACCACCGCGCTTCGGAAGAAAATGAGCAAACGGTGATTGGCTTGCGTAACAGCAAAGGAGCGCTTCTTTTCAAGCAAATGACCGGCGCTCTGGCACGGCGCATTGTGAACGAAGCAAAAGCAGGTGAGCGCTATGCGGCAGGTCAGGAATTTGGCATGATGAAATTCGGTTCGCGGATGGATGTGATCGTGCCGGAAAGCGCGGAAATACTTGTGCGGGAAGGTGAGCGCGTTGTGGGAGGGGAGACGCTGCTTTGCCGTTTATTGTCTTGAAAATATAGAACATGGATAAACCTGCGAGTCAGGATAACTGCTTTTTTTTTAGCGCACGTAATTCACTTTCTCACAACTCAATTACTACACCAACACCAATGCGTCGTTATCACCGCGTCATTTCGTTTGTTATCGGCATATTTCTTACGCTGATTACCGTTACCGGCATTTTGCTTCATGTTCGAGAATTTATGGAAGAAGAAGAATCTGAACGCTCCAAACCCTCATTAAACCTTGCACAAGGACTTCCTCCCGAATGGGCAACTGCACTGAGCAAAGGATTACAAGCCGTGTACGCACAAGACCCAAATGTGCGCATAGAGCGAATCCGTATTGACGTTGAGGGCGAAAAGCCGCGTTTGGTTATTCAGTCCGGCGCAGGCGAAGAGCGCAAAAACTACATTATCGGCATGGATGGAACAATTTTGAAAGCACAAAAGCCGGAGAAGAATCTTCTTTTGCGTCTACATACGGGCGAAATTATCGGCGAAGCGGGAGAAGGGCTGAATATGCTCTTTGGCGTTGGGTTACTCGCATTGCTTATCACGGGCTTTGTGATGCTTGTTGATTATTTCCGTGCGGCACCGGACAGCAAAACAGCAATACGGCGAATTTTTGGTTTGAAGTGAAAAATCGTTGGTGAATATCGAAAAAATCACTAACTTGCGAATCTGTGTTAAAAAACACAAGCGGACTGTAGCGCAGCCCGGTAGCGCACTACTTTGGGGTAGTAGGGGTCGTGGGTTCAAATCCCGCCAGTCCGACTAAGTTGATAAAAATCAACAACTTAACTAAAAAAGTGAAACAAAAAAGTGAAAAATCTTTTTTAGTTCAAGCTAAAAAATGGCAAAGCCCAAGCGAGTTTTTCACTTGGGCTTTACTTTTTATGGTATGTGAATCATACTGGGTGGGATTGAAAATCTTTCCCAATCATTGATTTTAGAAATGCTTGTCAAGTTCTCACAGCCTAAAGTTTGTAATTCCTGTTGCTCTTCTTGACAAAAGCGATAAATACTCAGCATTGTAGGAAAATACTTATCTTTGAGAATATCTTGAAACGGCATTTGTTGTGGGCGAGACCACACTTTACCAGCCATTATTGTATTTTGCATAGAAGCCGTAGTTACAAGGAATTTACCTAGCTGCTCAATACTTTCTGCACATTCAGCCAATTGACTTGCTAATTCAGATTTTAAGGGTAGCGCGAGAAGGTATTTATCCAAGACTTTTTCAGCCTTGTCTCTATGACCTTTGATACGATTTGGTATGTAATCCCACAAAATTTGTTCTGGTAGGATATTTGTTTTTTTACTCTCCAAATCCAAATACTTCGAGATTTCAGCAAATGTTTCAATCTTCATAAATTCTTCAAAACTTGAAGGTAATGGCACAGAATTGGGGACGGATTCTTCAAACAAATCTTTCCAAAAATTAAGATTACTGTTCACAAAATTACAAATATCGTTGTAGGCAATAATTCGCAATGGCAGTTTTTCTTCTTGTAAGCGTCGCTTGCTTGAAAAATCAATAGCCAGTAGCGTTAAAATAACGCCCAATAACTCGGTAAACATATTTAGTCCAAAACTACGCCACTCAGAGTGTGGTGCATGCCCCCAAACTAATGCCGAGATAATGGACAACGAAAACAACAATACCACTGCAATCGGATAGGATTTGTAAAAGTCTTGCAGTGTACGAAAAATTGTCTTAGGGTAAATTTTTTGAATGACACTTCGCATACGCATTAAGCCTTTGCTGTGGAGATAACGTGAATTATGCGATACACTTTCAGTACACTTTCGGACTACTTTCGGCATACACCTTAACTGCATCTTTGACGGCATCAAAGCCCCAAACACAAGGCTACACCGTCCATGACGCTTTGCAATTCGGCGGGCGAAAGTTCGCCTAATTTTCGGATAAACCGTTGTTGGTCGAGTGATTTTGTCTGGACACAATCCGCCGTGCTTGCCTTTGTCAAGCCATTGGTAGGGCTTGGCTGCATTTCCGCGTAATAAGCAATCGTGGAATGAAAGGGTTTTCGCTCTCGAAACGGCACAACAAGCCGCGTCGGAAAAGCGGCAATGCCGTTCACGGAAACAATGACGGCGGGGCGTTGTTTCGTAATTTCCGTTCCTACTTGTGGAGCAAAATCCACAAGCCAAACCTCTCCACGTCTCATAATTCCTCACTTTGGACAAGCTCTTCGCCGCCCTGAATGGTCTCAAAATCGTGGAGTGCCGCTTGTGTTTGTGCTGCCAAGATTGCATCGCGTTCATGGAGCGGCAAACGTCGTAGTTCGCTTGCCGTCAGCGCTTGTGGCGTGGGCTTGCTAGGGATAAGTTCTTGTAACATATCGGTAATCCGTGAAAGCATTGCCGTATTGAGTGCAGAACGTTCTACGGTAATGCAAACAACATTCGGGCTTGTGGTAATTTCAAGAGTTTGCATGATAATTGTATTGTCAGGTAAAAGTATGTGATTTATACCGCGTCGAGTGTTATTTGTGTGGGCGAAAACTTCAGCGAGGGCAAAGCGTTCACGGCTTTCGTCTTGGAAGAGTTCACTACTTTCGCGTAAACCTGTGTGTGCTTGATACTAGAGTGTCCAAGCAATGCCGAAACGGTGTACAAGTCCGCGCCTTGTGCCAAAGCAAGCGTAGCAAAGCTATGACGCGCCAAATGAAAATGGACGTGTTTCGTCAAACCCGCTTCTTTGCCCCATGCAGCAAGGGTTTTGCCGATATATTGGTCGCATGGCAAGGTAAAGAGCCTTTCGGTTGGAGCGTGTTGTTTGCCGTCATTGATAAGAGCAAGTGCAGTATCGGAAAGCGGCTTGTAATCTATCACGCCCGTCTTTTGCTGTGTATAGACAATAGCGGGTTCGCCGCTTGGCAATGCTTCCACGTTCAACCAGCGAAGATTTTTCACATCCGAAAGCCGAAGCCCCGTCCATGCCGAAAAGAGAAACGCCCGTTTTACCTCTTCGTTTTTGCAAGGCGTGTAGGCAAGTAGTTGTAACTCTTCAAAAGTGAGGAATTGCCGCCGTGAAGGTACTTGTTTAATGCCGCGTGTGAGAGTACAAGGATTGAAGGGAATACGCCGTTCACGCGCCGCTTCATTCAGCACGGCATTGAGAACTTGCCAATAGGTCGCTGCACTGTTTTGAGAGAGTTTTGTTTTCGTTGTCAAATACGCCGAAAAGTCATCAACAAACGTGCGTGTCAGTTCCTCGAAGCCGATAGTTTCTTTGCCCGTGAACAATTTCAGTTGTCGTATGGTATTGTGATACGATTTCGGATTCCGCCGAAGCGAGGCACGATGCAGCATATACGCCAAAAGTTCATCGTTGGTATTTGGTTTGGCGGCATCGGACATTTGCATTTCCAAGTGCTTTTGCCTACGGGCTTCATCAGCAATGGCAAGCGTCCGCTTATCGGCGAATTTATTCCCCGTAAGGTAGAGTTTAAGCCATACTCTTTCAGGTTTACAGCCTTTACGATGCACGTGCAGATATAGCGAGACACGCCCGTTTTTAAGCGGTCTTTGTTGGAGCGTAACGCCCGAAGTATGATTCAGCGTCTTTTTCACAACCTTCAAAAAAAGTGAAAAATCGTCAAGCGGGATTTGGTTCTACGATAGAGCCGAAGCGCTCTCCAAAGTGAAAAAAAAAGTGAAAAATCTGTCAAAAACACTCACATTTAACAAACATACAACAAAACCGAATCAAACACAAGAAAACCCTGAAAGCAAGTATTTGTCATGCTTTCAGGGCTATACATATAGTTGATAAATGTTCATCAAATAGGCGAAAAAGTGCTGTGTTATTTTGGGTTCAAATCCCGCCAGTCCGACATAAGCGCATATATGCTAACGGCTCACTCTATGCTTACTTTGGCAATTAGTGGCAAAAGTGCAGCGAATACAGGCACAGAGCATAAAAAAGCGTCCTTATGAATCACAAACTCGGATTCATAAGGACGCTTTTCCGTATGGTGGTGTAAAAAACTACTCTAAAGAAATTATTTTCGAGATGAGGCAATTTTGTAAACAGCAATAGTCTGGACATTTTTGCTACGGTTCTCTGAAAATTTTGCTGGAAGCCGCGTAAAACCTAGATTTCGAGTAAAAAACAGTATAACTTGAAACCCGCATAGAATCTAGGTTCTTCAAAAATGTCCAGACTATTGATATATAGGACTTTCGCAAAAGTGCATTTTTTATAGCAAGGGGTCAAGACCCAATGTCATCAACTTAAGACTCAAACGATTGATTTTGCGTTACTTGGATGTTTGAGGTGCGGGTGTTTTCTCTTGCGTTTCG
>JALONG010000011.1 GCA_025455065.1 Candidatus Kapaibacterium sp. | reverse complement strand
TTCGGGCGAATACCGCGTAGAAATCCGTTGCACCTTGCCGGAAAGCGGTACGACATTTGGTGAGACTGCTACGTTTATTCTTGCTCCGGTGTCGGTCGCGCACTAAGCAAAACCTGAATTATTTCAAGTCGGTATAATTTCTTCCTGCCAAGAACGCAGGGAAAAGTTATACCGATTTTTTTTTGTACCTTGTCAGCGTTATCCCCGTCCTACCGCTTCGCCACGTCGTCGGGGCGGCGGTAGAACGGGTTGCTCGGAAAATAAATGCTTCTTTGGGGGTGGGGTACCGGATAATCCGTACTACGCCGAAGAAGGCGTAGCACGGGTGGGGTGAATCGCATAGCACGCGGGTGGGGTGAATCGTTACGCTGGAAACCGCTTAAATACTACATTTCTTCGTTTCATACTTCATCATTTGTACTTCATACTTTCCTAAGCATTAGTCGCTGCCGGAAGTTCGACAATAAACGTCGCCCCTTTGTCGAGTTCCGATTCGCACCAAACCTTGCCATTCATGGCTTCGACCATACGTTTAACGATTGACAGTCCCAAACCTGTCGAATGTTCGCCGCCGGTAGGCTGTGCGGAGAGCCGTGCAAATTTCCCAAAAAGTTTTTGCATATCCTGTTTGCTCAAGCCCGGACCTTCGTCGCGGACGCTGATGCGAATGGTCTTGAACATGAGGTTTTTCAAGTCCTCTTGTGCTAAGATTTCCGTCGCCGAATCATTGGCAAACTCCTCTTGCAGCACGGGTTTCTCGTGCTTACTGATTTCAACATACACACTTTTGCCGTGTGGGGAGTATTTGACGGCATTAGAAATAAGGTTATCCAACACTTGCGCGGCGGCTTGTTCGTCGGCTTGCACAATCATATCTGTCTGCGGAGTGTAATGCAGCGTGATGTTTTTGTCTGCCGACCGCACACGATACGAATCCGTTGCCGAAGCCACAAGCGGCGCAATGTCAAACACAACAGGATTCAACCGCAAACCGCCTTGTTCAATGGTGTTGATGTCGAGCAGGTTTTTAATAAGTTCAAACATCCGCTCACTCGAACCGATGATAGAACCAAGAATTTTATGATGCTCTTCCGGCGGAAGTTCTTTGCCGTAATTCATCAGCAATTCCGCCAGTCCGCGAATACCGTTGAGGGGATTTTTGAGGTCGTGAGCGGCGATTCCCAGAAACTCATTTTTTTCTATGTTCAGCGCTACAAGGTCAGTATTTTTCCGTTCTAATTGCAAGTTTAATTCTTGGAGCGTCACATTCGCAATTTCGATTTGCCGTGCCTGCTCGGCTTGAATTTCCAACTGCCGCGAAATTTCCGCATTGGCATCGCCGAGTTGAGCATTTGCCGACCCAAGCTGTCCGTTTGCCATTGCGAGGCTATTGTTCAACTGTGCATATTCCCGTGCTGCTTTGCGCTTGATAGCATACCGACTGATAGCAAGCCCCAAAAGAACGACTGTCAAAAGCAGCCCCGCAATAAGGGAATTTCTCAGAAGTGCGGCAAATGCTTGGTCTTTTTGCAGCAGTTGAATTTCTTTATCTTTTTTTTCCGTAGCAATTTTGGTTTGTAAATCGGTGATGTTGCCGCGCACTTCCGCCGAAAACAGGGAATCATGGAAGGCGCTGAATTGCTGTTGGTATCGAAGAGCAGCTTGATAATTGCCTTGCATGGTATAAATATCCACAAACGCTTGGTAGCTTTCCTTGATGCGCTCGGCAAATTTCCCGCGCTGCGCCAGCATTTTCCCACGTTCCGCATAATCCAACGCAAGCGCGAAGTCATTTTGCTTCGCAGCAATAATGCCCAGCGTGTAATTCATCTGCGAGATGTATTTATCATTACTTTCCGCCGTAGCAATAGACAAGGCTCGCAAGCAATACTGCTCTGCTTCGGCGTAAGCGCCTTGTTTCAGCAATATCAAACCGATATTCGCAGAAGCAAAGGTGCGCCCGTAATCGTAGCCGATAGTGTCGGCAAGCGCCAATCCATGCCGACTGTAGCGCAATGCTTCTTCCTGCTTGTCTGCGAGACGGTAGGTTGCGCCGATATTACACAGTTCCAACACTATACCTTGTTTGTCATTGGCAAGTTCAAAGGAAGAAAGCCCGCGACGGTAGTAATCAAGCGCTTTGTCGAATTGCCCTTGCCGTTTTTGGATGTTGCCGATGTCGTTCAGCGTATGCCCAATCCCAGAATTGTCTTTGACCTGTTCAAAGAGTGGCAATGCTTCCAAAAGGATTTCCAACGTAATGTCGTATTTGCCTTGATTGTACCGCGCATAACCGCTATAATACAGCGCCCATGCCTTTTCTCGAACATTGCCGATTTTTTCGCTGAGTGCAAGTGCCTGTGTGGCATAGAGCAAAGAAGAATCGGGTGAGGTGTATTGATACGCTTCGGCTAAGGCATTCAGCAAGCGAAGGCGCTCTGTCTCTTGGATTTGGGGCATTGCAGCAAGAATATTCCGCAAAGAATCAAGCGAATAGCGTTTTTGCTGGGTTTGTGCGTCGGCGCGAGATTCTCCCCACAATGCGCTCGGAAGCATGGCAACAAAGCAAAAAAGCGCAAGAAAAACTGCTCGTGGTGAATAAACCATGAAGAAGAGCAAAAGTGATAATTGAGAAAATAGCAGTGAAATTGTGCGTAAACTTAACAAAACTTTTCGCATTATTGCGGGGAAATTTTTGGCGATTGCAAAGGATTTTTCTGCAACAAAACGCCAATTCTCTCGCTATAAATGGACAATGCGCATACCAACTTTTTTCACATTTTTTTCTTGTACAATGATAGCTTTGCTTCAAATAGAACTCATCAAAACCCTAAAACGACGCGCTTTTTGGGTTTCGTTGGGCTTGTTTCTCTTGTTTTTTTTACCGCTTATGATAGCAGCCTTCGGGCGCGGCGGCTCTATTGAAATTAACAATCAAAAACTCGTTTCCATCGCTCTGCCGCAAGGCTGGGGGTTGATGCTGGATTTGCAGGGGCTGGACATTGCTTCGATGTCGCGCCTTTTCCTTCCGGTAATGGTCTGCATTTTTATCGGCAGCGAATTTGTCTTCAAAACATCGCGTCAAAACATCATTGACGGGCTTTCGCGGGAGCAGTTTTTTCTTGCGAAGGTCATTTATGTGCTGTTTATGGCGGTGATATTTTTTGTGCTGTATCTGGTTTTGGTTTTCACGTTTGGCTACCTCCTCATTGACCGAAGCCAAATCACCGACGCAATCGTGCGGGGTGTGGACGTGCAGATGATGGGAGCGTTTTTTGTGATGCTTATCGGTACCGGCTTACTTGCTATGCTTTTCGGTATCGCTTCGCGCAACACGGGAACGGCAATCGGGCTGTTTTTCTTTTACTCGACCGTTGTAGAGCAGATTGCGCCGAATCTTTTGCGTTTGAAAGAATCGCTGCGACCCATTGCGGAGTATTTCAATTATTTGCCGATTCACATTTTCCGCGAAATCGTCAAACCCGGACGCTACGACACCGAAGCACTTTCCGCAAAATTTGCACAGATGCAAGGCGCAAGCGCCACTCCCGACATGACCACACAAACCGTCTGGATATGCGCTCTTGTCTATCTTGTCGTTCTCTCCGGCGCATCGTATCTGCTTCTCAAAAAAACAGACCTCTGAGAAGGGCAAAGGGCTGAGGGATAAGGGCAAAAGGCACAAAACAGTTTTTGATACCAAGCCCCAAGCAACCAAGCCCCAAGCAACCAAGCCCCAAGCAACCAAGCCCCAAGCAACCAAAAACCAGAAACTAAAAACTAAAAACCATCATGGCAATTATCGAAGTATTTAATCTCACAAAAGTTTATACAAACCCTCTGACACGCAAGCAAAAACGCGCTGTGGACGGCATTTCGTTTAGTGTGGAACAGGGGCAAATTTTCGGTTTTCTCGGACCCAACGGAAGTGGCAAAACAACGACAATCGGGATGCTGCTGGACATTATCAACCGCACCGACGGTGAAATCAAACTCTTTGGCGAAACCAATCTCAATGCCGCACGGAAGCGCATTGGCGCGACTTTAGAAACGCCCAATTTTTACCCGTATTTGTCGGGGTATGACAATTTGAAGATTGTCGCAAAAATCAAAGGTATCGGCGAGGAGCGCGTGCAGGAAATTCTTGGCATTGTGAAACTGTCATCACGGCAAAAAGACGCATTTAAGGCGTATTCGCTGGGCATGAAGCAACGTTTGTCGCTGGCTTCGGCGATGCTTTCCGACCCCGATATTATCATCCTTGACGAACCCGCAAACGGACTTGACCCCGAAGGAATCCGTGAAATACGGGAAATTATCAAGGGTTTGGGCAGGCAGGGCAAAACGGTGTTTCTTTCAAGTCACCTTTTGGATGAAGTTGAACAGACCTGTACGCACGTGGCGGTTATCAAAGACGGAAAACTCGTCAAGCAAGGTTCGGTTGCGGAACTCACAAGCCGGAATATTGCTCGTTTGCAAGCGGATGATATGGATTTGTTACGCACGGTTTTACGCTCTTACGGCGGCGTACTCTCCAACGAAACACGTGACGGTGCGGTCTTCGCAGCATTGGGCGAAGGTACACTGAGCGACCTCAATCGGTATTTAGCGTCGCAAGGCGTGTATGTATCGCACCTTTCGGAAGCACGGCAATCGCTGGAAGAAGTCTTTTTGGAATTGACGAGTTAATGCGCACAAGAGACAAGACAGGTTTTGGCACAGATTGTCATGATTCAACTGATTACGCAGGTTTTTGGTGGTTTTGTGAGCATAATTCTGGTTTCTGCATTCCCTAAAAATCATGATTATCAGTTCAACCATGATAATCTGCGTCAAAATTCAAAAAACCGCCCTACCGCTTCACTACGTCTTTGTTACGTCGGTAGAGCGGGCAAATTCGGTAACATTTTCTCAAACACCATGACCGACATACAATTTTCCGCCAAAGAAAAAGAAGCAATGACCGAGCGCCTGCGTGAGTATGTGCAAGAAGAACTCGACCACGAACTAAGCCGCTTTGAAGCAGAGTTTTTGCTGGGGTTTTTCACGAAAGAAATCGGTGTCTATTTTTACAATCGCGGTTTATACGACGCACAAGCAATTCTGACAAAACGCCTTGAAGACCTGACGGAATCTATTCTCTCACTCGAAAAACCAACGAATGAGCGTTGAAAAAACTCCTTAGGTTACTTTTGTAGTGCGCAAAATCCTCGCAAAGAGCGTCGGAACAAAGCGTTTGAGGTAAACGCCGATTTTCTCACGTCCGCCGATATACACTTCCAATTTTTTCGCCGCTATTGCCTTCAAAATCCTCCGTGCGCACTCGTCAGCACTCATGCCGTTTGCCTGTGCATCATCCATGATGCCTTGCTGTGAGCCGTCGCCCGTAACGGCATTCACCGACACTTGCGTTTTGATGAATCCCGGACAAATAATTGTTACCGAAATCCCGTCGTTATGTGCTTCAGCGCGGAGTGAATCGAAAAAGCCGTGCAGCGCGTGTTTTGCGGCGGAATAGCCGGAACGCAAGGGCGTACCGAACTTGCCGACCAAACTTGAAATTACGACAAAATGTCCGCGTTTCTGCTGAAGCATAGAAGGTAGTAGCGCTTTGGTGAGAACAATCGTACCGAAATAATCAATCTCCATCACACGCCTGTCCACTTCCAACGCAGTTTCCCGTGCCAAAGAGCGTTGCGAAATACCGCCGTTGTGAATCATAATATCCACCGAACCCCGCCACCGGAGCGCTTCTTGGGCTTTGAGCGTGAGAGAATCTGCCTTGGCAAGGTCGAGCGGCAAAACGAAAAATCGCTCCTCCCTAATGCTGAAAGAGCGCATACAATCTGCCTTAACGCGCTCTAACTCGTTTTCGCGCCGAGCTGAAAGGATGATGTGCGCTCCCGCTTTGGCAAAGGCGTGTACAAGCGCTTCTCCGATGCCGGAGGATGCACCCGTTATCCAAACAGTGGTGTTGGTGAAGTTCATTCGATGCCCTGTGAAGTTGATGAAACCTTGTGTTTGTGATTGAGTGTGTGTACATCACCGTTTACGGCATTTCACCCGCACGTAAGGAATGTTTTTCCGAAGCGAAAAATTCTCTTGGTCCGTCCGTGCAGAAAGTCCCCAAGCCTCATCGGTGCTACATTCTTCAAAGGTAAATACGCCGTGTTCGGTCATCGTTTCACGTTGGTATTCGTCCACGTCCGGCACATCGGTCATCAAATACAACGTGCCGTCAGAGCGTAGCACCCGCGCACATTCGTCGAGGAATTGGTGCGTAAAAGCGCGTCGGTAATGGTGGCGTTTTTTGAACCAAGGGTCAGGGAAGAAATAGAAAATCTTCGTAATTGTGCCACGTTCAATAAAGGGTAAACCATTCGCAACGCTGTACCAGAGCGCTTCGGCATTGCCGAGAATCCCACGTGGGCGCTCGCCCTGAATCACACCGCGAATCCAATTTGCCGCGTATTCCCGCACTTCCAAACCCAAAAGGTTCACCGAAGGCTCTTGCAGAGCGGTTTCCAAGAGGAATCGTCCCATACCGCAACCGATGTCGAGATATTCCGGTGCTTGTCCGTTAGTGAAATGGTCACTCCAATCAAGGTGCGGGCGAAGCGGCGGATAGTAATTCGGCTCAATGCGGATGCGGTCTTTGGGCAAATACTGATTCGGGCTGACGTGCTGCCGCGAGCGCGGTTTGGGGTATTTGGTGTAGTCTATGGTGTCCATAAAAAAGGCTTATTGCGTTGTTTCTGGCATTATGGGACTTTTAGGGTAAGCCTTCGGATGTATCTTGCCTTTTGTGTAGGAGTGCTAGGCGCAGTTACTTCTGGAGGCTTTGTCCACTTTACCATTGTTCAATCTCGCGTTGAGGGTCGCTCGCTGTTGGTCATTCTTTTGTTGATGCGGCTTAGTTGTGCCGGTGAAATACTGTTTTCTATGAAAAACTTCTTGATAAACATAAATCAAAGAGGAAGAATATACAAAAATTCTCCGAAACCTGTGTCACTATGCTTGCGGGAAAGTATGAGTGGGATTCGTCGCAAAAAAGCGGGGTTTCGTCGCATTTTTTGGTTTTTTTTGTGATGGAGATGTATCTTGCCTATTGAAGAAAACCTCGCCCCCGAAAAATTCACGCAACCCCCGTATTAACTACGCTGAGAACGCATCGTTGAGTAATCTTGGTATCACAAAGTGTCATGTAATTTTGTTGGAGTATTGCTATGAAATCACGTAAGTATAAATCTCTTGTGCGGTTATGTCTATTCCCCTGTTTGCTTCTCGTTCTTCTCTTGAACGTAGAAACGATGAAGATGTCGGCACAAACATTCCAAAATACCTACATCCCTGATGCACCGGTGAACGCAATTACCTACAATGCAGGAACGGTCTATGTTGGAGGGAGTTTTTCGCAATGGTATCCCTCGAATGCGCCCATGATTGGCAGTCGGTGTGTGCAGTTGGACGCGGCGACGGGTGATGCGCTGACTCCGTTTCCTGTTGTCAATGGGGATGTTGCTGCTATTGTTGCAGACGGCTCAGGAGGCTGGTATATTGGTGGAACATTTACAAGTGTTGGCGGAGTTCCGCGCAATAACATTGCTCATATTCTGAACACCGGAGCGCTGGATATGATGTGGAATCCGAATGCCAATGCCGGTGTCCAAGCCCTTGCCTTAAGCGGTGCAACTGTGTATGCGGGAGGTGTTTTTAACAATATTGGCGGTCAGCCGCGCAATCTGATTGCTGCTCTTGATGCTGTAACAGGCAACGCTACGGCATGGAATCCAAATGCTGACAATTTTGTTCGTGCAATTGCGGTGAATGGTGCAACAGTGTATGTTTCAGGCGGGTTCATGAATGTCGGTGGACAGCCTCGTAGCCGTATTGCTGCGCTGGATGCTGCGACGGGTAATGCTACTGCTTGGAACCCGAATGCTAACAGTGAGGTTCATGTCTTAGCGGTAAATGGTACAACTGTATATGCGGCGGGGCTTTTTACCAATATTGGGGGACAACCCCGAAATCGCATTGTGGCGCTGGATGCTGCTACAGGGCTTGCAACAGCATGGGATCCCAATGCAGACCAACCTGTACGCGCTCTGGTTGTTAGTGGCACAACAGTATATGTCGCTGGGACGTTTACCAATATCGGCGGGCAGCCGAGAAATCGTATTGCTGCGCTGGATGCCGCTACAGGGCTTGCAACAACTTGGAATCCCATTGCGGATAATTTTGTTAATTCTCTGGCAGTGAGCGGTACAACGGTTTATGCAGGCGGGGTCTTTGCGAATATCGGCGGGCAGCTTCGCAATCGTATTGCTGCGCTGGATGCTGCAACAGGGAATGCAACCGCGTGGACTCCTCATGCTAACGGCAATGTTCCTGTTCTTGCCGTGAATGGGACAACGATATGCGCGGGGGGAAGTTTTACGGCTTGCGGTATTCCCGGGCGTGTTATCCGTAACTATATCGCCGCCCTTAATGAAGCCACCGGAGCGCCTACCGCATGGAATCCAAATGCGAACGGCACCGTATTTACTCTTACGGTTAATGGAGCAAATGTTTATGCCGGAGGAGCTTTTACCTCTATCGGCGGGCAACCACGTAGTCGTATCGCCGCGTTGGATGCTGTAACGGGTAATGCAACAGCATGGAATCCCAATGCTGATAATCAAGTAAACTCCATTGCGGTGGATGGTACAACGGTCTATGCCGGAGGAAACTTCACGAATATCGGCGCTGCAGCACGTAATCGCCTTGCGGCGCTTGATGCGGGAACGGGGCTTGCAACCGCATGGAATCCAAATCCTAACTCACAGATTGTAACAGTCGTTGTCAATGGCTCTACCGTCTATGTCGGTGGTTTCGGTATGACTGCTATCGGCGGTTCTTTTCGCAATAATATCGCTGCCGTTGATGCCGTAAGCGGCTTGGCAACCGCATGGGACCCAAACGCAGGTGGGACGAGCGTTTCCGGTATAGCATTAAACGGCTCAACCGTGTATGTCGGGGGAAGTTACAGTTCGCTTGGAGGTTCGACGAGGACCGGTCTAGGGGCGATAGATATTGCTACGGCAAGTTTGAATCCTTGGGATCCTAATCCCGTCTTGCCTGCGGGACAATTAGCTATCGGCGGCTCAACGTTGTATGTCGGCGGTGCATTTACTACCATAAGCGGGCAACCTCGCAGCCGTCTTGCTGCTTACAACACCGTCACAAATACCTTGGAAGCCGCTTGGACACCTAGCGCGAATAACGGCATTTCAGACATTGCCACCGGACCGTCGTGGGTCTATGTCGGGGGAGGTTTTACCGCAATAAGTGGTGATGCTACCAAACAATACTTCGCCGCAATTAGCCTTGCTGCCGCAGCAGGAGGCACCTACACGTGGCAAGGCGCAAGCGGCACGGGCGGCGCAGGTGATTGGCAAAACGCAGCACACTGGTCGCCAAGCCGCACTACGCCTAACCCCGCCGACGTACTGCAATTTAACGCCGGAACACACTCGCCTTCCAACGTTCCCACGCAGACCATAAGCCAACTCACCATTGCCGCAGGAGCGCGAGTATCCTTGCGCGGCGCGGCGGCAGGGCAAATTCTGACCGTGAGCAGCAATTTTACCATTCCCCCGACAGCCCGTCTCGACCTTGATTTCGACGGTGCGCCCATGAACCCCGTGCAGCTTGCAATGGCGGCAAGTGCGGTTTGTACTGTAAACGGAACGCTGAACGTCTCAACGGCATCCGTGACGGGAACTGCCACGAGCAGTTTTACGCTGAGTGCCGGAGGAACGCTTATGACCGCCCGCGATGACGGTATTAACGGCACAGCAGTCGGAAACGGCTCTGTACAAGGCTTCGCGCTGGCAAATATCACCTACACTGCTGGTGCAAACTACGTGCTGAAAACAATGCCGAATTTCGATGTTCCGATGAATACCGGAAACGCAGGCGGCACAAAACCTACGATTCCCACGATGAACAACCTCACTATCTGGGGCAGCACCACGTTTAACAATCGCGCCCGCATATTTCCTCCCGCATTGACCGTGAACGGCGCTTGCAGCATCAATGGTCGTGCGGTTTTGAGCGGTGGAAACGCGCTCACATTGAACGGCGCTACGACGGTCAATAGTGTGGAGTTTTGGATTGGCGGCACGGTAACGCTTGGCGCAGCAGCAACGCTCACCGCGTCGGGGAATTATAATAACCAAACAATCACCTTGAACGGCTCCGGTGTTATCACAGGCGGTACGCCACCTTCCACCACCTACACGTCCGATGCGTATTTGGTGCTGAACGGCAGTTGGGCAGGAACGGCGAATGATGCTTTTTTACCGCAGACAATGGGCGGTAATGTGAGCATTTGGGGCGGAACGACCATCACGCTCAATAACAGCAAAACTATCGGCGGTACGCTGTATGTGGATGGTACGCTGCACTGCGGAACGGGCGGTTTGGCGCATAGTGTCGCGGGAACAACAACGCTGGACAATAGCGGTTTGATAATATTGAACGGGCAATCACTAACCTTGGGCGCTGTAACGAATAACGGGACAGGGCGTTTTCAGGGTTCTGTGGCATCCAATTTGTCACTCAATGGTGTTTTCACGGGGAATTTCGCTATGCAAGGCGGCGCACAAACGCTGAATAATTTCACCGTAAACATCGGCGCTGGCAATGCAATGACGCTGGCAATGGGAACATCACCTGATGTCGGCGGTTTGCTGACGCTGACAAGTGGGCGCGTCGTTACCACGCCCTTAAATTCACTCACGGTGAGCAATTCCAATGTAGCCGCAATCGCCGGAGGCGGCACAAATGCGTATATTGACGGGCGTTTGATGCGGAGATGGGATGTTGGTATTGCTACTCCGGGAACGCACTATTTCTACCCCGTCGGTGCGGGAATAAGCTACCGTCCGCTGACGCTGCGCGATGTTCTGACGGGTGCAGCGCCGGATGTGCAGGTCGCGGGCGACGCTGCGGGAGCAACGTCGTTTTCTGCACCGCTTGTCAATGGATTGCCGTTTAATTGGCGTATTGACCGTTTGAGCGGCGCTGTGAACAGTTTTACGCCGCTTGCCGATGCGACGGGTGTGATGAATGATTACTTTTTGGCGCAATCCACTACGCAGACCGGTCCTTACGCTTCGCTGAACGGTGTTTCAACGGGGTCGCCGCGCTTGGGAACGGCAATTATGCTGCCTCCGGCGCTTTTGTATCTTGCTTTTGGCTTGCAAGGCGCGTCAATTACATCCTTTTCGCCGAATGTGGTCAATACGGGTGACACGATTGTTGTTGTGGGGACGAATTTCTCAGGCATTTCTGCCGTTGGTGTGGGCGGTGTTCCGTCGCAGTTTATTGTGGATTCTCCGACACAAATCAGAGTTATTGCAGGCGCGGGCGCAAATGGCGTGATTACGCTTGTTACGCCTGCCGGAGTGGTGGCTTCGTCCATGCCCGTCACCTTCAGCAATGCGCCCGGTGTGGCGGCAATTTCGCCCAATTTCGGTACAACAGGCGCAACGGTGCGCATTACGGGAACACGGCTCACGGGCGCAACCCGCGTGAGCGTAGGCGGAACGCCCGTCGCTGCTTTTGTGGTGGACAGTCCTACGCAAATAACCGCCACACTTGGCGCAGGTGCGACAGGTGCGGTAAGCGTCCAAACCGCAAACGGCACAGGTACGCTTCCAAACGCTTTTACGTTTTACCGCATTCCTTCGGTGCAAGATTTTACGCCGAAAGCAGCCCGTCCGGGCGATACGGTGCGGATTTCGGGCGCGGAATACATCGGAGTTAATCGTGTGAGCATTGCAGGGCGCTCTATTACGCCGTTTTCGGTGCTTTCGACGAGTGCTATTGCCGTTATTGTCCCCGCAGGGCTTTCGGGCGGACGTGTTTCGGTGCGGAATCTCGTTGGCGAAGATTCATCGCAAGCGGAATTGACCGTTATCAATCCCCCAACAATTACGTCGGTCAGTCCGCCAACAGCCGCTCCCAATCAGGTTTTGACAATTTTTGGGACGGAGTTTCATCCCTTTCCGCAAGTCCGCATCGGCGGAGTAACGGCGGCAAACGTTACGCGAATTTCGATGACGCAAATCCAATGCACTTTTGCCGTTCCGGTGAGTGGTGTTCTCACGGTCATCGCAAGCGGTGGAACGGTTTCAACGCTTACGCCTGTGGCAATCGTCCTGCCGCCTGTGGTGTATGGTTTTCAGCCGCCGGAGCCGCTTCAGGGGGAATTTGTCGTTGTGACGGGAGCGAATTTTCCCGCGCAAGGTACAATCGTCTTCGTGGGCGGTGTGCCGATTGCTGCGACGGTAAATTCCTCGACACGCATCACGCTCATTATTCCGCCCAATCTGCAAGGTTTTATCACGGTTCGCACACCCACAGGTGAAGCTACGTCCGCGACGATTTTGCGCCCGATACCACCGCCCGTGATTACGTCGCTTGCACCGCAAATTGGGCAGTCGGGCAGCGTAGTGGAAATTCGTGGTGCAAATTTTCAGGATATACGAAACGTGAGTATTGGCGGGGTGAGCGCGTCATTTTCCGTGAATGTCGAAGGAACGCTCATCCGCACAATCATTCCGTCGTTTGGTCAAAATACCACATTTCAAGCGGCTTCTGAGGCAACCGTGCGCGTTACGACACGAGGTGGAACGGCTGCATCGGCGCTCATTTTTACGGTACTTCCGCCGCCGGGACCAATTCTGACAGGCTTCTCTCCGATGTCACTCAGCGAAGGAGAGGAACTGCGCGTTTTTGGGGCGAATATTCCGGCAAATGCACGATTGTTCTTGAACGGCATTGAAGTAACCGGAGCAAGCATTCAAGCGGGCGGAACGGTCATGTTTCGTGTTCCTGCGGGAATAGTGCCGGAGCGGATGTTTAGCACTAATGCCGTGATTACGCTGGTTTCCGGCGTATCGCCTAATCAAGTATCCACCAATGCCGCATTAACACTGACGCTCACGGGTGCGAATCTGCCTAGCCTCACCGATTTTACGCCCCAAAGAGGCGGGCGCGAAACGATGATAACGCTCACAGGTCAGAACTTAGGCACAGAGCCGCGTGGAAGGATTGTGAGCGTACAAATCGGGGGCGCTGCCGTGCGGAGTTTTTCGCTGCTTTCGTCAAGCACGATGACGATTGTGCCGGGCAATGTGCGCACGGGGCGCATCACCGTTGAAACAAGTGGTGGAGCGCTTTCCACGACCAGAGTGTTTGAATTTGATTCAACGATTGTTCCCATTCCGCCAACGGCAGCGCAAGATTCTATCGCATTGGAACGGCTCTACGATGCCACAGGAGGCACGGAATGGACTACCAACGCAACATGGCGTAACCGCGCTCCTATTGCCGTGCGCTTCGGGGTGCGCGTCGAGAACGGGCGCGTTGTCGAATTGCGTTTGGCGGGAAATAACCTGAAAGGGGAACTTGATACGGCAATGTTCTCGCCGCTCACGATGCTCCGCGCTTTGGATATGAGGAATAACCAGCTTTCCGGAGAACTTTCGGCGTTCAGTGGTGCGGGGAATCTGCGTACATTGGAAGTCGCTAATAACCGTTTGCGCGGGAATTTGCAGGTTTTATGCGCTCTCAGAAATATCGAAACGCTGAATGTGGCGCAAAATCTTCTCACGGGGACATTACCACAGTGTTTGATTGATAAGCAAAGCCTGACAACGCTGGACGCAAGCAATAATCAGCTTTCTGGCACATTGCCCGTTTCTTTTGCCAATACACAAAACCTCAAAACGCTGAATCTGAGCGGCAACCGCTTCACAGGGGCGATTCCTGCTCAGTGGGGAACGGGATTGCTGCAAGCCCAAGGGGTGGCAGCAAAGGCTACATCAGGCTTGAGTGCTGCCGCGACGCTGGAACTGCTGAATTTGTCACAGAACGCACTAAGCGGCGCAATACCCGAAGCGCTAGGAACAATGCGCAATTTGCGGGATTTACGTCTCAATAACAACCAACTGACGGGTAGTATTCCTGCGTCGTTTGCGCAGTTACAGCGTTTGTTGGTGCTGGATTTAAGCGTGAACGAACTTACCAACGCTCTGCCGCTTCAGAGTTTACCACGCTTGGACACGCTTCGTTTGGACAGCAACCGCTTTACTTTTGGTTCCCTTGAGCCGCTTATTGTTGTGCCGACATTTTCCTATCAAAACCAGCAACTGCCGCGTACGGTCTTGCCGGACACGACTGTGCGCTTTGATTTTCCCGTCGCTTTGCGTGTGAGCGCCGAAGGCATGAACAACCGCTATACATGGCAACGAAACGGCGTAACAATCCTCCGCGCAAGCATGGATGCGGCATTGCGGATAGCAGCATTTTCTGCTTCTGACACGGGCGAATATGTCTGCACGGTAACAAACACCACGCTTCCCGACCTTTCCGCAACTGTGTTTGTGGTGCGGGTGCGCGGCGCTTTGCCGATGCTTGCTCCGCAGGGGCGCATCACGCTTATTGCTCCTTTCAACGAGGAAAACGAAGTGCCGCGTACTCCGGCGCTGGTGTGGTCAAGTCTCGCGGGGGCAAATGCTTATACGGTGGAACTTTCTGAATCCGCAACCTTTTCTACGGTGCTTTTTAGGCGCACGATTGCTCAAACAAATGAGTTTCTGACAAGCGGCAGAGCGCAATTTCTCACTTCCACCGAACAAGGCTTTACGCTGCCGACGCTCCAGCGCATCCATTGGCGCGTGTGGGCGAGTAATTCCCTTGGAAGCGGCGACACGGCAAGCGGCGGATTTACGACCTCTGCGGGGAGTCCCGTGATGGCTTTGGCGGTGGCAAATTTTGGGAAAATTCCGCTTCGTGATTCTGCCGGAATGACATTAGAATTACGCAATATTTCGCAGCGTATGTTGCGGTTGCGCTCAGTATCAGTGCGGGTTGGCGGTGTTGCATCCGTGCAACCGTCGGCTGTGCAACCGTTTGTACTTCGCTTACCGCCGCAAACAACACTTCAGCCAAATCAAGCCACGCCGCTTTTGCTCGCGACAGCCTTCATACCACAAGTTTTGACGGAGGTTCGGGGCGATGTCGTGCTGACCTACACGACAAATGAGGACACAAGCGCCGTGCAGACGCAAATTTTCCCTGCGCGACTGAGGGGAAGCGGTTCGGCGCTGAAAATTATTCCACCGCGCTTCGATACGCTCTTGGTGAATGTGCCGCGTTTGTCTTCGGCGCTAGTGGTGAATCTTGGCCAGCAGCCGTTACGGGTAAACCGTTTGCGCCTCAGAAGCGCTGTGCAGCCGCTTCCTGCGGGGCAATCCTCGGAAACGCCTTATTTACTGCGTTCCGATGAACAAAATGCCGTTATTGCATCCGGCGATACGCTTGCAATTTTGCTGGAAGCACGGACGGCGACAAAGGGAATGCTTGCGGAAGATGCCTTGCTGTGTAATGTCCAAAGCGAAGGTGCTACACCGATGCTTTTCGATACAGCGACAGGACCGTTACGTTCATTTGGGCGAGACCGTCTGCCGAGTGATGCGGTGATGCGCGTGGGTGTTCGTGCCGTGCCGCCGGAAGCACCTCCGGGAGCTGCGGTGCGATTGGAAGTGTTTATCGCGGAAGGGGATTTGGCGAAAATTCGGTTTACCGGAACACAGAGTTTTCGCGGAACGCTCCGAATGTCGCGTCAGGTCTTAGCATTGGCGCAATCGTCTTCGATTTTCCGCGTGAGAACTTCGACGCAAAAGCCGGATGAGCAGATTATTACGCTTCCCACGACATTTTGGTCGGGGCAAAATCCGCTCTTGCTCAGTGTGAATGCGGTCGTTGTGGCAGGAAGCGTTGATACGACGCGCTTGGAATGTTTTTTGGATTGGGGAGCGGAGACGGACGTGGAATCGGTACAGATAACGGAATTTCGCGCTGGGCGCTTCCAAACACGTGTTTCCCAAGCAGGCGGCAAGCGGCTTATTTCGGCTGTCGGCGCAAAACTCCTTGCTATTTCCCCCAACCCCGCACAAAACCTTGTTGAAATTCGCTACATGCTGCCGGAAGCAGGCTTTGTAACGCTGACCGTAAACGATATTCGTGGTCAGGAAGTACGGCGTATCGTGAGCGCGGTGCAGTCCGGCGGAGCGCATACGCAGGCGTATAACCTTGCGGGTCTGCCGAGTGGGACGTATTCGCTGGTCTTGCGCGTGGGGGATGACGTGCGTGAAACGCAGCAACTACAAGTGGTGCGGTAAGGTTGAACCAAACAAACAAGACGCTCCGCAAGGTTTTGTGCCTTGTGGAGCGGCTTTTTTTTGTGCTGATACGGAAAAAAGTACAAGAGTTGTGTATTTTTTGGCACGCTAATTGAATAATCATATCTGAGGTGAAAAAGCACTCATTCAATCCGCAAGAATGATACCGCATGAAGGTAGGTTTGATGCGGGGAAGAAGAGGTTTATGCTTCTTGATGTGCGGTGTGGAATTGAAATGCTGCGCCTAATACTGAGCATCATTTTGGAACAATAAACCGATGTGTCGTTTGGTGAACTCATAATGAGAACGACAACGACGATGGTATGCTGCATAAGCGGAAAAGCGATAGATTGTCCCTTACCAGCCCTCAAAAAAAGTCTTGTACGCCGCATCATTACTGCGATTGTGGAAAACTCTTGCTATGTAATATGCTTTTTGTAACATTAAGTCAAATATCAACAACAGTTTCATTCATTGTATCCATAATGGAGACGCTATGATGTACGCACGCTTTCTCCGGTTCGTGAGCAGCGCCGCGCTGGTGGCGGGGTCGCTCGTAATGACGATTCATTACGACGGCTTTGCGCAGCGCAAGCAAAGCTCCAAAGACCTCAGCGCCCGGTTTATCAAGCTGGGAATGTCGTACCGCGAAGGTGGCGACGCTGAAAACGCCTTGTATTTTTTGAATAAAGGTCTGAGTTTGGCAAAGCAGACCAAAAGCCGCTATTGGCAAGCCGCCGCACACGAGATGATTGGTCTTGTCTATAAGGATTTACGCGACAAAGACCGCGCCGTGTCGAATTTGCTGACTGCTCGGCGAATGTATGACAATATTATCAAAATGCCCGACGGCAGCCAGTTTGCTATTGAACGCGAAATCGAACAAGCGCAAATGATGGATGTAAGCGGTTTTTCGGCAGGGGCGAATGAATCGTTGCTTGCGCAGGAAGTTGAAGTTTTGCGCAATCAAGTGGATTTACTCAAAAGCGAAAACGACGCACTCCGCGAGGAAATTGCCATGCTGCGCGGCGAAGCGCCCGTAGGCTCAAGCCTTGACCGCATGAACGATGCGCGGTTGAACGGTCCCTATAACAGCGCTTTTAATACTTCGCCCGTCGGAATGTTGGACGAAGATGCGCTGGAAAATATGCAGGGCGTTACTTCCATTGAAGAAGGCTTGAAAAATCCCGATGCCGTTGTCAAACTTGACTTGCAGAATAACGGTATGAAAAAACTTCCACCGGAAATCGGACGCTTTCGCAATCTGCAATACCTGAACATCAGTCAGAATCAGCTTTCCGAACTTCCTCGTGAAATCGGCAATTTGACAAAACTGCAAATTCTCAATGCAAGCGTTAATCAAATAGATTTGCTTCCGCCGGAACTTTCACGGTTGCAAAACCTGAAGCAACTGAATTTGGCAACGAATCTTCTGAAAAAACTTCCGCCGGAAATCGGTAAACTCACAAAGTTGGAGTTTTTGGATGCCAGCGAAAACCGTCTGACCCAGATTCCTGCTGCCTTGGGCTTGGCAACGAATTTGCGCACCATATATCTGCGCACCAATTCTTTGGCAAATCTTCCGCTTGAAATCGGCAAACTCAAGCGTTTGCGCGACCTTGATATTGACGATAATTTCTTCAGCGATGACGAATTGAATAACGTATTTAACATTCTACCCGACACCAATATCATCTCACAAACCCAACAAGGCGCTCAAGCAGGCGAAGAACAGCCTGCGGAAGAGCAGCAGTGAGAAGTATTAGGTTCTAGGTCATAGGTTTTAGTTGATGGGTGCTTGGAAGCGCTATTACGTGCTGACAAATGACTAACGCCCAACGACTAATGACCAACGACCAACGACTCAAACAACGCAACCAAGTAACTAATCAAAAATTCCTCGGAGACGCAGGTATGAAACGTTCAGTCTTTTTCTGTGTGGCGCTACTCTGCCTTGCGTCATACACGGTTTGGAGCCAAGCAACACGCCGACCTCCAACCAATAATCGTGGCGGCGCGGCAACCAGAACTAATGCGGCACGTCCCGCAGGCGGCACTGCGGCACGTCCCGCAGGTGGCGGAGCGGCAGCACGCCCGGCAACAACGCAGCAGCAACCCGCCGCAATCGCCAACGACCCGCCTCAAACAACGCCGCGTGTCAGTACGACACAAGCGCGTCCTGCCGGAGCGACCCGCCCCGGTGCGCCTCGCACAGGCACTGCTGCACGTCCGGTGCAAACTCAAGCGCCACGTCCTGTGGTTGCTCGCCCGACACAGCCCCCAATAGATTACTGTACGCTTTGTATTAGTACGCTGGCTTCTATTGAGCATCCGCTTCAAGTCGGTTCTCTGGCTCGCCATGCGGCATTGGGTGGTGGTGGTTTCGGTATGGGGGGCGACATTCGCACCTACGCGGCAAATCCGTTTATTGTGGATTCGTATTCGCTTACCATCAACCCCGCATATGCAGACCGTTTTCGCAATGCCATTTTTGTGAATGCAGGCTCAGTAGCCGGAGCAAATTCTCAGCCCTTGAGCAATTTCGGCGGTCCGTTTATCGGTGCTATTTTCGATGTCAGTCCGCGTGTAACCGTTGGCGGTATGGTTTCGTTTGAATCCTTTCCCGGCATTGGGGCAGTCAATACCGATGCGGTCAATACGATTGCGCTGAACAGCGTTTTGGGCTTGGCAAGTCAGTATCCGGGCGGTCCCGCACCGCTTCCCGGCTTTAACCAGCTCCGCGCACGGAATAACGGGCAACTGCAAGTAACCTACAACACCGGAGACGGCAAAGGTGGCGGACAAGGTGGCGGTGTTGTTATGGGTGCGGGCGTATCGTTCACAACGACCTCACTCGCGCCTCTTGCTGTCGGACCAAGACCACAACCTGCGGCGAACATCACGCAAATTGGCTTCAATGCCGGAGTGTTGATTACGACCAATCAAGTATCTATGCTGGATTTGTCGGCAACATTGCTTCTGCCGCGAGTTGTGCTACCGATTCCGGGTTCAACTAACGGAACACTTGGCTTCAGCAATACCATTCTTGCTTTGAACGCCCGCTACATTTCGCGGATTTCCAAGCAGTTCACCATTATCCCGATGGCAAATCTTTATACCCTTCAGAGCGGCTCACCCTTCTATGGCAACATAACAGGCATTGATGCCGGAATTGGCTTCAATTACGTTGTTGGACCGTTGTTCTTTGTTGGTGGTATCAGCCTTTCGAGCAATAGCGGCGGTAATCCGCCAAGTCAGAGCGTCCCGGGCGCGTCATTCGTTTCTTCGGAACTGATTTTGCCGCGTTGGAATATCGGTGTTGAGTATTCTGTGATTGATTGGCTACGCCTTCGCGCCGGATATGCCGGATACAGTTCCACAGCTCGAAGCAATGATGTGGTGTTCCCCTCGTATTTCGGCTACGCACTTTCGGAAGGCGTTTCGTTAGGCTTTGGTTTGGTCTTTGGTAATTTCACATTAGACGTTACGACCGACACGCGCATTTTACGGCAGGGTTTGGGTAATATCGGTAGCGGACAGCCTACATTTGGCTTTGTTTCCGCTAATTTCCGCTTCTAACGCATCGTTTCTAACCCATCGTTTTGATGAATCGTTGGAATTGCACAACCACTTTCAGCAAAAAAGTATGAATACGGGGGAGGAATGTCGTAAACATAAGGTTTGACGGCGTTCCTTTTGCCCGTTTTGGCAAGCCTGAGCAGCAAAGAGGCTATTGTCCTTCATTCGTTCTATTTTTCAGGATTACGTACTATGCGACCATATTCACAACAATTTTTTTCGTCGGCGCAGGACTCTCTGCCGGAAACCCGCATTCAACCCTCGTTGCAAGCGTCTTCCGGTATTCCTCCTTCGCGCCGAGAAGCCACTTTGCTGCGAGATGCAAAGGGAAATGCGCAACTTGTCCGAATGGCGTTATTGCTTGCGCTGGTGTGGAGTGTACTGATGTTTTTTGCACTGGGGCGGCTTTCTGCCCAACAATTAGGGCTTTCGCAAATTTCCGACCAGACAACTCCGCTCAATACGCCGCTTTCGGTGTCGGTTTCGGTGTTCGATGTAAACCCCAACACGGTTTCCGTTCTGGGTTTGTCAGACAATCCTTCGCTTATTGCCGATAACAATATCGTTATTTCGCAAAGCGGCGCACTGCGTCAAATCACGATTACGCCGACTTCAGGACAAAGCGGAACAACGCAAATTTCGATTGTGGCGACTAATGCGATGGGACAAAATACGCTGATGACATTTCGTATAACGGTGGGCGGGGCAAATTTCAGCCCTGTTATCAGCCCTATTTCACCCACAAGCACACCGGCAGGAACGCCGATTACGATTCCTTTTACGATTACCGACGCAAGCCCCGGCACCGTTACCGTGTCGGCGAGTTCGGATAATGCGGCGATTGTACCACAAAGCGGCTTGGTGTTCGGTGGCTTCGGCACTTCGCGGACACTCACGGTTACGCCCAGTATTAACTTTTTGGGCAGTGTTGTTATTACCGTTTTTGCGACCAATCAAAGCGGTTTTTCGTCGCGCACATCCTTTACGCTGACCATTACGCAACCCGCTCCGGCACAAGCTCCGACAATAACAAACCTTCCTGATTTAGCGACTGCCGCAGGAACACCTGTTTCAGCACTCTTTACAGTCTTGGACGCTGCGGGTGCGCAAAACGTAACAGTGTTTGCGTTCAGTTCCACACCGGAGATTTTGCCTGCATCCGCGATAACACTAAGCGGAACGGGGTCATCGCGGCAAATTACGCTTCGCCCCAATGCGGGGCAGCGTGGGCGCGTCGTGGTGCAGCTTCGCGCTACGAATGCTTCGGGATTAAGCGCTTCGACCGCATTTTCGCTGTATTCTGTTCTGCCCGGCGACCCGCCTGTGGTGGAGGGCTTGCGCGATACGATTTTGCCCCAAAATACGCTCTTTACCGTACCGTTTCGGATTATTGACGCGAACCCGAATACTGTTACTATCACGCCGTCGTCGGCAAATCCTGATATTTTGGCGAATTCCGGTATCGTGATTACAGGTTCCGGTGTAAACAGAACGCTCACTGTTACGCCGCTTCAGAACCGTTTTGGTGAAGTAACGCTCAATATCGGTGTGCGGAATCAAAACAACCTCGCTGCCTTCGGTGTTTTGCGGACAATTTTTGTGGCACCGCCTCGCGTGGGGCAGATACCTGCGCTTACAACGCCTGTCAATACGCCTGTTCGTCAAAGTTTTACGGTGGAAGATTTGGATGCAAGTACGCTCACATTTCAGTTTTCATCCTCGAATCCGGGCTTAATCCCGACATCAAACATCAGCGTTACAGCACAAGGACTGCAAGGGCGCACGGTAACGATAACGCCTGCACCGAATCAAATCGGCACGGCAATAATCACTATGACCGTAACGAACATTCGCGGGCTTTCCACGACTATAAGTTTTCCCGTGACCGTTTTTCAAAATCAGACTCCGCCCAGCCTTGGAGCGATTGGCAGCGTAACAACCGCACGAAATGTACCCGTTTCGACGATGTTCACTGTTGGTGATGCCGATATTACGAGTTTGCGCTTTTCGGTTGCATCCTCGAATCCGAGCGTTTTTCCGGTGAGCAATATCATCGTGAGCGGCTCCGGAACACAGCGTATTATATCGCTGACACCCGCACCAAATCAAGTGGGTAGTTCGCTCATTACGCTGACGGTAACAAATTCCTTTGGTTTGTCGGTGCAGACAAGTTTTCTTGCCACGGTCGTTCCTCCTCCGGCAGCACCAACGCTTCGAGCGGTGGTCAATTTGACGACATTCCGCAACACGCCTATTTCCATGCAGTTTGTGGCGAGTGATGAAAATTTGGCAACACTGCAACTTTCGGCGGTTTCGTCCAATCAAGCGCTGTTTCCGAATAGCAACCTCTTTTTGTCCGGCGCGGGAACGTTGCGCACCATTACGATGAGTCCGGCGTTTAACCAACTTGGCGTTTCGACAATTACGATTACGGGCGTGAATCAGCAAGGACAAGTTGCAACGCTTGATTTTACCGTAACAGTCGTACCGCCGTTATTGCCGCCGACAATTTCGCCGATAGGAAATATCACCATTGGGCAGAATCAATCGGCAACGCGCAATTTCACGGTGACCGACCATTTGGACGTGAATCAAGTGCGGTTTTCCTTTGAATCCACCAACCAGACTTTGCAGCCGGTGAGCCGTATGCAAGTGCTGGGAAGCGGCACAACGAGGGCATTAAACCTTGCTCCGTCGCTCAATCAATCCGGCACAAGTGACATAACGTTGACAGTAACAAATTCGCAAGGGTTAAGCGCAAACACAAGTTTCCGCCTGACCGTGATTCCGCCGCCTGTTGGCGGGGAATTTGCTCCGTCAAGCCTCACAACCGAGCGCGGCAGAGAAACCTCCTCGACCATTCGCGTTGAGGACGGAAGCGGCTTCCCGATAACCTTCTCCATTCAAAGTTCCAATGAAGCACTTGTGCCTGTTGGCAACGTACGGGTTGTGGATTTGGGCGGGAATCAATACCGCATCATTGCTACGCCCGTAGATGGTCGCACGGGAAGAGCGCGAATCACCGTAACAATTTCCAACGGATTTTCTTCGATTGTGCGGTTTTTAGATATTGATGTTATTGCACCGCCTCCGCCACCGGCGATTCCAACAATTCCCTTTTTGATTGCGCCCTCAAACTTGACCACAGGTTTGTCGCCTTTTGGAAATCGTTTTGTGTGGTCGCGTGTACCGGGAGCATTTCTGTATCAGGTGCAGATTGCCAACGATTCGCTCTTCGATTTGATTTATTTGAACAATGACCAACTCACTGATACAACGTGGTTTGTAACAGACTTTGGCGTGAACAGGCAGTATTTCTGGCGTGTCAGGGCGCGGTTTGGCTTAATGAACGGCGGTTGGTCGGAAATTTGGACGTTCACCACCGGACGCGCCCGCCCGGGCGGCAGCACGATGACCAATGCGGAAGCAAGTAATAACGCGGTTTTGCAGACTTCTTCTGCTCAACAGAATTCCGTCGAAACATTTGGACAAACGCGGCTTCTGGCAAATGTTCCGAATCCGTTTAGCGATGTGACGCGCATAGAATACGAACTCGGCGTGGAAATGCCCGTGCGCATAGAAATTACGGACGCTCTGGGCAAGCCGATTACGGAGCTTGTGAGCGGCACAAAAGCAAAAGGCGCATATTCACTGGAGTTTCAAGCGAAAAACCTTGCTTCGGGCGTGTATTGGTGCGTACTTTATACGCCGCGCGAGGTCTTTCGTCAGAAGATGGTTGTGCGGAAGTAACGCAGTCAATTTACCGCATGAAATCAACACCAAAAAAGCCGCTGAACCTTGTGTTCAAGCGGCTTTTTTGATTGTGAAGAGTTTTTATGCTCTCGTCTCGACATTCTTTCAATATCCGTTGAGGATGTTTCAATACCGCCCAAACTCATGGTCGTCCAAAGCAATCTTCGTGTTTGATTGCTGCGCAAGCATTTTTTGTGCCGGAGCAGGAGGAGAATGATGACCGCTATTGCTCTTGTGAAGCGGTGTGAAGTTGTTGTGTTCTTGCACGTGTGTTTGGGCTACGCGCCCGTTGGCGTGATGTCCGTTAGTGTGGCTTGAATGCAAGGTTTGATGACCATTTGGTGCTTGCAATTTGAAGCGCGAAACAAGTCTTGTGAGTTCCGATGATTGCCCCGACAGTTCTTCGGCGGCGGAGGCGGATTCTTCGGCGGAAGCAGTATTTTGCTGGGTTACTTTGTCAATTTGCGACAAGCCGATATTAACCTGCGTAATTGACTGCGCTTGTTCTTCAGAGGATGCTGCAATTTCTGCAACAATATCCTGCACTTTGGTTGAGAACAGCATAATGTCGTCCAGCGCTTTTTGGGTTTGTTGAGCAATCATTGCACCATTTTCTGCTTTTTTGACGGCATTTTCAATCATTTCTGCGGTCTCGCGGGCAGCTTTTGCACTGCGACCTGCTAATGCGCGTACTTCTTCTGCAACAACCGCAAAGCCTTTGCCGTGTCTCCCTGCTCGAGCGGCTTCCACAGCAGCATTCAGCGCAAGAAGATTGGTTTGGAAGGCGATTTCGTCAATAACTTTAATGATACGGGCAATGTTAGCGCTGGATGTGTTAATATCGGTCATGGCTGCAATCAGTTCCTGCATTTGAGCGTTGCCGTTGTCTGCTGCCGATTGTGATTGCGTTGCGAGGTGGTTTGCCTGCGTTGCACTTTCGGCATTGGTTTTTGTTTGAGAAACAATTTCGTGCATGGAACTTGATATTTCCTCCAACGCTGCGGCTTGCTGCGTAGCGCCGTTGGAAAGGGCATTGCTGGCGGCAGCGACCTGTTTTCCGCCTGCGTCCACTTGCTGCACCGAGGAAAGAACTTGGCTCAAAACGGTGTTAATTTCAAGCAAGGTGCTGTTGAGTGTGGCTTGCAACGCAGCATAATCTCCGCGATACTCACCCGTCATCCGAGCGCGGAAGTCGCCTTCGGACATGGTTTCGAGGATGCGGCGTGTTTCGGCGATAGGCGTAACGACGGCATCTAATGTGGAATTTACACCGTTCAAAATTTCCCGGTAATCTCCTTTGAAACGGCTTGCATTGGCGCGAGTTTGGAGTTGTCCTTGGGCGGCGGATTGTGTGAGAGTGCTGATTTCCGCGATGACAGATTGCAATGTACCGATAACGTCTTTTGTTGCTGCTGCCAGCGTTCCAAACTCATCCTTACTGGTAATGTCAATAGTAATTGCCGATAAATTGCCATTGACCAAATGTTGATTAACCACCATCAGCTTTTCCATGGGTTTGCTGATGGTGCGGATAATCAGCCATGCAAGAAGTATTGATAAAACCAAGCCTCCGGCGATAACTGCCAGAATAATAGAAGCGGAGCGGGCAATGAGGTTTTGCGTGTCGGTTTTTTTGTTGTCGGCAAGGCGTTTGTTGTATTCCACCAAGCGTTCCAGACTTTGCGTCACCTTTGCGCCGAGCATTGGACCTTGTGTTTGGAGGCTGGTGATTGCACTCGTCAAATTCCCGTTATTGGCTGTGGTATAGACTTGCTGGCGAAAATCACGGTAATTTTGCAAGTGTGTGCGATACTCTGTGAAAATACTGCGCTCTTCATCGGAAGAAAGACCTTTTTCGTATTCGGCAATAGACCTGTCCGTTGCAGAGCGGATAGTCTGGGTTTCGTTCATAAACTCTTGTCGTGCTGCGGCTGTCGGAGCCATAAGCACATCGCGGATATTCACGCGGGTTCGCTGGAACATTTCCGACAGTTTGGATGATAGAATAATCGGTTGAAGATTCTGCTCAAAAATCTGCTCGGCGCTTGTACCTGCGCGATTTGAGGCATTGTAGCCGATAATACCGACGACAAGAATAGCAATGTTCAACAACACAAACGTCAGAATGAGTTTGGTTTTGATGGTGAGGTTCGCAAGAATAGCCATACAACGTGGAGGAAAAAGGTGGTGAAGTGTACATCGTGGTTATCATTCCCGTTGTTGCCGGAATATTCCAAAGCACGAGCAAGTACGAGACTAGTAGCCCACGCAGGAAGAGACGCACAGGGAGAAAAAAAATTTTGCAGAGGAGAGAAATCAGGGAACTTTTTTTTAGAATGTGGAATTTTATCGCATCCGTTGTTCCAAAATCCGCTCTACTTCTGCTCTGACGGCACGTTGAATTTCTTCACGGCGGAGTTGGTTTGTCGCTTCAACTAATGCCTGCACGTTTAGGTGAAAGGTTTGCAGTGTGTGGTTTGTTTGGCGCATAGTTTCGATAAACTCAGGCTGGGGGCTGCTTGCGAAGGACACAGCGCGGACGGCATCGTTCACCGCGCCCAAAAGTTCGTCTTGGCGGGCAGTAATGTCGGACAGTGAAGCGGTAATGGTCTCCAACCGCGCACCGGCACTTGCGTAGTCAGTCGCAATGTCGCCGATTTCCGTGATAAGTTCGCGGAGTTCACCGGAATCTTCCGTTTCTCTGCCTGTTTCTTCCTCAATGTCGTCCGACGGCGAAAAAAACATCACCACGAATAAAATGAGCAGCATGAGCGCTTCTATTCCCACACCAACAATCACCAAGCGAGTATCAACGCGGTCGGTGAAGCGATAGCCACTCACCAAGACCAGCAAAATAGCCGCTCCCAGATAGACCAGCGAGTTTATCGTCGAAAAATAAAACCGATTCACCACTTCTTGCAACCACAGCGACGTTCCGCGAAAAAGCCCGAGTTTGTGAATAATGGTTACTTGGCGGCGGCTGTAACGGTAAATTTCGCGCTCGAAGGTGCAGAGCCGCCAGCACGTCAAAAGTGTTGTTAAACTGCTAACTTGTTTTTCGTAGCGAAGTTCGCGGACAATATCGCGCAGCACCGCACGACCGCGCAGAGTGGAGAGGGTTTGAATTTGTTCCATGCTGAAAAAAAGTGAGAAACGACTTCCGTGTGAATGCTAATCTGTGGCAAAAATACGCGCCGGAAGGACGTTACGCAAACGAAATCGTGCGGAGAGTTGGGAGCTTCCGAATGAAAGAACTTTTGTATATTTGCGAACAACCGCAATTTGTTCAATCCTTCATTCTCATATCCAATGTGCCGCATAAAATCTGGCTTGCGTCGTCTGACCGTTCTTGTTCTCCTCATGCAGTGCGCTTCCTTTTCACTGCCCGCGCAAGTTTTTCCGACACAAGAAAAACTCCCTGAAACCAAGAAAATACGCCGTTTTACCTTGTCCAACGGGCTGCGGTGTTTTATCGCAAACAATCCTAAACCGGAGCGCCGCGCCGAAATACGCCTTTTTGTCAACGCGGGTTCGCTTATGGAAGACGATGACCAGCGAGGTTTGGCGCACGTTTTGGAGCATTTAGCGTTTAACGGTACGAAGCGTTTTTCGGGAACAGCCATTATCAAGTATTTGGAATCACGTGGTATGGACTTTGGCGCACACACTAACGCTTATACCTCGACTGACGAGACAGTTTATCAGATGCAAGTGCCGACTGACAGTCTTTCGGTCTTGGAAACGGCGTTGGATATTGTTGCAGACTGGTCATCGGCGTTAATACTTGATTCTGCGGCAATGGAAAATGAGCGAAAAATTGTTACCGAAGAATGGCGGCTCGGTACTTTGGGCGTGCAAGGTCGTCTTACGCGAGCCTATTTTGCTGCCTTGCTGCGCGGTACACGCTACGCAGAGCGCGAGACTATCGGCACTAAATCAAGTCTTGATACCTTTCGCCACGAGGCTGTGCGGCGTTTTTATCAAGATTGGTATGTGCCGGAGAATATGGCATTGGTGATTGTGGGCGACATCAACTCGGATAGCTTGGAAGCGAGTATTCGTCAGCGTTTGGGGAGTATGCCTTTTCGCACTTCTTCGCGCACTATCCGGCAGGAGCGAGCGTTAATGAGGCTTGTGGCAAATGGTACGGATTCTCTGCCGCAGGTGGCAATTTTTGTTGATAGCGAACTTCCGAACGGTCTTTGTGAAACGGCGTGGCGAGGCGCTTTTCAAGCCACTACCACCGCAAGCGTGTACAGAGAAAACCTTGTGCGGAATATGACGCTGGCACTCATCAACAGCCGTTTGCAAACTATCGTCGCAAGCAGCACCAAAGCGCCTTTTCGGTCTGCATCGGTGATGTGGCAGCAGATGAATCGTTCCGAGGCGTTGTCGTCGCTTTCTCTTGAGCCGAGTGATGCGCTTTTCACAAGCTACCAAGCGGCATTGGCGGAACTTTGGCGTGTGCGGCGGGATGGTTTTTTGCCGTCGGAAATTCTGCGTATGAAGCAAACCCTGCGTAAGGGCGTGGATGTGAGCTACAATGACCGTTTAAGCCTGATTTCACGCGCTGTTGTTGATGTGTGTTTGAATCAACTTCGGGTTGGTTCACTACTGCTCCTGCCCGAAGACACATACCCGCTTGACACAAGCATTATTGCGGCGATTCAGCCCCAAGAACTCCACCAAATGGCGCAAACACTCTTTCCCTTTGGAACGTCTGCACAAATGACGTTTATAGCCTCACCGCCCCAAGACAGCGCCGGAATCAACACTGAAGCGGTCTTGCAGCTTTTGAAACGTGCCGAGCGCGAACATTTACCTCCTTTCACCGAAGATACCTTGAGCAAACCGCTCTTGCAAAAACTCCCCCAAAGTGCGAAAATTCTGCGTGAGCGGCAGTATCCGCGCATCGGTGTTACCGAATGGCAACTTTCCAACGGGTTGCGCGTTTTGATGAAGCCCACAACGTTCAGCCGGAATCAGGTCTTGCTGCAATCATTTATTCCGGGTGGTCTTTCCGTTGTTTCCGAAAGCGAATATCAGGCTGCAAGTCGTATTATGCCCTTGCAAAATCCCGCAACCGCAGGAATAGGTGCGTTCACGCCGCAAGAATACACGAGGTTTCTTGCCGGAAAGCAGGTAAGCGCTGCGCCGTATCTTGACGGTTTGTATCACGGTGTGAGCGGTAATGCTGCCGACGATGATCTTGAAACGATGTTGCAGATTGTGTATGCCCTGCACACCTCTCCACGTCTTGATTCTGCGAATGTAGCAATGACAAAAGACCGTGAAAAACAGGCATTTTCGTTGCGGAAAAATTATCCCTTGGTGAAGTTCCAAGACACGATTGCAAGCGTTCTGTACGGCAATCACTACACTGCACGGGCGATAACGCAGCGTGAGTTGGAGGAGTGGAATCATGCGGCAGTCGGCTTCCCGCTTTACAAACGGTTTTTCGGGAATGTGCGTGGTGGTGCGCTTGTGCTAGTTGGTGCGTTTGATGTAAAGCGCATCAAGCCGTTGATATTGCAGTATTTCGGCGGTTTGCCGTCGAAAAGTATTCCCCATCGGATGCGCGATGTAAGCGCTAAACCGCTTCAGGGAGTGTTTGATGTTCGTGTCCGCCGAGGCAGTGATAATCAGGCTTCGACGAATGTTTATTATCACGATACGGTTGGTGCATGGTCATACAGGCAGGATATAACCTTTGAAGTGGTACAAATCGTTGCCGATACAAAACTGCGTGAAGCCTTACGCCATGATGCAGGCGGCGTTTACACAAGCGCCGTTAGCATCAACTACTCCGCAAATCCTTTTCCCAGCCTTTTGGCAACAGCCGCTTTCCCCTCCGAACCGGAGCGCACCGAAGAACTCAAAAACCGCATGAATGCTCTTTGGAAGCGGCTTGCAGAGGACGGCATTACGCAAGAAGATGTGCAGGAAGCAAAAACAAAACTCCTCAAAGCACGGGAAACAAGCATGAAAGACAACAGCGCGTGGCTTGGACGCTTGATATTTTGGACACAGCAAGGCGAATCACCGGAACGGATGTTGGAATACAGCGACCTTGTTGAGCGGATGACGCTGGAAGATGTGCGGAAGGCATTTCGGAAGGTGTTCCTCACGCCGAACAGTGCGCGGTTTGTACTGTTGCCGGAAGCGGGGAAATGAGGAACGTACGAATGTTTCCTATCACGTATCTGAACAATGATAACCACGAATTACACTACTTTTCACGAACAATAAGCTGGAATGTCATCGCTCTCGAAAATTATCACATCAATCAAGGATTTGTGCTGATTCGTGGGATTCACGGACTTTTTTCGATAGACCGATACCAATTTCAAACCAATAATCTTCAAACCAAATATTGGTACTATCCTTTGTCCTTATTGCTTTTCCAGCGACGTTGCTGCCACGCCCATAAATCGGGGTACTGACGAATTTTTTCCTCCAAAAGCGCAACGTGGCGGTGTGTGAGTTCAAGGATACCTTCTTTGTCGGGAAGCAAGTCCTCGTGCGGTATGCGTTGTGCTTCTGCGGTGTACAGTCCTTCGCCGTCACGTACGGCATAAAGACCAAAAAGTGCAACGTTGCGCTTGAGTGCGAGCGCCGCAGGTGCTTCATATGTGGGGGCGAGTGTACCGAAAAACGGTATTAAAGCGTCGTGTTCGGATGCGGCTTGGTCAGCGAGCATAGCGATTGCTTCGCAGTTTGCAAGGCGCTCAACAATCGTGCGAGCGACATTGTGCATGGGCAAAATACGGTTTCCCGTGCGAGAACGATACCATTTCAAATACTCTTCCACATACTTGTTTGAGGGCGGAGCAACGATGAGCGATGTCGGAATATTAGTGTAAAGCGGAAAAGCAAAGGCAAGTAATTCCCAATTCGATAAATGCCCTGAAATCAAGACCACACCGCGCCCTGCGGCGATCTCTGCTTCGATTTCTTCCGTGCCGCGAAAGCTAATCATCGCACGGGCTTCACTTGGCGTAATGTGGGGCAATATGAGGAGTTCCAACAGCGTAATACCAAGATTCTGATACGAAGCGTGTGCAGTGGCTTGAATCCATTCTTCTTCGCGTTCAGGGAAGGCGCGACGCAAATTATCCAACGTTATTTGACGGCGTTTGGGATATATTCGATGGAGTATTTCTCCTGCTTTGCAGCCGTATTGCGTACGTTTCTCCCGTGTCAGACGGTATGCGATGACACCAATGCCACGCAGCAGAGCAACAACGAAACGATAGTGAAGAGTTTTCACAAAACCTCAACATGAAACGTGAGAAATGCAGCAGTGACAAGCGTTCAAGGCTGACGAACTGCACACAGGCAAAAAATAATTTTGAAAATACAAAAAATCCCTGTATCTTTGAAATCTGTTTAGCACAATTTTTTTTGTGCTAACGGGGTGTAGCTCAGCCCGGTAGAGCGCTACGTTCGGGACGTAGAGGCCGGAGGTTCGAGTCCTCTCACCCCGACTGACAAAAAAAGCCACGATTGTTCGTGGCTTTTGTCGTTTTGTGCTACCTGATTTGGTGCTGTAATGGTGTTTTCTACTTCATGTCAGTTGTATATCCGGCGCTTTGACCATTTGCGAAAGCAAGGTTTTAAGCCGTATTCCGGCTGCATTGTTGTCTCGCAAAATTCCCGCCCACTCGTAATCGGGTGCGCCTGCCAAAAGCGCATTCACATACCCTTGCAAACGGCTTGCTGAAAGGGTTTTAGGAAATAAGAACTCTGCAATGCCGCTCACCAACGATTGAACATTCTCCGCTTGCGGAAATTGCCTCGCCCAGGTGGAAAGCGCATCGTTGCTTATGCCGCGAATGAGGTTTTGTGCGTACTGTACGCGAAGCGGATAGGTCTTTGTGCTTAACCACGTGCGGTAGCCATCCCAACCCGCAACCGTCGGGGGGTCTATCAGCACCTGTTCTAAGGAGTTCATCGTTCCAACGGCATTTCCGGCGCTTACGCCGAGTTGCCGTGCCAGCCCAAGCACAAATTCTGCCGGAGTTTTTATCTGAACACCGATATTTGCTTCGTCGTAAAAATGTGCGCTACTAAACAGTGCCTGTAAGACGGGTAAAATCTGGTAATTCGACCGACGAAACACATCCGCCATTTGCTGAATAACGCTTGTTACATTGGCGCTTGCAGCGTTTGTGCTTGGATTGGCATAGACAAAAAAGCGATACAGTTTTGTGCAGATAAATCGCGCTGCTTCATTCGGACGTCGCTCAAAAATGATATTCACCAAACGCCGCACTTCGCCTGAGCGCACCAGCAGTTCCGTATTCGAGTCCGCGTCCCGTGCCGGAATCGTAACGCCCAAAAACTGCTTCGCGCCTGTGTCGTGCGCCGACGGAACAAAGTACGTGTTGAAATTGCCGTTTGGGCGCGGCTCATCGTTAAACCGCGATGCACGCCAGCCCGTGAGCGCTCGTGCCGCTTCTTTAACATCACCTTCGGTGTAAGCGCCCAAGCCTGTTGTGAAGAGTTCCAACAGTTCACGGGCATAATTTTCATTCGGCGACCCCTTCGTATTCAGCGTCCCGCCTAAGTAATTGAGCATTGCGCCGTCCAGCGTAATGTCTTCGGTCAGTTGGCGAAAATCGCCCAGACAGTCTTTGCGCAAGGTTTGATTTTGACGGAACAAGAGTTGAGGCGGGTTGTACATATCATCGAAGGCAAATTCGCTGGTAAAATGACCGCTCCAAAACAGCACAAGTTTTTCCCGCGCCGGAAAACCTTCAGTCAGCATCAAATTTGTCCACCACGATTGCAAACTGCCGAACTGCCCACCCCAGCGCCCTTGTATCTGGCTTCGCGTGTCGTTGTCGGCGCGGTCGGGGTTTTCAGTGATGTCGTTAATCCACGTTCCGGGCGGGTTTGTGGGCAGTGTAACGCTTGCGCTTGTGCCAAGCACGATATTGACGGCTTCTTGCGCCGTTTTTCCGACAAGTTGATTTATCAACGTATAATTTGGCGCAAAACTAAGCCGACGCACCAAATGAAGCGCTCTACGGCGGTCAAGCGGCGAGGTGTAGGGTTCTAAGCCACTTTGCAGTTGTGCAGTGCTTTTTTTAGTATCACTATTGTTTTCATCATTCGGAGCAAGATATACTTGTTCGGCAGCAAGGTGATATTCGCTTTGTGAAGAACGTTCTGCACCGGAGCTAAACAAAAAGGAGAAAAAATCGCGTCGTTGCATAGTTTTAAGGAATTGGTGGTGGTACATGGAACGCCTTTTGCGCGGCGCAAGCATTTGTGGTAAGCCGTTCTACCATTAAGAAACGGTAGGGCGGCGCAAGCTGTCTCATCCTAAGCCACATTTACGGTAGTTGTCTCATGCAGAGACGTATAAGTGCCGTAAATAGGCGTTTGCAGAGATTTATACAAATCCAGTGCCGAAATTTATGTCCTGCAAATGCGTACAAAAACTTCCAACAATCTACAATTTTTCTTCCACCTCTCGCAACCTTCTTGTAATTTATCCGTTTTACTCAGGCAATGCCTCATAATCCCTTTTTGTTCACCGTATTGTTTTCATTTATGAACCTTTTCCGTTCCAGCCTTTGGGCGATGTGTTGCTGTCTTGTTTTCGGAACTGCCGTATTTGCGCAGCAAGCAGCACCAAACGCCCCTGCACCAATTAAAATCACCAGTGCCATGTTTGGCGACCTCAAAGCCCGTCAAATCGGTCCTGCTGCCATGAGTGGGCGCATCACAGCGATTGACGTGATTGATAAAAAACTTGACGATAAAAACCCGAAGTCTCCCGACCAGCGTATTATCTGGGTTGGCACGGCTACGGGCGGTGTGTGGAAATCACTCGACAATGGCACAACATTTAAGCCCGTATTCGACAAACATACCCAATCTATCGGCGCTGTGGCGATTGACCACTCTTCCAAAGGCGAAGTTGTCTGGGTTGGAGCAGGCGAAACCAACGTCCGTAATAGTGTTTCTGTCGGTGACGGCATTTACAAAACCACCGACGGCGGCGATAATTGGACGCGCATGGGTTTGGAAAAAGTTGAGCGTATTGCGAAAGTGGTGATTCACAGCACAAACGCCAATATCATCTATGTTGCCGGATTAGGCGCTCTCTGGTCGGACAGCGAAGACAGAGGTCTTTACAAAACCACCGACGGCGGTAAAACATGGGAGAAAATCTTGTATGTGGACGCAAAAACGGGTTGCGCGGACGTGGTTATGGACCCGTCTAATCCGAATGTCCTTTTTGCTTCGATGTGGCAATTCCGTCGCAAAGGGTGGGAATTTGCTTCGGGTGGCGAAGGAAGTGGTTTTTACAAATCTACCGACGGCGGCAAAACGTGGAAAAAACTTGGTGAAGCACAAGGCTTGCCGGGCGGCGTGATTGGGCGCACGTGTATTGCCTTTGCGCCCTCGAACCCCAATGTTGTTTATGCAATGGTAGAATCGAAAAAATCCGCGATTTACCGTTCCGACGACAAAGGCGAAACATGGAAAATGCAAGCAGACAAAGTATCAATCACGCTTCGCCCATTCTATTTCGCAGTATTGGCAGTGGACCCGACGGATGAAAACCGCGTCTATCGTCCGAACTATCAACTGAACGTCAGCACCGACGGCGGCAAAACCTTTGAAACTATCGGTGGAGACACGCACGCTGACCACCACGCACTGTGGATTGACCCGAAAAACCCCATGCACTTGCTGCTAGGCACGGACGGCGGCGTGTATCGCTCGCTTGACAGGGGTAGAAAATGGCAGTTTATGCGCAATTTGCCTGTGTCGCAGTTTTACCACGTCAGCTACGATATGGAAAATCCCTACAATGTCATGGGCGGTTTGCAGGACAACGGCTCATGGATGGCTCCTTCGCGCACAACAGGCGCAATGGGCAATGATATTTGGCGCAGTGTCGGCTTTGGTGACGGTTTCTATGTTCTGCGTGATAAATTGGATAAAAACTTCCTCTATTTCGAGATGCAAGGCGGAAACATGGTTCGCCACCATTTACCGACCGGCGAAATCAAAATTATTAAACCGCTCGAAAAAGCCGGAGAGCCGAAATATCGTTGGAATTGGAACACGCCAATCGCACAAAGTCCGAAAAACCCGAAAACGCTCTATGCCGCTTCGCAATTTTTGTTCCGTTCATCGGACAGAGGCGAATCATGGGAAAAAATCTCGCCCGACCTCACCACGAATGACCCCGCAAAACAGAAGCAGGAAGAGTCCGGCGGTGTAACGATGGACAAATCTTCGGCTGAAAACCACTGTACAATTTACGCCGTTGCTGAATCACCGCTTGACGAAAAGGTTATCTGGGCAGGCACGGATGACGGTAATGTGCAAGTAACGCAAAATGGCGGTAAAACGTGGACAAACGTTGTGGCAAATGTTTCCGGCATCCCGAAAAATGCGTGGGTTTCAACCGTTGAACCAAGCCGCTACGACAAAGGCACTGCCTACGTTACCTTTGATTGCCACACCATAGGCGATTGGAAAACCTACGTGTACAAAACAACCGATTTCGGCAAAACGTGGACAGCCTTCACGTCAAGCGAGTTCAAAGGCTACGCGCACGTTATCCGCGAAGATTTGGTGAACAAAAATATGCTCTTTGTCGGAACGGAATTTGGCTTGTTTGTTACGCTGGACGGCGGTCAAAACTGGGCGCAAATGAAAGCAAATATCCCTGATGTCGGTGTGCGTGATATTGCGATTCATCCCCGCGAACACGACCTTATTTTGGCAACTCACGGACGCGGTATCATCATTTTTGACGATTTGACGACACTTCGTGCTATCACCGCCGAAACGCTGAACAGCGAACTCGCCATTTTACCCGCTCGCCCAACGGTGCAAACATATGGTATCGGTTTTCAAGATTTCCCGGGCAGTGATGAATTTATCGGTGACAATGTACCGGGAAATGCCGTTATCACCTACTTCCTCAAAGACCGCATGAGTTCGGGCAGTTTGACGATTGATATTTTGAATGATAAAAACGAGGTGCTGACTTCACTGCAAGGCGGCAAGCGCAAAGGCTTCAACCGCGTGCAATGGGGTATGTCCACTCGTCCGCCAAAAGCCGCAAAAGCAGAAAGTTTTGAAACGGAAAATGGTCTGAGCGGCTTGGGGCAAGGCTTGAACGCTCCCGAAGGCAAATACACGGTGCGTATCACCAAAGGCGATAAATCCTTCACCGGAGCTTTGACGCTCGTCAGCGACCCGCGTTCCCCCTACGCTCCGACAGAGCGCCTTGCGCAGTACAAAGTGGCAAAGCAACTCTACGAAATGCAAGAACGCCTTGCATACATCATCGAAACAACCGTCCGCACCCGTGACACGCTTAAAGCGCGTATGGATGCAGCTTCGGATGCTGCGGTAAAATCAAGCTACGAAGCCAACTACAAGCAATTTGCCGATTTTTACAAAACGCTTGTTGCCGGTGAGGGCTTTTACGTGGGTGTGAAAGAAAACAAACTCCGCGAAAAGCTGCTTGAAATCTACGGTGCAGTCAGTTTCCACGGTGGCGCACCGAGCAAAGTCCATTTGGAACACCTTGCTATGCTTGATGCAGACCTAAAACAAGCGATTGCAACATGGGAAAAACTCACCGGAAAAGATATGGCATCACTCAACGAAACCCTCAAAACCAAGAGTATTCCCGTTGTGCCGATGATTTCGCGTGATGAATTTATGGCTCTTCCCCGTCAGGAATAATACGGATAGTGCGTTAATCGTTGTGTATAAAAACAGGCTTCAGTGGCACGGACATTCTTGTCTGTGCGAGCTTTCATGCGGCTTTCAAAGCAATAATGTTCTTGTCGCAATGGAATGAAGCAAAAAATATTCGGCGTACATTAGCGCAAAGAAAGAACAGGAAACCCGCTTAGAATCTTGATTCTAAGCGGGTTTTGTTTTGAACAATATGTTTTTCAGGCAATCTCGGTAAAGGGCATAAAACCTTTCGGAGGCGTAGGCATGGAAGCAACATCATCATTCACCGTCACCAAATACAGCCCCGCATTAAACACCGCTTTGCGCTGCGATTCCGAAACCGTGTCCACCGCAGCAATGATACCGTGCAGTTTCATTCCCTTAAAATGTGGGTGAAATCTGCCGAAATCCCGTAGTTGCTTGAGTGTCTGCTCTATGCTGCGATTATCCAAATGACTTTTTACCTCGACAATAAACCCGACATTTTTCGCACCATTGACAAAACCGAAGCCGTCCAATTCTTGCAAATCCTCGCCATGCTTGGTTTTGAGCCGCATATAAAAATCGGTCACACCAAACTTTTTGCGCAAGATTTTCTCCACCGACGGGAGCAACAAGCCTTCGGTAAATGAGCCGAATTTATTCCCTAAACCGCCAAGTTGTTTGCTGACTTCTTGGATGCGGCGGTCGAGGTCTTTTGATCGCTTATCGGCTTCTTCTGCCCGTTTCTCGGCAGCTGCGCGTATTTCCGCCATTTGGCGGTCTGCTTTTTCAGCGCGTTGCTCTGCGGCTTCCTGCGAAGCGGCAATCTGGGCTTTATATGCCTCCGTGCTGAGAATGCTTTGGTCGAGGCGCATGGTTATTTGCGCCAAGAGTTGTTCGATTTGTTCGATGGTTGTCATGGTCTTGAGAATTTGAAGGGGGAAAATTACTGTGCGCCTTGCAGCAAAAATACGATTTTTTTACCAAACACCACGCCTCAGACCGCATACACACTACCGCGCAATTCTCACCAGTCCTGTCCAGCGTTTGACATCGGGCTTGTCGGATTGTACTTCGCAATAGTACGCACCTGCTTCCAACGTTGGCACATTCAGTGTTAGTTGGTATGCACCCGTTTCAAATCTCTGCTTGGGCAAGGACGCAACAAGCGTTCCCAGCATCGAATACACATTCACTGTCAGCGCTTGCGTTTCGGCAACTTCAAAACTCAGGGAAAAATGGTCATTCGCAGGGTCGGGATAATGGCGAATGGACAGCGTTTGCGCCTGAGCGGCAGAGCCGCTTCCGTAGCGCGGCGTTAAGCGGACAATTGCATCACAACGGGTTCCGGCAAAGCGTGTGGCAGTTAAGCCTTCGCCGACAAGAGCTATTTGGTCAGTGATGCAAAATCGCGTTATGCTGATGGTATCGCGGTAATTTGCCACAAGCGGCGGATTGAAGCAGACCGTCAGCAATCGCCTGGCTCCGGCAGGAATTACAAAGGGGAGTTGCGCAGGCGGCAGCGAAAAATTGACATTGCGGCTTAAATACGATTGTTCAAAAACAAACGGCACAATGCCTGTATTCTGTACGGCAATCGTTCCGCAGGTCAGCATTGAAGCCTCCACCGCAGTAAAACGGTACTCTTGACGAGAATTTCCTCCGTTTATGACACTAACGGTGCGCAACGTACCAGTCGTTGTGTCGGGCGAAGGTATAAACCGCGCCGTGAAGCCGCGTATCGTGTCTTGGGCGGTGGTAACATTTCCGACGGAATCTATGAAACGCAGTGCATAGACCGCATCAGCACGAGGATTCACCACTGTGAGCGTAAGGCGGACGGGGCGCTTTGTGCTGTCCGGCACAGATGCGGCATCGCCGATGAACGTTTGCTGTGGTGTTAGGTTAATAAGCGACATTTCAATTTTGTCCAAACCCGCATCAAATGTACGGTTGTCAGAGGCTTCAAACGTCGTTGTACGATTACACGAATCACTGCTTTTTGCAAGCACTGGCGCAAAGCGGTCTTGTGCGGCTTCGATGCGAATAGCGAGAATCGGGCGCGTGATGCAGCCGTTGGTAATGGTCAAAGTATCAATAAACAAGCCGTCTTCGTTCGAGCGGAAGCAGTATTCCACCGTGCCTTGTGTACGTGGTTCAATCCTGACCGGACGCGAAAGGTTTGAAGAAAATTGCCGTAAACCCCGCGCAAAACCGACGTTCTGAATGGTTTGGTTGGTTGCGCCATAATTTGTCAAATTAAGCCGAAAGCAGTAATCGCGCCCCGTTGCAAGCCGCATGATGCTGGAAGTCGAAACAACAGCATTGGTGCGGATTGTCGGGTCGCGGTGAACGGTGAAACCCGGCACGACAATACGCTGCACTGTGCGTAAATCCAGCGAATCCACTACTATCAGCCCCAAGGAACCATCTTCGTAAGGATTCAGCAAATCTGCTTCAAAACTCAGCGAATCCGCCGGACGCGGCAATGAACCAAAGCGGAAGCGGATATTGCGCTGTGCTGCACTGAGCGTGTCGTAGAAAAAAATCTTGGAATCGGTATAATTGCTGTCAAAAGTCATACCCCGAAGACCTGTGCAGGAGCGGTTTACAACGATTTGCGGCGGACGAATATCCGTCTCAAAGCGCTGTCCGCCGATGTACCCGTAGGAATTTGCCCGTCCGTAGCCTGCAACGGTGATACCAAAGGTCGTATCAGCGTTGATACTGTGCGTTCCTTCGCCAATCTGAATACTTGCATAGGAATAATCAGATTGCGGAATGCGCCGAAAATTTTGCGCTAAAACTGCTCGCCCGTCCAAAACAACTGTCGTTGCCTTGGTCGAAGGCACAATCACTGTAACGAAATGTTCTTGAAACGCAGGCTCGAAGCGGCTGAAGCCACCTTGCGCAACTTGAAGACCTTGCACACAATTAAACCGATACCGCGTCAAATACTGCTCCACAGGCGGAATGACCGCTAAAAAAGGGTCGCCGATAATCGTGGTATTTCCCGGGCGCTGAGAACTGCATTTATATCCTGAAACCATGCTGGGTTCGGACGTAACAACCGATGCTTCGGTCGAAATCACCATTTCGTAAAAGCCACCCGCAGGCAGCGTTGCAACGGTGACGCTGTTTACCTGAACGATGGTATTGTCGTAGCCGGCAACGACACGAATTCTATCGCATCCAAAATCTGCTCCGCCTTGTGTTGGTCTGGGATACGGCACAACGAGCGCTGTTTTGCCCCATACTTCCAGAGGAAGCATCTGCTCAATTAAACAATCTCTTGATGAGGCGCTATTGATGGGAATGGCAGCACGTTCATGCCCGGAATAGACGACAAGCGGCTTAGTAGAAGTAACGCGAGACCCTGTGTAATCAATCAGGGCGTTTTCGGGTACAAGATAATTGGAGACCAAATACGTTTCGCCTTGATTCAACACCACCGTAAACGACGCAACGGTGCTTGCGCCCCAGACCCTCGCCGTTGGGCGAATATGAACAACGGTGCTGTCTTCAACGGCAAGCAAGGCAAATTGCGACATCGTTGAGGCAACAGTGTTCACCGTTCTGCCGTTATTTTGCAAGGTCAAATTGCTTGGGTAGGACGTAATGACATATTCACGCCCCAACACATCCGTCGGAAACGCCAAAAACGCATCGCTTGTGGTGTTTGCGACGGTAAGACCATAGACAGAAACTTCCTCGTCGGCGATAATGTGAAAACTTTTGCGTGAAACAATATCCTCGTCAATTTCCAAGCCGCTCACAGGTAATTCCAACGTGAATACATCGTTTGCACTTAGAGAAAAATTCTCAGTGCGTAAACGCCCTGCTTGTCGAAATTCAATGCGCCCCCGCGTTATACGCTCCGAAGCAATGCTGATGTACAGCCTGTCAAGATTGATGTCGGTTTGGTGGTGGTTACGCGGAAACGCCAGCCAAAAGTCTCTTCCTTTGCTGTCTTTGATGGTTTTGGGAGAAATCGGGATTGTTTGCGCGGTCAGAATATTCGCAAAAGCAAGCAACATCCACAGAAAGCAAAGGGACATCAAAAGGGCAGGAATAAGCGCAAATGTTGTACTCTGCGAATATTGCCCCTTGCAAAAAAACGTGTGCTGTGAGCGCATAACCACGAGGAAAAGGAGATGAAGAAAATGAGGTATCGTGCAGTAAAGTTGTGATGCAGTGATGCCATGTACTGCCAAAACTACGCGGTAAAATAGTATTGTTTCGCGGTAAAAGCAAGCAGTGAAAAAACCTGCATTGGTGCAATTCTTTTACCAACGAAAAAAGGTTGCTCAAAAGCGCATCATTGCGTAATTTATTGTTTCTGTCAATTCCTTTGTGCAACGTCAATGTTTCCAAATTTATGTTCAAAAAAATACTCATTGCCAATCGCGGTGAAATAGCACTCCGCATCATTAAAACGTGCCGCAAAATGGGCATCGCAACCGTAGCAATTTACTCTGATGCGGACAAACAATCTATTCACGTCCGCGAGGCGGATGAAGCGATTGCAATCGGCGGTTTTACGCCGCGCGAGAGCTATTTGGTGATGGACAAAGTGTTGGATGCAGCAAAGAAAACCGGAGCAGAGGCGATTCACCCGGGCTACGGTTTTTTGTCGGAAAACCACGATTTTGCGCAGCGTGTCGCCGAAGCAGGCATCGTGTTTATCGGACCGTCGCCGGAAGCGATTGACCGCTTAGGCGACAAAACAGCCGCCCGTGCGCTTGCGGAGGCTTCCAATGTGCCGTTTGCTGCGGGTTCGACAAGTGCCGTTTCGTCATATGAAGAAGTGCGTGATTATGCCGAAAAAATCGGCTTCCCCGTTATTTTGAAAGCTGCCGCAGGCGGCGGTGGAAAAGGGATGCGTGTTGTGGAGCAGATGGAAGAACTCGAAAGCGGCTTGGCAAGCGCACAGGGAGAGGCTTTGACGGCATTTGCCGATGACCGCGTGTTTATCGAAAAATACATTGTTCGTCCGCGTCACATCGAAATTCAAATTCTCGCCGACACGCACGGCAACGTGCTGTATTTCCCCGAACGCGAGTGTTCGATTCAACGCCGACACCAAAAAGTTGTGGAAGAATCGCCCTCCACCGCTATTACGCCGGAACTCCGCAAAGCTATGGGTGAAGCGGCTTCGCGGTTGGTACAGGCGGCAAAATATACCAACGCCGGAACACTGGAATTTCTTTTGGATGCTTCGGGCAAATTCTATTTTATGGAAGTTAATACGCGGCTTCAGGTGGAGCATCCCGTTACCGAAGCAGTTACGGGCGTGGATTTGGTTGAGCATCAATTACGCATTGCTGCGGGAGAAGTTCTGACGCTGAAGCAAGAGGACATCACGCCGAAAGGACACGCCATTGAGTGCCGTATTTGTGTGGAAGATGTCTATAATGATTTCTTCCCCGATGCAGGTGTTATCAGCTATCTCGCGCTTCCCGAAGCAGAGTATATTCGTAACGATTCTGCGCTGTATGTCGGCTATGAGAGCGGTATTCACTACGATTCAATGGCTGCAAAGTTGATTGTTTGGGGACGCGACCGCAATGAAGCGATTGAACGTGCGCTCGGTGCGCTGGACAACTACCATTTGAGCGGCTTCAACACAACAATTCCTTTCTGTAAATTTGCGATTAATTCCGAACCTTTCCGCACGGGGAAATACTCGACTTTTTTTGTGCAAGAGAATTGGCACAAACAAGTGCCGGAGGAAATGCAGAACATCATCGCTGCGGCAGCCGCATTTACGCGCAGTGCGCTTGGGAATCGCCGCAAACCGCAATTTTCCTCGAATAGCATTTGGGCGCAACAGTATAAGTGATTGATATACAATGATACTGTGGCTAATATTGAATCTTTTTCGTTCTGTATTTCGTATTGCAAAAAGCAAGATTATTCACTTAAACAATATATTTTCGTTATATTCGTTTTTAGAGAACACAGAATGTGAATAATTTTTTCAATATCGTGTTTTCAATACCGACATTTTTTCGATGACAAAGACCTTTCAACGACCGTTTGTGAATCTTGGTTCACTCGCCCATCAACGTTTGGGGATATATCCTATGCAGCCTTTTGATCCGCGTACAGAGAGCATAGCCGCAAGTACGATAGAGCAACTGCGGCAGTTTTGCAAAGACGATGCTTCTTTTGAGCGCCTTGCGGCGATATTGGGAGGAACATCGGGTGCCGCTTTATTTCCTGCACTGCACACAACGCAATCCGATACCACCTCGCTTGCGGGGCGTTTGGCATTTAACCAATGGCTTGTACAGGTCATTGATACGCTGTTGCCGGATGTGATTTATCTGTTTAACCCCGAAACTAATCGCTATCTTTATGTAAATCAAGCAATTCGCCGTTATGGTTATGACCCCGCAGGTATTCTGAGTGGCGAAGTGGAAATGCTACAATCACACCTGCATCCTGAAGAGCGAGCAGCAATTTTGGAACTGCATCAAGAACAACTTGAGCGCATGAATATGGCTGCGGAAGAAACTGATGCGGAAATGCCGTTTTTCGATGTGCAAGCGCGGATGCGCTGTTCAGACGGTTCCTACAGGTGGGTGCAAGACCGTCGTTATGTCATGGAGCGTACGCAAGAGGGCAAAGTTAGTGTGATTTTAGGCTACTTGCACGATATTCAATCGCTCCGCGAAGCGCAAGAACTCTTGGATTATCATTCTTCACTGGAAAAAGCAACGGCAAACGTTTCGCGGATGTTTGCGCAGGCAAGCGTTGCCGAAATTGATACAACGGTGCAAGAAGCACTGCGTCAAGTTGGAGAATCAAGCAAATCCGATCGATGCTATATTTTTCTCAGTCCGCAAACCTCGATTGAAGCCGCATTCAATAAGACCGTCAAAGCAGATATTATGCGGGATGCGTACTCGTGGTCTGCACCCGGAATTTCCCCTATTCAAATTCGAGAAATCGCTCCATCAGGCTTGCGCTGGGCGTTTGACCGTTTGGAGCAGTTGCGCTCCATCCAAATCGCCCGTATGGACACGCTTCCGCCCGAAGCCGTAGCACTGCGCGAGGGATTGGAAGCCGCCGGAACGAAATCCCTGCTTGTTGTTCCGCTTCATATCGAAGGGCGCGTGATTGGGCTGATTGGTTTGAGCGTTGTCAAGCAAGAGCGTGTGTGGTCGAAAGAGGAAGTGCGGATGCTGCGTTTGGTGGCAGAAACGCTTGTTCACGCCTTCGATCGCAAATTGTCAGAAGAGGCATTGCGGGAGAGCGAAGCGCGGTTCCGCACCATTTTTGACCGTGCGCCGCTTGCAGTTTCTATCTTGAACCCGCAAGGACAATTGATTGCGTGTAACAAACAAGTAGAGCGCTTTTTGGGATATTCGGAAGATGAAGTGCGCAACCGCCACTTTCTTGATTTTGTGCGTCCCGAAGACCGCGACCGCAGCGCAGAACTCTTCTACGAACTGCTTTCCGGCTCAATTGATTCCTATACGCTGGAATTACAATATCTTCACCGTGACGGCTCGCCGATTTGGACAAACGTAACGGCATCGCTTGTGCGCGATACGTCAGGAAAACCCGCGTTTGTGATTCGGATGCTGGAAAACATTGATGAGCGTAAAGCAGCGCAAGCAAATATGCAGCACTACACCACGCTTGTTTCGGAGCAAAAATCAGCACTGGAGCGCCAATCGGATATGCTCTTGCAACTCAACGGCGAACTCATGCAAAAGCAGAAAGAGTTGGAAGATTTGAACAGCAGCAAAGACAAGTTTTTTTCGATTATTTCGCATGATTTACGCAGCCCCTTTTCGTCGCTGTTAGGCATTACCAAATTACTCGCTGAAGGCGCAGGAGAGTTGGAACGAAGCGACATTCAGGAACTTGCTGCGGCACTGAATACCCAAGCAAATAACGTGTTTGATTTCATGGAGAATCTGCTCAAATGGGCGCAAGCACACACCGGGCGCATGAAATATCAACCAACAGTGTTGCCGCTTGAGGAGATTGTTGCTCCGGTGGAGGCGCTTTTCCGAGAGAATGCCAATGCAAAAGGGATTGTACTCAATTGCGAGGTTTCAAGCGCTTTGGCGGTCTATGCCGATGAAAATATGATTCGCTCTGTGGTGCAAAATCTTGTTTCTAACGCGCTGAAATTCACACCCGCAGGCGGCAGCGTCACTATTAGTGCAGCGCAAAGCACGAAAAAACCGAAGTTGGTGGAAATTTCCGTCAGCGATACCGGTGTCGGTATGAGCAAAGAAGACGCAGACAAACTCTTCCGCATTGATGTCGTCCACACAACCAAAGGCACGGAAGATGAGACAGGAAGCGGCTTGGGGCTGGTGTTGTGCAAGGAATTGGTCGAGAAAAACGGTGGTACTATTCGCGTCGAAAGCACCGAAGGTAGTGGCACAACGTTTACCTTTACTTTGCCACTAGCAAAGGTGGTATAGCGGTTTTGTAGAGGAAAGAATTTCGCCATTTCCTAATCTGCTTGTGCAATGACGGGAAAGAATGTATTTTTGCGGTGAGCAAAGGGAACGCCTCAAAAGGAAAGCCTTTCAGGGAGCAGCCCACGTATTAATTCCTCATTCTTCATCGAAACCACGTTATGAAGCAGCCCTACTTCAATCTTGAACCCAATGCAACGCCGTATAACCGTACGTTTCTGGGCAAAGCCGAGTTAGAATCCCGTCTGCGCGACACCGTTGATGTTTTGGATTTGCACAAAATTCTCAGTGCCTACGAACTCGCCGAAAGCGTCCACGAGTCGCTTATTCGCAATGACGGAACGCCCTTTTTCTATCACTCGACGCGCGTATGCAAAATTTTAATTGACGAATTGGAATGTTTCGATGTGGACATCCTCTCGGCAGCGCTTCTGCACGACGTTTTAGAGGATTCTACGACCGTTACCAAAGAAGTTATCGAATACAATTTTGGTCAATACGTTGCTTACATCGTCGAAACACTGACAAAAGATCTCCAAATTCAACGTCAAAAGCCCGACGAAATTGATTTGGCACACGTCGAAAAATTGCGCAATGCCAGCGAAGATTGCCTACTCATCCGCCTTGTTGCACGGTTGGATAACTTCCGTTGCCTCGAATTTAATCTCAAACGCAACCCGATTACTTACATCAACAACACCACTGAGCGCTATATCCCGCTTGCCGAAAAGCGGCTTTCCAACAAGCGTTTGCAGTATATTGTGCGAGAACTCAAGAAAGAACGCAACAAGTTTGTGGGGTAAACGTATTGCTTCGACTGACGAGATATGTCAAAAAACACCACCTCATTGTACCTTCCTCGTTGATTTTTCCTATCCTTCATGGCATCATACAGTTTTAGTTTGAGCGCGTCGTGGTGGCTGCTTGCATTGTGTGGCATTGCGGCTGCGGCGCTTTCGTGGTATGCGTATTCCGTTACTACACCGCCGATTTCCCCCGCACGGCGGTTTACCCTCATGGCTCTGCGTTTACTGGGCTTGTGGATATTGCTTTTTGCGCTGTTTGAACCGATTGTCAATGTTCTTCGCGCAACCGAAGAGCCGCCGAGTGTGGCTATTTTGCTGGATAATTCGGAATCGCTTTCGCTGCGCGACGCATCACGCGACCGCAAAGCCGATTATCTGGCTGCGCTCAAAGCACTCAAGCCTGAAACGCTGAATGATGCCTTGCCAGAGGCAGTTTCGGAAATAACGCTGTTTGCCAATGACGCTTCGACAGTGCCTGCAAAAGACTTCGTTCCTGATTCTATGCGCTTAGACGGGCAGTTTACCAATATCACCAAACCCCTCCAACGTATTTTTCAAAATGCCGAGCGCACCAATACCCAAGCCGTGTTGCTTGTTACCGACGGTGCATTTAACGAAGGGGAAAATCCGCTCTATGCCGCAGAAATGCTTGCCAGACCGATGGTTATTGTGGGCGTGGGAGATTCCACCGAAGCGAAAGATATTGCTGTCAGGTCAGTCATTACCAACGAAGTCGGCTATGTGGACAGCGAACTGCCTGTGAATATCACCGTGCAATCGTCGGGATTTACCGAAGGCGCAGCAACACTGGTCTTGCGGGACAACGGAGAAACGGTTGCAGAGCAGACTTTACCGCTACGCGGCACGGAATCACGCACCGTGAGTTTTGTCTACAAACCTAAACAAGCCGGAATGCACACACTCACCGCCGAAATCAAGAATCAAAGAAGCTCAAACCAGAGCGGATTAGAGGGTGAATTAACCACAAAAAATAATGCGTATTCCGAATTTGTCAATGTGCTGAAAAATAAGCGCAAAACGCTGGTGCTTGCGGCACAGCTTTCGCCCGATATTTCCTTCATTCGCTCGTCCTTGGAAGCCAACAGCAATGTGCAGTGCAATGTGTATGTGGAAGATATGAAGGGCGGTTTTTTGGATAATGTTGCCGCAGCACAAGACGGAAAGCCGCTTGAAACCTCACCAAAACGCACATTGGAGACACTACGTCAAGACCTCGCCGATGCAGAAGCAATCGTGCTGGTGGGATTCCCGCTTACTTCCACGCCGCTTTCGTTCATCGAAGTCGTCAAAACCGAACTTTCTCGTGGGAAACCCGTGTTATTCGTCGCTTCGCAGGACTTGGATTGGGTGCGTTTGCGCCCCTTAGAACCCTTTCTGCCCTTCACAACGCTTTCGGGCAGCAAACAAGAGATGCTGGCGCTGCCGGATGTGAAGCAGCCTGCTTTGGCAAGCCCTGTGATGAAACTTTCCGGCACCGATGCCGACCTCAAAGCATGGAATCAACTGCCGCCGCTTTTCCGCACCGAGACATTGGTGCGCGTCAAGCCTGAAGCGGAGGTGCTTTCGACGGTGAAATTAAACAATGTGCCGCTTGCAGAGCCGCTTTTGGTGCAGCGCACACTCAATAACACAAAATCGCTGGCAATTTTGGGCTACGGGCTGTATCGCTGGAAATTGCTGGGTTTTGCGGCAGAAGCGGCGAAAGGGCGCGAAGTACCGGATATTTTCGGAACATTCTTTGAGAACGGTTTGCGATGGCTTTCCACCAGCGACCAAGGGAAGTTTGTGCGCATCAAATCATCGCGGAAAGTCTATGGAAGCGGTGAAAGTGTCGAATTGACGGCGCAAGTGTATGACCGTTCCTATAACCCTCTGGACGGCGCAGATGTGCGCGTTACGCTCCAAAGCAGCGCACTCAAACAAGCCCGCGAAGTGGTGCTTTCGGCGCTTGGCGGGGGGCGGTATGCTGCGACGGTGGAAGGGTTGGGCGAAGGAGAATATAGTTTCGTCGGCACGGCGGCAGTCAATAACCAGAAATATGGCGAAGATTCAGGGCGTTTCAGCGTTGGGCGGGTAAATATCGAATATCAAAATCTTCGCATGAATGCAGTATTTTTGCGTCGTTTAGCGGAATCTACCGGAGGACAATTTTTTACGGCAGAAGAAGTCGCCGCAAACCCTGATGCCGTGCGTCGTGCAATACAGTCTTCGCCGAATTACAAAGCGCGTCCAATCACGCTCAGGAGTGATATTGCCTTGTGGAATCTGGCATGGTTGCTTGCGGCAGCACTGGTGATGTTTGCTGCGGAGTGGTTTTTACGCAAGCGAAGCGGGATGGTGTAAGACCCGTTAATCAGCAATATCCGAACCGTCCAGTAATGCCGCCGCAAGGCGCTCTAATGCTTGTTTGTCGTCATTATTAAAACGGCTTTCGATGGGGCTGTCAATATCCAAAACACCGACGAGCTTTCCATTTTTCACAAGCGGCACAACAATTTCTGAGCGCGAAGCGGCATCACAAGCGATATGCCCCGGGAATGCGTGAACATCCTCCACAACGACCGTTTCACGCCGTTCCGCAGCCGTTCCGCACACGCCGCGTCCCATGGCAATGCGTACGCACGCGGGTTTGCCGTGAAACGGTCCCAACACCAACTCGCCATTTTTCCAAAGATAAAACCCTGACCAATTTATCTCTGACATTGAATGAAACAGCAGTGATGCGATGTTTGCCATATTTGCAATCATATCGCGCTCATCATGGAGTAAACCGCTTGTTTGCTGAAGCAGTTCTTTGTAAAATGAGGTTTTGTCGAGGGTACGGAGATTTTCGTCAAGTGTAAACATAGTGTAGGAAGGTGAGATGAAAAAATTCCAAGATTACTCTGTAATCAAGAGTTTCGGCGGAGCATACCACAGCAACGTGCCTGCTGGCGGACTTTGGCGACCAATGCCGATGCAAGCCACAGCACCTTTTTTGAAGTCAATATTGTAATTCGTCGCGCCGCAAAGTTGTCCGGTAAGGAAACTTACACACGGGTCGTGCGTAACAAACATAATTTCACGGAAACTTTTGTACTCTTGAAACAGCGCGGAAAAGGCTTCATAACGGGCGCTCGGCGTGATGCGGTTGTCTTGGAATCGTTCTCCGGTGTAGCCTAATTCTTCCACCAAAATATCTGCCGTCTGCACAGCGCGTTTGTAGGGACTGGAGATGACGAGGTGAGGTTTTATGCCCATTTGACGAAGGCGTTTCCCGATAAGGTGCATTTTTTCTTTGCCTTCTTGAGTCAAAGCGCGTTCGGAATCCGGGCGCAGCAAGTTGGTATCTTCCGCGATGCCGTGTCGGACAAGATAAATCGTGTTCATAATGTGAAAAAACCGTGATGAAATGGTGATTGTCAGGATTCCGGCTGCTTTCGGTTTGCAGCAATACGAGAAACAATTCCTCTACAATGTGAAAAGTCTCATTACAACAGAGAAATAAAGTTCAAACTTTGTGAAGAACACAAAATAATAATTTACGGAAAATTTTGGCATTTCCATAGATTTTTCCCATTTTTCCGTAGTAAATCGCTATTTTCCTGCACACGATTGTACGCTTTTCTTCACCCTCTTTTTCTTCTTCGTTTATGCTCGTTGTTGAAAATATCCACAAAACCTACAAAGGCGGTCTCAAAGCCGTTGATGGCATTTCATTTTCCGTCAAACCCGGTATGGTTATGGGAATTTTGGGACCGAACGGTGCCGGAAAAACTACCACAATTCGGATGATTTTGAACATCCTGAAACCCGATACAGGCTCAATTACCTTCAACGGTGATGCTGTCGGCGAACATACCAAAAGCGTTATTGGGTATCTGCCCGAAGAGCGCGGTTTGTACAAAAAAAGCACCATCGGCGACACGCTTTTGTATTTCGCCTCGCTGAAACATCCCACCAAAAACGCCAAAGCGCTTGTTTCCGAGTGGTTGGCGAAGTTTGAATTGCAGGGCATGGAAAAGCGGAAGATTGAGGAATTATCGAAGGGGAATCAGCAAAAAGTACAGTTTATCGCGGCGGTGCTGCATGACCCCGAATTACTTATTTTGGACGAGCCATTTTCGGGATTAGACCCCGTGAATCAACTCAAATTCAAAGATGTGGTGCTGGATTTGCGGCAGCGCGGTAAGGCGATTATTTTCTGCACACATCAGCTTGAATCTGCCGAAAAAATTTGCGATGAAATTATCCTCTACAACAAAGGAAAAGCCGTTGTGCAAGGCACGGTGGATGGCGTAAAACAGCGCTTCGGCTCGAATACCGTCCACCTAGAATTTGAAGGCGACGGGCAATTTATTGCGTCGTTGGAGAGCGTCAGCAAAGCAGAAATTTTTCCTCATTATGCCGAAATAGATTTGAAGCCGTCGGTAACGCTCAATGAGTTTATTCCCCAATTACTGCCACATCTTGCGCTGACGAAAATTGAACGTGTGCAACCCTCGCTTCTCAGCATTTTCATTGATATTGTCGGCAAAGGAAATATCCCACAGGATTTTATTGCGCCGCAATAAATCCCAGTAAACCGCAGCAAAAGGTGCAAAACTTCTCACAAAAATTCGGCGTGAACATATCCGGCTGTCCGCTTGCCGTCTTCGGCGCGGACTGTCGGATTTTCACCAAACACAGCAAATGCGACAGGAAGAACTACACAGCATTACTGCCGCAAAAACGGGTTATTCTGCCGCGTGAACTGCACATCGCGTAGCTGCTGCATTTTGATACCGACGCGAAAGAAATAGCCCGGCACAGCGCCAAAAGGCTGCCAGCGAAATGCCAAATCCCAACAGTGTAAATCGCGTGTCAAACTGAGCGAGGGCGCAGTAATAGTGCCGGTTACAAAGTCATAGCCAAAATTTGTGTTGAAACGCCAGACTCTATCAATGGTTGCCGTCAAATCAGCATTGATAATTGCGCTAATACTTGCCGGAGCGCCCACAACGGAGGACGGCGTAAAACTCACCGAACCGTTTAAATTAGAACTCCACTCAATCGGTATCGGCGCATAGCCGGGGGAACTGTCGCCGAATACGTCGGCTTGGTCGTAGGTGTTGTCTATGCGCTGCTGGAATCGTGCGCCCAGCGAGGCTTCATCACCGCTCCGTCCTTGAGTTGCCGCCGTGTCGCGCGGAGTGCTGCCGGATGCCGTCAAACCGCCTTGCAGCCCGTTATTGCTGGAGTTTCCCGCTAAACGGTAGTTCAAACTGAAACTGAGGTTGGAAAGCCGCAAAAAACCCTTGCCGGCTCGCAAAAGTAAAGTATCCGTTTCTTGATACGTCAGCACCTCGCCTCTCCGTACTATGGCGCGGTCGTAAAGGCTGAAATTCGCCGTGCCGGAGAACTGCAAACCATCGCCAAAGGTATTGCTGAAATTCATGGAAATGGGACTCCATTGGTTTGAGGTAGATGCTAAGTTCGCACTTCCACTCAAGTTCACCTGCATCAGTTGAATCACTTTCTCCGCCGTGTCCTGCTGAATTTTCGCCTCGAAATTATTTCCCAGCGACCAACCAAACCCCGCCACAAGCGGAGACGGCGTTGCTCCACCGTCCAACGCATAGCGCGAATACACGGTTGGGATTCGGTTTCCGTTGCTGGTGTCGGTGTAGCGTCCGGCAAGATTGGGGTCGTCTTGGAAATTTGGCGCAAAATTCAGCGAAATTTGCGGACGAAGCGTGTGCCTAAGCGAGTTAATACCCAAAATACGCGGGTTTGCAATGCCGTACAGCGTCGTTGCCAAACTGAGGTTTGCACTCATCGCGTATTCACGGAAAAATCCTTGTTCGGTCGAATCCCGCAATAATGTTCCTGTTGTTGAAGGTGTGCGGCTTACGAGGCGGCGAAAATACCAATTTTCATTGTACGTGACGGACGGCGAAAGCACGAAATACCCAAGTTTTGGAGCGATGTTGATGCTGGGAGAGTGTCGAATACTCGCCGTGAAGGGGTTTGCACGGGCTTGGGCGATGCGGCGTTGTCTATCAACTTCCGTTTCACCTTGCAGCAAGGAGTCGCTGGGCGTAATAAAATTCGCCTGACCATTGACGCTATACGAAAACTGAATGTCGTTCAGCCACGAATCAGGTGGGATGCTGAGTTCCAGCGAAGGAATTGCCCGTGCGAGTTCGCGGAAGGGAAAAACTTGCGGGATATTTGTTCCGCTCACCACCGTTTGGCGGACTTCACCCGTCAGCACATCTTGAAAACGGTTGTAGTTCAAACTCAAGGGCAAACCGTTATCAAAGGTGTGATTGATGTTGAATTGTGAGGTGATGCCGCGTTGCGTGCGTTGCCGAGCGTCAATCTGCGTTTGCGAGAAAAAGCCGCTTGAACTCACGTCAATCGAGCCGCTAACTTTCGTAAAGGGTGTAATGTCCCACGTGTGCCGCCAATTCACGCGCCAATTCTCCGTCGGTTTGGCAGTCGGCGTAAAACCGCCTTGTCCATAGGAGAGCGTTAATGCGCCATTGAAGCGGGAATTGAAAAAATAATTGCCCTTAAAACCGGCAAGCCACCCGCCTTTGGTGTAGTACGAACCCGTAAACTCCGCATCCAGCGTGTCGTTGATTGCCCAATAATACCCGAAGCGCTCAAAGGCAATGCCGCGTGAATTCTGGTCGCCAATCGGACCGGACATAAACACCTGCGGAATCACGATACCTGAACGCCTGCCGGACTTATTTTCCATGAACAGCCCGAAGGGGATGGCGAAAATCGGGATGTCGCTGAAATACACAATAAGCGGGTCAGCATAGATGCGGTCGGGCATGATGACCTTCATGCGCGGCGCTTTGAAATAAAAATGCGGGTGTGTTTTGTCGCAGGTCGTGTAGCAGCCGTCTTTGAGGTAAAACGTGGAATCATCAACGCGCTTCACTTTTTCGCCGAAGAAAAAACCCTCACCAAATTTCGTCTCGGCAAGCGAGATTGTACCGCGTTTGTTGCGAAAATTGTAGGTCAGTTCCGCGCCGTAAAAGGTTTCTTTGCCGTCGGCAAATTTCGGAACACCGATAACGCGCCCCGCAGGGTCTCGTCCGCTTGCAGCCCTCATCATTCCTTGGTCGAAGTACATTTCGATAATTTCCGCCGAAAGCGTCTGTGCTTGATTTTTTACATACGCATTGTTGCGCAAGCGGAGTTTGCGCCCTTTGAGGGAATAGATGATAGAATCTTGCGCCACAAAGGTAACAATCGTGTCAATGCCGTTTTGTGACCGCGCAGAACTGTCACGGGAAGAAGGTTTTGCCGACACACTGCTTGATTGCTTGCGTTCTGATGCTGCTTCTAAAGAATCAAGGATTGAAGCGGCTTTGGAAGAGGCATTCGTGCTTGGTGCAGTAGCTTGGGTGCTGAGAGTAGCGGAGGTAGAATTGCTTGCTGTGATGCGTAGTGTACGGTTTTTGCGAGATGTTGGCTGTGCGTGGGCGGTCGCCGGAGAATATACCTCAAACGCTAGGAATAAAGCCACAAGAAGGGCTGCGAGGAAACCAAAACGGTGCATAGAACGCAGGTTTTTATCCATCAGTGAGACCCTTACGAAGACGTAAGAGCCTCACCCTTGTGTGTGTAGTTGTTCGTTTGCCGGAGTCTTATAGCTTTCGCCGTTTCGCTTCCAAGGGAGGAACAAAGCTATATTTCTGGTCTTTGGGATTAACGTCCACCGCACGGCATTGAACGCTGAAGGTTGCTTTAATGGCAGGAAAAACCACAAACGCCTCATGCGGAACGCTCACATTTTCCGATGTGTTGAAATTGCTAAAGCGTGTGTGAATGAGCGTTGCACCGCTTTTGCCAACGCGCTTGAAGGAGATGATATTTTCTGCTCTGTGGGAATAAATCACGCGCTCGGTTACAGTGTCGCGCAGACGAATGTAAGTATCCTCGCTGTCTCCGGCAACGGATTCCACCGTGAAGCCCGTAAAACCGCCCGGCACTTCGCCGCGCAGAAAGCAGGCAATATCGTTGTGCGAAAGCGGCACTCCAAGCCGTGTTTGGAAATTTTTCTGTGTGGGAGCGCCTTGATACACCGTATTGGAAAGAGCATCGTAGTAGTTCATAAAATCGGGTGTAGAGCCGACTTTTGCCACTGCGATATTGAAGGGTCCCGTAACAGTCAGCAAAAGCGAATCGCGCTTCAAAAGCGAACCCACGAATTGCGCTTGTTGCTTTTTTCCATCTACTTCGACCGCCAAATTTCCCTCCGCCCGAAGCGCATTGATAGATTGGGAGCGCTTTTCGAGTGCTTGTTCCAAAACAAAATTTGCCGGACGCTTGCCTTTGGCTGCGGTGGTTGTGGTGGTGGTGGTTGCTGTACCGCAACTCCACAGTACAGTAATGATGAGACTTCCCAGCAGCATCAAGGAAAGATGCCGCAGACGAAACGGAAAAACGTGCTGCGTCGTGATTGCTGCTCTTGAGAGCTGAATAGCCTTCAAGCCCCGTGTGATGCGCTGTTCGGTCATGGTCTTTGGAAAAAACGGTGGAGAATTATTTATTGGCGGTGTCGCTGGAAAGGCGTTCTTTCAAGGACGGGCGATTGGGGTCTTTGCGAAGCGCTTCGCGCCATGCTTGGGCGGCTTTGTCGCGGTCGCCTAATTTTTGGTAGGCATCGCCCAGATGTTCGTAAATCGTTGCGCTGACCTCGCCATGCTCAATAGCCTGCAAAATGTATTCCAAAGATTTTTTGTACTCGCCGCGTTGGTATAAAATCCAGCCCATCGTGTCGAGATACGACGGATTTTTCGGCTCGGATTTGAGCGCTTTTTCAATCATCGTTTGGGCGCGTTCAAGATGCAATTTGCGCTCAGAAAGCGAGTACGCATAGTTGTTGTTTGCCAGAGCGTTATTAGGGTCAATTTGCAGCACTTTTTCGTATGCGGCATCGGAAGCCGCAATGTTGCCACCGGAACTGTGCAAAATCGCTAATTGATTCCACGCATCCAGATTATTCGTATCAAATTTCACCGATTGTTGCAAAACGGTAATTGCCCGTGCAGAACTGTCCATTTGCGATAACCCCAATCCCCAAAGAAAAAACACCTGCCCGTTCTTTGGAAAGCGCTTCGATGCTTGCTCTGCGACGCGAAGCATATCGCCAAAACGCTGTTTTTGGAAGTAAAACGCGCAAATTTGCAAGGGGACTTCCGGCAGCGAGTCGGCTATATCCAGCGCACGGTCGAAATAGGCACTACTCCGCGTGTTGCGGTCTAAATGCCCTGCTAAAACACCGTTCATCATCTGCATTTGCCACGACGTTGCGTAACCTGCTTTGTTTTTGAGTTCCAAGCGGTCAAGGAGTTTGTCGGCGTAAGTGCGGGCGGTTAAGGAATTATCGAAGTCCGTCAGCAAGCCGTTTGCGTAGCGCAATGCGAGTGTAATTGCGTCGTTGTCGCTAATGACAAGTTCGGAAGCCTTAAAAAGTTCAAAGCCCTGCTCGTACTTTTTTTGGAACATATAGGCTTCCATAAGCGTAAACAGTACGGCTTGGTTATCGGGCGCGGTTTGTTGCAATTTTTCTAAACATTCCAGCGCCTTGGCACTATTGCCTTTTTGCGTGTACAAATCCGCCAGACGCGCTAAAATCATGCCGTCGGTTTCATCGGTTTCGGTGAGAAGCGTTTCATAGAGTGCAATGGCTTTATCTGCGTCGCGGAGTTCGTACAATCTCGCAAGCATAAAACGGTTCATCATGTCATCGGGTTCGTGGGATTCGAGATATTGATAGACCGTAATCGCTTCATCCACACGGAATTGCTGCGTATAAAGTTCGCCCAGAAGATTGTATGCGGTCGTAAAATTGGAATCCAGCGTAATGGCTGTGCGGAGTTCTTCCAACGCTAGGTCTTGTTTATTCAACTTGACGAAGTTTTGCGCAATGGCGAAGTGAATCGCAGCAGCATTATCGTAGCGCAGCGCCTGTTGAAACTCCAAAATTGCTTCTGCGGGGCGTTCCTGCATTTGCAGCGTTGCGCCTTTGATGTAGTAATCACGCGCTTTTCCGGGTTGGTACTGCACGGAATCCGCCAATGACGGCAACAGTGCCGAATATGAGGAGGGTAACGGGGACTGAGTATTGGTACGAGGTGTACGCTGTGCTGCGGCTTCTTGCCGAACTGTTCCGCAGGAGGTCAAATTGAAAAGTATCGGCGTAACAATGGCACAAATACTGAACTTCCACAGTACGGTACGGCGGTGCATAAAAGAAGCAAAGGAAGATTGCGAGAGGAAATTCATACCGAGAATCGCAGACAATGGTGCGGGAATCGTGTATTGACAGGGAATCAAGATACTAAGAAAATGTTGATTCTCCACATTTTTTTCGTGAGGAAGGTCTTGCGAGAATCACTCTACGATAATTCACGGAGAAATTCCCGTAAAATCAAGGCTGCAGCTACTTCGTCGGCACGTCCTTTTTCGGCGCGATGACGTTTTTTCTTCCCCGAATGTATCATTGTACGCATGGCTTCACGGCTGGAATAGGCTTCATCCACAATATACACCGGCAATGAAAACGTTTCTTCTAAAAACCTGATAAACCCTCGTATTTCCTGCATCATCGGGGTTTCGGTGTCGTCATGTTGAAACGGCATTCCTACAATCAACGCTCCCAAACGCTCCCTGTCAAAAGCTCTTTCTAACTCGCTTTTCAGCACTTCCGCATTACCATTCACATTTGCAAAGAAACCACGCGGCGAAGCCAAAATATGCAGTTCATCGGCAACCGCAAACCCAATGCGCTTCTGCCCGTAATCCAAAGCACCAATACGCTTTCCACGCAGTGCGGCACGGAGGTCGTTGGTGATGGGGGTTGGTTGAATGGTCATTGGTCAATGCTTCGCCCCGCTCAAAAGTTGTTTTGCTTTGCGGCGAATACGATAGCCGAGCGACCATTTGAGAAGGTAATCTTGGACGTATTTTTCAAAGGTCATTTCACGGATGATGTAAGGCGGATGCTTCATCGGGAAGGACATTTCTTCCAAAGGAACGTTTGCCGTCGGGTGGTCTGCGTCGGTAATGTGTGTAGCTTCTGCGCCAAAACCGATGTTGGTGATGAGGTTCGCATTCGGAATGATACCAAGTTGCCCTTGCATCCAAACGGAAAAGGTGAGTTGGTAATCCCACGTGGATTCATGCCCTTCGTAGGCAGATTGGAAAATTTTCGTCCAATACTTCACCGAAAAATCATCGCCCAACATATCCGCAAGCAAGCCGTTATCGCGGACTTCAGGGAAAATCTTCATGGACAAATCATAATTTTTCCAAACACGCCGCCACGAAGCCCAGCCTGTGATGGGGTGAATACGCGAGAAATAGTAGCTGTACTGTGTTTCACGTTTGACACGGAAATTTGCTGCCGAAATAACGCCAATACGCTCGTCATGGCGGTAACGCTCCAACATCTCCTGACAATAGCGGAAAAAACTGGGGTGTGGCAAACAGTCGTCTTCCAAAATAATCGCCTCTTCAACCTGCTCAAAAACCCATTCCAAGCCGCTTGAAACCCTGCCACGACAGCCCAGATTTTGCGGGGCGATGTTCGTCAAAACTTCGCAATCCCAATCTACCTTATCCAGCACCGTTTTGCGGGCTTCTTCGCAGCGCTCTGCTTCTCCTTCGCGTCCGGCACGTGCGCCGTCGGCAACAAGAAGGAGTTTCGGCGGTTGCGCTTTGCGGACTTCGGCAAAGACTTTTTCGGTTGTTTCGGGACGATTGAAAACAATCATCGCAACGGGCGTTGTGAGTTTGAAGGTTGTCATATTTTTTTGACACGGATTAAAGAGGATTTCACGGATTACACGGATTTTTTTCGGTCATTGCTCAAGACTTTGCGACGGACATCAGCGCTGGTTCCGAAATTAAGCAATAACCCTACTTCGATTGTTGATGCTCGTAAATAATTTACTAATTGCGTTTCATGTACCGGATGAATAGCTGAAACTGCCTTTAATTCAAGTATTACTTTGTTTTCAACGATAATGTCTGCAAAAAATTCGCCTACAACTGTTCCTTCGTAATACACGTTCAAAGGGTATTCGGACTCGCATTGCAATCCACTTTTTTGTAGTGCAAGCAGCATAGACTTATGGTACACCTTCTCCAAAAAGCCATGCCCAAGCGTGTTATAGACGTGATAAAAGACTTTGATTATCTGTTCTGTCAATTCTGAGTGCTGCATAAAAACATTCCAAAAAAATCCGTGTAATCTGTGAAATCCTCTTCAATCCGTGTCAAAAAATCATTCACGCGCCCGCTCAAACGCTATCACGCTCTGCAAAATTTCATCCAGCGAATGTGTCGGTTGCCAACCGATAAGGCTGTGAATACGTGACGAATCCGGCATCCGGCGCTGCATATCTTCAAAACCGGGCGGATACGCTTCCGAATACGGAATTAGTACAATATCCGAAGAACTTCCTGAAAGCGCTTTAACACGCTTTGCCAAATCCATAATGCTGACTTCCTCGTTGCTGCCAACGTTGAAGAGTGTGCCGGGAGCCTGCTCGTGCAAAGACAAACCGTAAATCGCACCGACAACATCGCGTACATCGCAGAAACAACGGCTTTGTGTGCCGTCGCCAAAGACGCGAATCGGTTCACCGCGAAGCGCTTGTTGCACAAAGCGTGGAATCACCATGCCGTAGCGCCCAGTTTGACGCGCTCCGACGGTGTTGAAAAGGCGGAAAGGAACAACTTGCAAGCCGTATTCTTGGTAATACGCCAAGCCCAAAAACTCATCAATCATCTTGCTGGCAGCATACGCCCAGCGTGATTTCCCGGTGTTTCCCAGCAGCACGTCGTCGTTTTCATTGAATGGAATTTTTACGCCTTTGCCATAGACTTCTGATGTGCTTGCGAGCATAACGCGGCAACCATAACGCAGAGCGGTTTTGAGAACAATTTCGCTGCCCATGATGTTGGTTTCAATCGTATGGACGGGCTTTTCGACGATAAGCTGCACACCGACTGCTGCCGCCAAATGCACGACAATATCCACTTGAGACGTGATGCGGTCTAGCACCATTTCGTTCATAATGTCGTCGCGGACGAAGTGAAAACGGCTTTGGAAGGCAGGATTAGAGCGGATGTCGGTGATATTGTCCATCGTGCCGGTGGAAAGATTATCGAGCGCAAAGACGGTATGACCGCGCTCAAGCAGATATTTCGACAAATGCGAACCGATAAAGCCCGCGCCGCCGGTGATGAGAAAAGTTTTCGGGGGGGATTGTGGAGATGAATTCAACGGTTTGTCCTTGAAAGCTGGAACAGAGTTGTTGCAAAGACTACTAATTTACAACCTTTACGGCTTTCAGAAAAATACACTTTCTTTTTTAACAAAAATTCTTTTTATTACCCTTTGTAACCAGAGAAGCCATACTCTACAACAAGGGCTTCACCACAACATTTGTGATGAAGCCCTTGTCATTTATTTACGCAGAATAATCAGGTTTTACGCCGTCCGCAAAATATCTGCCAAAACACCTGAGGCCGTTACTTTCGCCCCCGCGCCCGGACCTTGAATCACAAGTGGTGTTGTCGAGTAATACTCGCTTGTAATGGCGAATTTGTTATCAGTTGCGTTCAAACTGAAGAATGGATGCGTGGCATCTACCGCCTCAAGTTTTGCGCTGCCTTTGCCATTGCTCAATGTTGCCACATAGCGCAACACTTTTCCCGCTTTAGCGGCTTCCGTGCGACGTTTCTCGAATGTTTCATCTTCCTTCGCCAACGCGGTAAAAAATTCTTCCACCGATGCAGCTTTGGCGCAGGATGCAGGCACAAGATTTTCTACGGCAATATCGCTCAGTTCAAGGTTTAAGCCGATTTCCCGTGCCAAAATGAGAAGTTTCCGCGCCACATCCGTTCCACCCAAATCATCACGCGGGTCCGGCTCGGTGAAGCCCTTTTCCCGTGCTTCTTTGATAACGTCGCTGAAACGTTTGCCTTCGGTGAAGGTGTTGAAGACATACGACAGCGTACCGGAGCAGATTGCTTCGATTCTATGCACTGTGTCGCCGCTTCCCACCAAGCCGCGCAGCGTGTCAATCACCGGAAGCCCACCGCCGACATTGGTTTCGTAAAACAGTCCCGCGTTTGCTTTCAGAGCCGCTTCACGCATGGCGTTGTATTGAGCATAGGAGCCGGTATTTGCTTTTTTGTTCGGTGTAACAATCGCAATGCTATTTTGAAGAATTTCTTCGTAGAGCGCCGCAATCGTTTCGCTGGTGGTATTATCTACAAACACTTTGTTCGGCAAACTGAGCGCTTTCATCTGCTCCAAAAATGCACGGGTTTCCATGCTGCTTTGCGAGGATTCAAGCGCTTCTGACCACTTTTCGGTATTGATACCGTCTTCGTTAAAAAGCATTGTTGCGCTGTTGGCAATGCCGATAAGTTTCAGTTCCAAACCGCGTGTTTTCATCAAAAACTCGCGCTGTTGCTGCATTTGCTTGAGAAGTTCTTTACCGATTAAGCCTGTGCCGATGATGAACAAATGCAGTGTTTTCGAGGAAGCCAAAAAGAAATTGTTGTGAATGGCGCTTATTGCCTTGCTTTCGTGCGCTGCATCCACAATTATCGAAATATTCAGTTCCGACGAACCCTGCGCAATGGCGCGTACATTCACGCCGTTGCGCCCCAGTGCTTGAAAGACTTTCCCCGCAATGCCCGGCGTGTGGCGCATTTTGCTACCCACAACCGCAATCACCGAAAGATTTTTCTCTACTTTCACAGCGTTAATTTGCCGCGTTACGTTCATCTCGTAAGTAAATTCCTCGTTGATAGCACGGGCGGCGCTGTCAGCCAGATTCGGCTCCACCGCAATACAAATCGAATGTTCCGACGAAGCCTGCGTAATCATTATCACGTTCACCCGCTCCCGCGCAAGGGCGCTAAAAAGTCTGTGCGCCACGCCGACAACGCCCACCATACCGCTTCCTTCGAGCGAAATGAGCGTGATTTCTTTAATGGACGAAATGCCCTTAATCGGCAGCGCAGAACTCGTGTCGCCGTCGCGGTCAATGAGTGTTCCGGGAAATTCGGGATTAAACGTGTTTTTAATCCAAAGTGGAATACCAAGGTCGAATGCGGGTTGTATGGTCGGCGGATAAATCACCTTTGCGCCGAAGTGCGATAATTCCATCGCTTCTTCGTAGGTGAGGCGTTCCAATGTGCAAGCGTTCTTGACTTTGCGCGGGTCTGCGGTCATTACGCCATCCACATCCGTCCAAATTTCAATATCCTTTGCCGTCAGCGCAGCGCCAATGATTGCTGCGGTGTAATCCGAACCACCGCGCCCCAGCGTGGTTGTTTGTCCGTCGCTTGTCGAGCCGATAAAACCCGTGATGACGTTCAGCGCCTCGTTTTCAGCGAAGTATTTCTGCACGTTTGCATTGGTGGTGGGGAAATCCACTTTTGCAGAGGTAAATTCGTCATTAGTTTTGATGAGTGTACGAGCATCCAAAAATTCCGCGTGAACCTTGCGAGCAGACATCGTCCGGGCAATGATAAATGCGGAAAGGCGCTCACCGAAACTGCACACATAATCAAGCGTCCGTTTGGAAAGTTCACGAATGAGGAAAATGCCGTGCAGAAGTCCGCGCAATTCCATCAAAATCGCTTCGACTTCTTTGCGCACCGTGTCTAAGCCGCTTTTGTCGGTGTTTTCGGTGGAAAACAGCGTTTCGAGTGCGGTGATATGGCGACGGTAAATATCGTCAAACTCGTTGCTGTATGCGGTGTCGCCGTTGGAGGCGAGTTTCGCGGTTTTGATAAGTTGGTCGGTAATGCCGGAAAACGCTGATACGACAACAGCAATACGACCATGTTTTTTCTGAGATTGAACAGAAATTGCGATAACACTATTGACGCGCTCCGGTGTGCCAACGGAAGAGCCGCCGAATTTGAGAACAACCATTGAGAGAAAAAAAGAGTGAAAAACGAGTATTTAAGCGGTGCTGCAAGCCTTCTCGCTCTCTCTGAAGGGAGATTTTTGTTGCAAACACACGAAACAGAGAAAATACGAAAAATTTGGTGAATTGTTGGTGAGAAAAATTATCTGTTATTTTTGCCTATTCCCTGAAACAGCAAAAAAACACTTGCACTCGGTGAAGGTTTTTAATGAATATTTTGTAATTTACCGACTTCAGTAGGTAAAATGCACAGGTAATATGCCTTGTTCAGGAAGATGAGATATATTTTCCGCGAAGCCGCTTCGGTGTTGTGTTCTGGGAATTGGCAAAAAACAAGTGGACAATTTTCTGTATCGCAGATTTCTTGTAGCACAGACATTCTTGTCTGTGTCCTTGTATGCCGCTAGGCATAATTTCCGAAAGCAGTAATAACCAAAAGCAGTGTGAAGACTGGCTTTGAAGATTATTCGCTCCGCTCATTTCGGACACAGACAAGAATGTCTGTGCTACGGGAAGAATCTTAGGAGTCAGCCTCGCGTTTGCTACCTCGCCATTTTACCTTGTATTCCAAATTCACCCAAAACCATGTCCACGATAAATCTTGTTCACGACAAATCTTTTTTCTTCACGTTTTTAGCGTAGGAGTTTTCTCTATGGCATCGAAAAAATCCGCTCCGGTAGCGGCGAAATCGAATAAACCCGTTCCCAAAGCAGCAAACGCCAGTGCCAATGGCGCAAACGGTCATGTACCCGCATCAAACGGCTCTTCCGGCAATGCCACCGCGACTGCAACGAAGCATCCGAAAGGCTACACCTTCGACACGAAGGGCTTTGACAAAGAAACCGTTGTTGAATGGTATCGCCTTATGCACTTGGGGCGCAAATTGGATGAGAAAGCCGCGAATTATCTGAAACTTGCCAAAGGCTGGTCGTATCACGCTCCGTGCGCCGGACACGAGGGAATCCAAATTGCTATCGGGAAAATTTTCCGTCAGGGCAAAGATTATTTCTACCCGTATTACCGCGATTTTCTCTCCTGTATGGCAGCAGGAATCACGCCGGATGAAATCATCATGAACGGTCTGAGCAAAGCTGCCGATGTGTCGAGCGGCGGACGGAATATGTCGAATCACTTTGCGAAAATTCCGCTTGGCATCCAGAACCGTTCTGCGCTTACGGGTAATCACTCGCAAATGGCGGCAGGAACGGCACGAGCTATTAAAAAATACAAAGGCGATGAATTTGTGATTTATTCCGGGGGTGATTCTGCCTGCTCCGAAGGCTATTTTTACGAAGCAGTGAATGGTGCGAGCCGCGAGAAACTTCCCGTGATTTTTGTTATTCAAAACAACGGTTTCGGTATTTCCGTGCCACTCCGTGAACAAACCGCAAACTTGCGTGTTTCCGACAATTTCAGGGGTTTTGCGAATTTCAAAATCATCAACTGCGACGGGCGTGACCCTTTTGCATCCTTCCGCGCACTCGAAGAAGCACGTGATTACGTGCTTTCCGGCGAAGGCGCTGCGATGGTTCATGCCGAGTGCGACCGCCTTCTTTCGCACTCCAATTCTGACAATCACGAACTTTACCGCACCAAAGAAGAAATCGCCGAAATGTGGACACGCGACCCGCTAGCCCGCATGAGAGCTACGGTGCTGGAAAAAGGCTATATGACCGAAGAGCAGCTTGTAGAAATGGAAGCGAAAAACAAAGAAGAGATTTTTGCTGCCGCAGACCGCGTAGAGCCGCTCCCGATACCCGACCCCGCAGAAAATGAGATGTTTCTCATTCCCGACCCGCTTGTCGGCTACAACCACGATGACACCTTTGTCAGCGACCCGAATGCACCGCAAATTACTTTCCGCGAAGGAATTAACTTGGGGATGCGCACGGAGTTTCGCCGCAATCCGAATACGTTTCTTTGGGGACAAGATGTTGCTTCCAAAGAAAAGCAAGGTATTTTCAACGTTCCGAAGGGTTTGATGACGGAATTTGGCAACGAGCGCGTATTTAATGCGCCGATTGCGGAAGATTTTATCGTCGGTACGGCGAACGGTTTCTGTCGTTATCGTGACGACATTCGTGTTGTGGTCGAAGGTGCAGAATTTGCCGATTATTTTTGGCCCGCAATGGAAGCATATGTTGAATGTACTCATGAATACTGGCGTACCAAAGGGCAGTATTCGCCCAACATGGTGATTCGCCTTGCTAGCGGCGGCTTTATTCAAGGTGGTTTATACCATTCGCAAAATCTTGATGCAGTGTTTGCACACCTTCCGGGCGCACGGGTAGTGTGTCCGGCATTTGCCGATGACGCTGTAGGATTGATGCGCCATGCGCTTCGTTCCAAAGGTTTGACGGTGTATATCGAACCGAAGTTCCTCTACAACTACCGCCCTACCTCGACTTCTATTCCGGACGAAGATTTTATGATTCCTTTCGGCAAAGCGAAAATTCGCCGTCCCGGAACCGACATGACGATTATTTCTTACGGCAATGCTATTCATCTTAGCTTGCAAGCCGCAGAAAAACTTGCTGCGGAAGGCATCAACGCGGAAGTGATTGACTTGCGCTCGCTTGCGCCTTGGGACAAACAAATGGTTTTTGAATCTGTCAAACGCACCAGCCGTGCGCTTGTAGCGCATGAACACTACCGTAACGGTGGCTTTGGCGGTGAAATTGCGGCTTCTATTCAAGAAGAACTCTTCCGTTATCTGGATGCTCCGGTCGGGCGTGTTGCCTCGAAGGATATTCCGGTGGGCTTTGCAAAGGTGTTGGAAATGGATATTTTGATTTCTGCCGATAAAATCGCTGAGGCTGCACGAAAGATTATGCGGTATTAAATTGCGAAACTGAAATAGCTTACAAGCCTGATTATTACTCGCATTGCGAATAACAATCAGGCTTTTTGGCGCTATAACGAAGCTGGCAGTGTCAGAAAAAATTGGACAACTAGATTTCACAAGGAAATGCCTTGCCGGACTTATTCTTGTTGAAGCAAATAATAGGTTTGCATCAAACCTTTTCCTTTAACCTCAATCGGTTCACGCTTTTCAATGGTGTATCTCGTTTGATGTTCAGTTTGATGTTCAGTAGAATCAGGTTTTACGGCACTTTGTACGATGTCGTACACCGTTTCGGTGCAGTGAATTTTTCCTGCTTCGCCGTGAAATTCCATGCGGCTGGCGATGTTTACCGTGTCGCCCCAAAGGTCGTAAGAAAACTTTTTTGCCCCGATAACGCCTGCCACAACTGCCCCCGTGTGAATACCGATGCGAACATTCATCGTCATTCCCATACCAAGTGCGGTACGCGAAACGGCATTTTGAATCGCAAACGCCGCCCGTACAACACGTAAACAATGGTCTTCCGAGCGCTCCGGCGCACCACCCACGAGCATATACGAATCGCCGACCGTCTTGATTTTTTCCAAACTATGCGTGGTGGCGATTGCGTCAATATCCGAAAAAATGCTGTCCAGCAAGGTTACAAGATCTTCCGGAGGCATGGCGGCGGTAATAGCCGAAAACCCGACAATATCGGCAAACAGTACCGTTACTGAATCGAATCGGTCGGCAATGACACCTTCACCGCGTTTCAAACGCTCTACAATTGAGGCGGGAAGCGTGTTCCGAAGAAGGTCTTCGGATTCTTGATGTGCGGCTGCGAGTTCGTAATTTTTTGCTTGCAATTCCGCTTGTACACGCTTTCGATACCGAATTCTACTCCAAAGCGCACCGACAAGCGCAATCGTCAAAAGCCCCACCGCCAAAAGTCCGTAAATAAGCAGGGTACGGCGCTCTAATTCAAGCGTCTGTACTTGCTTTTCCCGCTCCAATAGTTGAATACGCTGTTCCTGCGCCTCCTGTTCATAGTGCGAATTAAGGTCGGCGGTTTTGCGTGCCACTTCTTCGTTAAAAATAGAATCTTTGATAGCTGTATAAAGGCGAAAATACACAAAAGCAAGGTTCGTGTTCTTTTGGCGTTCATGGACTTCTGCCAGTGTTTGGTAAGCGCTGCGTAAATCTACTTTTGCACCAATACCTCTTGCCACGGAAATACAGCGCTCTGCATAGCGAATTGCTTCTTTGGCATTGCCAAGTTGAGAGTATGTCTGCGCAATATCACTGAGAGCAGTCGCCATGCCGGGTTGAAAGGCAAGTTCTTCTTGCAACTGCAAGGCGCGGGTGAAAAATACCAACGCACTGTCATAGCGTTCCTGCAAACGAAAAACAATGCCCATGCCGTTGAGCGCAAGTGCGCTTCCTTGCTTGTCTTTGAGTGTCTCTTTGAGTGCCAGCGATTGCCGATAGACCACCAGTGCGCTATCGAATTTCTTTTCTGTTCGATATGCAATGCCAAGGTCATTCAAAACAATAGAGCGCAAGCGTTTATCGTGAATGGAGTCGGTCAAATGCAATGCACGAAAAAGTGCTTGAAAAGCCCGTACCGTATTGCCTTGGCGAATATGCACAATTCCTAAATTATCCAGTGCTGATGCCGCTCCGCGAGCATCGTGAAGCTGTTCGGAAATACGCAATGCCTTCAAAAGCGCATCCAAAGCGCGGTCTAGGCTGCCTTGCCGCACATACACAATGCCCATGCCATTCCATGCCTGACCGATAAGCGTGTTACTTCTTGCCTGTTCGCCCACAGTCAGAGCGCGTTGTAAAAAGCCCAGCGCACGGTTGTAATCGCCTAAATTCCGATAAACATTGCCTAAGTTGATAAGTGCTGTACCAAGTCCTTTTTGATAACCGATATTTTCAGAGCGATCAAGTGCTTCGTGAGCGTACTTTAAGGAAGAATCTGCATTGCGAGAGCGGTATTCTTGAGCAAGAGTATTCAAAATCGCAATGGTGATTGTGTCTTGCATGGGTTTCTTTGAAGTAACAAGCGATTTCAGCGAATCAAGATTTTGCTGGAAACCAAGTAATGACGTGGCTTGTAGAAACACGCCGCAAGAAAGCACGATAAGGCTTTTGCAAAACGACGGAGACAGGGAAATGTACATAATCTCACTCGACAACAAAAGGCATGAAAAAAGAGAAGAGCCTTGATGGTCGTATATCTTGTAAGGCTCTCAAAAATCAAGGTTTTATCGGAGTTCCACGACCGTTACACCTGCGCCGCCTTCGGTCAAAAGCCCATTGCGGTAGCTTTTTACTGCAGGATGATGTTGCAAATGTTGTTGAATTGCCTGACGCAAAGCGCCCGTGCCTTTGCCGTGAATGATTCGGAGCGAATGAACATTGCCCGTCAGAGCAGACGCAATCGCCTGTTCAACGTTTTTAATCGCTTCGTCGGAGTACATTCCGCGCAAATCAATTTCGGTTTTTGCGTCGAAATTCACACCAACTCCGCCTGCTAAACCGCTTCCCGCCTGTTTTTTTGCTTGTTTGACCTGCTTTGATCCGGCGCGTTTGAGCTTGTCCAGCGAGGTGCGGAATTTCACGGCATCAAACTCCACAACAGCGCTTCCCGTCTCGCGGTCAATGGCTTCAATCACCCCCGGCGTTGCAAAATCTTCCATCGTAACGGTGTCGCCTTCTTCCAATTCTTCGACTTCCTCCACAAGCGGCTTCTGTGCTTGCTTCTCAGCCGCTTGCTGCACTTTCAGTTTTTCTGCCTCAAATTCTCTACGAACATCGGCGAGGGTTTTGGTCGCTTGATTGCTTGGTTGCTTGGTTGCTTGGTTACTTGGGGCTTGGTTACTTGGGGCTTGGTTATTGGGTGTCTGTGCGCCCTTATCCCCTTGAGCGCTGCGCTCAATCCCTTCGCCCTTATCCCTCAACGAAACTCCTTGCTCCAAGGCGCGTTTGGCGATTTCGAGTTCTTCTTTGGCGGCTTCGCGGAGGTCGCGGATGGTATTTTCAACGAGTTTGTTGGCATTGGCAACAATCTGTGCTGCTTCATCCTTTGCAAGGCGCATCAAATCTTGATACTTCTGCTTGAACTCGTTGAATTTTTGGTCGTATTCTGCTTTCCGCTGTTCAGCGCGGCGCTTGGTGTCTTCGCTTTCGCGGCGCATTTTCTCTGCTTCGCGGCGGTATTGCTGAATAACTTCGATGCTTTCTTCGAGTGTGCTGTGCTTATCGCCCAAGTATTCTTGCGCTTTTTCCATGACACGCGGCGGAAGCCCGATATTGCGTGCCAAAGCAAAGGCATAACTATTGCCCGGAACACCTGATAAAAACTTGTAGGTCGGCTCAAGTTTGTCGGTGTTAAATTCCATGCTGGCGTTCATAATGCCGTTTTGCGTGAGAGCATAGCTTTTAAGCGAGGATTGGTGCGTGGTGACGACGAAAAACGCTTTCCGCGCCAGCAACCCGTCCAAAATCCCCACTGCCAGCGCCGAACCTTCTTGCGGGTCAGTGCCGGAGCAGATTTCATCTACCAGCACCAGCGAAGAATCCGACGAGTTCATCAGAATTTCCTTCAACCGCGAAATCTGCGAGGAAAACGTACTCATGTCGTTTTCGATAGATTGATTGTCGCCAATCGCCGAAAAAACCTCGCGGAAATTGGTTTTGCAATAGCCGCACGGGAAAATGCCGGAAAGCGCCATTGCGACGTTCAAGCCGATACTTTTCATGGCAACGGTTTTTCCGCCGGCATTGGGTCCCGAAATCAAATGCCCAAAGACCGTATGAATACTTGTTTGTAGGTCTTGTGTGCCGTCGAACTCAATCGAAAGCGGAACAACACTTTTCAAACTTCTTTCCGAGCGGCTTTCTGAGCGGTTTTCAGCCAAAACGCCGTTTTTATGCGGCTTTTCGCGCTTGATATTGTGCAACAGCACAGGATTTCGTACATTCGACAACACCAGCACATTTTCATCGGTAATGTCAGGTTTGATACCATCAAACTCGTGGGCATAGCGGGCTTTCGCCAAAGCAGCGTCAATCACCGCCAAAATGCCCACAGACCGCAAGAAATCATCGGCTTCTTCGGCAAGTTCGCGGGTGAGCGTGGTCAAAATGCGTTCAATTTCGCGGCGCTCTTCGCTGTGGAGCAATGACAGTTCGTTGTTCATGTCAAAAGTCTCGGCAGGCTCCACAAACACGGTCGAACCGGTCTGCGAAACGCTGTGAATAATGCCCGGAATGTGGCGTTTATACTCGGTTTTCATCGGTAGCACAAAGCGCCCGTCGCGCTGCGTGATGAACTCTTCTTGCACGACATCATCCTCAACAACTTTTTTCAAAATCTTCTGCAAGCGGCTTCGGAGCTTGTTGGAAGTGTCAATAATGTCGCGGCGAATCCGTGCAAGTTCCAGCGAAGCCGTATCTTTCACGTTTCCCGCATCGTCAATCGCATCGGCGATATGCTTTTCCAAAAGACGATTTTCGTGCAAGGGCTGACAGGTTTCCGCCATAACGGGAAAGGTCTCGCGGCGTGTGTTGAAAAAACTTCGTGTCAAACGCGAAGAGCGCATAACATCTCGCACGGCGAGAAATTCCGACGGTTGCAAAAAAGCTCCTGCAATGCGGGATTTATGCAGCATCGGGCGAATATCGGCAAAACCTTCCATCGGAAGCTGTTCGCCGAGATTGATAAGCCGTGCAAGTTCGTTCACGCGCTCAAGTTCGGTGCGGAGTTCGGGCAGATTCGGATTCGGGCGCAAGCTCAAAATAATTTCGCGCCCCTGCTCAGAATAGGTCATATCGGCAAGGCGCTCCAAGACTTTGGGGAACTCAAGTTCCGTCAAAGAGCGCTCTGCGAGGTCGTTGTTGAGGGAATCGCCGGTAATTGTATCGTGCATTAGGGTTTTTGTGGAGATATTTGGGAGAATAGTATTCATCAGGCGTTTGGGGAAGATTGTCCGAAAATTATTGGCGCGAAAAGTGCCGTACGGCGTTGGAAATATCCTTTTTTACTTGAGACCACGTAACGGGCAGAAGCGTTATCGGGTCGGGAAAATTTTCTGCATCATCGAAATAGGTTAAGGCTCGAAGAGCGTGTAGAATCTCGTGTTGGCGGAATTTTTTCTGAAAAAAATCCAGTATTTCCGCGAGAGAAACGAGATTGAGCAGATGATGAATGTCCCAAAAATCTTTCTTCGCGCCGCGATTGATAATGGCGGAAATTTTCATTGCCGCAATATCGGGTATTGAAGCCAAACGTAAGCCTTCTACTTCTGCGACAGGCTCAAGCATGGGATAGGCAAAGGTGATAATATCAGCCTTCACGCCATCAATACGGGCGCTGAGAGTGTTTTTTGCGCGTCCGGTTTCCGTGAGCGAATGCCCTTGCGCAATGATTGCTTCTAATTCCGAAGGCTGAAAACTTTCTGCAATAAACAAATCAATATCTTCCGAAATGCGATGTCCAACATAGAGTGCAAGCGCCGTTCCGCCGACAAGATACGACGAACGCAAGATTTCCAGCGCTTGTAAATCTCTCAAAAGTCCCAAAGTTTCCGCAGGGACGGCGTTGTAATGGAGTTGTTGTAGCATCGAAATTGTTCTTTCGGAATATCAAATACCACACTGCAAAAGGCAAGCGTCTGTCGGTCTAAGGAGCGCATTTGTACGACCTCTTGAGCCAAACGCTCTAAGCCGTAAAACCGCACTATTGTCCGCCAATCCTCCAGCGTACCCCGCGTCAGAACACGCTCAATAACAAACCGTGCATGAGCGTCCCAATCTATTGTTTCGGGACGTACATCCCAAAAAAGTGCGGGTGAGAGTTGCATAGCAAATGAAGGGAAATGGTTGTTAATTGTCGCAGTGTTCAATGAGATTATTTTTTTCGGAGTTCGGTGTTGGGGGAAATTATTACTGTACTACAAGAATATCAACAAGTTTAAGGCTTTTGTGTAATTGCATTTGTGCCGTAAATTTATATCCTTGCGGAGTGAGATACAAAGATGTGTCTGTTTTTGCCAGAAGCCCTAAATCTACTGCATAGTTAGAGTACATCCGGGTCGCATTGTATCGTGCTTTAGGAGTTTTCCAATCGTACATCTTTCCTGAGTGGAAGGTGAAAAACTCACTCACTTGCTCAAGCGGAACAGGATAGACATTTTTTGACATAACAAAAACAGCTTCAACCATAGATGCAATGCCGAGAATGACCGATGATTCAAACGGATTTTGTATGATGATTTTCTGAAGAATATGCGTTTGGTTTTCGCTCAATCGGTCATCGAACATTGTATCACGGGCATTGACATACTTTTGCCCGAGTTTGGAAAGGTGAATTACATCTGAATGTGCTTCCCATTCGATAAGCCGAAGTTCAGAAGCGAAGCGGATTTTGTTGTAGAGAGTCTTGCTTGAGCCGCCGACAAGCACTCTTAATGCCGCAATACTGCTTGTTCGGTCAAGAAAGTACAAGATGCTGTGAATTAGGTGAAGATTCCAAATGCCAATATCAATAGGCTTTACATCAGAAAATGCTGCAACTGGACGCAAATGCTGGTGAAAATACTTCAAGACCGCCTCTGGCTCATACTCTACGCAAAACACCCCGGCATTCGCCGCGAGGGTTCTATGACGTTCTGCAAAATGTGGGCACAAAAGATATGGTTGAATCATGCCACCGAATAAACGCCCCGAATCTTGTAACCTGTTCAAATCCTGTTGATAGCTCAAAACTTGGTCGAGAAATTTGGGTTGAAATGCTTCTACTTTTAATTCCAGCAGGAGAAACTTATTTTGGTACGCATACAACATATCTAATCGTCCCGAAGGCAGTATCATCTGACGGGCAACAAGTCTTGGATCTTCGGAAAGTTGTAGAATATCACGGGTCAAGGCAGGAGCATTGACCAAAATATCTTCAACTTGTGCTTCTCGAATGTCCATAAACCTAAGCAAAAATTGGTGGATGAATGTTCTGAAATTGTTCAGAAATCACATTTTGAGCCATTGGTCATTAGCCATTGGTCATTAGTCAGGTAACAATACACTTACGCCCAATGACGAATGACCCAAGCCCCAAGTACCCAAGCCCTAAGTAACGAATCACCCCAAAAGCCGCTTTGCTACTGCCTGCACGAGGTTTCCGTCGGCTTTGCCGCGCAGTTCTTTCATGGCAGCGCCCATGACTTTACCGACTTCCTGCGGGGTTTTTGCGCCGACTTGTTCGATAATGCCTTTGACGACGGTTTCTACTTCGCTTTCGCTGAGTTGTTTCGGGAGAAATTCCTGAATAATGGCGAGTTCGGCTTCTTCCTTGGTGGCGAGGTCTTCACGTTTGGCAGCGCGGAACTGGTCAATCGAATCTCTGCGTTTTTTGGCGGCGGAAATAAGGAGGTTCTGCTCGTCATCGGGAGTCATAGCGCGTCCAATGCCGCTTTTTTCAAATTCCAAAATAAGAGCGCGAATTGAGCGCAAGGTTTCAAGCCGTTGTTTATCGCCGCTTTTCATAGCGGTTTTCATTTGTTCGTTGATTGTTTCGGAGAGCATAGTGTGTGCGATTAATGGAAAAAAAGTATGTTGGTAATTCGTTGTCAAGCGGTGAAATTGTTTACAAAAGGAAGAAAGAAAATTACGGATTCTTGTAGGAATAACAAGTATTTCCGCGAAGCTGCTAAAGATTTGACACAAATATACACTCATATTTAACCATGAGAAGCGTTCAATTTTATACCAGGGCAAATGGACAAGTACCTGTTCAAGAATTTCTTGATTCTTTGCCTGCGAAAACAGCACGCAAAGTCACATGGACATTGGAACTTGTGGAGCGTTTGGAACGAGTGCCAAGTGAGTACCTCAAAAAACTATCCGGTACGGATGATATTTGGGAAGTGCGAGTGCAAACAAGCGGTCTTGCTATACGATTACTCGGCTTTTTTGATACAGGTAAATTCGTTATTTTGACAAACGGTTTTTCAAAGAAAAGTGAAAAAACGCCCGTGCAAGAAATTACTCTTGCTGAAGAGCGCAAAAACGACTATTTCCGTAGAAAGGAACTTCATCCATGAGTGACTTACAGCGATACATCAAAGAACGCAAAGAGCGCGATGCGGAGTTTGCTGATGGCTACGACGAAGGGGGCGCCCTGTTTACCATTGGCGCTATGCTTCGGCAAGCCCGTCAATCGGAAGGAATGACGCAAGAAGCGTTAGCTACTCAACTCCAAACTTCCGTTGCCAAGATTTCGCATATTGAAAATCATGCCGACGATGTGAAGTTGTCGGTGCTTTCTCAGTATGCTTCTGCGTTAGGTAAAACGTTGGAGGTACAAATTCGATAGCTTTCGGGCATGGCAGTATATTCGCAAAAAAAACAGCAACGCGCTTTGGAACACAGACGAACCAAAGCGCGTTGCTTACTTTCGGTATGAGCAGTGATGCGGCTTTTAAGCCGATACTCCTCTAACAATACCACTTACCGTTTTTTCTTTTTATGACGGTTTTTGCGTAAGCGTTTTTTCCGCTTGTGGGTCGCCATTTTATGACGTTTACGTTTTTTTCCGCAAGGCATAGCGGTTTCCTGAAAAAAGTGAAAGAATTTGTTAATTATGAGTTGTTCGTTTTGAGAATCACGGCTTATGAGCCTTGATTTTGCGCCATTTCTTTGGTAATGCGTTCAATAATTTCTTTAGCGCTGTTCGCAATTTCCGTGTTCGGCGAAGCCGCCGCGCACTTTTCAAACCACGAAATGGACGTTTTGAAGTCTTTTTTGCCGTAGTACATTACGCCAAGATTGTACATTGCTTCAATGCGCTGCGGTTCGTATTCGAGTGCCTTTTTTGTTTCGACGATTGCCTCGTCAGTGCGCCCCTGTCGCAAAATGGTGTAGGCGTAATCCACCCGTGCGGCAACGTCTTTTGGATTAAATTCGTTCAAGTAACGGGCGTAGTGCTGTTCGGCTTGGAAGTATGCTCCTGCGTCGTACCACGCATTTGCCAATCGCACCAACACACTGGCATTTTTCGGCTCTTTTGCTAAGGAATCACTAAGTGTGCCGATGCGCTGCTGGATTTCCGGCGATACCTTGCTCATCGGATTGCCGCTTGCATTACCGCTTCCGTCGGGAGTACCTGACGGGGAAACGCGACCATTGCTTGTTTCCGCTCCGGCTTGTGCTTGTGCCTGTTCAGTGGGTTTTTCCACGAAAAGCCGAGTGATGCCATATGAAACACTTCCTACAACGACTACCGCAAGGCAGGCAATAACCAGTGCAAAACGCGGTACAGCAACTGCGCGAGGCGTATTCGCCTGTGTAGCGGATTGTGGCACAGTGTATTGTGCCAAACCGCACGAAGAGCAAAACTGCACGTGTTTTTCTTGCGGCGAATCGGCTTGTTTGCGAGCGCCGCAGGTAGAGCAAAAGCGCTCTGTTGCTTGTGGTGTAGAAATGGGTGATTGCATGAACACGGAGAGTGAAGCGTTTCAAGGAACGAGCATCAGCAGCAATACTGACACCAATACGAGAAAGAAAGGAGAGCCTCGCAAGACGCATCAAACCTTGTCGGGCGATGCAATTTCTTTGCGAGACTCTGAAAAAAATACTCAAGCGACAAGAAGCATTCTCTTACGTCAAACTTGAATCAAACAAGCGCCGACGCTGCCGAAAGAGGGCAATTATGCCGAAGCTTTTTTCGCAGCCGTTTTGCTTGCCGAGCCGTTTTTAGATTTGCCGGATTTAAGGCTGGAATCAACACGTGCGCGGAGTTTGCGGGAAACTTTGAAGGTCGGCACGAAACGTTCACCGAGCTCAACCGGCTCGCCTGTACGCGGGTTGCGAGCAGCGCGGGGGCGGCGTTTTTTTACGGCAAAAACACCGAAATCGCGGAGTTCAATGCGTTCCCCATCAGCAAGTGCTTCACCGACTGTTTTGAGGAAGCCATCAACTGCTGCGTCTGTCTCTACTTTGGTCATGCCGGTAGCGCTGGAAATTTTATCCACGATGTCGGCTTTGGTCATACTTTTCATAAAGCGTAAAAAGTGTTTGAAACAATAAAGATGTCAATACGACAACGAATTAATCTCTCGTTTATGCTGTCTTAAAGCGAGTAGTGGCGCGGTACAAACTGCGGTATTCGGGTGAGCAGAGGAGAGTAAAAACGTTCTACTGACCAATGCTGTAAGAATTTGCCCACAGAAGTACAGCCGACGAAAATACAAAAAAACTTCATCAAAAGCGAGTATTTTCAAAAAAAATGTTGGTTCGTTGAAAAAAGCATCGTAGATTTGTGATTCTATTCCAACCGTAATGTAGCTTGAAAAGCGCTTCAATACTTGGTTGGTCGAAAAATGGTGAGAATTTTTTTCATTTGGTGATATTGTTGAAAAAAAATGCGGTTTTTCTCGCCTAACCTACGCTAACTCCATATTCCTTTTCGCATTACTTCTTTTTTGTACAGCGACTATGTTTGTTTTTATTTCGATTCTGTTGGTTCTCGCGGGGCTGTTGCTTATCGCCGCCGTTCTTATTCAACCAAGCAAAGGTCAAGGTTTGACTGCAGGTATGGGCGGTATTTCGGGACAAATTTCCGGTATGTTTGGCGCACGCCGCACCACTGATTTCCTGCAAAAATTTACTATCGGTTTAGCCATCGGTATTTTTATCGTTGCTATTATCGTGAACAAGTTCTTTCTGCCCACCACAACCGTTGGCGTAGGCGGCGAAGAACGCGCACCCATTACAACCGGCGCTGCAAAACCTGTAGCACAGCCGCTTCCCCAAAGCGCTCCCGCTCAGGGCACTCCGCAACAAGGTCAGCCGCAACAGGCTCAACCGCAACAAGCGCAGCCGCAGCAAAAATAATGCTGCTACTGCTTGCGAATTGAAAATTTCAAGCGGGGAATGCAAACAAGCATTTCCCGCTTTTTTTTTCGGTAAACTCATGTTCGGGTAGTACGTTCCACAGCCGCTACGAAGGTGTAGTGGAACAGAAGGGCAGTGCAAAAAAAAAACGCGGACTGCGGCGAAAAATCTCGCCTACAGTCTGCGTTTGTCGTTTATTTACGATATACTTTACACCTTTTCAACGTCTTCCAGTCTTCTTCGAGCCTTTGCCCTCATCCTTGTACCCTTTGCTTACCGTTGCCGCAAAAGCTGTCGGAAATCGCGCATGAGTGTTTGAATTTTGCTCAGGGACGATTTTGAGCGTACGGCGAGGTTTTGGACTTCGTTGGCAACAACGGCAAAGCCTGCGCCTTGCGCACCTGCGCGGCTGGCTTCGATAGTGGCGTTTACCGCCAAAAGATTGAGAGATTTTAAGATTTTTTCGATTTCATTGCTGGAAGCCTCAATTTCCACGCTCTTTTTGCCGAGTGTCGCAAGCAAATCTCCCGTTCCGGTATTTATCCGCGACACAAAACCGCATAAATACTGCTCTCCTGTGGGCGACACCTGCACATAGCCGCGTTCATGTACCCACACAACGGCTTCGGAGCGTTGTTTGATGCGGTACTCAATGTCGTAAATGGCTTTTGTTTTTGCTGCTTCTGCTACGGCTGTTTTTACTTGTGCAATGTCGTCTGCATGAACCAACGAAATAAATTGGACGTTTCTATTCTGGATGAAATCATGCGCATCGTATCCGGTCAATGATTTGATGGAGTCCGAAACACTTTGCATCGTAAGGTGTTCATCCATTTTGGCTTTGTAGAAAAAACCTTCAATACGGCTTATAATCTCACCGTAAAGTGTCATCATGTCTTCGCCGTGAAGCATTTCCATAGTCTGTTACAAAAAAAATGTGAGAAGAATTTGAGTTGCCGATTGTTGTTATGCGCTTGTGTGTTATACCAATTTACGTTGAGGATTGTGCATTATTTTTTCAATGCTTTTCTCTGGAAGCAGCATAAATTTTTCTCTGGAAGCAGCATAAATACTCGCACAGACAAGAATGTCTGTGCCGCTGAAGCCGGATTTTTTTTGCACAGCTATCAACTCAAATTGGTATTATGCGCCTGTACGTTGATGATTTGGCAAGATAAGCAAAGCAAGACACAAAATGCAAGTCCCAAAACTTATCCATGCTCCAAGCCGCGCCAATACAGGCTCAAAGCGAAATTCCACTATGCTTTTTCCTTTCGGAACAACTACCGTCCGCAAAACATAATTCGCATTCAGTATCGAGCGCTCCTCGCCGTTTACCGATGCCTTCCAACCCGCATAAAATGTGTCGGCAAGCACCAAATACCCGCTTTCTGTGGTTTCTACTTCGATTTGTACAAGGTTGTTTTCATACCGTAAAAACCTGATGTGATGCGGCACGGAGTCTTGTTCAACGAGAATTTTTTCCGAAGGTTCGTCATTCAACAGCACTTCGCGTCGGAAAAACGTGGAATCAAATGTTAAAATCTGCTCATACTGTTCACGATTGGGAAGCCGTACAAACCGCTTAGATTCTTGCCCCGCGACTACTCGGTAGCGATAGCGCATATACGCACGTTCTTCCGCGAGAAGATTGCGATAAACAAGCGTTGCACCGGAGTCCACAAGCTGCAATGCGGGATGAATACAGGGATTTTTCGCCGAAGCCACGTAGTATTTTACATTTGCCAAGGCTCCCATGCGCACGTGCTGTGTCTGCACGGGCTGGCTGAGAGTTCCGGCAAGCAGCGAAACATTACGAGGGAAAATGCTCTCGTAGCCTTGAACGCAAGCAATACCGTACATTTCGTTGATGTTGGGCTGCATGACGCGGTGCGACGCATTATCAAAAAGCGGCAAAAATCGGTGCAATGTCGTATCGCGTTTCAGGAAATTCGTCGTTTGTGTCGCCGGATAAAGCGGATAGCGCTCCGTATCTATCATTGGTAGCCAAGACACAGCGCTGCTCCAAAGCTGCACGGTGGTGATAGCAATGAGCAGCATCACAAGACGCTCAGGTGTAATTCCGACGGGATGCTTCTCGGAAAGGGAATTGTTCGGTTGTTTTTGTTGAAAATGCCGCCAAACAAGCCATAAAGCCATCGCCGGGGTAATGATTGCCAAGAGCAATGAGGGATTTTTCCACGAAAAATGTTCTAAAAATACCCCAACGCGCCCCAGCATCCAAGCACGACTGCCGCCTGCGAGTTGGGCTGCTTGCAGATTTTGTTCGACAAAGGTGCGCAGTTTTCCTGCAATCAAGTCGTATTTCCATGCTAAAACGATATTTCCCAGAATCAATCCAATAACAATAACCAAGAGCAAGACTGCAACACCGCGTAAAATCAAGCCAATACGCTCACGCTTGGTTTCATCCGTTTTCCCGAAAAAAAAGCGTTGCGCCATTATCGCCCCAACACCGCACATTCCCACAATATACAGCACAAAACTACGGTGGTAAATGAACTTGTACAGCGGCGTGGCAAGCGGCAACAGCAAGCCGAGTGCTGCAAGAACGATAAAACTCCGTGTGATACGGTGTTCGAGAGTGCTGTTTTCGTCAAATTGTGCTGCATCCGGCATAGAATCACGCTTTGACCAAAGCACAATGCACCCCAAACAACCAAAGAGCCAAGGCGCAAAGCCCATGAAGGCGTTAAAATCGTTCATATCGGCTTGGGCAATTTTCGCAAGGTCGAATCCGCGCGGCGTTCCGATAAGTTCGGGAATGACGAAGGAAACAAGCAAGGGCAGGCTTTTTAGGCTGTTCAAGAGAGAAAACGGCTTGCCGTCAGCGCGGATGTTTTGATTGTATAAAAACAGTTCCAGCGACGGTAGCCACATCATTGCCGAAAGCGCAAAAGCAATGAAGCCAATCCCCAAAAGCAGCACTGTGCCTTGTGTCCAGCGTTTTGTGTGCGATAGCCTTTGGTTTTGCGCGGCTAACGTGAACACGACAATAACCAAGCCGAGAATGGCAATCGCGGAGGTTTGCAGCGAGCCGCCGTAGCAGGACAGGGCAAGCGGAATAGCCGCAAGAGTAGCAAACTTCAGCGTTTCAAGGAAGGTGAGCCTTTGAGAATGTGCTTTCGTGAAAAATTTGAGAATTGCCGTGAACGTCCACGGCAGCCAGATAAGCGCCCCGACAAGCCATTGATGTTGCAATGTCGTTACAAACAGGCTATTGAGCATATACGCCAGCGCAAAAAGTGTTCGCAATAGCGTATGAATCCTTGCACCTTGCACCGTGATTGTTCCCAAGAGCAGCCACATTCCCAGAGCGCCGATGAGCAGTTTCACCAGCATTTGTGCGTGATAGGCGGTGGGCATAGATCCCAAGAGCAAAATGAAATTTGTCGGGTCAAAATGGGTGAACGATGTGGAAGCATATTGCGGATGACCGCCTAAAATCATGGGGTTCCACGAAAAAAACTCGCCGCGCAAGGCATTTTCACGCCAGCGCACTTTGTAGGGGTAAACCTGCGCAATGGCATCGGTTAAAAAATGGTTGTGAACCCTGACGGAATCATGCTTTGCGGAGAAAGGCAGCATCATGGTATTAAGCTGGTCTGCCGGAAGCAGGGTTTTTCCTCCAAAAATGACGGGCGCAAAAACAATACCCAAGACAAGCAGAAGAATAAGAGCGGCAAAAAGTGAGGAAATACGGGCTTTTGAGGGCATAAATGTTTGGTTGAGAGAAATCAACAATGTCTGAACTAGAGGAGTAGCCTGATTTTTTACGACCGCATTGCGGTAACAATGTCCGAAAGTGCCTCCACAGCGCTTCGTATCTCGCTTTCGGTGGTGTCTTTAGAGACGGAAAAACGCACTGCTGCTTTTGCTTCGGCATCGGTGCGTCCCATAGCAACAAGCACGTGCGAGGGCTGCAAACTTCCCGAAACACACGCAGAGCCGTTGGAAACAGCTATGCCGTGAATATCCATAGACTGCAAAATAGCTTCTCCGTCTAAGGCTTCTGCATCCGGGAAAGAGATATTGACAATGTTCGGAAGCGAGTTTTGAAGCGGTGTATTCAAGCGAATATTCGGAACAGACGCTTCGAGAAGTGAGCGTAAAAGCTGTGTTCGGGCAAGCATCGTGGCTGTGCGGGTTTCCATTTCCTTGACGGCCGCACGGGCAGCCGCTTGGAAGCCGATAATAAGTGCGACGGGCTCGGTTCCCGCACGGCGATTGCGTTCTTGTGCGCCGCCTTGTTGGTGCGCTTTGAAGTCAATGCCCTTCCGAATAAACAGCGCTCCCACGCCTTTGGGTCCGTGAATTTTATGGGCTGAAAGCGTCGCAAAATCCAGCTTCAAGGCTTGCACATCAAAAGGAATTTTTCCAAAACTTTGCACTGCGTCGGTGTGCAAAAGCGCATCTGGCAATGCCTCTCGAATTGCGCTGAGAGGCTGAATTGCTCCGGTTTCATTATTGGCGTACATAATGCTAATCAAAAGACCTTCTTGCTTGAGGTTTGCAATCTCTGAAAGCCTTACAAAACCTTGCTCATCAACGGGAACATGAAAAATTTCCGTGCCTGTGCGGTTCAGGTCTTCCGTAGGGTGGAGAATGGCGTGATGTTCCGTCGCACCAATAGCGATGCGCCTTGCAAGAGCGGATTCATGGACGGCACTCTTCAGCACGGTGTTATTGGATTCCGTTCCGCCGCTTGTGAAAATAAGTTCCGCCGGATGAGCGCCGATAAGGTGTGCAACCTCTTCACGGGCGTTTTCCACCGCTACACGCGCCTTTCTGCCAAGCGCATAGACCGAAGAAGCATTGCCGAAATCGCCTTGCATCCAAGGGAGCATAGCTTCCAAAACGTGGTCATCAAGGCGAGTAGTGGCGCTGTTGTCGAGGTAAATCATGGATGTAGGGCGTTCTCAAATTGTACAATACCGAAGAAAGAATTTGTTCAAAGAAGCACCAAATATAGCGAAGTTTTCGTAATTTATGGGCTGTTTTACTTGCTTTTTCATTCATTTGTCCATTTCTAACAAGCAACCATGCACATTTCCAAAGAAACGATTGACAATATCGCGCAACTTTCGCGCTTAGAATTTCCCGAAGCGGAAAAAGCAGCCTTTGCTCAGAAATTTGAGCAGATTATTGAATATTTCAACGCAATCGAATCCCTTGACCTTGAAGGCGTAGAGCCGCTTAAAAACATCGCCGATACAGGCGAAAATGCCTTCCGTGAGGATGAAAGCGTCCGTGCAATCACAACTTCCGACGCACTTTTGAACGCACCCAAGCACAACAGCGTCTTTTTCAAAGTGCCGAAAGTTTTGGGATAACAGGCGGAGAGCGGTGTTGCGGCGAGAAGGCACATTGTCGAGAAATTCTTTTTGTTTGCGTTACTTTTTTGATATTTTTGCACTTCCCTGACCGTTCCTCATATCGTTTTGAGGCGGTAAGATGAGGCAGTAGAAAAAGACCAACACTATTTTTCCATAGTCTATTAGCGCCGGAAATTATGTATTCACATCGTGAACCCAATACGCTTCCTCAACCCAGTCCGGAGTTTTCTCCGACCGATGTCATCCGCATCCAATTAGATGCGTTGCGCGAAAACGACGAAAATAGCGACGTAGGCATCGCAACGGCATTTAATTTCGCTTCTCCGGCAAATAAGGTCTATACCGGACCGCTATCGCGTTTTAAGCAAATTGTGCGCAATCCTGTGTATGCCGTGATGCTGAATCACCGCGCCGCAGATTATGAAATGGTCGCTATTTCGGGCAATGTCGCCCAGCAGCGTGTGATGATTACAGGCGATAACAGCCAAACCGTTATTTATACTTTTACGCTTTCCCGCCAACGCGAACCGAAATACCGCGATTGCTGGATGACCGACGGCGTAAGTGTTGATGCGATGTTCTGGCTGAATTAAGAAAATACACTCTGTGAAAAACATGGTAAAAGCCGCTTAAAATATTGATTTTAAGCGGCTTTTTGCATCGTATCGCTCTTTTTTGCGTTAATGGTTTCTTTGTGTTAAGGTTGTGAATATCAATAATTTGAATCAAAGCCTTCGGCAAATTCAGGCTGGAAACCACATCAGACCTGATGTTGAACTTGTTGAAGCATCTTCAAATAATAAATAGTCGCCCCTGAAAAAGGTTTTGGGTAAAAATACTGTTTGTAACCCGCATAGTTGCTATCTTATAGAGGCTCAATTTGAGCATCGCAGAGATTGGGCATTGCAGAGAACATAGTGTTGGTCAGGCATCTCGAAAGCAGAATATTTGCAAGGAAATCAGAAAATATCGAAAAAAACTTGCAAATATTTAGGGATTTTTTGAGTTTTATCAACTTCATATTTAAAGACTTAAATACTTTTTTTTAGGGACGACTAAATAACTGCCCTCAACCTCACAGGCAAAAAACGAGTAGCACGAAAAAATATGATTTACATATCCGAAAATAATGTATTTTTGCTGGTGAATGGTGGTACAATATAGCCTCAGACAAATTCTACACACTCTTTGCAGCATCACAGGGAAATATCAAACAGGGTAGCGCAAGAGCGGAGTGTCCGTCGAAGTGTTCTTCATTGGTATAATCATAATGCCCGTCGCTTTTTTTGGCGTGAGCAGCATGGAAGTAATTCCGTGCCGCCCTTGGATCCGTATATCGTGTTGGTATCGGAAGTCATGCTTCAGCAGACGCAAACAAGCCGCGTTCAAGAAAAACTCCCGCAATTTTTAGCACAATTTCCAAGTCTCACTACGCTTGCCGCAGCCGATAATGCCACTATTATCAAAGCATGGGCAGGAATGGGCTATAACAGCCGCGCACTGCGGTTGCGGGATTGCGCAAAGGCAGTTGTTGAACGCTTTGGTGGTGAAATTCCTTCATCGGTGGACGTATTGCTCACCTTGCCCGGTATTGGCTCGTACACTGCATCGGCAGTAGCAGCGTTTGCGTTTCATCAGGACGTGGCGGTTTTGGATGTGAACATACGGCGCGTGTATTCACGTCTCTTTGAAGCAATGCCTACAACAGTCAGTCTTGCTGAAGAAGGCACAATACAAGCCATTGCAGAGCGCATCTATCCACGTGGAGAGGCATCGCGCTGGCATCAGGCAGTTATGGATATTGGAGCGCTTTTCTGCACGGCTCGTGCGCCAAAATGCAGTCATTGTCCGCTTAAAACAACCTGCGCTTCGGCGGGAGCTATGCAGGAAGCACGAAAAACAAAACGTCCTGAACCCTCATGGAACGGCACACCAAACCGTATATGGCGGGGACGTATCGTCGAGATTTTACGTGGTTTAGAGACCGATGACCGAATTTCTTTGCTCGAATTACACCGAAAACTTTTCATACAGCACACAACAACAGAATCTCTTTTCCAGACCAACAATATAACTCACTCAGAAACCGCATGGCTCCTTGCTTTGGTGCAAGGATTAGAACGGGAAGGCATTGCCGAGATATACGAAGAAAAAGGAACGAACAAAGCGTCATTGCGTGATTTTTCACACTATTCCTTGCGACTTTACAAGGGCTAACACCGCATGAAACCGAGTTCTCAAAACAGTTCTTTTGCTAACAAAGCTATTCACGATGACCCGATTACAACAGGCGCAATGGGCATCCGTGAGTGGTTTGAAGAGCGCTGGCGCGACGAAAGCATTGACGGGCAACTGTACGATGCTTTTTATTGTTCCCGTTCTACGCCGCAAATGATGGATGCCTGCTGGTTGGATGGCTGGCGGCATTTTGGCACCTATTTTTTTCGAACGCAGGTGGATATGCTGAATGGTGAGCCTGTGATTGTGATGCCGCTCCGTATTCGGGTGGACGATTTTGTTCCGTCGAAAAGCCAACGTCGTGTGCAGCGAAAAAACAGTGATGTAAAATTAGAAATTCACCCTATTCATCTGACAGAGGAACATCGTACCTTGTTTGAACGGCACAAGCAGCGCTTTACGGAAAATCAGCCTGAAACGCTTCAAGATTTCTTGTCGCCCGAACCAGCAATTACGCCATGTTTAGCGTATGAATGTCGCGTTTCGGATGTGACAACAAAAGAAATTCTGGCAGTGAGTTTTGTTGATATTGGCGATGAAGCGCTTTCCAGCGTGTATGCTATGTTTGCTCCCGAGGCAGACCATCGCAGTTTGGGAATTTACACGCTACTTTGCGAGGTAGATTATGCCAAACAATTAAATAAGAAATATCTTTACCTTGGTTATGCTTACGATGTCCCCTCGTTTTACGACTACAAAAAATACTTTTCGGCAGTGGAATTTTACAACTGGCGTGGCGAATGGTTACCTTTGCCCCGCAAACATGAGGAATGATATACCGAGAAAACCTTGACGACGGTGGTCGCGTAAGCGGCTTCCAAAGGCTCACCTTTCGCACCACACCACTAGCGCTTTCTTGCTCTTCCCAAGAAGGCGCTGTTTTTTTACCCATCTCAAAACTCTAACGTAATCTCCACCATCGCAGTGTTGTAGCCGCTTTCAGGGTTGTTTGCAAATTTATATCCGGCAATCACGGTCAAATGTTCATTCACATCATACTGCAATGCCGAAATATATGCGCCGATGTCGTGTGTGCCGCTATACCAATCACCGATAATGCTGAATTTATCGGTAATCGGCTGCTCGTAGCCAACCATCCAGCAAAACACATCGCGCCCGAAAATTTGCCGCGTACCGTAGCTGGGCCCCACAGTAATCCTTGTTTTCAAGACGGGCAAACGAAAACTTGCCGCACTATACGACCAAATTCCAACACCATTTCCGCTCAAGGAAAAAGGCACCATTAGACCACTGACAAGTTTAATTTCCCAATCGTGTGCCTCTTGCTGAAAAAGCGGAAACACTGTTTTAAATCCGCCGGCAAGGCTAACATTGCCTGTGCCGGGACTGCCGATATTAAACGACGTTAGGCAGAGTTCCAGATTTTCATTAATGCCGTAGCAGCCAAAATTAAAACTGTTCCAAGCAACAATGCGCTCTCCGCGCTCATTCACCTGATTCCACCAATTCACCTGTGATTCATGTGCCAAAAGGATATGACCTTTGGGCACAACTTCCGCGTTGGGAATACCGACAATAAGCGATTGGGCAGAGGTACTAAAAACAATAGCAAGCGGGGAAAGTATCGTAAGGACGATGCTGCGAACAACAGATGATTTCATACTAGCAACAATGGTGAAGAGATATTACCTCCCCCACAGACGAAGAGTTGGCAAAAATATTGTTGGACTGAGGCTTTTGTTGGGGTTGAAATTCTCAGATCTCGACTTGAATTCAAGAATCGTCAGAAGCTATGGTTGAGAGGATAAATGTAAACGCCTCGCAGAAACAAGTTCTACGAGGCGTTATTGTATGCTGCATACCTTGGCAAGTTTGCTCATGTCAGCGAGTGTTACTTGACTTCTTTGTGAACCGTGTGGCGACGCAAGAAAGGATTATATTTCTTGATTTCCATGCGGTCAGGGGTATTGGTCTTATTTTTTTCAGTGGTGTAGCGCGAAGCGGGTTTGCCTTCTTTTTTCGCTTCGGTACATTCAAGCGTTATGATAACGCGGGCAGTTTTCTTTGCCATAATGATTCGTTGGGAATGATGCTGTTGAGAATACTGTTTTTAGTCGTTATTGATTTTTTGTGGGAAAGACTTCAAATATAGGAAAAAATAACGACTTTACAAAACTTTTTTCCTTGTAGCATACAAAAACAAAGGCTGGTGAAGGAATCTTCACCAGCCTTTGTTGTCACATTAAGCAGTGGTCTAGCGTTATTTTGCAGCCCATTCTTTGAGCAAGCCATTAGCTTCACCTTTGCGAGCGCCGTCACCGGACTCTGATTCTTTGCCGCCGGCAGCTTTTTGTGCATATTGCTTTGCTTCGGCAAATTGGTTGTTTGCGGCGAGTGCTTTCGCGTACTCAAGGTTGTACATAATGAAATCGCTGCGCAAATCAAGGGCTTTTTTCAGATGCTTCAAAGCATCATCCACATTACCCCAGCCCAAACCAACCATCATGCGTTTTGCTTTTGCGGTTTCGGAAAGTTTGAGATGTGTACGACCGAGAATATAGTGCGCAGCAGCCAAACCTTGCGGGTTGGAGTTATTCAGCGAAATTGCTTTTTCTGCATCTTCTTTTGCCGCTTTCACCTGCTCGGCAGCTCCTAGAATACCTTTGGTCAAAGCCACTTTTCCCGCAGCAGCAGCACGGCGAACATAGCCCATCATGCCACTTCCATTCAGTTTAATTGCCTCGTCAGCAAGGCGCTTCGCTTCGTAGTACATACCTTCTTTTTTCGTGTTATCGCCTTCCAAATCCGCTTGCAAGAGCGTTACGCGCGAAGAGCGCCAGAGCCATTCGTAATCTTTTACACCGGCATTGTACACAGCATCCAACGCTTTACGCGCTTCGCCGACTTTGCCGTCTTCCAATAAATCATCAACTTTTGCGCAAGTTGCTTTCACATCTTGAGCAAGGGCGGTCGTTATCGAACCACACACAAACAGCGCCATAAGCGCCAATATGGACATTTTTAGAACAGTAGCCTTCACAAGCTCCTCCTGAGAACTTTGAGGTGAGAAAAAATGGAGTTAAAATCTTGAGTTGATAGTCTTCGCGGAACAAAGGCAAGCGGAATAAAAGCAAGCATAACTAAAGTTACACACAACCTGCAAAAATACACACTTCACCAAAGAAGCAAAGGAATTTTTCGAGAAAAGTGACAAAACGAAGATTTTTCTTGAAACGACGCAATTTATTCACAATATTGTCGGTGTTACTTCGTTCTCGGTTAGACGGGGTAACATTTCCTTTAGTTTAAGGCAAATGCCCTTTTATCAAGGTTATTGGATTAGTGAACTCAAGTTTTTTTGTGTGTTTTTTCATTCTACTTTTTTCAGGAGGTTCTATGAATCGCATTGTACGCAGTGTTGTGATGTTTGGCTTTCTTGCGCTGTCCTTCAGCACAGGTTACGCACAACGCGAGCAAGCAAGTATTCGCTACGAGTTATTTGGTCCGCGCACCATTCCCGCAGCAACGCCTAATCTTTTTAACGGTGCCAATATTGGCGGTTCGCTTTTGACGGTTGCGGGCGGCTTTCAAGCACAGTTAGACCGCGATGGTACGATGATTTTGAGCAATCAACTCGTGTATCGTAATGCCTTCGCAACATTTCCGATAGCGAAAAACCCCACAACCAACGATTTCACCTACGGTACAATCAGCGGTCATGCGATTTACTACGAAGGTATTTACCTCCAAACACTTTCCGATAAGTTCCAACTTGCATTGGCGCTTCGTGCGGGCTTGTTCTCGGATTTGAACAATATCAATCTTTCGCATTTCCGCGCTGAACCGCTCTTTTTCTTGGATTATTTTCTGGATGAAAAATTGACGCTTGGTTTGGGGTTTGTCTATAACACCAGCAATTTCGGACGTTTGATTAGTGTTCCGCTTCTGCACATCTATTGGATTCCTTCGTCGGAAATCCTTGTAGATGGGCTTCTGCCGACACGCCTTGATGTTTGGTATTATCCTTCCAAACAGTGGGATTTGGGCTTGAGTATTGTTCTCAACGGTTCGCAATTTCAACTTGGGCAAGCACCGAACATTTCCGGCATAGACCGCACCGGACGCAGTGTTGCGGACATTAACCAAATGTTTTTTGCCAACGCAACGATTGGTCCGAACATCCGCTACAACGTTTTCGAGAAAACCTACGTTTCGGTTGAAGGCGGGTATTCGATTGTACGCCGCTTTGGTTTTGACGCGGGTGACCCAAAAGGTTCAGGGCTTGTTCCGGCGCGTAACCCCGCAGGTCAGGGCTACGGCGACACAGACTATGTGGCAAGTTATCTGCGAGGTTTTGATTTTGGCGTAAACACGTGGTTCTTGCGCTTGGGTGTGCAGATTATGTACTGATGCGCTTTCCCATAGAAAAAACAAAAAAGCCTTGTCCACAAGCGGTGTACAAGGCTTTTTTGTTGCTAAAAGGAAAAAGATTAAATCGCAATCTGCACCGTCGGGACTTGCTGCCCTTGAGCGCCGCGACGACGAATCTCTGAGGCAAGTTTTTCTGCGAGTTCCATAATGGCGCGTTGTTGCATCGGTGCATGGTCGTTCAAAACGACAGGAAGACCTTCATCACCGCCTTTGCGGACGTTGATATTGAGCGGCACTTCACCCAAAAAAGGTGCGTTCATTTCTTTTGCAATTTTTTCTCCGCCGCCTTGACCGAAAATATAATCTCGTGAACCGTCGGGAAGCACGTAGTAGCTCATGTTTTCAATCACACCCAGCGTTGGTATATTCACACGATTAAACATCGAAATACCGCGCCGAACATCTGCCAAGGCGAGATTTTGCGGCGTTGTTACAATCACCGCACCCGTGAGCGGAACGCGCTGCGCCATCGTGAGTTGAATATCTCCCGTGCCGGGCGGTAGGTCGAAGAGCAAGTAATCAAGCTCTCCCCACGCGATTTGTTCGATAAATGTGTTCAAATAGCCCGCTTGCATTGGACCACGCATAATTGCTGCTTGGTCGCGTCCCATGACAAAGCCCATCGAAACAAGTTTCACACCGTATTTTTCCATCGGATGCCCGATAAATTGCCCTTGTTCGTTTTTCGTGCCGCGCAGTTCCTCTTCTTCGAGGTCGAACATTGTCGGTACGCTTGGTCCGTGAATATCGGCATCAATCAAGCCCACCACTGCGCCTTTGCGGGCAAGTGCCGCCGCGAGATTGGCGGAAATAGTTGATTTTCCTACGCCTCCTTTGCCGGAAGCAACAGCGATGAGGTGTTTGACATTCGCCAAAGGGCGATTTGCGGGGCGTTCCGCTAATTTTTCCTGCACAAAAATTTCGCCTTTTGCCTGCGGGAACACCTTGTGAATTGCCTCTTTGCAGGCAGTATTGATGCGCTCCGCAGCAAAGTGAAGCGGCGCATGAAGGAGCAGGTACACGCGCACTGTGTCGCCCTCGACTTCGACGTTGTGAATTGCCGAAAGTGTACCAAGCGTTTGGTGCAAATCGGGGTCAATAACATTTTCAAGGACAGCACGGAGTGATTGTGCATCCATTGAGGAAGAAGCACCGTTAGAAGCTGTTTTCGTGCCGTTAGTAAAGCCGTTCAGAATACCCATAAAAGCGGTGGTTTCGTGGTGAAATTCGTGGTAAGAATGGAATTGGTAAGAATGGAATCTTTTTGGTCATGGTTGTTGATGACATCACACCATAGTACGCAGACGAACAAGGAATAATGAAATTGTAGCAACGACGATTTTCACTGCTCACCGCGAAGAAATTCCACACCAATTCATTTTCTGCTTTCTACTCTGCTATGCGTTGTGTAGTTTCGTTGTTATGGAAATTTCATCATGGAAAATACGTCCCCCTGTGCTTTGCTCCGATGTGAGCAAGGGCGTATTTGTGTGCGTTGCTCTGCTTATTGCGTTGTATGGATTGTCACCGTTTGCTGACCAAAATTGTGCATTTGCCCAACCTGTTCACATCCCGACGCAGAGTTCTTACCCCACAATAAAGGGCTTAAATCCTCTTGTTCCGATTCGTCAGTACGTCAGCACTGTGTATCAAGCGCAAAACGGTTTACCGCAAAACAGCGCATATTGCTTACATCAAACACGGGACGGATATTTGTGGATAGGTACGGAAGAAGGTGCTTCTCGCTTTGACGGAGTACAATTTACAACCTTCGACAAAGACGCATTTATCGGGCTTAGTGTGGTTTATACAATATCTTTTTGTGAGCAACGCGATGGTACATTTTGGATGGGAACACGTGGCGGTAGCTTGATTCGGTATATGCAAGGAAAATACACACTCTTCGATAGCACTAAAGGATTATTCGCCACCGACATTTGGACAATGTTGGAAGACCGCGCCGGAACGCTGTGGATTGGCACAGAAAACGGCTTATTCGCGTATTCCTCAGGCAAGATACACCGCTTTTCCAAAGAACACGGTTTACCGCATTTGATAGTGTATTCTTTACACCAAGACCGTTTGGGGACACTCTGGGTTGGCACACAAGAGGGCTTGTGCCGCTTTACAGGCGATTTCTCATTGAAAAATCTTGTGCAACAAAACGGCGTTCCCGTCAAAAGTTTTACCCTTGAACGCCTTCCGAACAACGACACAACCGATGTCCGAGCAGTATTTCACGATAGCAAAGGAACGCTCCACGTTGGTACAAGAACAGGCTTGTGGAGCCGCACAGGAAATGCTTCCTGGCGGCATTTAACCCAAAAAGACGGTCTTTCAGGAAACTATATTTACGACATTTTGGAAGACCGTGCCGGTTCGCTTTGGATTGCCACATTCGACAAAGGAATTTCTCGCATTATCGGCTCACAGATTGAGGCGTACAGCCGAGCAGGCGGTTTGGCGAATGAAAATACGCTGTCACTTCTGGAAGACCGCGAAGGTGCGGTTTGGGTTGGCACATATGGCGGTGGAATACAACGTTTTATGAACGGAACGTGTTTGAACATGACAAAACGCGACGGGCTTGTCGATGAGGTTGTACGGAGTTTTTGCCACGACAGCACGGGCGGTTTTTGGATTGGCTTGAACAATAAAGGACTTCAGCGCCTACAAAACGGGAAATTGACACTCTTCGACAAAACAACGACGCGTACCTTCGCAGGCGAGGAAATACGCGGTCTTTTCACTTCACCCGACGGAACAGTGTGGGTGGGAGTTCTGGGCGCTGGTGTGTATTTTTACAAAAACGGCAAATGGGGACATTATTCCGAAAAAGACGGTTTGGCAAGCAATGACGTGTATTCGATGGCGATAGACCGTGATGGAACAATGTGGTTCGGAGGCTCGCAAAAGGGCATATCACGGCTTCAAAACGGTAAATTTACCACGCTCACCATGCGCGACGGGCTTTTGAACGAGAGTGTTTACGGGCTGATGACTGATTCGAGTGGCGGTTTGTGGATTGGAAGTTTTGGCGGCGGAGTGCAGTATTATCGGGGTGGGCGCTTCACCAATTACTCCGTTCAACAAGGACTTTTGGGAATGAATATTCTCACCTTTCATGCCGACAAACAAGGTGCAGTCTGGGTTGGCGGTGTGGGTGGCATTAGCCGCATCAAAAACGGCATCGTCAAAAGTTTTACGAAAAAAGAGGGATTGTTCGACGAATCAGCATTCACAATTTTGGAAGACGACAACGGCTACCTTTGGGCATCGTGCAATAAAGGTGTTTACTGCTTTCGCAAAGCACAGGCGGATTCTGTTGCCGACGGATTATTGAAAAAAATTGTGTGCCGCAATTTTGGCACCGCAGACGGCATGAAGAATGTCGAGTGCAACGGCGGTGCGCAGCCTTCGGCAATCAAAGCTAAAGACGGACGGTTATGGTTTTCAACGATTGAAAGTGCCGTCATGATTGACCCCAAGCGGCTTGAAATCAACGCCCTTCCGCCCCCGGTGATAATCGAAGCCGCTCACGTGGATTCGCTTGAATTGAATCTCCAAGAAGCAAGAGTTGTAGAGCCTTCCCGCAACAACATTCAATTCACCTATACCGCCACAACGCTTCACAGTGCCGCACGAATCACGTTCCGTTATCTCCTCGAAGGCTTCGACCGCGATTGGATTGAAGCGGGTTCGCGGCGTATTGCGTATTACACCAATCTTCCGCGTGGGCGCTCGTACCGTTTCCGTGTGCAAGCCTGCAACCACGACGGCGTGTGGAACGACGTTGGCGCTTCGTACAGCTTTTCGGTAGAGTCATTTTTTTACGAAACGTGGTGGTTTATTGCGCTGTGTGTACTTGCCGGAGCCGTGTTAATTCTGGCGGCATACCGATTGCGGGTGCGGCAAATTCAAGTGCGAACCGAAGAATTAGAGCGCCTTGTGCAAGAGCGCACCAAGCGTCTTCAAGACAGCAATGTCGAACTCGCTGCGGCAAATTCTGAGGTGTATCGCCAAATGCAACTTACTGACAGCCAAGCGCGGGAAATCGAAATTACAAACTCACAATTACAAGAAAATAACGCACTTATGCGGCAACTGATTGAAGAAAAAAATGAGTTTTTGGGTATCGCTGCCCACGACCTGAAAAATCCGCTTTCGTCAATCATTATGACGATTTCGATGATGCGACGGTACAACGAAAAAATTGATGTTCGCTCACTGGCAAACTATTTACAGCGCATAGAATCTACTGCCGAGAGGATGCTCAAAACGATTACGGATTTACTGAATATCAACGAAATTGAATCAGGACAAGTTCGACTGCATATTGAAACGGTGAATTTTAGTGAACTTGCCGCCGATGCTGCACAGCATTATCACATCATTGCGCAGCGCAAGGAAATATCCTTTGTTCTGGAATTAACCGACACACCAATACCGGTAAAAGCAGACAAAGAGCGGCTGTGGGAGGTTTTGGAAAATTTACTTTCCAATGCCATTAAATTTTCTCCGCCGCAGAACCGCGTATTTGTCCGCTTGCGGACTATGGGCGCACGAGTCCGCTTTGAGGTGCAGGACGAAGGACCGGGATTAGACGAAAGCGACCGCGCAAGACTCTTCCAAAAATTTGCACGGCTTTCTGCAAAGCCCACAGGCGGCGAACACAGCACCGGTCTGGGACTAAGCATAGTCAAAAAAATGATTGAGGCAATGGGGGGCGAAGTATGGTGCGAATCCGAACTTGGCAAGGGTGCGACGTTTATTATTGAACTGCCAAAGGTCTAACGGCGAGGCTTACAGCACTTTTTCCATTGACGAAAACGAAAAAAAAATTGATATTCACCACGAAAATTCCTACCTTAATTTTCGCCGTTCACAAAAAAAGTATTGAATGATGAGTGCTAAGTGTTAAATGTAATGAGCTTAACACAATACTTTCTCAACAACAAACTAAAAACTAAAAACCAAAAACTACAAGATATGAGCAGTCCTAACTCGTTTGGCAACGCATACAGTTTCATCACCTTTGGGGAAAGTCACGGCGCGTTTATTGGCGTTGTGATAGACGGCATCAAACCGAATATCCCGATTGATGCCGATACAATTCAGCACGACCTTAACCGCCGCAAACCCGGTCAAAGCAGCGTAACCACGCCCCGCAACGAACCAGACCAAGCCCAGATTGTAAGTGGCATTTACGATGGGAAAACCACCGGAACACCGATTTGTATTCTCATCAAAAATCAAGACCAACGCTCGAAAGATTATGGCGACATTGCGGAAATACTGCGCCCGGGACACGCCAGCCACACGTATTTGCAAAAATATGGTGTGTTTGATTATCGCGGCGGGGGACGGGCAAGTGGACGCGAAACGGCTCTGCGCGTGGCTGCGGGATCTGTTGCAAAGCAAATTTTGGCACAAAAAGGCGTGAAGATTATCGGTTTTACGCGGCAAGTCGGCGATGTTCGGTCTGATGTTTCGCCGGATACCGTTAATGTCGCAACGATTGAAAGCAACATCGTCCGCGCTCCCGATGCTGCTTCTGCCGAGAAGATGATTGCGGTCATTCATGCGGCGCAGGCGGATGGAGACTCTATCGGCGGTGTGGTGGAAGTGGTTGTAAAGGGCTGCCCCACAGGGCTTGGAGAGCCGATTTATCACAAACTCGACGCAGATCTCGCACACGCGCTGATGACGCTGGGAGCGGTCAAAGGTTTTGAAATCGGTAACGGCTTTGAAAGTGTGCGCTTGCGCGGCAGCCAGAATAACGACCCTTACTACAAAGACGAACACGGCAATTTTCGCACCACCACAAACAAGGCAGGAGGCGTTGTTGGAGGGATTTCTAACGGTGAAGACATTATCGTCAGAATTGCCGTCAAACCAGCATCATCCATAACAAAGCCCGTTAAAACGGCAAACCGTAACGGCGATATGGTTGATTTCAAAGTTGAAGGGCGGCACGACCCGTGTATCTGCCCTCGCGTTGTGCCTGTTGCCGAGGCAATGGTAGCACTTGTGTTGCTTGACCACATCATGCTGCAAGACCGCATTGCACCTGCTTCCGACCAAGAGCGTGTACGCCAAAAACTTGCCGTTTTGGATGCAGAAATGGAACTGCTCTCCATGCAACGAAAACTCTATGAAGAAGAATTGGCGAATTTGAGCAAAACACCTGTGGAAGCCTGATATTACCTTGATAGTACCTTGCTTTGCGACTTCACGTTTTTTTACCAATTTGTAATTATTTGGGTCATCAAAGGAAAGGACGCGGATTTTGAGGATTAAGAGGATAAACAAGATTTTTTGACACAGGATGGGATATTGTCATCGTTCTGCAATCCTCTTCATCCTCCCAATCCTCCTTATCCGCGTTCCCCTGACAAAACCTCAACAGTTACACCAATTTTTTGTTTTTCATGTCCGTTATTACCACGCGCACCGCAGTTGTTCGTCCAAAATTTTGGCGTGAGCCTGAACTTCGTATTGCTTTTGAAACGGCAAAGCGCATCACGGCTCACTTTGCGAAGAGTTTTTATTTTTCGGCGAGTATTTTTCCCACTGACCGCCGTTGGGCTACCTACGCCGTTTATGGCTTTTGCCGCTATGCAGACAACCTCATAGACTGCCCGCGAGACCGCACCAAAGAAGAGCTGTACGCGGAAGTGGAAGCACTGAGGCAGGAAATTCTGATTTCTTTTCGCACCGGAGAATCCGAACACCCGATAATGCGAGCGTTTGCGCCCGTTGCAACGATGTACGGTATCAAGATTGAGTACGCGCTGGATATGCTGAAAGGCGTAACGATGGACATGGAGCAATCACGCTACGCCACATTCGATGAACTCTACGTTTTTTGTTATCGCGTGGCATCGGTTGTGGGCTTGATGATGACGTGCGTTATGGGCTACAAGGACGAGAGTGCGTTTGAATATGCCGAAAAAATGGGCGTTGCGATGCAACTCACCAACATTTTGCGGGATGTGCAGGAAGATAAAAACATGGGGCGTATTTACTTGCCGTTGGAGGATTTAGACCGCTTCGGCGTAGATGAAACCGACATTTTGCAAGAACGATTTTCGCCGGAACTCAAAAAAATGATGCAATTTCAGGTCGAAAGGGCGCATTATTACTACGACGAAGGCGACAAAGGCATACCGCTTTTACCCAAAGAATCGCAATACGCAATTTCCTCCGCAAGCAAGATTTATCGCGGTATTCTGCGAAAAATCGAAGAGCGGGACTACAACCCGTTTTTAGGGCGCGTTTTTGTTCCGCAGCGCAAAAAAATGCAGATTTTGTTGGGTGAAGTTATGAGGACGAAGATTATGGTGTGAAAGCCCTTATCAGCACTCTCTATTTCTCATTTCCACTCTATTTCTCATTTCCACTCTTTTTCGCATTTCCATGAACATTCTTCTCGGCATTAGCGGCAGCATAGCTGCTTACAAAGCGCCTCTTATCGTGCGTGAAATTTTGAAACGGAGCAGTACGCACCAGATTCGTGTGGTGATGACACCTTCTGCAACGCGCTTCATTCCTGCCCTCACGCTGCAAAATCTCACCAAATACCCCGTAGCGGTAGAAATGTTCGATGAAAATCAACAATCGGGCGGTTCGTGGCATATTCACCTTGCACGGTGGTGCGATGTGATGATGATTGCACCTTGTTCTGCCGCCACATTGGGCAAGCTCGCCGGCGGCATTTCCGACACAGCATTGACGACGGTTGCACTCGCTTTGCCGCCCGGAAAACCGCTTTTGGTTGGCCCGGCAATGGATACGGAAATGTGGATTCATCCCGCAACGCAGCGTAATTGTGCGACATTGCGCGGCGACGGTGCGTTTGTGATTCCTCCGGCGGAAGGCGAGTTAGCAAGCGGTTTCCAAGGCGTTGGGCGCTTACCCGAACCCGAAACGCTTGTGGATATGCTTTTGCACTACGAAGCACTGCTCAACCAATCCTCCCAAGCCCCAAGCCCCAAGCAACCAAGTAACCAAGCCCCAAGCCCCAAGCAACCAAGTAACCAAGCCCCAAACAACGAAGCACCAAAAACGCCGCAAGAATCCTTCGAGGCATACAACAAACGGTTTGAAGAATACGCAGCACAATTAGACCCAAAAGCTGCACAAGCACAAGCCACAAGCCCTGAGGAAAAACTCCGCGACGCGCTCGAAAAGCCTGTGGTGAATTTGCAGGAAGGCGCAGAAGCGGTGAAATTTGACGCAGAATTGGAACTGACCAAACTCAAGCGCGAGAGAAGCGGTGAAGCGGCTTCTGCGGCGCAAAGCAGTGTTGATGTGGGAGCAGTACCGTTTCCTCTCGCAGGAAAAAATGTGCTGATTACCGCCGGTCCGACCTACGAGAAGATAGACGACGTGCGGTTTATCGGGAATTATTCTTCGGGAAAAATGGGTTTTGCGCTGGCGGAAGAAGCTGTGCGGTATGGCGCGAAGGTAACGCTTGTGGCGGGACCGGTCAGTCTGAAAACCGCTTTCAATCTGGAACGAATTGATGTGGAATCGGCACGAGAAATGTTCGACGAAGTGATGAAGCGCCGTGCGGAAGCCGATGTGATTATCCTAGCGGCTGCAGTGGCAGATTTTACGCCGTCGGAGAAGCACGAAGGAAAAATCAAAAAAGAAGATACGGGAGAAACGCTCACCTTGCGCCTGACCAAAACGCCCGATATTCTGGCTGCTGTGGGGGCTGTGAAGGGCGACAAACAAGTGATAGTGGGCTTTGCACTGGAAGCGCGTAATCACTTGGACAATGCACAGAAAAAACTTGTTTCCAAACGTGCCGATATGATTGTGCTGAACGCGCTCGGCAAGCCCCAAAGTGGCTTTGATATTGACGAAAACACGATTACCATTCTTAAACAGAATGCTGCTCCGAAGGATTTTTCACCTATGCCCAAAACCGAATGTGCTAAAGTTATTTTGCGCGAAGCCGCAGAAATACAAAGTGCTTAAATTCAGCGTGTGTAGGTAAAGCCTCAGTACATCCGCGTTGGTGTTCTGAGGCTTTGCTGTTCTGAGGTTTTGTTGTTCAATTTCTGTTCAGTGATTACTCTTCGATATTTACCACGAAATGTGCTGTTGGGGTATTGGTTGTGATGTTTTCCATCAGGGGGGCTAGTGCTACAAATCCCACTTTTGCCGCAAAGTAGATGTACGGTAGCGCCCGTTCTTGCAAGCCTCCTTCGGGAAAGAGCAGAGATGCGGCTTTGCGGGCTTTTCCGAGTGTGGTTTCTTCGAGGCGCTTTTGCGCTTTGCGGATTTTTCCCTCTAAATCCGTGATGCCCTGCAATGCTTGATGTTTCATGCGGTCTGAGGTGGGTGCAAGCGTTGGGTCCAGCGCGGTAATGTGCGGCAGGAGGTCGGCAAATGCTTGTTCAATCGTGGCTTTTGTTGTGTCGAGTGCGGCTGCAAGCGCCTTGTTTTCCTGCTTGTGCATAATATCCTGTTCAATGTCCGCATACCGCCGAAAGAAAAACTCTGCTTCCACGCCGAGTTTTTCGCACGTTTGCATGGTGCGTTTGTCTGTCAGCGTTGCGGAATGGCGAGAAATCGTCGCTGTGGGCGCTACGCCAAAATGTGCATAGAGTTCGGCAATTTGCGCTAAATACGCAATTTCCCCCGGACCGCCAATATATGCGGCATTGGGAAAAATAGCATCTTGCACAACAGGACGCAGCAGCACGGCAGGGCTGAAACGGTGCGGTTCAGCGTCAGCAATAGCGAGAAGTTCCGCTTTGGAATAGCGCATCTCGCCTGCTTGAAAATGCTCATTCCCTTCGAGAGTATTGATTTTATGACGTTTTCCGTCGGTATGCACAAAGAGATTAACCGCCGAAGCCTGTGCCTGTGCGTGGTAGCCGTTGCTAGTCAATTCCGCCGACGCTCGTTCAACAAGGGTTGCCGCCATGCCGACCGATGCGAGTTCTTTGCGAACAATCTCTTGAAACAAGCCGCGTTTGCGAAGTTCTGCCGCCGACACAAAAAGAATCCCCGTTTCGCCGAGCGAGGCTTGTAAAATTCGCACAAATGCTTGCGTAACAGGCGTTCCAGGTTTGTAGGTCTCGCTGATAAGCGTCGCAACACTATGGCTGTGTTCGGAGTTCGGCAGCGCCTCAATCGCTTCGTTTACTGTGGCTTCAATGCTTTCATCATATGCGACATCTGCTGCGGCAACACGCTCCGGCTTCAGTTTCCATGAGCCTTGCAGGGTATATACCTCGCCTTGTGCGTTGATGAGGCTTACGTTCGAGATTTCGTCAATGTCGTGGTCATTATCTTCCACCCAAAACACGGGTACAAATTCCAAGGCGCTGTGCTTCTTTGCAAGATTTCGTGCCGTCTGCACGGCTGTCCAGCCTTTGAGCATTGTGTAGAGCGCTCCGCCGAGTAAGCCGACTTGCTGCCCTGTAATCACCGTAAGCGACGTAGGTTGCTGAAGCGCTTTGAGGCTACGTTCTTGAGCAGGAGTCCGCTCTAAACCGCTCATTGTTGCTGAGATTGCTTCCAAAATAGCGCTGCGGTGCGGCGTGGAAGCAGCTTTTTCCTCTAATGCTGCGGAGGACTCCAAAAGTGCCGAATTTGCCGGAAAGCGAGATTGTATCGGCTTTCCCTGAGCAACAAAATCAATAAACAGACGAGAAAACCCCAGTTGGTCAAAAGGAAGGTTGTGCATGGTGGAAGAGTTTCTTTAGTGGTAGATTTTTAAGTGTTGAGTTTTTGAGTGTTGAGTGCTGAGTTTTAGCTCTTTGTGTAGAGTGGCTTGCTTGAGTGTTGATGCGGACTGCGCTAATGACGAAAAGAGGAACAAGAAAGTTGCGCTGCGTTTACTGCGCCGCAAAGATACGGACAAATTCCGAACAGACAGAGAGGAATATTCGGTGCAAATCGTTAGGGTAGAGAATTTCTGTGAGGCTTTCCTTAGGGCTTTTGTATCCGGCAATTTTTGAGTATTTTTGCCACGCAGCATACCACACATTCTTCCGCACCAAAACACTGTGCCGGAAAGAATGTTCCTCGTTGTGCCTGTCTTGTCGAACCGCGATAAACACTACCTTCTTCACATTTTTTCAAAAATTACGTGGATAAATTCGTCATCACCGGTGGAAAACCGCTTCAAGGGCGCATTACGATTTCCGGTGCGAAAAATGCTTCTCTCGCCATAATGCCCGCTACACTGCTTGCAGGCGGTGTCTATCACCTCACTAATACGCCGAATTTACGCGATGTCTGGACGCTTTCGCGGTTGCTTGGCACAATGGGCGTTCACGCTGAACTCAACGACACAGACCTTTTTATTGACACCTCGAACATCACATCGTTTGAAGCGCCTTACGAACACGTGAAAAAGATGCGTGCCTCGTTCCACGTTTTGGGACCGCTTTTGGGGCGCTTCGGTGAAGCAAAAATCTCGCTTCCGGGCGGCTGCGCATGGGGTCCGCGTCCGGTGGATCTGCACTTAAAAGGTATGGAAAAACTCGGCGCACAAATTGACCTCGAAGGAGGGTACGTTGTCGCCAAAACCCCGCATGGAGGCTTGCGTGGAGCGCGGTTTCACTTTGACATTTCAAGTGTCGGTGCAACAGAAAATGTGTTGATGGCAGCTGTGTTGGCAAAAGGCGTTACAACGCTCTCCAATGCGGCGATTGAGCCGGAAGTAACGGCTCTGGCGCGTATGCTGGTGAATATGGGCGCGAAAATTGAGGGCATCGGCACAACAACGCTGGAAATTGAAGGCGTTCACGAACTCAAGCCCGTCAATGAAGAAACAATTCCCGACCGCATCGAAGCAGGAACATTCCTCATCGGAGCGGCAATGACACGCGGGAAAATTACGATTGACAAAACCAATCCGTATCATTTGGCTGCTGTTATTGCAAAATTAGAAGAATCCGGCTGCGAAGTGGATGTAAATGGCGACAGCATCACGCTCACCATGGAAAATGCACCGAAGCCTACCGACATCACGACTGCGCCTTATCCGGGCTTCCCGACGGATTTGCAGGCGCAATGGATGGCGTATATGCTCACGGCGGAAGGCACATCCAGCATCACCGACACGATTTACACCGACCGTTTTAAGCACGTTCCCGAACTTCTGCGCTTGGGTGCGGATGTGGAAATGGCGGAAAATACCGCAATTATCAAAGGCGGCAAAAAACTTTCCGGTGCAACCGTGATGTCCACTGACCTCCGCGCAAGTGCATCGCTTATTTTGGCGGCGTTGGTAGCAGAAGGACGCAGCGAAATTTTGCGCGTGTATCACCTCGACAGAGGATATGAGGCAATCGAAATGCGTCTTGGCACACTTGGCGCACAAATTCGGCGTGAACGCACCGAAGAGTTTTAGGAACGGGTGAAGTATCAATGATGAAGTGCGTCGTTCTAAAAACCTAGAGACATTATACATAGGACTTTCGCAAATTTGACGGGCAAGGGGACAAAAACCCTTGTTAAATAAAGACTTAGCAATAAGGGGTCTTGACCCCTTGCTATAAAAAATGCACTTTTGCGAAAGTCCTAATACAGAATACTGAGAACTACGAAAATTTTTTGGTCTTCACCCTGAGCCTGTAGAAGGGGGTGTCAGAAAGCCCTTGTGGGCAGGCTCAGGGTGATGCGTATTTGATAGAGTAGGCATTGACGCTGTTTTCATGAAATTTCCGTAGTTCTCAGAGAATATGTTGAGAGAATACAAAATACTCAGACTGTGCCACAAAAAGTTTATGCTGTATAAGCGCCTTTTGCTCAATATCCCCGCCAAGGAACTCCGTTTCGCCCCCGACGATGCCGCAGTTGAAGAGTTAATGCGGCTTTTCGCGTATATGCAGGTGAAGTTTTGGTTGGAGTGAGAATCACTAATGAACACAAAGCCCTGTTTGGAAGCACCATGCAGGGCTTTTTTGTTGCTTGGTATTGCTGAAAAAGCTAGATTTGTTCGTGAAATTTTTTGTTTTACTTTTGACAATTACACAATGGAAACGCCTCAAATCACGCCTGCTGTCTATTTTCAATCGCTGACCATCGAAAATGTTCGCTGCTTCAAAGGCGAACGCACGATTGATTTGTCTGACGGCAACGGCAAACCCGCGATGTGGACGGTGATTTTGGGAAATAATAATACGGGGAAAACGACGTTGCTCAGGTGTTTATATGGTTTACTACCTGTTCCAAGCCAAAGGTACAGAGAACAAATAGTTTATTATCCCATTGGTTACGATTATCACCCGTTTAGTTTTATCTCAAACGGTTATCTTAGGGAGTATGGGTTTTCTTTCAAGGTTGTTGCTTCTATGCTGGAACAAAGTGAAGATAATCTTTTTCGACCTAAGTCATTTAGAAATGAAGATTTTAATGATTCTGACGAATTCAAAGAAAATGAATGGGGTCTGATCAATTATAATTTGGGCGGTACTGCTACTGGTGTTTTGCCGAAAGGAATTGAATTATTTGAAATCTGGACATATAATATCAACAGGCATAGCGGAAACAGCCAAGCTAGTGAAGAAAGAAGACATAAAATGCCCCAAGATGTATTTTCTTCTGTTGTTGCTCTTAGCGATGCTGAAGAATGGTTATTACAAACATATTTAGCAAGCAAGAACGGTGTTGCTGAAGCAAAAAAGTATTTCGATAAAATTTGCGATATTCTGACGGAAATCCTTCCTGATGTAAAAAAATTTACCGTTAATTCTAACGAACGAAAATTTACCAATTACGTTGTTGCGCATACTGATTTCGGTGAAATTCCGCTCCATGATCTTGGCTATGGCTACCAAAGCATCACCGCATGGATAGTAGATTTGGCAAAGCGCATGGTTGAGCGTTATCCTGAAAGTGAAAACCCGCTCAGAGAGCCTGCTATGGTTTTGGTGGATGAACTTGATTTGCATTTGCACCCTGAATGGCAACGCACTATTATCAGCTTTTTAAGCAAGCATTTCCCCCGCACACAATTCATCGTAACCACTCACAGCCCACTTATCGTGCAGTCTTTTGAGAAAGTAAACTTGGTGGTTTTGCATAAAAATGAAGAAGATGATTCTGTGGAGATGCAGCAGTACGTTCAGCAAAGTTTTCAAGGCTGGACGGTGGAAGAAATCTTGCGAGATGTGATGCGGATGGGAGAGCGCATTTACTCGAATGAATACCTCCAAACGCGGCGCGATTTCGATGCTGCGTTGGATAACGACGATTACGCCGAAGCCAAGCGTCTGCGCGACAAACTCAAACAAATGATGAACGAAAGCAATCCTATTGCGCGTGTGCTGGATATGCAGGTGGCAGCATTGAACGGAGTAACGAATGATTAAACTCACACGCCCTCCCAAGCCGCATGAAATCACGCCCGAAGAAGAGCAGCGTTTGACGGAAGAGTATAAGCAAGAAGGCAAAAGTGTCTGGCGCGAGGACTATATTGTGGATGCGCTTCTCGCAATGTCGAACAAAAAATGTGTGTACTGCGAGCGCCAAATTGCAAAAGGTTCGCCGACATTGCATATTGACCACTTTCACCCCAAAAGCCTTTATCCAAGCGAAGTTGTAGTTTGGGAGAATCTGCTTCCTGCGTGTAGCGATTGCAATACACACAAAGGGAAACACGACACAAAAGCCGCTCCAATACTGAATCCAACACGCGATATTCCGAAGCAGTTTTTACGGATGAAGCATTATCGTATTGTGGGAATTGACGAAAGCGGCATTGGTACTTGCACAAAGGATGTTTTGGGGCTGAATAATACCAATTTGAGTTGACAATTATGCATAAATTCTTTGTATATTGGATTGAATAGAACAATGTTTGTAACCTGTTGCTCAACATCATGCGCCGTT
>JALONG010000052.1 GCA_025455065.1 Candidatus Kapaibacterium sp. | reverse complement strand
TCCAAGCGAGGAAGAAAAAGGTTTTGACGATTCGTCGGGACAGAGGATGGTTTCATAGCATATTTCTGCTTTTGTGGGCGATTGATTTTGCAAGGTTTTTAGCCCAATGTACGCTTTTCTGCGTATTTTTGACCGTCCTTTTCGATACCAAACATAGATATTTCCTTGTTCCTTGAGGTTTTTCAGGGGCGACTAATTATTGGTAAATTATGCACAGGCTTACCGTCGTCGGTAGTGACATCGTATGATTCTGTCTTTTGATTGTAGGTAAATTGCACCATCTGCGCTGAAAGGTGTTCTGGGTTTATACACAACAGCACAAAAGCAAGCACCGTCATCATAGGCATTACCAAAGGAAGGGAAGCAGCAGTGCGGCACGATGCACTGTTCAGAGAGCGGGCGAGCAAAAGCCAAGAACTACGCATGGCGGGGTATCCTTCAAAAAAATGTTCATACAGTGAGCATCTCACGTGAATTATGAACACGTTTCTAAAAGAAGTGTGCCAATGTGAATACCGAGGTATTTTAAGGGTGTTTTGTCAAAAGGGGATTACAGGTGAGGGCAGATCAGCTCACTCAATATCTTTACGGTGTCATGCTTTTTTTACAGCACTTGATACAGCACTTTATTTACAACACTTTTTCTCCACTTGAGGCAATAATTGAGACAGTCATATCAGCCGATGGCTGAGAGTAGCAGTTTTCGGATATTAGAAAATATGGTCAATAGCATCCCGCCAACCGACGACCGTACACGAACTGCGACGTTGCATTTCATCGCCGCCATAAACTACATAGGAATCGTCGGCTGTGTCACCACTCATCATTTGCCACGACTGCAAGGTATTCAGCATATCACTGCTCAATGTCCGTCCGGACTTTACTTCAACCACCACACGCCGAGACGGTATACTTTCGGTCGAGTACTCTATAACAAAATCTATCTCTTTGCCGTTGCTATCACGCCAAAAACTGATATTCGCTTGTTGTCCACGGTGAAAAAACCATTTTTTCAGCTCCGCCGCAATCATGGTTTCAAATAAGGCACCACGCGCAAAATGGCTCTGTACTTGTTCCGGCGACTGTATGCCCAGCAGCGAGCATGCTAGACCGGTATCATAAAAATAGAGTTTCGGTGCTTTGATAAGACGTTTGTTAAAATTCTTATGATACGGCGGCATTTTGAAAAGAATATACGACGCTTCCAAAAGGTTGATCCACGCTTTTGCCGTGTTGGGACTGATACCGCACTCATTTGCCATTGCCGTGAGGTTGATAATCTGCCCTGTGCGACCGGCACACATCCGCAAAAAGAGTGTAAACTGTGCTAAATCGGTAATCGCTTGAATTTGGCGAACATCGCGCTCAATATACGTGCTGATATAGTTCGGATACCATTGATGTGCCGGAATGCCGCTTGCGATAACTCGCGGATACGTACCACTCCAAAGTATGTCCTCGTATTGCTGCGGCAGGTACGTGTTTTCAGATTGATTGGAACGGGATTCGGAGGAATGTTGATACGTGCGTAGTTCTTCAAGAGCAAAGGGTAGTAACGTTGTCAGAGCAACACGCCCGGCTAAGGATTGCGTAATTGCTTCATGCAAAAGGAAATTATGTGAACCCGTAAGAACATATTGCACATTGTTTACCTTTGGGCTTGCATCAACAGCACCTTGCAAGTACGACAGCAAAGATGGAACACGCTGCACTTCATCGAAAATTGCACCTTGCTGATAGGTAGCAAGGAAGCCTCGCGGGTCAGATTGGGCAAAGTCGCGGACATCAAGATTTTCCAAAGAACAATAGGGCAGATGTCGAAAGGCATCTTGAACGAGAGTAGTTTTTCCTGATTGCCTCGGACCTAAACACGCCACAACAGGAAAATACTGCGCGGCTTGCCGAAGATAAGTGTGGAGTGTTCGTGGTATCATTGGGGAGATAGATGTATGGAGCAGATGGATTTATGTAAAACCGCAATTACATTGCTAAATTACATATAATATATCAATTCACAACGTACATAGCTCACGTGCGATAGCAAAAAAAATCCCTTTCATAATTCGGTACTGATTCGATTGGTTCAAATTTTCATCAACAATTCGTTTCTCAACAGTGTTTTCAATTATTTTGCACAACCAAATGAAGGAAATTTTATCTTGGCGCAAGGTATCGGAAGAAAAGTCACTGCATATTCTAAACAAAAGAGCAAAAAATATCAATATTCCTCTGTTTTTGTGCGGAGATTTCTTCGTGTCGCTGTTGTAACATAAAAAATTGCACTTTTTGTGCTGAATTCGATGAATTTCATCGTGATTAACCGCAAAAATCTGAAGACACGTCGGAGACAAGGCAGAATTTGTCGGAAACGGGACTACGATATGTCGGAGACAGGACCACATTTGTCGGAAACGGAATACAATTCGCCGAAGATGAGGCAAAATTTACCGAAGATGAGGCAACGATACACCGAAGACGAGGCAGCATTCGCCGAAGATTAGGCAGAATTTACCGAAGATGAGGCAACGTTCACCGAAGATTAGGCAGAATTTACCGAAAACAAGGCACAATAGAACATAACAAACAACACGATGTTGATGTAATGATCAAGAAAAAATTCCTTAGTCCAGATATAAACCCAATTTTTGCTGTAAATTTGGTCAATCATGACGGCACAATATGGTGGTAATGCGAGACATTTATGCTATGCACATTGTTGTTCTCCAGATTTTTGACGTAAACTAATCACGCCATAAGGATTGTGTATCCGAGGTTCAACATTAACGACGACCGTTGAAGCTGAGTTTTTCCATGTAAAACAGCATATGAATTGGCATTAAGACAAATTAAGGTTACGGGATTGAGAACATTGTATTGCCGTTATTACATAATGAGATGTTTTTGCTAAACTCAATTATGCAATAACAACAACACCATAAAAATAATACTGCCATATTTCTGACCGTGGGTTAAATAGCAATGAAACCCCAAAATGCCTATCTGAAAATTAGTGTGTACTAACATCAGTCGAAGAATGCTCGATAAACAGCATCACAACATCATTCACATTGGTATTGGTAGGACCTATTTTGAGGAGAGATTGGGTACTATCAAAAAATGAGTAGGAATCGTTTCTTTCAAGAAACATCGTCGCATCAAAGCCATATTTCCGCCCTTCTTCAATCGTTTTTGAGTGTACGATAGCTCCTGCTGCATCTGTGGGGCCATCTGTACCGTCTGTCGCCAGCACCAGTAATGACGCACCGCGCAAGTTGTACAATTCGATTGCTGCTGCAAGTGCTAATTCCTGATTACGTCCACCTTTGCCTGAACCCCTTACCGTTACGGTGGTTTCACCGCTCCATATTAGGCATATTCTGGGTGAATGTGCCGTAGCGCCCGCTATCACACTACGCGCAATAGCACCGCATTGTTTACCAAATTCGCGGGCTTCACCCTCCAGCGTTGTGGATTGAATAAATGTTTGAAAGCCTTGTTCTGATGCCGCTTTTTGTGCTGCTTCAGCCGCTAAACTATTATCGGCGATAATCACATTGTGAACCCTCGAAAAAGTTCGATGTAACGGCATGGGTGTTTCACTAATGACGGAAGATAATGTTTCCAAAATTGACGGTGCAATGATTGATTGTAACTTGTACCGTTCAAGAATTGCACGTGCATCGTGCGGTGAAGTTTCATCGGGCGCAGTCGGGCCCGAAGCTATCATCGAAAGAGGCGAGCCGACAATATCCGACACAATCAAACACAACACTTCCGCCGGAGCAGCAAGCGCGGCAAGTCTTCCGCCGGAAAGCCGTAGAAGATGTTTTCGCACAGTATTGATTTCTGTGATTGCCGCACCGCATCGAAGCAAATGATTGGTCAGATTTTTATATTCCTCCAAGGTGATTCTGTCTGTGATGGGAGCAGTCATCAGCGCGGAGCCGCCACCGGAAATGAGGCATATCACCAAATCACGCTTTGTCATAGAACCCAGTATTTGCGCCATTTCAGCCACTAATCTCGGTGAGCGTTCATCGGGAACGGGGTGCGCTGCTTCGGCAATGCGAACGCGCTTTGTGCGTGCGGTGTAGCCGTCTTTTACAATCACTAAGCCCGTTTCTATGCGGTCTCCAAGGATTTCCTCGATTGCTAGTGCCATATTACCGCTTGCTTTTCCTGCCCCCACCACGACAATTCGTTCGTATTCTTCCAAATTGTACGTTTTTCCGTTACACGACAGCACCATTCCTTCTCGCTTCACAAAGCGATGAACAGCAGTTTGTGGGTCTGAAGCCGTAAGAATAGCTTCGATTATAGCATTGTAATTGATGGTAGGCATGGTAAAATTTTCTCTCAAATGATACGGAAAACTCAGACCGAATCACGCGGTACAAGCATAGCACTGAAAAATTGCACGCGCTCAATGTCATTATTTTCCGGTTCTTCTTCGGCTAATTGCAGGAGAATTTCTGCTGCTTTTTCGCCAAGAGATTTTTTCGGCATAGCAAGCGTTGTCAAGGCAGGTGAAACCATTGATGCTAAGGCAATATCATCGTATCCCATAAGGGCAATATCACCAGGAATATGCAAATTTACTTGCTTCAACGCCTTCATTGCACCGAGAGCCATAAGGTCGTTTGCTGCAAACACCGCATCGGGACGCTTAGGCAAGCAAAGGAGTTTGTGCATTGCCTGTTCGCCGGATTCCATGCGGAAATTGCCTTCTAAAATAATATCGTCATTCACGGGCAATTTTGCTAATCGCAAGGCGCGTTTGTAGCCTTCGGTACGCTGCAAACGCCCGTAGGTGCTGCTTCCCACGCCGGAAGAAGGACCGGTAATCATTGCAATACGCTTGTACCCAAGATTGATGAGGAACGTTGTTGCTTCAAAAGCTGCTTTTTCTGAATCTACGAGCAGGGTATAAATACTGTCCAAATCGTAATCGCGCTCAATAGCAACTATTGGCACATCGGGATATTTTTTGCTGTATTTGCGGACAGTTTTTTCACTGACCGAATCGCTTATCAGCACGATTCCGTCAAGCTGGCGGTCTAAAATAAATTCAAAACTTTTGTCGGCTAAATCACTTCTTCGGTCGGAATTAAAAATAAACGAATACTTTCCGCCTTCCAGCAATCGCAGTTGTAATGCGCTTACTATCTCGGTGAAATAGGGATTCAGCAAATCGGAAACGATGATTCCGTAAGCATTGGAGCGGCGTTTTTTCAGACTTTGTGCAATGCGGTTCGGGCGATAGCCTAGCGCATCTATAGCACGTTCTACGCGGTCTTTCGTTTCGTCCGGCACCCAGCCTGTGGCGTTCAAAACCGCAGAAACCGTTGAAATGGAAACGCCACTTTGCTTTGCTACGTCTTTAATCGTGGTTTTAGTTGTGGGCATAGCGGTTTCCTCAAAACATTTTGATAAATATTTTCGCAATAAGCGAAAAAAAATTTGCGTAAAAAAACTTCGTGTTGTACTTTTGCTAAAACGTTTTACAAAAGTAAAGAAAATTTATCTCAAATCGTAGTATCTTTTCTTCATTGAGATAAAATTTTTCGCTTTCAAATCGTTTATACGTGTGTTCAGATTTCTTGATTGATAAACATCTCAAGCAGTCTTCCTTTGTAATTGCTCACCAGAAAAATTTCGCATTGCACCGAAATTTTTTTTACACTAAATACTAAAACGTTTTAGTATTTTCTTCAAACAGAATCATCTCATTCGATTCATCTCAATTTTTTGTGTGTACCATGAATCTCTCTTACCTCCGTTTCGCTCTGCGCAGCACATTTCTAGCACATAAACACGTAGCGCATAAATACGTGTTTTTGGTAACAATCATCAGTGTATTTGCTTGTTCAAATCTGCTTTGGGCTTCCGGCGAAATCAAAGGAAAAATCACCGATAAACTCTCCGGCGACCCGCTTGCAGGCGTGAGTATTGTGGTAAAAGGAACAAATAACGGTGCTGTCTCCAACACCAAAGGCGAGTATTACATCCGTAACGTTGCTGTCGGGGAGGCTACGCTAACGGCTTCCTATCTGGGGTTTGAGAAAGCAGAACTTACGCTGACAGTGAAAGTGGGTGAACTCACGATAAAAAATTTCACCATGAAACCGATGGCTGTTCTGACCGATGAAGTTGTCGTGTCGGCAAACTTGGAAGGGCAGCAAAAGGCGCTCAATCAGCAGCGCACGGCGGACAATATCAAAAATATCGTTTCGGCAGACCTCATCAGCCGTTTTCCCGATTTGAATATCGGCGAGGCGTTGCAGCGTGTTCCGGGCGTACAAATTGAGCGAAATCGCGGCGAAGGTAATCGTGTGCAGCTACGCGGAACGCCGTTTGCATTTACGACGGTGAATATGAATGGTGAACAGCTTGTCAGCACGGAAGAGCAAGGCAGTCGCGGTGCGTCGCTCGACCTTATTCCGGTGGATTTGCTTGCTTCGATGGAAATTACCAAAGCACTCACACCCGACCAAGACGGCGACGCAATCGGCGGTTCGGTCAATTTACGGACACCGATGGCGAAGAGCTTAAAACCCAAAATTAAAGCGGAGTTGGGCGGTGGTTACAACAACCTTATTGGCGGATTTACGGGTATTGGCAAAGTCGGCTGGAATCAACGCTTTTTTGAAGATAACGAAGTCGAAGACGGGCGTTTGGGTGTGCGCACGGACTTTACGTTTTATTCAGCAAATATCGGTGAAGACCGCATTGAGGTTACTGATTGGGGCTTTCGCCGCTTTGCGCCAAGCGTTATTGCCGATCCAAAATTTCAACCACATCGCAGCGGCGACAGTGTTTTTGTGATGAATGATTACCGTTACCGCGACCAAACAACGCAGCGTCGGCGCATTGGTGCGGGAATCACGCTGGATTACAAATTTAACAATACCTCAAACCTCATTTTTGATGTGCAGTACAGCAACATCAACGACGAGGATGTACGCCGAGTTCTACGCTTTCGACCGAATAGCGGAACCTTTGTAACGCCCGAATTTTCTCGCTTGGGGCGGATGCAAATTCAAACCTCGAATCGCATTATTCAACGCGACAACCTCAATATCTCGCTAACGGGTGAATCCCGCACTGGTGCTTGGCTCATTGATTATGGGGCTTTCGTAACGGTGAACCGTGCAGAGCGCATATTTCCTCGCATTAACTTCAATGCCCGCGATATTGATATGGAAATTCGTGGTTTGTACACTGATTTGCCCAAAGCTGTTGCAACGGTGCGCGACATCTACAACCCGCTTACCTACAACGATTTCCAGAGCTATGCCGATGATAATATTCGCAATGCAGGACGAAATGTTGTTGCAAGAATTAACGCAACGTTGAACTATCAAATCGGTGATTACTTCGGTGTCTTCAAAACAGGCATCAAAGCTCGTTCGCTAAACAATGCTCGCAACCGTATGAACATTGATTACAACTTCGTTGGCGCACCGGACGAAAATGAATTTTTTGCCCGTTTCCGCGATAACTACGAAGATATTCGCTTTTACAATCGCCAACTCCGCATTGGTCCGACGGTTGATCATATTCGTATGCGGGAGTATTTTGAGGCAAATCGCAACAACCGCGACCGCTTCCTGCCTGATTCCAACGGTATGCGTCGCATTTCCGACCCATATTTCTGGGATGCAAATGAAACGGTGCTTTCCGGCTACGCAATGACGCGGCTTTTGGTGGATAAATGGATGTTTTTGGGTGGTGTGCGTGTGGAGCATACGCAGTTGGCAAATGCTGCGAATCAAGTTCGCGCAACGGGCGACAGGTGGCTTAGTACCTCGCGCCGCGACGAAGCAGCTAACTACACCTTCGTTTTGCCAAGCGTTCACGTGAAATACAGCCCTACGGAACTCCTGAATTTGCGCGGTGCGCTGACCTTTAGCTATGCACGTCCTGATTTTAACCAATACGTCCCGATTGAGGATATTAACCCCGAAGGCTTGACCGTTACTCGCGGTAATCCCAATGTTCGTCCTTCCGGTGCGATGAATGCTGACCTTTTGGCAGAATACTTTTTGCCAAATGTGGGGATTGTTTCGGGTGGATTTTTCTACAAACGCATTGACCGATTTATTTACACGAAAATAGATTTTGTTCCGGCAGAACAGTTTGGCATTGACGGCTTGGCGAGCGACCGTGTGCGCTTTACCACCTACGATAACGGCGAAGTAGCATCGGTGCTTGGTGCTGAAGTTAATGTGCAGGCAAACCTTGATTTTCTGCCGTTCCCCTTCAATGGTTTGGGCGTGTATGCAAATTACACGTTTACTCAATCCGCAGCATTTACGCAAACACGGCAGAATATCTCGTTTCCGGGGCAGTCGCCGCACTCAGGCAATTTCGCGCTTTCGTATGACATTGGCGGTTTTGCGGTGAAAGGTTCGCTCAATTACAACGGGCGATTTATTCTCAACATTGGTCCCGACGGGCAGCGCGATGAATATGCCGAAGAACGCTGGCAATTAGACGTAAACACCTCCTACCGATTCGACAAATACCGCCTCTATGCTGAGTTCTTGAACCTCCTCAATCAGCCGCGTCTTGAATTTTTCGGACTCCGTAGCCGCATTTCCAACGTCGAATTCTATGGCTGGTCTATGCGTTTCGGTGTGTCTTATACTCTTTAGTTTTTGGTTGATGGTTTTTGGTTTTTAGCTTTTGGTTTCTGGTTTTTGGTTTCTTTTTTACAACCATTACCCACCAACCACCAACCACCAACTACCAACTACCAACTAAAACCACCAACTAAAAACTAAAAACCAAAAACTACGAACTACCAACCAAAAACCACCAACCAAAAACTAAAAACCACCAATGACCCCTTTTTCACTCGAAAATAAACTCGCACTTATCACTGGAGGCGGCACAGGGCTTGGTCTCGGCATAGCAAAAGCCTTTTTGGAAGCAGGAGCAAAGGTTGTCATTACCGGGCGGCGTGAAGAGGTTTTGAAGGAAGCAGTTGGTGAACTTGGCGTAAATGCTGCATTTGTTGTGAATGATGTCAGCAATCTTCCGGGGTTGCCGGAACTTGTGCGTAGCATTGAAGCAGAGCATGGCGCGATAGATATTTTGGTAAATAACGCCGGAATCAATCTGAAAAAACACGCCCTCGACCTCACCGATGAAGAATTTAACCGCATTATTCAAACGAATCTCAACGCAGTTTTTGCTCTAACGCGAGAAGTGGCACGGGGTATGACGGAACGCAAGAATGGTTCAATTATTATGATTACCTCAATGGCAGCAATGTACGGTCTTTCCAAAGTTGCAGCTTACGGGGCATCAAAAACCGCAGTTCTGGGCATGACGCGCATTTTAGCAAGCGATCTTTCTCCGCACGGAATCCGCGTCAATGCTATTGCGCCGGGATTTATTGATTCACCAATGCTCCGCAAAGCACTTGATTCCGATGCAGAACGCAAAGCAAAGGTTATGGGCAGAACACCGATGGGAAGGCTTGGAGAAGCGTCCGATATTGGCTATGCCGCAGTATATCTTGCTTCTGATGCCGCGAAATACGTTACGGGTGTGAATCTGCCTGTGGACGGTGGAAATTCGATTGGATTTTGAAGTCATACAACAACCAAAAACTAAAAACCAGAAACCCAAAACCACTATGAAAATCACCGACGCAAAAGTAATCGTTACCTGTCCCGGACGGAATTTTATTACGCTGAAAATTATGACTGATGAAGGCGTGTACGGCATTGGCGATGCAACGCTGAACGGACGCGAAAAATCGGTTGTTTCGTACTTAGAAGATTATGTGATTCCATGCCTTATCGGGCGTAACCCGTTTGATATTGAGGATATTTGGCAATATCTCTATCGGGGCGTGTATTGGCGGCGCGGCGCGATTACGATGAGTGCGATTGCGGCGGTAGATATGGCACTGTACGACATCAAAGGAAAAGCACTGAATACGCCAGTGTACAATCTCATTGGCGGCAGAAGCCGCACAGGGGTTATGGTCTATGGACACGCCAACGGCGCGGACTTGGAGCAGACGATTGATGAAGTCGGGAAATATATTGACATGGGATATTTGGCAATTCGCGCACAGTCGGGCATTCCGGGTTTACAAAGCACATACGGCGTTGCCAAAGAGAAAATGTACTACGAACCCGCACAAAATGACGCTTCCGGGCTTCCGGCAGTAAACGAATGGTCCACCGAAAAATATCTGAATTTCACACCAAAACTTTTCAAAAAATTACGTGATACCTACGGCGAAGAGCATCATTTCTTGCATGATTGCCACCACCGCCTAACGCCGATAGAAGCTGCACGGTTGGGTAAAGAGTTAGAGCCGTATCATCTCTTTTGGCTGGAAGATACTGTGCAAGCCGAATTGCAAGAAGGCTTCCGAATCATCCGCAAGCACACAACTACGCCGCTTGCCGTTGGTGAGGTCTTTAACACGATTTACGATTACACGACGCTTTTCACCGAGCAACTTATTGATTATGTGCGGATGTCCTTGCTCAGAGGCGGTGGAATTACGCATGGTTTGAAAGTTGCAGCAATGGCGGGCGTGTACCACATTCGCACGGGTTTTCACGGTGCGACTGACCTTTCGCCTGTAACAATGGCGGCAGCACTGCATTTCAACACTGCTATCAATAACTTTGGCGTACAAGAGTATATGCGCCATACGGGTGAAACCGATGCCGTATTCCCGCATGAATACTACTACGACAAAGGGTATTTGCATATCACCGACAAACCCGGTTTGGGCATTGATATTGACGAAGCCTTAGCTGCAAAATATGAGTACAAACGCGCTTATTTGCCTGTCAATCGGAAACTTGATGGAACGATGTTTAACTGGTAATGGTCGGCAATACGCTGGGTTGTAAGAAAATATTTTCGTTGTTCTTTCAGAAATCTTCATACACACACTCTCCTGAAGGGGAAAGGCTGTTTGCGCCTCGTCGTTGCAAAAGCAGGTAATGGCGAGGCTGCAAGCTACCTTCACATAGTTACTTCTACATAGCTACTTCTACATAATTTCGGCACACAACTATCATTCAAAAAATACTATCAACTCAAAAATACTATCCATTTGCCACTATGAAACCCCGCATCATTTCTACCATTCTAGCCTTTATGCTCACTCTGGGCATAACTGGATGTTACACCGACAACGTATTTATTCCACAAGAACCTGTTGTTGCTTTTTCGGATAACGTCAATACAGCACGGCAAGTGCCGGGCGGAACGATTACGCTCCGGCTTAGTCTGCAAGCCGCCGGTGGGCTAAAAGAACTGTCGGTGCGGCGTGGGCAAACGGAAGTTATCAAGCGCACCTATTCGGATAAATTTATTGACCGCTTGGAACTTGTAGATACGATTCCAGCTACGGCGCGTGAAAATGATGTGCTGAATTATTCAATTTTGCTCACTGACGTTCAAGGGCGCACCGCACCTGCTTTGGAGTACCGCGTAACAGTGGTCGGCGCAACGTTTAATGTTGCTGATACGCTTGTTGCAGGTCAGCAAATGCGCCGTGTGCGGGGCAATATCAATGCGAATTACGTTTTTTCTGCGGCACGTCCTTGGTTTTTGGACGGAGCGGTTTTTGTGGATGAAGGAAGAACGCTGACGATTGAACCCGGAACAAGGATTTATGCGCGGTTTGGCGGTGCAAATTTGGCTTCGATGCTGGTCATTTCACAAGGCGCACAGATTATCGCTGAAGGCACACGCGAAAACCCGATTGTGATGACGAGTGAGCGTACGCTGCGCAATATGGCTAATCGTGGTGATTGGGCTGGATTAGTCATTAACGGTCGCGCTCAAACAAGTGCTGGTGCGGGTTCGGTGATTCCGGGCGGTGTCGGCGCATTCGGCGGAATGAACGATGATGACAACTCCGGTTCGCTGCGCTACATTCGCGTCGAATATGCCGGGCAGATTTTGCCGAATACCGGAAGTTTTCAATTAAATGGCATTAGCTTTCACGGCGTTGGACGCGGCACAAAAGCTGAATATTTGACCGTGTTTAACAGTGCAAATCAAGGTATTCGTTTTTATGGCGGTACGGTGAATGTGAAGTATGCAGCTGTCTTTGGAAGCGGTCAGTACGAGTTTCGCGCGGATTTTGGCTGGCGGGGGCAGGGGCAGTTTTGGCTGGGTATGCAGCGCCGCGACACAGCAGCAGAGCGGGTGTTCGAGTTGCGTAATTCTCCCGACGGCTCAAGCAATACCACCGAACCTCGCACCGATGGTACGATTGCAAACTTCACGGGCATTGGACCCGGGCAGGCTTCGGGCTTTCCGAATTACGGTGTTCGTGTACGCAATGGTGCATTTGGTCGGCTTTATAATGGTATTTTGACGGAAATGCCGGAAAATGCAATACGGTTTGATAATTTTACTGCAACAGACTTAGGCACACGCGGTGTTTTTGCAAACTCATATTTGTTCAATAATCGCAGAAACAACCACTCCGGCGCGGCGTTGTTTCTTGAAATGGCGCGGTTTGGTAATGCACTGACGGCGGTTCAGGGGGTTGATTTGAATAATTTCGTTGGAAGCGGCGCATCCACGTTTAATCCCCAAACACTCGGTAGTTTCTTCTCTCCGGCACAGTTTTCGGGTGCAGTTCAAAACGCTGCAAACGATTGGACTCGCGGCGGCTGGGTGCGGGAATTGAATGGGCAGATACGGCAGTGATTGTTAGTTTTTAGTTGGTAGTTTTTGGTTTTTAGGAATAGCGAAAGAATAATTATTCAATCTTTGACGTAGCACAGACATTCTTGTCTGTGCCATTAACGCCGCAAGGCGTAATTACCGAAAGCGGCATAAAACAGACTTTGAAGACTATTCGCTTCGCTCATTTTGGACACAGACAAGAATGTCTGTGCTACGAAGAAAAGTCTATCCACTTATTTTTCGTTCAATCCTTAGCTTCATGCAAACAGCACCAAAAACCAAAAACGAGCAACCAAAAACCAAGTTACATTTGTGCATTCAACAACTGCTCAATCTCCGCAAAGACCATTTCAAGCGTCATTTCGGCAGATTCTATCACGGAATCAGGTAGATGTTTGTGATGCGGAAATGTTGGAAGTGAAGCCCAATGCGGTTCGTTGTCATAACGAAAAATGAGGTTTGCATTGCTGTCTTGCAGATGATATGAGTATTTGCGCCGTCCACCGGGAAAATAATAATCACGGACAACGAAGCGACTATTGGTACTGAGTACAAAATCACCCTTGAATTTGTATGAAAAAGTTTCATCGTCTTCAAGAATAAGAAAGACGTTTGAATGAATGATAATGTGCTGAAACTGTGATACAACCTTGCTTGGAAAAAGAATATTCATTAGACTACTTCCAAATGTTCAAGTTTTTGTAGTCGTTGAGCTAGAATTGGTTCTAGCTGTACAGAGAACATCCAATCATTGTAATCATCGGATTCTTCAAAAATTTCTTCATTCTGTCGGGCAAGTATCCGTTTTTCAAAGTCTTCAAATGACATCTGATATTTTTGCTCAAGTTGATTTCGCTCTGATTGAAGCAATTCAAGTTTCCTTTTCGTCGCAGAAATAGCAAAAGCTCGCGCAGCCTCTTCAGGAGAAATATGGAGATGTTTGAGCGTTTCAGCAACAAACGGATGAAGTGATGACATAATCGCACCTTCAAAAAATAAGTAAACAAGCAACGTATAACAACGAAAATTAGCATTTTCCCAGACCATTTCCAATTTTATGAACCGCAAACAATTTTTGCAAACACTGGGGCTGGGAAGCGCATCAATGCTGATTTCCCAGCCTTCGTTCGTACACGCTGCACAAGAAAAAAAGTCTCCTTCCGATGCCGCAAAATCAGGCGTGAAAATCACCAATGTCAAGCCCTACATCTTTGATAAAGCCTTGTATGTGAAGATTGAAACCGATGCCGGAATTTCAGGCTGGGGCGAAGGCGACCACGAATTTACGCCTGTTGCGGGCATGATTGTCGAAAAAATCTTGAAGCCGGTACTTGTCGGCAAAGACCCGTTTGACAGCGAATACCTTTGGAAAGAGATGTTTTTTGAAGGCTTCGAGGGCGGAAACTCAGGATTTGTGCCGGGTTCAGTGGCAGGAGCGGACAATGCACTCTGGGATTTGAAAGGAAAACTTCTTGGAAAGCCAGTCTCAAAGCTGCTTGGCGGCAATGGCGTGGAAAAAGTTGCCGTCTATGGAAGTTACGGACGGCGCAAAAACGGCGGTTTCAAGACACCTGACGAAATGGCTGCCGAAGCTGCAAAATTCGTTGAACAGGGCTACAAGACCGTCAAATCTCGGATGCAGCTCTACGACCGCGACCGCAATCCGCCGTTCAATTTTACTTACGATTGCATTAAAGCCGTCCGCAAGGCAATCGGCGACAATATCGAATTGTTCGTTGATTTCAACAACGGCTATACGGCTGGGAAAGCGATAGAACTTGGCTTGAAACTCTACGAACATTTCAATATCAAAGTCGTTGAAGAACCTGTTTCGAGCATGGATTATCACGGGCTACGGCAAGTTGTGGAAGCTCTTCCCTGCGATGTGAATGCAGGTGAACACGAGTACAACAAATGGCAATTCCGCGACCTCATTGTTACGGGCAATCCCGACACGCTGAACCTTGACGTAATCAAGTGCGGCGGACTTTCGGAGTGCAAAAAAATTGCTGGGATGGCTCAAGCATTCGAGAAAGAAGTGATGACGCACAACACGCGCCCCACGCTCGCCACCGCAGCCACGCTGAATTTAGTGGGAAGCATCACCAATGCCGCGAAAATACAAGAGTTTTCGGGTATGCGCCCTGAAATGGGCTTGGGCGTACTATTCAACAACTCATTGAAGTTTGAAGATGGCTTTTTGTACATCCCAACCGCACCGGGACTGGGCTTGGACGTGAATGATAAGGAAATGGAAAAGCAGAAGTTGAATCGTTAGTTTTTGGTTTTTAGCTACTGGTTTCTCGTTGTTCGTCATTGGCTTTGAACTTGCTCTACACCATCTGCTCTTACACCATCACACAAAAAAAACCAAAACGACAAACCAAAAACCAAAAATGAAACGCCGTAATTTTTTTGGATTAGCGCTTGGTTCATTCCTTGCAAGCCGCTTCACACATAGCTTACAGGCACATGATGCAAAAGCAAGTGAACTGCAACAACGCACAGCACCCTTGCTCGCCGATAAACTCTCCGGTGCGCTCTACGCCTTTGTTGTAGCCGATGCAATGGGCGGTTCGATTGAAAATAATCTGCCCGAACAAACCAAAGCAGACTTCGCAAACCACGATTTTACGCGCTTTTTGCCTCCAACTAAACCCAACAAAAAAGAACCCGGCAAAGGCGACGGGCGCACTACCGACGACACGCTCAATCTTGAGGCGCTACTTGGCGTGTACACTCGCCACCAAGACCATTTGGACGCTTACGATTACGCGGATTTGTTCGTGAAAGAAATCACTGAAAAGAAGGTTTGGATTGCCGAAAAAGGCGCGGAAATGCCGCCAAATGACCGTCCGCTCTGGTATCCTGAACGCTACGTGTATCAGCGCAACGCCGTCAATAATGCCGAACCGCGCACGGCGGGCGTTGGGAATTGGCTAAATGAGGGCTTTCAAGGAATTGTGCTGCCGGTGGGTGCGGTGAACGTCGGCGACCCTTGGCGTGCTTACGACGAAGTAACGAGCTTTGGTGCGGCGCACACGGAATCGTTTGCGTTGGAAGGCGCAGGCGTGAATGCGGCGGCATATTCTGTCGCATTTCAAAAAGATGGTACTCTCGATGCGGCTCTGGATGCGGCTTTGAGGGTTGCGAAAGATGGTACGCGGCTTGCGCTGGAAGATGTACTTTCCAGCGTGAAAACAAGCGATTCGCAGGACGAATTTATCCGCAAGGCGCGACTCGCGGTGCTTCCGTACTTGCAGCTTTCGCCGAAACAACTCAAAAATATTCTCGACGGAACTGCACCCAACGACACACCAAAAATGCTCCGAGACCGCACTAACATTGGTCGTCCGTCGCGGATTGCTTGCGTGGAAAATGTGCCGATTGCTCTTGCCGCGCTCAAATACGGCAATGGCGATTACATGAAAACCCTGAAAGCAAGCCTCTTCTACGGGCGTGATGCGGAATCAATCGCGGCGGTAGCCACAAGCATTCTTGCTGCAATTAAAGGCACGAGCATCGTCCCCGAATCGCTCCGAAGTGGCGTGGATGCTGCAAACAAACGTAATTATTCACAAACAGCACGTGAGTTTCTCACCGTCGTTCAATCTATTCACCAAAAAGACGTTGAGCGTCTTGCAAAACGCGCGGAGGTTTTATGAGGGTTTTTAGTTGTTGGTTGTTGGTTTTTAGTTGTTGGGCGCTTGGATTGGAAGCGCAGACGCTTGATGTAACGCGCTTTGGAGCAATCGGCGACGGCAAAACCCTGAATACACGCGCTTTGCAAGCCGCGATTGATTCTTGTGCCAAACAAGGCGGTGGAACGGTGCTGTTTCCGGCAGGAACATTTTTGACGGGAACGCTGAACTTGAGAAGTAATATCACGCTCGAACTCAGTAACGGTGCGGTTTTGCTGGGCAGCGACAATATCAACGATTATTCGACCGAACCCCGCGACAATCGCCGACATCTCCTCTATGCTCACGCGGCAAGCAATATCGCCATTATCGGGCAGGGAACGATAGATGGTCAGGGCAAGGGCTTTTGGAAGGGCGACACGCTTGATTATGAGCCGCTTCCGGAGCGCCCCGTTCATTGGCTGCGCTTTGTGAGCTGTTCGCGTGTGCAATTACGCGATGTGCGGCTTATCAATTCTCCTTCGCACACGTGTTTTTTGGATTCTTGTTCTGATGTAACCATTGACAATGTAACACTTTACAACGACCCTCGTGTCCCCAACACGGACGGATTCGATATTAGCGATTGCTCCCACGTCCGCATCAGTAATTGCCTCATTTCTACGGGCGACGATGGAATTTGCCTGAAAGGACAAGGTGGGCGCGTAGAAAATATCCTCGTCTCGAATTGCGTGATTGAAAGTGACGATGCGGCGTTGAAGCTGGGAACAGGTTCGCTTGGTGTGATGCAAAATTGCATTTTCTCGAATTGCAGCATTCGCAACACGCGCTACGGCATTGCGCTGTTTATGATTGAAGGCGGCACGCACCGCAACATCACCTTCCAGAACATCAGTATTGACGGCGGTTCGCGGCATCCTTACGATTATCCGATTTTTGTGGATTTAGACCGCAAAGATTCGTCGTTTGCTTTGGGAACAATGGAAAATCTGAGTTTTCACGACATCTCCGCCCGAACACAAGGTAAAATCTTGATTTCAGGGCATCCTGACAAAAATATCACCTCCATTTCGCTTCGGAATATCACGCTGGAAGCAAGGAACTGTGCGGCTATGACGAAAGCCCGCAAACCGAAAGGGAACCGCAATTACAAGTACGAAAGCCGCATCGGAAATGCTGATTTTGCCAACGCTCCCGCGCTCATTGCGCTTGGATATGCTGACAAAATCCAAATGGAAAACGTCCGTGTGCGGCTTATGGACTCGACGGCGAATGAGAAAAGCATGATTTCAAGCATCGGAGCGGCAAGTTTTTCTGCAACGGGTTTTGTGGTCGAGGCGCAAAAACTTGCGGGTGTTTCCCTCAAAAAGCCCGTCATTACTGCCTCGAAGAGTAATTTGTTTCGCGTGAATAATGCCGAACTTTGGACAAACGCACCTGCGCTTTTGGAATGTAGCGAAATGTTGCCCAAAGCCGTGCAAGCAAGGAATAATGAGCTTTCCGGCGCGAAAGAGATTGTTTGGAAGAAGAAATAATCATCAGAAAAAGAGAAATGACCGCAGAGGCGCGGAGGTCAAGAAATAATCAACGTTTAACAAAGTTTTGGCAAAAAAATATATGAATCATATTGCTCTAAAAGCCGCACAAATACTCTTCTCTGCGCCTCTGCGCCTCTGCGGTCAATTATTCTTTCTGTTATTGCTACTAACCCAGCAACTCACCGCACAAGACCTGAAATTAGGCGGTTTGCAAGGCACAAAACAAATGATGCTTACGCCTTCCAAGCAAGAAAATATGCGGCTTTCAGACAAAACCGTCGAATCTGCCGAAGCGCAATCGCTCTTGGGTTTTCGTCCGACGGAAAAAAGCGCAGATTTTTACCCGAACTACCGCGAATACTCGTGGTTTGCGCTGATGAATGTGCCGTACAAAGGGCGTACTATCAACCTTTTCAGCTATGATTCGTGGACGGCGACCGACATCAAAGGCTTGAAAACAAGCGGCAGGCGGCGCAATTTCGAGGAAGACATTACGAGCAAAATTGCCTCGAACTGCTATCACGTTGCTTTTCAGCGCAAACAAGTTGTCGAAAATGAAGTATTCATGCTGCTTGTAAGCCCGATAAAACAACGTGTTCGCGTCCAACTTCGCGCCGAGCAGTTTGGCGTAAACCGCGAACTCACCTACGACATGGGCGAAAACGAAGCGAAGTTTGTTCACATCGTTATTCCGCCCAAAGAATACACTAACGTCGTCTGGAAGCCGCGTGAATCCTCGCGTGTAGAGATTCCGCTTAAAACGGGCTGGAAATTCAAATTTGTGAAAGACACGCTGGAACTCAAAAACGCCGAAACACCGAAGTTCAACGATGCAAGCTGGGAAGCGGTTTCCGTGCCGCACACGTGGAATGCGCATGATACCTTCGATGAGCGTGGCATCAAAGATTCTCTCGACATTTCGGAGATGTATCGGCGCGGGTTTGGATGGTATCGCACCACGTTTACCGTGCCTTCGGCGTACAAAAACAAGTACATTAAAATCAACTTTTTGGGCGCGAATCAAGTTGCCGATGTGTGGCTGAACGGCAAGTATTTGGGCAAGCACAAAGGCGGCTACACGGATTTTCACTGGGCTATTCATGCTTTTGATGCCGGAGAAGAAGGCGTGAAGCAGTTTGTGAATTTCGACAAACCGAACGTTCTTGCCGTGCGCGTGGACAATCGCTACAACTACGATATTGCGCCGCATACAGCCGATTACAACTTTCAAGGCGGCTTGTACCGCGATGTTCACGTACTTATTTGGGAACAGCATTTTGTCAAAACACCGCGAATTTTTACGCCGAGCGTAACTCCAAACCAAGCAATGGTGAGCGTTACAGCCGTTTTGCGTTCCAAAGCAGCCGCAGGAAAAACGGTGCGTTTGCAAACAAATATCCTGAATCCAATGGGCGAAATCGTCCACACAGCGCATGATACCGTGTTTCTCGCCTCCAGCGAACAAAAAGAATTTGTCGTCGGCAATGGCAATCAACCAACAAAAACCAACAATCAAAAACTAATAACTCTAACCCAACCGTATTTGTGGTCGCCTGAAACACCGCATCAGTACACGGCGCAGTTTAGTTTGTTCGATTCTACGGGTGCGTTTATTGACCAAAACTCGTGGAAGTTTGGTGTGCGCTCGTACAGGTTTCATGCGGATTCCGGCTTTGCTTTGAATGGAAAAACCGTGAAACTGCGCGGTGTGAACGTGCATCAGGATTTTTACGGCAAAGGCTGGGCGGTAGATTCTTCAAGGAAGCGCGAGGATTTTGTGCTTATCAAGCAAATGGGTGCAAACTACGTGCGATTGTCTCACTACCCGCATCATCCCTACGTTCTCGACCTTTGTGATTCGCTGGGGTTGATTGTTTGGGCGGAAATTCCGGTGGTGAACACGATTGGGCGCGAGGCGTTTTTGAACAATGCAAAAAAGCAGATGAAAGAGATGATTACCCGCGATTACAACCACGCAAGTATCGTGGTTTGGGGCGTTGGAAACGAGTATTATCGTAATTTTTTCAACAGCGAAGACACCGAATGGGCGCTTAAAATCACGCGGGAATTGGAAAAAACGGCAAAGGATTTAGACCCCTCGCGCCCGACAATTCAAGCACAAAACGACCTCGCCGATGACCGAATTATGCCGCTTACCGACGTGCAAGGGCGCAATCGGTACTTCGGTTGGTACGAAGGAAAATACAGCGACATCGGGCATGAATTAGAGCGCGAACACAGCAAATATCCTACGTGGAAGGTGCTTGTGAGTGAATACGGTGCGGAAGGGAAAAACGATTATTTCACCACGAATCCCGCAATTTTTGACCATTCCGAAAGCTATCAAATTGATTTCCACAAAGCCTATTGGAAAGCCATCGAAGCCGCACCATTCGTGGCGGGAGGAACACTTTGGAATATGTTTGATTTTGCCAGTTTTGCCAAAATCGGCAACATTCCGCACATCAATCAAAAAGGAATGATGACTTTTGACCGCAAGCCGAAATCGGTCTATCGCTTCTACCAAAGCCAGTGGTTGCGCGGCACACAGGACAAACCGATGGCGCACATTCACGCAAATTGGAACGGACGACGCGGCTACACAATAGCCTCAACGCAAGCATCTATCGAGGTTTTCTCGAATGGTGATGAAGTAGAACTCTTTGCAGGCGATGTTTCGCTTGGTAAAAAGTCCCGCAAGCAAGGTTTTGTCTGGTCTATGGGCATTTCCGAAGGCTGGACGACGCTCAAAGCCGTTGCGACCAAACACGGTGAAACAGCTTCGGACGCGATTGAACTATGGGCTATTAGCGGTACAGGAAGCAAAACAGGAAAATCACAAGAAGCACAACGAAATACGGATGAGAAGTAGGTTTTTGGTTGGTGGTTTTTAGTTTTTGGATTAGAGACCGTTTGTGTTGGTTCGACCGAGAAAATCCGAGATGTGATACACTTCTTGAGCATCGTCGAAATCAAGGGCAATGCCGCCGGAGATGTTGTATTTACGGCGTTGTTGTGGGGTGAGTTGTTGAATTGCAGGAAATCGTGAAAGCGGGGCGGTCAATGTGCGCCCATCCTTGAGATAGAGAATAATTGCGGTTTTTGTAAAACGCAACGAGGTTATTTGCGGTATTTCAAAGGCAAACGAATTTATTTCCATTGTTGTCATTCTCCATGAAATTTATATCAAGCAAATATAGTGTTATCGTAGTAATTATGCTACTACAAGCCGCACAAATTCACGCATTCCAACAACCAAAAACCAGCAACCAAAAACTAAAAACTACCAACCAACAACCAAAAACCAACAACCAAAAACTAAAAACCATCCTCTCCCGCATCAAAGCACCGACATTTCCAAAACGGGATTTTCTTGTTACGAGCTATGGCGTGAAAGCCGCTTCGGTGCTGGATTCTACGGCAGACGCAAAACCCGCTCTGCAAGCCGCGATTGAGGATTGTGCGAAACAAGGTGGTGGGCGTGTGGTTGTTCCGGCGGGTGAGTATTTCGTGAAAGGCGCACTGCGTCTGCGCTCCGGCGTGAATTTGCATTTAGAGCGCGGCGCGGCATTACGGTTTTCGGTACCCCCTGCGGACTATCTACCGCTTGTGTTGGTGCGCTGGGAAGGAACGCGGTGTATGAATTTTTCGCCACTTGTCTATGCCCTGAACGCAAGCAATATCGCCATTTCCGGTGAAGGCACATTGGACGGGCAAACGGAAAAATTTTGGCACACGTGGAAAAAACTCCAAGAGCCTGATAAAACCACGCTGCGCAGGCTGGGCAATTCGCCAGATTCTGTGCCACCCGCACAAAGAATCTTCGGCGAAGGACATTTTTTGCGCCCCGATTTGGTGCAATTTCACGGTTGCCGAAATATCCTTGTTGAAGGCGTAACGCTGAAGGGAAGCCCTTTCTGGACGGTGCATCCGGTGTTTTGCACGAATGCAACCTTTCGCAATCTCACCATCGAACACGGCACGACCAACGACGACGGCATAGATCCTGAGTCCTGCAAGGATGTCCTCATTGAACGTTGCACCATCAGTACCGATGACGATTGCATTGCAATCAAGGCGGGGCGCGACCAAGATGCGTGGAAATCGCCCGGCACGGAAAACGTGATTGTGCGAAACTGCACCTTCCGAAGCGGCGTGGGAAGCGGCTTTTGCATTGGCAGCGAGATGTCGGGCGGTGTGCGGAATGTGTTTGTGGAGAACTGCACGATTTCACGCGCTGCGCACGGCATTCAATTCAAGTGCAACCGCGACCGAGGCGGCTTTATCGAACAAATTTTCTTGCGAAATATCACGATGGACACGTGCAAAAAAGGCGTGTTTGTCTTCACGACCGATTATCATTCGTGGCGTGGAAACCTCTTCACAACGCGCATGAGTGATGTTTATGCAAGCAAGATTTCATGCGGCTTTGTGGAGCAAACAGGCATAAAAATTACCGGCGTGGAGGGTGAACCAATTCGGCGAATTTTTATGGAAGATATTGACATTAAACAAGCTGGAAAGCCACATGACATCACGTTTGCAGAGGATGTATTTGCAAAAAATATCATGCTCAACGACGTAAAATCCGACACAGAAGTTTTCCGTCCCAAACCCAAAAACCAGCAACTAAAAACCAAAAACTAGCACCCATGAACCGCCGCCAATTCTTGATTTCAAGCGGTGTTGCAGGAATTTCCGCACCACAACTCTTCGCCAATCAACAACCAAAAACTACCAACCAAAAACCAACAACCACCAACCAAAAACTACCAACAACCTTCAAAGAGCCAATCATCATTGAGAAGATTGAACTGCTTCGTGCTGAAGGTTGGAAGCCTGAGCGGGCTTATTTTGTGCGGGTTTCGGCAAAAGGGTATGCGCCTTACACGATGCCGGCGAACAACCGAATGTTCCTCATGCGAGATTTGATGCTGGGTTTGGTCGCTCCGTTTTTTATCGGCAACGATGCCAGAGATGTGGAAGCCTTGGTAGAAGGCGTGTACAGGGCGGGCAGCAATTACAAATTTTGCGGAATGCCGTTTTGGAATTGCGTTGGACACGTGGAAAATGCCATACTCGGTTTGCTCGGAACGATTGCCCAGAAGCCTGTTGCAGCCTTGTTTGGCGAGATTTTACGCCGCGAAACGCCCGTTTATGTTACGACGTTTGACCGCGAAAGTGCGCCTGAGCAATACATCGAAAATGTGAAAAAGAAATTAGCGGAATACGGCGCAAATGCTGTTAAAATCAAGGTTGGGGGGCGTATGAAAGCGGGAAATTCGGGACGCGACGAGGCGATGATTCCCGCCTTTCGCAAGGCTTTGGGCGATTCGGCAACGCTCTACGCCGATGCAAATGGCTCATTTAATGATTTTTCCGAGGCAATGAATATCTGCAAACGGCTTCACGATGTGGGTTTTGCGCATTTGGAAGAGCCATGCGAATTTCGGGAATTTGAACTCACCAAGCGCATTACTTCAGCAAGCAAACTCCCGATTGCTGGCGGCGAGCAGGACACGAATATGCCGCAGTTTCGGCGTATGATTGAGCAGCGCATTGTGGACATTGTGCAGCCCGATGTTATGTACGCCGGAGGTTTTCTGCGGGTTTTGAAGATTGCACAAATGGCGGCAAAAGCAGGTATGAAAATTTCACCCCACAGTCCGCGTGTGGCGCATAACCACGCCGTGATGCTCCACGTGATTGCCATTACCCCAAACGCAAGCAAACATCAGGAGTTTCAGACCGACAATTATATGAAAAGCGTCGTTTCGCCTGTATTGGAAGTAAAAAATGGTGTGATGCCGATACCGCTTGGGGCGGGGTGGGGTGTAGAACTTGACAATGATTTCATCAAAACATTGAAAATTGTAGAATTGTAAAAAAGTTTTTGGCAGTCCAAAAAATTTTTGCAATTTTTGAATTACTAAAACGTTTTAGTTCTTAGAAAATAGACTTTTATTCATACTTTTTTGTGTTTAACGGAGGTATTTTATGAAACGATTTATTAACTCATTAGTTTTTTCGTTCATTGCTTTGGCTGCTACTGTTTCAAGCTATGCACAATGGACGCAAGTAAACATCGGCACGACAATAGAACTACGCGCAATTAGCTTTGCCAGTCAAAACGTCGGGTATATTGCTGCTGATTCCGGTGCGGTTTTCAAAACTACCAATGGCGGTATGTCTTGGACGCGCCTAACGACGACTGGCGTAAACGTTACGCTTCGCGCTCTAAGCTTTGTGAATGAGAATGTTGGCGTGGTTGTCGGCGATAATGCAACTATTCTTCGCACCACCAACGGCGGCATGACGTGGACAGCGCAAACAGCAGCGCAGCTTGCGGGTACTGCATACGCTGGTTCGCTGCGTGGTGTGTCGTTTGTGAACGAGATGACGGGCTGGATTTCGGGCGAACTCGGCGCAATTCAAGGCACAACTAATGGCGGTGCTACGTGGACAAGTCAAGCTGGAGACCGCGCCAATACTACACGCGACGTAACGGGGATTCAATTCCGCAATGTAAATTTGGGCTATGCGATTGCTCGCGGGGGCTTCTTTTATCGCACCACCAACGGTGGCATGACGTGGCAGGAATCCCGTCCTTACGGCTCTTCGGGCAATCCTCGTACACAAAATCTGTTTTTCACCAGCGATAACACAGGTTTCGTTGTTGGTTCGCCACAATCTGCGCCAAGTGCCTTTGTAGCCCGCACTACTACTGGCGATACAGCCGCAAGCGCGTGGACAGTGCAGATGACACCTATCGCCCGCGTTGCCAACGATGACCCGCGTTTGATGTCGGTTCACTTTGCCGATGCCAACAATGGCGTAATTGCTTCGCGCAGAGGCTTTTTGCTCCGCACAAGCAATGCCGGAACAACGTGGACGCAAGAAACGAATCCCGCAGGAACAGGCGATTTGAACAGTGTTTGGGTTACGCCTAACGGTACAGCTTTTGCTGTGGGCGTTGGCGGCGTATTGCTCCGCAGAACCAGCATCACAACAAGTGTCCGCCAAGAAGAACTCGTCGGAGTAAGCATTTCTGCACAACCAAATCCTGCAAACGGCTCTACATCTATCGTTCTGAATCTTCCAAAAGCTAGTAGCGTTCAAATTTTTGTAACCAATGTTTTGGGGCAAACTATCGCTACACTGCACGAAGGCACATTGCAAGCGGGTCAGCAGGCATTTTCTTGGAACGTAACAAACCTCCCTTCGGGAGTCTATTTCTACCGCGCAAGCATCAATGGAGCATCTATTGGTGGTCGTGTCGTTGTTCAGTAAACTTTTCGCGCAAATGTAGTCCACTTTGAACGTGGGCTACATTTCCATTATACCTCAAATGCTGAGAAGTAGCGATAGTAAAGTACGCCAGCGAAAAAACTCACCATCTAAGGACTGTCATTCCGACGAAGGTCGGAATCTATTGGAAACGTAGTTGCGTCATGGATACCGACCTGCGTCGGTATGACAGACGACAGGCATTAACACTTTTCCCACTAAAAACTCAGCATTCAAAACTCAACACTCCTCAACCTTCAATGTGGCAACAAACCTATAACCCGCTTCAAAGCCAAGCCCTTTCAACGCTCGTAGCAGCGCTGCCGCTTGTGGTGATGATGGCGATGATTTTTCTTCGCAGAAAAGCGCATCATGCCGCACTGACCGCATTAACGCTTGCTGTTGGGATTGCAACGCTGGTCTTTGGTTTTCCTTTTCCGATGGCGGCTGCATCGGCTCTTTACGGCGCGGCATTTGGTTTTCTGCCGATAGGTTGGCTGATTTTGAACATGATTTTTTTGTACAAACTCACCGAAAAAAGCGGTTTGTTCAACGTTGTGCAAGAAAGTATCACGGGAATAACCGCCGATAAACGTCTTCAACTCTTGCTTGTGGCGTTTTGTTTCGGAGCATTTTTTGAAGGAGCGGCGGGGTTTGGCGCACCGGTCGCAGTTACTTCTGCAATGCTGATTGGGCTTGGTTTTCCGGCAATTCAGGCAGCCGGACTTGCACTGCTCGCTAATACTGCTCCCGTTGCGTTTGGTTCGCTCGGAACGCCTATTGTCGCGCTTCAGGGCGTAACGGGGCTGCCGATGATGGATTTAAGCGCGATGGTGGGGCGGCAATTACCATTTTTTTCGATGCTCGTACCGTTTTGGCTTGTGTGGATGTATGCGGGATTTGGTGCGGTTCGTGAGCTTTTTCCCGCAATTTTTATTGCCGGAATTTCGTTTGCTGTTCCGCAATTTTTGGTGGCGAATTATCACGGACCTTGGCTGGTGGATATTGTCGCATCGCTTGTTTCCATTGCTGCGGTAACTCTTTTTCTCAAAGTCTGGAAACCCGCATCACAACAAGAAAAAAGTAACACCGAACAACCAAAAACCACCAACCAAAAACCACCAACCAAAAACTACTATCAAGCGTGGGAACCTTGGATAATACTCACGTTGACGGTGTTTCTTTGGGGAATCCCTCAAGTGAAGGGCTTTTTAGATGCTTGGACGGCAGTTAAAATCGAAGTTCCGTACTTGCATAAAGCTGTAGAGCGCGTCCCGCCTGTTGTTTTGAAGCCGACACTAGAGAACGCCGTATTCACGCTGAATTGGCTTTCTACCGCAGGAACGGGTATTTTACTTGCAGCACTATTCGCCGGAAGGCGCATGGGATATAGTGTTCGAGGTCTTTGGCAAGAATATAAAGCAACATTTCACCTCGTAAAATTATCGCTTTTGACGATTTCCACGATTCTTGCGCTAGGAATGGTGTTACGCTATGCTGGCTTGGATGCCGCATTAGGTCTTGCGTTTGCGCAAACAGGCTGGTGGTATCCGCTTTTCGGAACGATACTCGGCTGGCTGGGTGTGATGATTACCGGTTCAGACACGTCGGCCAATGTCCTTTTCGGTTCGCTTCAGCGCATCACCGCAGAACAGCTTGGTTTGAGCGCGGTTCTGATGGCGGCTGCAAATAGTTCAGGCGGTGTGATGGGGAAAATGGTAAACATTCAAAGTATCGTTGTTGCGGGCGCGGCGACGGGAAATGAAGGACAGGAATCAGCAACGCTGCGGTATGTGTTTTGGCATAGTATCGCGCTGGCACTGCTGATGGGGCTGCTCGTGATGTTGCAAGCATACATTCCACCATTTTCGGGAATGGTGCTTGGGAAGTAGTTTTTGGTTGTTAGTTTTTGGTTTTTTGTTTCTCGTTTTTGGTTTTTTGTTTCTCTTGATTTTTGTTTTTTGTGTGTTAGAGGTTATCGCTATGAAATGGTTTAGAAATCTGAAAATTTCGCAAAAAATTTTGCTGTCATTTAGTTTGGTGATAGTGATTTTTATTGCATCAAATATCGCGGCTTTTTTCGCTCTGAAGCGCATGAATACTCGTGTGGAGACGCTTCAACGTGAAGACATTGTTGTTTTGAACAAAGTTCAACGAATGAATACAAAACTGGAGCAGATTCGGAAACGTGAATACCAGATTGTATCCCATTGGCGGAGCGAGGATGAAATCAAAAAGACGATGAAGAAACTCGCAGAGGATTTTGAATTCATTGAAAAATTTGTGGCGGAAATCCAACCTTTGATGGACACCGACAGTACGAAAACTCTTGTGCAGCGCATACAAAAAGGCTTGGCAACATATCATACTTTGTGCGACGAGATAATTTCTTTGAAAAAATCCGGGAGCGTAGAAGCCGCAGCAATGCAAATAGAATTGCAAAACGACGAAGTTAAAACTGCCGTACAAGCAGAAATGACGGTACTTACACAGTTTTACAATGAACGCGCAAAAACTCATCAAAAAGAAGCTCAGGCTGACTTTAGACTATCTGCGATTGTACTCGGCATTATTTCACTCGTAAGCATTACAAGTGTTATTGCACTTGCTTTTCTTTTAGGAAGAGCTATTGCCCGACCAATTCACCGCATTCAGGAAGCCGCAGAAGGAGTATCTTCCGGGAATATGCACACGGCGATTCGGCTTGAACAGACCGACGAAATCGGCATTTTGTCGAAGGCATTTGATGACATGGTTGAAAAAATTCGAGACTCTCTCCATAGAGTCGAGGAAAAAAAAATTGAAGTAGAACACTTAGCCGGAGAAGCAGAAAAGAGGCGGTTAGGCGCAGAAAAGCAGCGTGAACACCTGCACACCAGCGTTGAAAAAATGTCTTTCGTGATGCGCGATCTTGCCAGTGGAAATCTAACGGCGTTATTGCCGAATGATACAGACCGTGATATTAACGCATTGTACGGAGAATACAATCAAACTGTTGATAAACTTCGCCTCACCGTCGAGCAAATCTCTCACGCTTCGGTGCTTGCCTCGCAGACTTCCTCGCTCTTAGACGACTCCTCTCACCAATTCGCCGCCACTGCTGAAGAGCAAGCCGCACAAGTAACAGAACTCACTCGGGCTATCCAACACGTGATGTTTTCAAGCGATAGCAATACCCGACTCACGCATAAGGCGCGGGAAATAAGTGAGGAAAATAGTATTGTTGCGGCTTCCGGCGGCGAAATGCTCCAACAAACATTGAAACGTTTGCGTAAAATGTATCAACTTTCGGAGGCTTCCACCGAGCGTGTGCAACGCCTGAGCGAATCAAGCGTACGCATTAGCGAAATTCTGACGACGATTGAAGAAATTGCTGACCAAACGAATCTTTTGGCATTAAACGCTGCCATTGAAGCAGCACGCGCAGGTGAGCAAGGACGAGGCTTTGCGGTTGTTGCCGATGAAGTGCGCAAACTTGCCGAGCGTACGCAAAAAGCAACGAAGGAAATTAGCCAGATGATTGGCGCGATTCGGCAAGAAACAAGCGAATCGGTACAAATGATGCAATCGCAATTCGATGAAATAAAAAACGGTGTACACCTTGCAGAACAAGCCGGAACAAAGCTCATGTCAGTTATTGACGGCACAAAAACGATTCAAAATCTTGTTTCAAATATCAATGATGCAAGCCATGAAGAAACAGCCATTTTGAAAGAAGTCATCACCAATGCCCATTCCATAAGCGCTGCTGCGGAAGAGGCTTCTCAGGCGGTGTATTCACTGGCAAATATCGCCACGCAACTCCGTCGCCAATCCGATGAACTTGTGAGTATTGGCGGGCAGTTTCGGCTTCAGTTGGTTTCTGGTTGATAGTTTTTGGTTAGTGGTTTTGATGGTTATTGCTGACCTACCAAATTCCATTGATTTGCAACTCAACAATCACCGCTTATTACCTCAACCACCAACCAAAAACTAAAAACCACCAACCAAAAACTAAAAACCACCAACCAAAAACTAAAAACCACCAACCAAAAACTAAAAACCACCAACCAAAAACCACCATGAACATTCGCTGGCGTGTCTGCGCGTTGCTTTTTTTTGCAACAACAATAAATTACATAGATCGGCAAGTTCTTGGCTTGCTTGCACCGCAGTTGCAGCGCGAATTTTCCATGAGCGAAAGCGAATATGGTCTTATCGTAACTGCCTTCCAAGCCGCATACGCATTGGGTTTGGCGGGAACGGGTTTTGTTTTGGACAGAATCGGCGTGAAGCGGGGATTTTCGATAGCGGTGGTGGTTTGGAGCATTGCGTGTGCTGCGCACGCGCTTGCTCGCTCGGCGTTTGGATTCGGTGTAGCGCGATTTGCCCTGGGTTTGGGCGAAGCGGCAAACTTCCCCGCAAGCATTAAAGCGGTTGCGGAGTGGTTTCCCAAAAAAGAACGTGCGTTGGCGACGGGTTTGTTTAATGCAGGTTCAAACATCGGCGCAATCATCGCACCGCTAGTGGTGGCGTATATTGCGCTGCAATTCGGCTGGCAACAAGCATTTATCATTACGGGCGGACTTGGTTTTATCTGGTTGATTTTTTGGTTGTACATTTATGAGCGCCCCGAAGCGCATAAAACCTTGTCCCGTGAAGAATTTGCTTATATTCTCGCTGACCCTGTAGAGACTTCGACAAGTAGTTTTTCCTACCGTGAATTGCTCAAACACAAGGAAACATGGGCGTTGTGCGCCGCGAAATTCCTGACCGACCCAATTTGGTGGTTTTTTCTCTATTGGTTGCCAAAATTTTTGAATACCAATCACGGAATAACGCTCAGTAGCGTAGGTGCGCCGCTTGTAACGATTTATACGATGGCAACTCTTGGAAGCGTTAGTGGCGGCTATCTCTCGTCGTGGCTTGTCCGAAAAGGGTGGAATGCTCCAAAAGCGCGTATTTCCTCAATGTTGGTGTTTGCACTTTGTATAGTTCCGATATTTTTTGCCTCCCAAACATCGGACTTATGGACGGCTGTTGTATTGATTGGAATAGCCGCCGCAGCGCATCAAGGCTGGTCTGCAAACCTATTTACGCTCATCTCCGATTTGTACCCGAAAAGCACGATTGGCTCTATGACTGGCTTGGCGGGTATGTCGGGCGCAATTGGCGGGATGCTCATTGCCTCAATTATTGGTTTTCTACTCCAAGCAACGGGTTCGTATGTTCCTGTTTTTGCGTTGGCTGCAAGCGCTTATTTACTAGCTTGGGTACTGATTCGGTTGCTTCTTCGGAACCTAGAACCACTCAATTTTACAGAGTAATTTCTGCAAAGACTTTTTTGATTCATTCATGATTATTGATTCCGCTCTCATTGGTGATGCTCTCAGAAATCCCAATAATCAAGACATTTGCTACTATTACGTGTCGGATCATTTTTTTGAGTGTTTTTGGCTTATAGTTTTTGGTAGCAGTTTTTGTTCTTTTTTCGGTATTTTCTGCCTTCGATCGCTCTGCAACATATCATATATTGAATCGCATATTTACTGATTGCAGAAAAACATCTTTTAATAATTGTTTTTTTCTAGGAGAACATCATTATGAATCTTTTTACTCAAACGTTTTTTCACACGAGGAGATGCTTCTCGTGGCTAGATAAAAACAGTGTGCAAAGGATGGTGGCAATAGGCATCCTGGTTGTTGTCTGTTTTTGTTCATATCATGCCCAAGCCCAGACAGGAAACGGCTCTGAAGGTGGAGCAATAGTGAAAGGTACAGTTGCCGACCAAAAAAATGGAGAGTTTATTTCGGGAATCCGACTGAAACTCGTTTCTGCCACGAAATCCGCAGACGAAACGGTCAGCGAGAGCAGTCAATACGGCACTATTTCCGGTGCGGGTGGAGCATTTATTTTTACTAACGTCAAGCCGGGTAAATACATTCTGAAGTCTTCGGCACTTGCCTACAAAGCAGCTTCTCAAACGGTTGTGGTGGAAACGGGACAAACCCTACAAGTCGCTGTGCAATTAGCTCCCGATGTGAAGGGACTTGAAGAAGTTGTGGTAACGGGTGTTGCCTCGCGGACACAAAAAAGCATTGCGGAAATTGCAGTGGCGCGTGTGGATGCTGCGGAACTCACGAAAAACAACGTGTTCCAAGATATGTCGCAGCTTCTAGCGGGCAAAGTCGCCGGTGTGCAAATCACCCCAGCAAGCGGCAACGTTGGCGGTGGTATCCGCTTTACTCTGCGCTCTGGAGGCGGTTTATTCGGAACAGGACAGCCGGTGATGTTCGTTGATGGCGTGCGGATTGACAACAGCGAAACAGGATTTTTTAGTGTCGGCGGACAAGGGGTTTCTACGCTTGCTGACCTCAATCCCGAAGATATTCAAAATGTGGAAATTCTGAAAGGTCCAGCTTCGTCTGCGCTCTATGGCACGAGCGGTTCAAATGGTGTGGTTCTTATCACCACGAAAACTGGGGCGAAAAAATCAATGAATTCTCTATCTATTGATGTCAAAACCGTTGTCGGTTGGAACGAGCAATCGCGCCGGTACACCGAAGATATGGCGCTCTCTTTTGAAAAAGCAAATAACCTCTTCAAACTCGGTCCTTTCTGGCAAACAGGCGTAACGCTTGCAGGAAATACGGGCTTTGTGAATTACTACGCTTCGCTTGACCGCCGCCAAGAAGAAGGCATATTGACACAAAACCAAATGCAGCGCACCTCTTTCCGTGCGAACATTGATGCTGCTCCTAACGAATTTATCAATCTCAAAATTTCGACAAATTTTATTGATAACTATATCACCCTTCCACAAAACGACGACAACATATACGGGCTGCTCAACAATACACTCGGATTTCGTCCTGAGGCAGTATATTCTAATTCCGGCGATAGTCTGGGCGTGATGCAGATTGAAAATTCCAGTGCTGCACAGCGTTTTATTGGTTCGCTGGAACTAAACTGGAAACCGATTAAAGGGCTGACATTGCGTGGCTTGGCGGGGTACGACGCAGCAAATACACTCTTTCAAGAAATTTCTCCGCAAGACCGCCCTCTTGCTCGTATTAACAATGGCGAGCGAGCTGTGGCAAACGAACGAGTACAGCAGATAAATGCAGATGTTAGTGCGACATATTTCTTCAAGCCCACGAACGATATTTCTTCCACGACTATTGTTGGAGCGCAGCTTTTTTCACGGGTTACCCGCGCCACTGATATTACCGTCCAAAATTTTCCAACAACATTGATTGAAGACATCGAAGCTGGTGCAACGTTTGTCAATTCCAACCAGAACTTTACCAATCGCCGCGAGGCGGGGGTCTTTTTGCAACAAGAAATGAGTTACGCTGATTGGCTGTTCTTTTCGGCGGGAATACGGAACGATTACTCCAGCAGTATCGGACCTCGTGCGCCAAGCATTTTTTATCCACGTGCAAGTGCAGCCGTTCGGCTTGATCGCTTGGATTTGAGCAAAACTCTTGGTATTGAAAGCCTGAATTTGCTGAAGATTCGCGCTGCATATGGTCAGTCGGGACAGTTGCCAAACTCTTTTGATGGCATATCGCGGCTTTGGGGACCGGTTCAGTCTGGATACGGCGTGGGTGCTACGCTTCAGAATATTGGCAATCCCGACATCCAGCCAGAGCGCATCGAAGAAATAGAAGTGGGATTGGAAGCGGAGTTTAGCGATGCTTATGGACTTGATGTTAGTTACTATCAGCAGTTTGCATCCAACTCCATTATTGGCTTTGTCAACTCACCTTCAACTGGGCTTACAACATCAAGTATTCCCCGTAACATAGGCAGTATCAGGGGTTGGGGCGTAGAATCAAGCGTGTACGCTACACCGATTCGCACCAAAGAAACATCGCTTCAATTCAATCTGATTTTCAATTTCGCTGATAATATCGTTCAAGACATTGGCGGCGCACAGCCTATTTTTGCTGCCACCAGCCGCAATGTTATTATTCCCGGGCAACGCCGAGCGGCATTTTTCCTGTTTCCCGTTATTGAACCTCGTTACAACCCTGATGGAACCTACAACTACGCCACGGGTCCGGTCTTGGGACCAGAGCGTGTATTTGCCGGAACGCCAGTGCCTATCTACACAGGGTCGTTTTCTACGACGTTCCGTTTTTTTACCGATTTCACGCTCTACGGCATGGTGGAATGGGGCTTGGGGCATTCTCTTTACAACAACACGCGGATGCTTGCGACCAATCCCGCTCGCGGCAACATCAAAGAATTTAACGTGTTAGCGACACAGCTTGGGCTTCCGGGCAATCCCACACAACCAACGAGCATCCGTCTGCTGCCACCTTACCCAGGTGTACAGCCGCTCACACCCAACACGGCTGAATACCGCGCTGCTGCGGAACGCTTCGCACGTGTTGACCACCGACATTTCTTCAACGGCGTTGAGCCTGCTGATTTTCTCCGTATCCGCGAGGTGAGTATTTCGTGGAATGCTACACGAGTGCTGCGTGAACTATTTGGCGAAGGCTTTGCAGTGAAAAATATTGCTTTCGTTGTTTCTGGTCGAAATCTCGCGCTTTTCAGCCGCTATTCCGGCGCAGACGTGGAAGTTACGCGCAACGGCTCGCGTGAGCTTTCTCGCGGCATAGACAACTATACGCTCATGCAGCCACGTGTGTTCAATTTCACCCTCAACCTCGGATTTTAACACGATTTTACGGAGAAAATATCAATGAAAAATTTTACAATCAACCAACGAAAAAAAACTGCACATTCCCTCAAAGTATTGCCAATACTCGCTTGCGCAGGTGTACTTGCTTTGACAATGTGGGTAAGCGCGTGTAGCAGCTTCGTGCAGGACATCAAGCCCCCTATTGACCAAATTACCGAAGAGGCGCTGAATAGCGAATCGCAAGCGGATTTCCTTATTCGCGGCGTGCAGAGCCGCTTTGCACAAAGCTATGCCGACATGAGTATGTTTGGTGGCGGGCTGTCAGACGAACTTATTTTCGATGCGCGTTCCGGTACAGGTGGCTTGGTATTCTATGAAGAACTCGACCGCGCTGTGTTCATTGACCGAGGAAATGGGACACTTGCAGCAATTGTGAACGACCTCGGACGTTTCCGTTTCCATGCCGACGACCTCGTACGCCGCACCTCGCAAATTCAATTTCGTCGCGATAGCACACGCCGCAGAATGGTCTTCACAGGCGCGTTCTACGGCGCGGTGGCGCGATATTTTTATGCAAATTATGTTGGGCTGAACAGAGACCAAGGTGGTGCTACAATTAACAACGGTCCATTCATTCCCTCGACCGCGATGCACGATTCCGCACTAGCACTGCTCAACCTTGCCGAGCAAAACACGACGAGCCCAGTCGAGACGCGCATTGTGAACACGTTGCGAGCGCGCATCCACCTCATCGAAGGTCGTTTTGCGCAAGCACAAGCATCGGCGCAAATCGGCTTACGGCAAGGCGACGCGCCACTTTCGGCACTGTTTAGCATCGCGGCTGCCAATAATTGGTGGACTAATGCTGGCGTGGGACGCGCTGTTTATTTGACCAACAGGCGTTTCGATTCGCTCTACATCCGTCAAGACCGCACCGATACTGCTCGCATCAAACTTCGTGGTCCAATTACGCGGCAGGGCTTTACCTACTACTTCCAGCTCATGTACCCGCTTCAGGACTCGCCGATACGGTTTTTGACGTGGCAGGAAAATGAACTTATTGCAGCAGAGACTGAAATTCGCGCAAATAACAACCAAAGTACACCTTCGGTTTTGCCACGTCTGAACCGGATACGAGCTTCCTATCCTGGACTGCAAGCCGTTTCCAGCACGGCAACGATAAATCTTAGTTTCATTCAAACCGAGCGCGACAAAGAGCTTTTCTGCACCGGCGCACGGCTGATTGACCAAAGGCGTTTTAATACGTGGCATCTGGGCGCGACCACATGGCGATATTTGCCGATTACGCTTCAGGAAATCAACAATAATCCCAATCTTCCATCACTTATCCGCGATTGAGGTTTTATGCGCTTTCTAAGGTTTTTTGCTCTGCCAATCGTGGTCGCGCTTGGTTGTTGGATTGTTTTGGCTATACCGCTTGTGGCTCAGATAGCTGACGGTGAGCGGCGTTTGGTGATGAATGTTGGTGGCAAACCAGCCGAAATATGGTATTTCGGAAATTTTGCGCTCGATACATCTGCAAATCCGAGTATTACTCGCGCTGTGGTGATGGTACATGGCGCAGGACGCAACGCGGGCGGTTATTACAGTTACACCCTGAGTGCCGCACAGAAAGCCAAGCGTGAGGCTTCGACGATTGTGATTGGACTGCATTTTCCGATGGAGCGCGATTTGGATTCCTTGAAGATGGGCGATAGCGTTCTGTACTGGACGAATGTAGGTTGGAAACAAGGCGATGAATCGGTGCAAAGCGAAAAGCGTCCGCGAAAAATTGCGTGTGGCGAACTAAGTTCGTTTGCCGTGTTGGATTCCGTCGTGATGCGCCTTGTAGACAAAATGCGTTTTCCGAAATTAGCGACTGTCGTGCTTGCCGGACATTCGGCGGGTGGACAATTTATGCAACGTTACACGGCTGGAAGCCAGATTACAAGTGCTGTTCAGGCATATTCCAAGCAAAAAAAAGTAGCGAATCCTACGTTTCGTTTTATCATCTCTAACCCCTCCTCCTACGCCTACCTCGACGACAAACGCCCTGTTTTTGGTGATTTCAGCGTTCCGCCAAAAACCTTTGCCCGTCCGACAGATACAAGTGATGCAGGTGATTTCAACGAGTACCGTTACGGTTTAGAAAAACTCAATCCGTACATGACAGCGACCGGCAAAGAACGGATTCGGCGGCAGTTTTTGGAACGCGAAGTATGCTATCTGATGGGCGGAGCAGACACGCTGCAAAGCCAAAATAATCTTGATACTTCGCGTTCTGCACGGCTACAAGGCAGATTCCGTCTTGAGCGTGGGCGGGCGTTTCATTCTTATATCTTGAATCATGCACCCAGCCTTGTTGTGACAAAACGACAAAAACTTCCACTCACAAAAAATATTCGCCACACGATTGAGGTTGTGCCTGATGTTGGACATGATGGCAAAAAAATGTTTACCTCAGAAGTGGCTTTACGACAGATTTTTAAGTAAGGAACGCAAAATCAATAAATGCGTGTTTTTGCCGTAGGGGCGAAAAATCTTTCGCCCTTACAATGCGATATGTGGCAGAACAATCGTTCCGTGCAAAAAAACGCGCTTGTATTTGAATCACATTCCCAAGTACAATGATTTCATTATTTCTTCACCTATCAAATATTGCTTCAGCATAGCTTTTCTGCGCCCCTGCGGTCAATACTAAACTCAGAAATACAACAACAAACACAAAATCTATGATTATTGACCAAGCCATCGTTGATGCACCTGTTGAAAAACGGTGGTATAAAAATCTCACCGTGCAAGTGCTGACGTGCGTGTTCATCGGTGCGGCATTGGGCGTGTTCGCGCCAGAGTTCGCAACGTCTTTGAAGCCGCTTGGCGATATTTTCATCAAGCTCATCAAAATGGTGATTGCGCCCGTGATTTTTATCACCATTGTTACGGGCATCGCATCTATCGGCAATTTGCGCAAAGTCGGTAAAGTTGGCTTGAAGGCGTTCCTCTATTTTCAACTTGTTACGATGCTTGCGTTAGGAATTGGTCTGGCGGTCGTGAATCTCACACAGCCCGGAAGCGGCATAGACGTTAGCGCGGTGGCAAATGCAGATGTATCGGAATATGCCAATGCTGCCAAACAAACCACGATGCTCAAGTTTGTAACGAACATCGTTCCCGAATTTGCTTTTGGTGCGTTCACCGAAGGAAATATGCTGCAAGTGCTGTTTTTTGCTATCCTTTTCGGCGTTGCACTTGCAGGAACAGGAGAACAAGGTGTACCGATTCGGCAAGGATTGGAGCGGGTTGGAGCGGTATTTTTTCGGATTATCGGAATGGTGATGAAGGTAGCACCACTTGGCGCATTAGGCGCAATGGCGTTTACGGTAGGGAAGTTTGGATTAGCCTCGCTTTGGGTACTGGCAAAGCTCATGGCGGCGGTTTATTTGACGTGTTTTCTCTTTATCTTTATCGTTTTGAATATCATCCTTTGGCGGTACAACGTCAGTCTCTGGGCGGTCTTGCGCTATGTTCGTGAAGAAATTTTAGTTGTCTTGGGAACGTCGTCGTCGGAAAGCGTTTTGCCACGCATTATGCAAAAACTCGAAAAACTTGGGTGTAGCAAGCACGTCGTGGGCTTGGTTGTACCGACAGGATATTCGTTTAATCTGGACGGCACGGCAATTTATCTTTCTATGGCGGCAATGTTCATTGCGCAAGCATTTGGCAAGGATTTGTCCATCATGCAGCAGCTTTCCATCATGGGAATTTTGCTCATCACTTCAAAAGGCGCAGCAGGTGTGGCGGGTTCAGGTTTTATCACGCTTGCAGCGACCCTTGCCGCAACCCAGATCCTGCCTGTGGAAGGGCTTGCACTTTTGCTTGGCGTGGATAGATTTATGTCCGAAGCGCGTTCAATCACGAATTTGATTGGTAACGTGGCGGCAACGATTGTTATAGCCAAAAGCGAGAACGAATTTGATGACGCTGAAGCCGCATCGATACTAGCGCCGTAAGTATAATTTTTTACAGTTACTCAACAACAAACCATGACAAAAAACGAAATTCTCAGCACCGTTTTGAATGAAAAAGCCGTTGCGGTCATTCGCCTCCCCGAAAGTATTCATGCGCTTTTGGCGGTGGAAGCGATTGTGCGGGGCGGAATGAGACTCATCGAAATTACGCTCACAACACCCGATGCGTTGAAGATTATTGCTAAACTCCGCGAAACACTCCCAAACGCCATCATTGGCGCGGGTTCTGTGCTGAATAGCAATGCTGCTGCGGAGGTCATTCATGCCGGAGCGCAATTTGTCGTCAGTCCCGTGATGAAGCCGGTGATTATCGAAGAATGTCAGAAACATGAGATTGCAGGCATGATTGGAGCATTTTCTCCGACAGAAATTTTGACTGCGCAAGAGGTAGGAGCGGATATTGTGAAACTTTCTCCGGCGGAGTTTTTCGGACCGGCATTTATTAAGTCCGTCAAAGCACCAATGCCGCATTTGCGCATTATGCCGACGGGCGGAATTACGCTCACCAACGGCAAAGAATGGCTCAAAGCGGGTGCGTGTGCGGTTGGTGTAGGCTCTGCCTTGTGTGATGTTACGGCGGTGCAAGCACAAAATTTTGAGCAATTAACCCTCAACGCGGAAACGGTTGTTCAATCACTTCAAAACTGAGTATTCAAGCCATTTCAAGCCCTAAGTAGCATGACAACACACAACAAACCAACAGCCGAAAATCGCCAACAAAAAACTGAAAACCAACAACGAAAAACCACCAACCAACAGCCAATCATCACTTTTGGTGAAATTCTCCTCCGTTTAACGCCGCCGTCTTTCAAACGTATTGCTCAAACAACGAGTTTTGATGCGCACTTTGGAGGGGCAGAGGCAAATGTCGCTGCGGCGTTGGGTGCTTGGAATCAGGCTTCGCGGCTTGTGTCGAAAGTTCCCGCAAACTCGCTTGGAGAAGGGGCTGTACGGTTTTTTCAATCGTGTGGCATAAATACCTGCTCTATCAAACGGGGCGGAGAACGTCTTGGAATCTACTATTACGAACAGGGTGCGGGATTGCGCCCGTCGGTGGTGGAATACGACCGCAAACATTCTGCAATCAACGACTTAAAGGAACATGAATTTGATTGGTATGAGATTTTGCTTGGTGCGGCGTGGTTTCACTGGACAGGTATCACGGCGGCGCTTTCGCCGAGTGTACTTTCAGAATTGCGTACAGCACTGAAAGCCGCACAGAATCATGGCGTGAAGGTAAGTTGCGATTTGAATTATCGTTCAAAATTGTGGTCAAAAGAAGAAGCACGAGAGACAATGACCGATCTCATGCAATACGTGAATGTGCTTGTTTCCAACGAACACGACACGCAGATTTGCTTGGGTGTGGAAGTGGAAGTGGAAGTGGAGCAGTCTCCAAGTACTGAAGAATACTATCGTTCATTAGCAAAAACCCTCAAAGACCGCTTCAAATTTGATGCCGTCGCCTTGTCGGTCAGGGAAAGTGAAATTGTGCAAATCCCGGACGTGATACACCGACGCGCATTATTGCTGGATTCGCGGGATTGCAGCAACGGATATTTTTCGCACAAACACACCTATCGCCCTATCGAAGACATTGGCGGCGGTGATGCGTTCACAGCAGGGCTTATTTACGGGCTTTTGCATGAAGAATCGTCTCAAGATGCACTCGAATTTGCCGTCGCTGCGGCTGCTCTCAAACAAACCGTTCCGGGCGATGTTAGCATGGCAAGCATTGAGGAAATACGCGCCTTAGCGGTTAATGGCAAAGGTGCGAAGGTGGTGAGGTAGTTTTTAGTTGTTGGTTTTTAGTTTTTAGTTGGTGGTTTTTGGTTGATTGTTTTTTGTTAATCTATTTCAGAAAAATTACCTGCAAGCCGCCTAAAATCTAGCTTCTTCCAAACCAAAAACTAAAAACCAACAACCAAAAACCAATGACAACCAAAAACTAAAAACCAACAACTAAAAACCAATGACCATCCATCCCAACGATAATGTTTGCGTTGCTGTGAAGGATTTGCCTTCTGGAACCGCGCTTGAAAACGGCGTTACGACAACGACGGATGTTCCGGCGGGGCATAAAATCGCGCTTCGAGCAATCGCGCTTGGCGAGAAGATTGTGAAATACGGCTTTCCTATTGGCTCTGCAACGGAGGATATTCCGCAGGGCGCGTGGATACATTCGCACAACCTCAAAACAGATTTGAACGACCAACAAACCCTTTCCTACAACCCCAAAACCAACAACCAACAACCAGAAACCACTAACCAACAACCAAAAACCTTCCTCGGCTACCGCCGCAAAAACGGCTTGGTTGCTACGCGGAACGAGATTTGGGTGATAAACACCGTTGGCTGCGTGAATGGTACGGCAGAGCGCGTTGCCAAAATAGCGCATGAACGCTATGCCGTGCAAGCGGGATTGATAGACGGTGTGCATTCTTTTTCGCACCCGTTTGGCTGTTCGCAACTTGGTGATGATTTGGTGAACACACGGCGAATACTTGCCGGACTCATGCGGAATCCCAACGCAGGTGGAGTCTTGGTTCTGGGGCTTGGTTGCGAGAATAATCAGATGAAAGCCCTCTTGGAATTGGCTGGCGATACGATAGACCGTGAACGCTTGCGTTTTTTCAATACGCAGGAGGTTGAAGACGAGATAGAATCAGGTCTGGAGGCTATTGAAGCAATCGTCGAGCAGATGAAACGTGATGTTCGTGAAACAGTGCCGCTTTCGGAATTGCGCATTGGCGTAAAATGTGGCGGTTCGGACGGTTTCTCAGGAATCACCGCAAACGCGCTTGTGGGGCGGATTACCGACGCTTTAGCAGACTCAGGCGCGGCGGTATTGCAAACCGAAGTACCGGAAATGTTTGGCGCGGAAGATGTCCTTGCCTCGCGGTGCAGGAATGAAGCGACGTTCAAGCAATTTGTCCAAATGATTGATAATTTTAAGCAATACTTTGTGAAGCACAATCAGCCCGTGTATGAAAACCCTTCGCCCGGCAATAAAGCTGGCGGTTTGACCACATTGGAGGAAAAATCGCTCGGAGCAGTGCAAAAAGGTGGCACAGCAGAAGTGGTGCAAATACTGGAGTATGGCGAATACGCACGGAACGAAGCGGGTTTGGCGCTCATCAATGCGCCCGGAAACGACGGCGTTTCTTCGACTGCAATGACCGCAAGCGGCGCAACCATGCTGCTTTTCACGACGGGACGCGGTACGCCGCTTGGTTTTCCCGTGCCGACAGTGAAAATTTCTTCCAATAGCGAAATTGCCGCAAAAAAGCCGCATTGGATTGATTTCAACGCCGGAACAATCTTGGAAGGCGCACGAATGGACGATACCCGCGATGAACTTTTGGAACGCATCATTGCTATTGCCTCGGGGCAAGAACGCACCAACAACGAGCGCAATGGCTACCGCGAAATAGCGATTTGGAAAGCGGGAGTTACTCTTTAGTTTTTGGTTGGTGGTTTTTGGTTTTTAGGTTTGAAGCAATGTTTACCAATGCCGCGAATACGGGCGAATCAAGGGATGAAGACCTTTCTGAAAGCAATCGTCTTTATTCGACAAAGTTACAGGCATCATCAAAAATTTGACAATGATATTTACAACGAATGTAATAACTATGAAAAGCACTCTTCATCCCGCAAAACCTCACACGAACGGCAACGGCAGTGCCGCAACAAAGCCGTTTATTCACGAGAATTTTCTCCTTTCCAATGCCCACGCAGAAAGGCTCTACCACGAGTTTGCAAAGCAGCAACCCATTATTGATTATCATTGTCATTTGCCGCCAGACCAAATAGCAGCAAACAAACGCTTTGACAATCTTGCGCAAGTGTGGCTCTACGGCGACCATTACAAGTGGCGTGCCATGCGGACAAACGGCATCAATGAACGCTTCTGCACTGGTGATGCTTCGGACAAAGAAAAGTTCAATGCCTACGCAGCAACGGTTCCTAAAACGCTTCGCAACCCGCTTTACCACTGGACGCATTTGGAACTTTGCCGATACTTCGGTATTTCTGAGCAGCTAAACGCTGCAAGTGCCGATGAAATCTGGTCTCGTGCCAATGAGCAATTATCCGAAATTCCGACGCAAAAACTTCTAACGATGATGAATGTTCGCGTAGTCGGTACAACCGATGACCCGACGGATTCTTTGGAGCATCATCGCTCAATAGCCGCACAAAACCTTGCGGGAACGTTCCCTGTGAAAGTTGCACCGACCTTCCGCCCCGATAAAGCTATGGCTGTGGAGAATCCTGAAGCCTTTCAGCACTACACCGCCAAACTCGCGCAGTCTGCAAATGTTGATATTACAACGTTTCAATCGTTTTGTGAGGCATTGCAAAAGCGGCATGATTTCTTTGCCGAACACGGTTGCCGCCTTTCTGATCATGGCTTAGAGCAGGTCTATGCAGAAGAATATACGGCGGCAGAAATTGAGGAAGCCTTTCAAACCATTCGTCGCGGAAATGCCTTGAATGCCGCACAAATCCTGAAGTTTAAGTCGGCTGTTTTATACGAAGTGTGCTTGATGAATCATGCAAAAGGCTGGACGCAGCAATTTCACTTGGGCGCACTGCGCAACAATAATGCTCGCATGATGCGGACGCTGGGCGCAGATACAGGATTTGATTCCATCGGTGATTTCCCGCAAGCCCGCTCCCTTGCTCGTTTTCTCGACCGTTTGGATACGAATAATCAGCTTACGAAAACAATCTTGTATAATCTGAATCCTGCTGATAACGAGGTGTTTGCTACCATGATTGGTAATTTTCAAGATGGCACGATTGCGGGCAAAATCCAGTACGGAAGCGGCTGGTGGTTTCTTGACCAACTGGACGGTATGCGCCGCCAACTCGACGCACTCTCCAACATGGGCTTACTTTCTTGCTTTGTGGGTATGCTGACTGATTCTCGGAGTTTTCTTTCGTACCCCAGACACGAGTATTTCCGCCGTTTGCTGTGTGATATTCTTGGAAGCGAGATAGAGCGCGGCTTGTTGCCTAGTGATATTCCGCTCATCGGCGGCATGGTCTCGGACATTTGCTATACTAATGCAGAAGTGTATTTTGGGTTTTAGTTGTTGGTTTTTAGTTGTTGGTTTTTAGTTGTTGGTTGATTGTTTTTGGATGTAAGACTTTTATTTGTAAATAGTTAGTATTGTTCAATTTTCGTAATATTACCGATGAATCACAACAACGAATCCACTAAAAACGAACCAACAACGAACCAAAAACCAACAACCAAAAACCAACAACTAAAAACCAACAACCAAAAACCAACAACCATCCTCCAATTCGGCGGCGGCGTGTTTTTACGGGCGTTTCTGGGAAGTTTTGTGGAGGAAGCAAACACGCGGTTTGGTAAGCAAGAGCGTATTGCTATCGTGGAACGCAGTCGTAGTGAGGCTTCGGAGGTTTTAGCTCGTCAGAATTACGAATATACAGTTGTTGCACAGGGAATAGTCGAGGGAAGGGAAGTGCGAGAAGCAACAAGGATTCATGCGGTTTCGGAAATAATTGCCGCATCGGAGAATTGGGCGCGGGTATTGGAAATTGCTGCTTCGGATAGTCTCCGATTGATTGTTTCCAACACAACAGAAGCAGGAATTGTTTTCGATGAAAGCGACGCGGAGCGCGTACAATCAGGCGTTGTGCCGGAATCGTTTCCGGGGAAATTATTGGCGTGTTTGTTGCATCGCTGGAACATGAGTAATGGTGCGGCTTCCGGGGTATGTGTTTTGCCAACGGAATTGATTGACAATAACGCAAGTACGCTTCAATCTATCATTCGTCAGCTTTGCCAGAGAGCCTCGGTAGAATCTGCCTTTATTGATTGGCTTGACAGCAAGGTCTTGTTTTGTAATACCTTAGTTGATAGAATTGTTCCCGGAACACCCGACAAAACCTCACTCGCTGAGTATGTTGCTTGGCTTGGTTATGAGGATAATGCGCTCATCACAGCCGAGCCGTATCGGTTGTGGGCAGTCGAAGGAAATGAGGATGTGCGAGCATTGCTGCCGTTTACAGACTGTGCAGGGGTTGTCGTTAAACCAAATATTCAGGAAGAGCGGACACTGAAAGTGCGGATTTTGAATGCCGGGCATACGCTTATGGCTCCACGCGGCATAGAACAAGGCTTAGAGACGGTGTTAGATGTGATGAATCACCCTGAACTTTCAACATATATTGAAGAAGCACTACGCACGGAAGTTGCATTAACCCTTGATTATGAGCCGGATAGGGTTCAAGAATATATCAGCGTGGTTCTTGACCGTTTCCGGAATCCTTTTTTACGTCATAAACTTTCGGGGATTCGTAATGGGGAAGAAATGAAGTTCAAAACGCGCGTCCAGCCCAGTATTGACTGCTTTGAAGGGAAGTTTGGCAGGAAACCTAAATTTCTGAAAATTGAATTCTAGGAGTTTACATAAGGTGTATTCCGCAAGGCAAAATTTACTTGTATCATCCCCGCAATCTACTATAAACCTGTTTCCAAATCTTTTATCGCAAAACTTATAGACCACTTCGCGGGAATGGTGTGATGGAACAAAAATTATATGCCGACATTTACGCTGCTTCTGGTGAATCTAACGCGGTGGTGATCTCTGCCTCGGCGATGCCTAAGATGTTGGCAACTTGTGCTAACGGTATGCCGGCACGTACAAACGCAACAGCGTTTTTTAGTGTTGGCTGATGTGGCGTGGGACCCAAAAATAATCCAATGTGTTGACAAGCAAGATTATCTTACTCGACCTACTGGGACACTCTTTTGAACTTAATTGGCCTCTTGCATACGTTACAGCGGGCGTTGACGCGCGTCGTCGAGATTTGATACAATAGCTGCGCAAGTACACGAGCTACTCTCCGTCAGCTGTACTCGCTTTAATGCAATCTTTTAATATGACACAATTTATGACCTTCTGCCTGTACAATACGCTTGCCAACGTTAAACCAT
>JALONG010000010.1 GCA_025455065.1 Candidatus Kapaibacterium sp. | reverse complement strand
CGGCGCATGATGTTGAGCAACAGGTTACAAACATTGTTCTATTCAATCTAATATACAAAGAATTTATGCATAATTGTCAACTCAAATTGGTATAATACCTATGCAAAAACTGCGGAACGTGCCGTTATTGGTGCCGAAATCTGTATCTCATATGTCGCGGAGCGACAAGAAGAGATAGGGGCAAGAAGAGATAGTGACAAGAGGAGATTTTGTGCATCTCCAAGAGTAAAGCAGTATGCGCGGCGTTGGATATTCGACGGGCATCTCTTGGCATAAGATTGTAACAGGAATGCTGATGTTACCTACAATCTGTCATGTATTCCTTAACCACCACCAGAATTACTTCGCAAAATAGTTCGGTGATTCCTTCGTAATCAAGATATTATGCGGGTGCGATTCCTTCAAGCCGTTTCCGGTCATCTGCACAAATTGCGCATTGCGTTTCATCTCGTCAATCGTCGCGCAGCCGCAATAGCCCATGGCAGAGCGCAAGCCGCCTGTCATCTGGTAAATCGTCTCCGAAACATTGCCCTTGAACGGTACGCGCCCCTCAATTCCTTCCGGCACAAGTTTGGAGATTTCTTCCTCAACGTCTTGGAAATAGCGGTCTGCCGAGCCTTGTTGCATCGCGCCGAGCGACCCCATACCGCGATAGACCTTGTAGGCACGTCCATCCAGTAAGACCTTTTCGCCCGGCGACTCCTCGTGTCCGGCGAGCATCCCACCAACCATGATAGAATCTGCTCCGGCGGCGATTGCTTTGGCAACATCGCCTGTTTGCTTGATGCCACCGTCGGCAATAAGCGGCACATCAGTCGTCATCGTTACCGAAGCCACGTTCATAATCGCGGTAATTTGTGGAACGCCCACACCGGCAATGATGCGGGTTGTGCAAATTGAGCCGGGACCGATACCCACCTTGACCGCATCCACACCCGCATCAATCAAGGCTTTAGCAGCTTCAGCAGTGGCGATATTGCCCGCAATAATTTGCGCATCCGAAAATTGTTTTTTGAGAAGTCGCACCATTTCGATAACGCCGCGTGTGTGTCCGTGTGCCGTATCCACGATGCACGCATCTACGCCTGCCGCAACCAACGCCGCCATGCGCTCCGGCGTATCGTGCGCCACACCCAATGCCGCTCCGACGCGAAGGCGACCTTGTTCGTCTTTGCAGGAGTGCGGATATTTTTTCTTTTTTTGGATGTCTTTGAAGGTAATGAGACCCTTCAGGATGCCCTTTTCATCAACGACGGGCAGTTTTTCGATACGGTTTTTTTGCAAAATTGCTTCCGCATCTTCGAGCGTTGTGCCGACGGGGGCAGTAATAAGGCGGTCGCTGACCATCAGCGTTCCAATAGACAAGGCGCTGTCGGGCTGAAAGCGTAAATCGCGGTTGGTGATAATGCCCACAAGCCGCATGGAATCGTCCACTACCGGCAATCCGGCAATTTTGTACCGCGCCATAAGTTCCAGCGCGTCGTGGACGGTTTGCGTGGGCGTGAGCGTGATAGGCTTCCGAATCATGCCGCTTTCGGAACGCTTGACTTTATCCACTTCCGCCGCTTGTGCTGAAATGCTCATATTCTTGTGAATAATCCCGATGCCGCCTTCGCGGGCAATGGCAATTGCCATTTCGGATTCGGTAACGGTGTCCATTGCCGCGCTGACAATGGGCGCGTTCAGCATAATGCCGCGTGTGAAGCGGCTCCGAAGGCTGACCGAGCGCGGCAGGACTTCGGAATAACGCGGAACGAGAAGGAGGTCGTCGAAGGTGTAGCCTTCTTGGGGGAGGATTTTGGTCATGGAAGTAGTTGTAAATGATGATATTATCTGAAATATTTTCGGAAGTACATTATGAATGCTGCTCTGAAAGCTGGTTAAATCCTTCCTCACATTCCGCACAAATAAATTCGCCATGCGGGAAGGGTTTGCCCATTTCAACGCGTTCATCGAATGGATTCCCATCGGGAACACGATTCACGTACCAACCAGAGCCAAATGCTACACTTTTGCCACATTCGTTGCAGGCTTCGCGTGATTGCGATGTTGTCGGGATAGTGGAATTAGTCATGGTTGCATACCTTGAAATTTGGTAGAAATTTTTTGCCATTCTTGTAGATGTGCTGCCGTAATTTCGGTAGAAATTTGTGCGTCGGCAACAAGGTTTTGTGCGTAGTTGAGAAGAAAATGCTCGTAATTTTCGATGAATCGCAGGTAATATTTCAAACTGGGAATAATGCCGTTAGGAATAACCTCCAAGCCGCTTTGTTGCTTGATTTTTAGCACAAAATCCTGTACATAGATCTCTTCGGCAGCATCGGTGAAGTTTGGTTCATGCGTTGTAAGCGCATAATAGCGTTGTATGACGGTACTGTGGGCTTTCTTGACAATATCGGCAATGATGTAGCGGTCAAGCGGGATGTTGTGTTTCACCTCAACTACCTCAAAGGGTTTTCCTTGCTCATCAAAAATTTCAATATCACCAAAACTTTTTCGGTCAGATGAGGTGTGTGATTTGAGTGCTTCTAGGTGTTTTCCCGCATAACGTGCGACCGATGGCAAGAGCATTTGATAAGCGGTTTGCAAGGCAATTACAGGCAACCGCGAACTGTATGGAAGTGCAAAATGCTCACGGAGCATAGTAACAATTTGATAAATCCCTACAGCGCTGGCAGATTCTTGGGTCACAAGAAAATCATCGAAAATTTTCGCCTCATCTTTGGAGCGGAGAAGCAACAAATGAATGAGGCACAAAAGATATTCCTTTGCTGCATTGCGCCTTGTTTCTACGTCATCTAAGATGTGCAGAAAGGCTTGCTTGAGTTCATCATTCCGAATTTTCAGCTCTTGCCCATCGGTAAGCGTCCATTTGATGCTCTCTCTGGTAGCAAGTGTTAAAAATGATGATTCCTTATTCGCATACGTCGGAAAATGCCGTTTGAAAAACGGCGCAGTAACGTGTGTATCCAGTGAACGCCCCGAATAACCGCCTTCAAATTCGGTACGAGCCAAGCGTACATCTTGTTCAGGAGAAACAATTTTTTTGATAAGGCTTGTGAACAATGCCGCAACGACCGATTTGTTTTTCAATAAATGCGTCATCAGCACCTCAACGCGAGATTCTACGCTCTTATTGTACCGTTTGGGTTTCTCCAAATTACGCTCAATGTCGGCATAATATCGTTCCAAAAGACTTGTTGCTTCGTCATATTCTTGTTTTTTCATACAAACAACTCCAATTCCCGCTCCTGCACAGCCGCCAAGCGTTCTTCTGCGTAGGCGATATACTTCGGGCTGATGTCAATGCCGCAGTACCGCCGTCCCAGCATTTTTGCGGCGACGCAGGTTGTACCGCTTCCGCAAAAAGGGTCGAGAACAAGCGCATTTTCCGGTGTGAGAAGCTTGATAAGTTGCTGCACCACGTAAAGCGGATACACTGCCGGATGCGGATTGCCTTTTATCGCCTCCACAGGGCTTTCTATCACGTCTTTCTTCATCGTTTTCCCCAAAATGCGGATAATCGTGAAGCCGTCGCGCTCAATGTGAATTTTCCGCCCGCCTTCCTGACCGCCAAAGGGTTGGGCATGAACACCGCGTATTTTCATGCGGAAGCCTTCGATTACGCCCGTTTTTACTTCTTCGATGACCATTGTTAGTTCGCGCCGCGCATTCGATTTTTCTTCGGGCTGCAAATCGGACTCGTCAATCAGGTCGAAGTATTTTTTACCCAGACCGTTGCTAGGTTTTGCGCGGTTGCCAGCTTTGAGCGCGTCCAAATGCTCCATAAACGCATCTTGGTCGAAGTAATATTGCGTCGCATCTTTGACAAAAAGGAAAAACGGCTCGGACGACTGCACAAGTTTCCGCTTGTCTTGGCGCGGTGTTGGGTTGAGTTTTGTCCACGTGATATTGTTGATGAGTTTTGCACCAAATAAGTCTGTTGCTTGAATGGCGAATTTGTACGGCATAAGAGCCAGAGAGCCGTTCAGGTACTTATCGCCAAGATTAACCACAATCGAACCCGTTGGCTTGACCACGCGAAAACACTCTCGAAATACTGCAAGAAGGCTGTTCAGATATTCTTCTTCCGTCGTTTCGTTGCCGATTTCATGCGGTGTTTCGTGGTCATATTCACGCTGACGAAAATACGGCGGCGAAGTCAGCACCAAATCTGCCGTTTGAGAGGGCATTGTGCTGAGAACGTCCAGATTGTGTGCGGTGATGAGGGTGTTGTTCATAAACCAAGATTGTTGATGGCATTTGACAAACAAAAACTTCCTCAAAAATACGGTAAATCCTTGCAACGGAGTGTGTTTTTTTCACAATTTTTCTCCCCAATAGTTCGGGCATTTTTGTCGTACTTTTCTGGGGGTTTTGTTGAAAGCCTCATAAAACCTAGGTATTACATTAAAAACAGAACGACTTAAAACCCTCATGAACCCTTGACTCTTGAAAAATGTCCGAACTACTACATTTCCACAAAATTCTGGATACGCTCGAATATCTACGCGTACGCACCTCTCCAAGCGACATTGCAAGCACTATCTCCACGTGATAAGCGGAAATGCTCCTCTTTTTGCGTATATTTTGCTAACACATTTTTCCTTGTTCCTTATCTTTTTCCACCAAAACCTTGCTTCATGGAAGCACGTTTATTCATCGTAGATGACCACGAAGTCGTTCAGCACGGACTGGCAATGTCGCTTCAGAACTATCTTGACGAGGCTGCCAACCCCGACTTCACACTTTCGGTCGTCGGTGCAGCCCGCACCGGAACTGATGCGCTTGCTGCTATCCCACAATCGGGCGCAAACACTGCCTTTGTGGATGTGATGCTGCCCGACATGAGCGGACTCAGGCTTATTCGTACACTCCGCGAACAGGGGCTTTCCAAGGAGCGGCTGCGTGTCTTAGTTGTTACCGAGCTTGGTTCGCCGAATGTGCGCGAGATGTTTGCTTCGGGTGCCAATGGTTATATTTCCAAACAAGAAGAAAGTGCCGTCTTTGCCGAAGCAGTCCGCGCAATTCTCGACAACCCCTCAAAAACATGGCTTCAGCCTCATGTGGCGCAAGAGTTGGTGAAATTAGAATACACGCTCAAAGCATACGAATTGACACCAACCGAAATAGACGTTATTGAACTTCTGGAACTCTCCAACCCCGAAATTGCTGAATATCTCGGCATTACCGTTGGCACAGTGCGCAACCACCTCATGAACATTTACGGCAAACTCAACGTGGATTCTCGTAAAGATGTTGTTGCCTTTGCGCGGCGTTTGGGGTTGCGTTCTTTGCGGTATTGATGGGGGAAGAATTGTCTCGTAAGCGTAATACCCTTTGCGTCATTGTTGCTTGCCTACGTCACGCACTTTTCCCATCTGAGAAGCGTTTTTCTACCAAACAGCTTGCAGGTCAAATTGTTATGAAACTCTCACCGTATTTTCTTCCGCTTATCTCTCGTTTTAGAAGTTTCATTGTGTGTCTTTGTTGCTGCAATTTCTCTCCACTCTTTGCTCAAACACAAGCCCCCAAGACCCTTTCTCAATACATCCACCACCAATGGCAAACCGAACAAGGACTGCCTCAGAACTCCGCACAATCACTCTGCCAAACACGCGACGGGTACGTTTGGTTTGGCACAACAGACGGTCTTGTGCGCTTTGACGGTATTCGCTTCACGGTATTGACGAACAATACCAGTCCCGCGCTTTCTCATAATTGGGTTTCGTCTGTACGAGAAGACAGTATGGGCGGACTCTGGATAACAACCTTCGGCGGCGGTGTAAATAGGCTTCTTGATGAACGCAGTGAAGTTTTTACCAGCGCACAGGGTTTGGCGGACAATACCACGCGAACAACATTGCAAACACGGGATGGTGCGGTGTTGGTCGGGACAAATCGAGGCGTTAGTATTGTTCGTTCCGGCGCAATCACTCCCCTCACGGATAGTTTACGAGATGCCGTCGTTACTGCATTGTACGAGGATGCGCAAGGAAGACTTTGGATTGGCACACGCAATCGTGGACTCTTTTCCATAGAGCGTTCGGGCAAGGGATATGGACGCATTGCTGCGTTCTCGCTGCGCTCTACTCATAACTCTGCTTACCCGCAGCACATTCACTGCATTCGTGAGCATCCTGCTCGAAGAGAACTATGGGTAGGAACAGAAAAAGGCTTGTTTTGTTTAAAAACAGACCTACAAGATACAGAGTTGATTTCAAGCCGTATTCGCTCTTGGACAACGGCAGACAAACTCCCGAATATCATCGTTGTGTCGCTACTATTCGATACATTTGGAAGCCTTTGGATTGGGACACTCGGCGGGCTTTGCCGTATGAATGGCGGGGGCATTGAGCGTTTTGACGATCAGCACCCCCTATCACAGGTCTCTGTGATCTCACTCATGCAAGACAGGGAAGAAAATGTTTGGGTCGGAACTGCCAGTAATGGGCTTTATCGCTTGTATGAAGGCAATATTGCTATTCTTCCTGAGCGTTTGACCTCAGAAAATCAAGATATTCTTGCTGTTGCCGAAGCGAGAAATGGTGCGGTGTTTACGGGAACAACGCACGGGCTTTTTGTAACAAATCCGCACGAAAAAACAACAATCAATATCCCTGCTACGAAACAGCGTGCAATATACTCGCTCTTGCCGGAAGGGTCTGATGGAATCTGGATTGGAGCGGCACCCGGGCTGTTTTTCTTGCCATTTCCTCAACATTTTTCATCACATATCTCACTACACTCTTCATCACAAACTTCATCACAAACTTCATCACAAACTTCATCACATTTTTCGCAAAAAAATACGCCCCCGCATTCTCAACAATTCCTTCGACACCTTACTAACAGTCGCATTCAGAAAAAATTTATCCCCGATGCCGTTGTGCTTGCCCTTGCAAAGGACAGTCTGCAAAGGCTATGGGTTGGAACACAAAACGCTGGGCTTCTGCGACTCGGAAACGGCATCATTACTAGCCCGTCAGAGGTTGCTGCGCTACAAAAAGAAATTATTTCTTCGCTCACCACCACACGCGACGGAACACTCTGGATAACAACGTGGACAAATGGTGTGTGGTTTTTGAAAAATGGCATTTGCAAACACCTCACCGAACAAGACGGGATGCGCTCTACGCAGGTATTGTGCGCACTGGAAGATGCCGACGGCACAATCTGGATTGGTACATTCGGCAACGGGCTGTATCGCTTCAAAAACGGCGCACTTACTCGGCTCTCAACTCTTCAGGGGCTTGCAAACGATGCTGTCAATACGCTCATGGAAGATGAGAGTGGTCATATCTGGGTTTCTTGTAGCAAAGGGCTTTTTCGCGTATCGAAAAAAGAGATGAATGCTTGTCTGGACGGTAAAATCTCCCGCGTTCACTGTGAAGTGTTCGGCATAGACGATGGCATGAAAAGTGTGGAAACAAGCAGCGGCACCCAGCCTGTTGCGTGGCGATGCAGCGATGGGAGGCTGTTGTATGCGACTATTCGAGGAGTTGCGGAGGTGGTACCACAGCGCATAAAACGGAATATCATCGCTCCGAATCTATGCCTTGAATCAATTACGCTCGACTCAACTACTACCCCTCTGCCCCAAAATACCCTCTTCCAAGCAAGCAATAGTAAGGTGTTTGAGATAACCCCGTCGGTTAGTCGAGTGGAGTTTGCCTACACAGCAACAAGTTTGCAAGTGCCTGAAAAAGTACGTTTTCGCTATATGTTGGAAGGATATGATGCGGATTGGATAGAAGCAGGAACGCGGCGCGTGGCGTATTATACCAATCTTCCGCACGGACGCTCGTATCGTTTTCGTGTCATTGCTTGCAACAACGATGGTGTGTGGAATATGGAAGGTGTAGTGCTACAACTCTATTTTCAGCCATATTTTTGGGAAACATGGTGGGCAAAAGCGTTGTACGCGATTGCAGCCATTGGTGCGGTTGTCAGCGTGTTTCGGTATCGGGAAGCCGTGCAGCGTCGGCGTTTGCAGGAGAAATTTCGACAGCGAGAAGCAGAACTTATTATAGATAAAAATATCGTGCTGGAAGAAGCAAATACGAGGCTTGCGGGCATCAACACAACACTTTCGCACCTCAATCAAGAAAAAACCGATATTCTGGGCGTGGTGGCGCATGATTTGAAAAACCCGCTCATTGGGATTCAGAAATTGGCATATTCTCTCGAAGGACAAGCCCGCAAAGCAGCAATGCCGCAAATGCAAGAGTCTGCCTCCATTATCAAACACTCCGCCGAGCGTATGTTTCAGATGATTCAACAAGTCCTGAAGGTCTATGCGGCTGAACATAGCGGAGAATCTCTCACACCAACAACAATCAATCTTGTCGCTCTCGCCGAACAGCTTCGGCGGGATTGGCAGCCACGTGCAGAGCAAAAAGGCGTTCAAATTACCCTCATCGCTACCGAAGAACGTATTCAAGCCTTTGCCGATCCGTTTGCTTTTTTACAGATTCTCGAAAATCTTCTCTCCAATGCCCTCAAAGCCTCATCACCACAAAGCTCCGTAGAAATCCACTGTTCCTACACGGTGGAACAAGCCCAAATGCAAGCACAAGTACGGGTTACAGATTACGGACATGGTATGAGCGACGAGCAGTTAGAACGCCTCTTTACCAAATTCATTTTCTTGCGCGGCGATACCAAAGATGGTTTGCCTTCAGATATGGAGCGCTCTACGGGGTTGGGGCTGTATATTGTCAAAAAATTGACCAATGCGATGAATGGGGAAATACGCTGCGAAAGCACACTGCATCAAGGAACGACCTTCACACTCACCCTCCCGCGTACCGCTCCTGTATTGCCCTCGTAACGCGGTCTTTGCGCCTCTTCCACCATAGGTTGCAACCATTCGACTATGACTTTTTATCATGCCTTGGCATGACCTTTTATTGCGTCCTTGCCTGACTTTCTACCCAGAAAATAGTGAATTTCTGCTAGATGTTTTTACCCAACTATTTACCGATGTTTGTAGTGTGTAAAGAACGTTGGTGTACATCGGATTTGCTTAATGTTCCGATAATTTCCCTCATGCTTTTTTACGGTCTATGAAATCCTCTCCCTCTTTTTCGCAGCTGCACTCCTTTCCAAAAGAGGGTTTGCAGAAAAAAACGGTCTTGATTATTGACAACAACGCCAATTTCGTGAGTTGCCTGCGCGAAGTGCTGACACGCAAGGGCTATTCTGTTTTTGCAGCCTCGCATCCCACAGAAGCCTGCTATGCGGCAGGCACAAAGCCTGATTTGATTTTATGCGACATTGGGCTTGCATTTGGTCAAGGAATCACTATTCTGAAGCAAATGCGTCTGCGCATAGCACAAAAGCGTGTGAGTATCGTCCTGACAAGTTGGCATGGAACGCTGTACGATATTCGCTATGCCATCAAAATCGGTGCGGATGATTGCATTGCCAAAACCACTCCACAAGAAAGACTCGCAACACTGATAGATACTCGCTTGCAAGGAATGTAATGTATTATCCCATTTGGAGAAAACAACCATGAACACCTACTACCCGCTTGCTATTGGTAACACATGGCATTATCGCATGAAAGACGGCGCGAGCTACACCAATCTTGTTCACAACAGCAAAGATGCGACCTTCACGATGATGAACTCCATGACCAATGCAGCTTCGGCGGTCATCAAAGAAGGAGATACGTTTTTTACGGATGCCTTCGAGAAAGGGAATTTTCAGCCGTTTTTGAAGGACAATCTTCATGTGGGAGACGCATGGAAAGCCACGTTCACGGCAAACGGCATTAAAAGTATTTTGGAATTTACCGTCAAGGAAATTGCAGCACAAAAAGAGGTGGAAGGCAAGCAATACAGCGATGTTGCGGTTCTTGAAGCAGAAAGTAAAATGGAAATGAACGGTACGGTGATACCGCTTAATTTTTCTACGCAATACTTCTACGCGCAAGGTGTGGGACTGATTCTGACGACTTCTTCGTTTGGTGATTATCAAGCGTTGAGCGCTTATACGCTTTCTAGGGATAGCAAGACTTGAAGAAATCTGAGCAGCATTTTGCAAGAAAAAATAAACCGTTTTACCAGTTATCATTTTATTAAGAAAAGTTATGAGCATTTTCCAATCACTCGCATCAATCTGTCAATTATCATTGACGAAAAATGCGGCTTTATCACAAGAATTGCACTTAAGTGTGCAAGGAGTTATTATGTGTAAGTCACCTTTATGGCTATTGCGTCTCTGCAAAGCAATGTTAGTAATAGGTATTGTTGGTATGAGTTTGATGTCACTTCAGGCACAAAAATTACCCAATGTTGGCGGCGAAGTTTACTGCACTTTACTTTCAAATGACGGTCAAACGTTGTTTGTAGGAGGGAAATTTAAGGGTGCAGATGGATCACTTAATTGGAGTATTCTGGCAATTGATGTTGCAAAGGGCATCGCTAAATCAAGTTGGAAGAATACGAAAATATTAAATGATAACAACGACCCTGGTACTATCTATGCACTTGCCGAAGGAGTGTATAATGGTAATTCGGTTTTATTTATAGGCGGTCAGTTTACTGCCGTATCTGGTGGTGTATTTGAGAAACGTGCTAATCTTGCTATGCTTAACACCGAGGATGGTAGTCTTGTTCTTGATTGGCAAGCAGATGTGTTAGGTAAAGATTTAACTCCATCAACGGGATCGGTTTTTGCCCTAGCTGTCTTACCTGTTGTAATAGATAAATCTAGCAAATACCTATTTGTTGGCGGAAAGTTCAAAAACCTTAAGTCAACTCCCCAGTCTAGTTTTGCTGTTGTGGATATAGCTTCAATCAAACCTCTTGAGAATGTGCCTGCATTTTACAATAGTAATGATTTAAGCGAGTTGGGTATTATTAAATCAATTACCATAAATTCAGCAGCTCTTATATCAACTAGTAGCTTTGAAGTATTGATTGGCGGGCAATTTCAACCAATAACCGAATTCAAAGCTAACCTAACATCTGGAAATACTCCACAGATCAGCACAACCTTCAAAAACTACAATTTTGCTTGGTATTCCTATTTTGCTTCTAAGACTGGTTCTTTCTGGGAGCTTCCACCCGATTGGCAAACCTCATTTACGATGGCTAATACCAATGACCCGCTAGCTTTTGTTGAAGCTATTGTTGTACGAAAAAATCCTCTCACAAGAGAAGATGAAGCTTTTATTGGTGGTACTTTTCTAAAGGCATATAATTACCATACTGGCGCTAGCAATACAGGTCTTAACTATTCTCTTGCTTGTATTACAAAAAAAGGTCCAGTAGATTGGTATCCGTGGGTTTATACGGGTAATTTCAAAGACTTTGGAAATGTCAATGCTCTTGCACTGACAAAAAATAACTCACAGCTTTGTCTCGGTGGAAGATTCGATGCTATCAATGGTCAAGCCCGCACAAACACGGCACAATTTGATGTGAGTTCGCCATTGCCACCTACGCTACCGCCATCGAACTTGACAAATTGGAGTGTAACGCCCTTTAATGGATCCCCGATTACGAGAGTAAATGCTTTGGCAGTATTAAATGATGCCGATATTGCTATTGGAGGTAATTTTACGCAAGTGAACAATCTTGATAGATTGAACCTCGTGCGCAGCACACTGTTTGGTATCGGGGCACCTTATTCCATACCTCACGGCAATGAATTATTGATACATACCGTAAAATCTGTTGAAAGCAACGCTATGTTGTTAGATCATTTCCAAGTATTTCCAAATCCCTCCAAGGGCGAAATTCATCTTTCTTTTCCAGTATCATTTGTCGGTAATGTACGTGTGCGCATTATTTCAGCCTTGGGTATGACTGTCATGGAAAGCACCGAGCAAATTACTGTGGGGCAGACTATTTTCCTCAATCTTTTGAACCTTAGCCCCGGTGCATATTTGGTTGAAGCCTTCACCAATGAAAAGAAATATCAACGTTCCATAATTATACATTGATAATCTATTGAGATCAGCCTCCCGCTTCCTCACGCCAATCCTGCTTCCAAAGCGTGAAGGGTAAGATTCTTTTCAGAACCCGACTATCTTTGGTAGAGGGTTGGTTGAGGAGGTATGGCTTGTCAACCCTTTTTAGGACGACGCATCAAACAACGCTTCCTTGTACGTTGGAACACGCATTCAAGGGATACCCAAAGCTGCATAAACAGGTTTTGTAACTCGGGTGGAAGCGTAGATAGCGACCAAGACTGCGAGCCTCGCTGGGATGTATTCAAGCCTATATTTCAATTTCTTGAGGACAATGACATGAACGACATCAACACCAGATTACATCAGATACCAAAGGAAAAACAAGAACTCCTAGAAGCCATTCTAAGCGACCTCGCGGCTATTGACAACGTACAAGCCATTGTTTTAGGCGGTTCATACTCAACAGGCATGGCAACGGAAACATCGGATTTGGATATTGGCATCTACTATTTCGAGAGTGAACCATTCGATATTTCCGCAATACAAGGCATTGCAGGGAAGTATGCACACGATAGTAGTCCGACGGTTACTGGGTTCTATGAATGGGGTCCTTGGGTGAACGGAGGCGCGTGGATACACACTCAACACGGAAAGGTAGATTTCATCTACAAAAATATCAACCAAATACAAACCACGATAGACAATGCAAAGAATGGCGTTTGGGAAAATCACTACGAGCAACAGCCGCCATTCGGTTTCTCTTCCATCATTTTTTTAGCAGAAACAGCGTGTTGTATTCCTCTCCACGACCCGAAAGGCATCATTGCCGCGCTCAAATCGCAGGTTGCAGAATACCCGCCAAAGCTGAAGCAATCGGTCATTCAGCAATCGTTGTGGGCTGCGGAATTTACGTTATGGTATGCCGAAGGTATTGCAGCAAAAAATACACAGGATATGTACAACATTGTAGGCTGCCTCACAAGAGCCGTGAAGAGTATTATTGAAGTGCTTTTTGCGATAAATGGACTCTATCCGATTGGTGATAAAAGAGCATTGATTGTCCTTGAGCAAACAGAAAATAGACCTGCAAATTTGACGAATAAAGTGAACAGCATTTTGTGTTGCGAGAAGGATAGAATAGCTGACAACGTATTACTATTAAGAGACTTTTTCAATGAAACGGTTGGAATGGTCAAAGGAGCATATAGACCATACTACAAATTATGAGCAAAGAACTCTTATGAACTCAATCACTACATTTCCGCAGCAATACTTTGGGATAGGTTTGCGAAAACATTACCAATTCTGAAAGGTAGAAATGAAGAACTATTTCAAGCCGAAAAAATTTGAATATTATCGCAATCGAACAATTTATGATTTGATTGGTATCAGGCTATACAAAAAATACTTACCAACAACAGGCGATATCGCAAGAAAGTACAGAAATATCGTTCAGATTAGACTTGGCAAATCCGATAGAATAAACGAGTTGTATAAATACGAGAAACAAACAAGAAAATATGAATTACGACATCTTCTTGGTATTGCAGGATTTATCGCCATGATTTTTATCATTGACAAAAAGTTGAGTTTTTTCGATTTGGTTTTTCTATCGGCATTAAACCTTGTTATTAACATTTATCCGATCTTTTTACAGAGATACAACAGAATACGAATTATTGAAATGTTACTCAACAATGGTCAAAAAAGCCCTTACGACTAATAGTGCATAGAACGCAATTTAGAATTGTCCCTTCTTTAAATAAAATCTTCTCCGCCCTTCGGCAATTCATTTTTCCAAATCACATTTACCAAATAGTTATGACCTATAAACAATTATTTTTGATGCTAATCTTTGTAACTGGCATTTCCGCCGAGGCTCAGCAAAAAGACCATCGTCCAATTTTTCCAAAAACAACGATGGTTAATCAGATAGAATATAACAACAGCAAGTACAGTCAAGATAGCATCGGTAACGGTTTTTTACTTCTTGAGAATAATAAAATATATGCGGTAACCGCAAAGCATATTTTGCTATTAGCCAAAACAGATTCGATGCAAACGGTTTCTTTTAACGGAGAATTAAAGCGCTGGTCTATGTACCCTAAAAACAATAGCGAACAAAGAGTTATTATTGATCGTCTTTTCAATGAGAGTAATAATGACTCGCTCAATTGGGGATTTGTAGAAAAAAAATGGCTGAACTATCCGGACTGGCTTGTTTTTTCTATCAAAGAAAATCGGACAGATATCAAACCTCTGCGACGAAGGACATCACCACTACAAATAGGTGAAAAACTCTATGCCATTGGTTGGACATATAATGACAAAGATGGTGAGCAACGCGTATATGAATATTCATATCTACGAACCAAAGGGACTCACTTTTATATGAAGGGTATCGTAGTGCCTCCCAAGGCTGGTGGATTAAGTGGTTCACCCGTTGTTGATACGAAAGGTTTACTCGTTGGAATTATTTCAACCGCCGATGAAGATCCCGTTACCAAAGAAGTATTTACTCTAGCTTGTACGACAGAAAGTTTAGTCGGTATCATGGATTCATTACAACGATCGCCATTCAAAAAAAATCGGCATCGCTAAACACATTGTTCTTAAAATAAGACATTATTGAAAAGCAATTATTTAAGCTACTTTAGTTTTATTATACCGCATAAATACTTAATTAAAAATAACTACTTAAATCAAGAATCATGTACTAAGCATTTTTCCTTTAACACCAAGCATTGAGCGATAACCAACAACAAAATATGAACATAGAATATAGTTTTGACAAGCGACCAACTCCAGACCAGATAATTGAACTTTATGACAATGCTGGTTTGCCAAGACCTACTCACGACAAAGAGCGAATACAGAAAATGTTTGACAATTCAAACCTCATTGTTACCGCTTGGGACAACGACTTATTAGTTGGCGTTTCTCGTTCTATTACCGATTGGGTTTGGGCTTGCTATCTTTCAGACCTTGCAGTAAGAGAAGAATACCAAAAAGAAGGCATTGGCAGACAACTGATAACCTTGACAACAGAAAAAGTAGGAAAACAATCAATGGTATTGCTTTTATCAGTGCCAACAGCAATGGAGTATTATCCAAAGGTTGGCTTTAAGAAACAAGAAAGTAGTTTTATCATTGACAGAGAAGAATGGAAACTAACCCAATAGAAATTTTCAGAGAATGGCTTAACCAAGAAATAAACGTAACAAAAATTCACACTCTCAACATTTATGCAAACACTATCCTTTACCCTAAACGGTAAAAAAGTCAGCATTCAAGCATCTTCTGAGATACCTCTTCTCTGGGCATTACGTGACATTCTGCACATGACGGGAACGAAATACGGTTGCGGAGCGGCTCTTTGCGGCGCGTGTACAGTGCATCTGGACGGCGGTGCGGTGCGGTCTTGCAGTACGCCGCTTTCTGTGGTAGCAGGCAAAAAAATAACGACGATTGAAGGTTTGTCGCCGGATGGCACACACCCGCTTCAACTGGCGTGGATTGAGGAAAATGTAGCCCAGTGCGGGTACTGCCAAGCGGGGCAAATCATGCAAGCCGCATCATTACTCAAGCAAAAGCCGCATCCAACTGATGACGAAATCAATACCGCCATGAGCGGCAATCTCTGCCGTTGCGGGACGTATCCGCGTGTTCGTAAGGCAATACACCTTGCCGCAAGCGGTAAGTATTCTTCTACTACGAAACGTGGCGCGAAAGGAGAGAAAAACTAATGCAACGACGTGAATTCCTTTCTCTGTCTGCCATCGCAGGCGGTGGTTTGCTTGTAAGCGGCGTGTTGCCGATATTTTCCCACCATATCAGTAATGCTGTTGTGTCAAGCAATGATGAGCTTGCTAAGACCGTAGAACTCGGCTATTTTCTCAAAATCACACCCGAAAACCGTATCCTTTTTCAACTCACCAAACACGAGATGGGACAGAGTGTTAGCACCGGCTTGGCAATGATGTTTGCCGATGAGCTTGGTGCGGAGTGGTCGCGTGTATCGGTGGAGTTTATTGACAACGACAAGCGGTATAGCTTCGGTACGGGCGGAAGCACAACAATCATGAGCTTGTGGGAGCCGTTGCGGAAAGTTGCTGCGACAACGCGGACTGTACTTGTGCAAACAGCTGCCAAGAAATGGGGAGTTCCGCACGAAGAATGTACGGTTGAGAAAGCAGCAGTTCTGCATACTACCACAAACAAGCGGTTGTCCTTCGGCGAAATCGCCACCGATGCAGCAAAAGAGTCGCTTCCGCCACTTCGAGAGATTGCTGCTTCCGCACCGAAACTCAAGAATGCAAATGATTTTTCGATAATTGGTACAGCGCAAAAAAATACTACGTCGCCAAAGATTGTGCGCGGTGAACTCAAGTATTCATCGGATGTCTATGTGGAGGGAATGCTTTTTGCCGCACTGTTGCGATGCCCTGTGTATCATGGCAAACTCAAACGTTTTTCTGCCGAAAAAGCCAGAAAATTCGCGGGTGTTAGGGATGTTCTTGCCATTGAAGGTTATCACGGTATTGATAAAAAAGAAACGCCGCTTACTGGCGGATTTCCGTTTGTGGTGCGTGATTCCGTCGCAGTGCTGGCAAGTTCGACGTGGGCAGCGTTTGAAGGAAAAAAACTTCTTGATGTGGAATGGGACACTGAATGGGATACCAAGCCGACAGATGTAGCAAAGCACACGACACAGACATTCCGTGATTTCACTCGCGCTACTTTACAAGCAAATACAACGCCGAAGGGACTTCGCGGAAAACCCGATGAAATCTTGCGTTCAGCTAATTCAGATAATGTAAAACTCTACGAAGCCGAGTACGAATATCCGTACCAAACACACTCGCCGATGGAAACACTGAACTGTACGGCGCATTTTCGGGCTGATGGCTCGTGCGAAGTATGGGTTGGAACACAGTCGCCATCCTATATTGTGCAAGAAATTACTCGGACTCTGGGTATTCCATCAGAAAAAATCACAATACATCTTTTTCCTTCGGGCGGTGGATTCGGCAGGAGATTTTTTCCTGATTATGCAATCGAAGCACTTTTGGTCTCGAAATCCGCGGGAAACCTACCCGTGAAGGTCGTTTGGTCTCGTGAAGACGATGTGCAAACGAATCATTATCATCATAATTCGCTTGCGTTGTACAAAGCCGCCATGACCGAAAAAGGCGATATTACGGCGTGGCAGATGACCGAAGGACGCACCTATTGGAGCCGTCCGCAGCCATCTGAATCCAGCAAGCCACCCGAAAAAGATGAAATCACATGGAATGGCTACACAGCAAGCATCGTGAATATGAGGCATGACAACGTTGATGTACAGAGCCCAAGCGTGTTTCCGTCATGCTCGTGGCGGTCGGTGATTGCTAATGCGTGGGCGTTTGGGCAGGAGTGTTTTATTGATGAACTCGCACACGCCGCACAGCAAGACCCGTACTTATTTCGGCGGAATTTGCTGAAGGAAATAAGTGTTGATGTCGGGCATCAATTCCCGCTCGATAACAAGCGTTTACGCGGCGTGTTGGACCTTGCGGCAAGCAAAGCGAGTTGGGGTAAAACACCATTGCCCAAAGGTCATGGATGCGGCATAGCAGCGTATCCGTATATGCACGGGAACAGCTATTGTGCAGTTGTTGTGGAAGTAGAAGTTCGCGGCAAGAATATTCGTGTGCAACGGGTTGTATGTGCGGTGGATTGTGGCTTGGTGGTGCATCCGGATGGAGTCCGACAACAAATTGAAGGCGGCGTAATTTGGGGCTTAACGGCTGCTTTGTACGGCGGTTTGGAGTTTGAAGTAGGAAGGATTCTGCGCAGCAATTACCACGATAACCCGCTTTTACGCTTTCAAGAATGTCCCAAAATAGAAGTTCATTTTGTTCCGCAAAGCATGAAAAAACCAACGGGTGTGGGCGAACTTTCGCCGCCACCGACTGTTCCCGCGCTGTGTAATGCGATATTTGATGCGACGGGAAAAAGAATACGGAGATTACCTGTTAACCTATAGACCTCTACATAGCTTTCATAACCTTAACGAAAAGATATGGGATTATTCAACTGGCTTAAAAAACAAGCACCGACGACAATTACCACACCAATTGCTACACCAATTGATATACCACCACCCGATCAAATAGTGAATGCATGGAAAAGTATCATTATTGACAAAAGTAAGTCTTGGGTAGTCTTTTCACACGGAACCTGTGTCATACTCATGCAACCACTATCCGACCCACAATTGCAGGCAATAGAGTTGATGCGTAAGTATGGCCCGGTTCACACAGGTTCCCCTGCCGGAGATTTTAGCATCATTGACTTAACTAACTATCCAGGCTGGGCAGTCACTTGTCACCACAACGACATTCTGACGTATGTTGCGCCTGATGAAGTGAGTACAGATAATACAATAAACAATGACTTAAAGATTGGCCTATATGGTCGTGCCAAACGCAACCTTGATGCTCTCAGATTAGAGGTCATTCATATAGAGGATAAACGGCATGAAGGTTAGCACATCATTCTTGATTTAAGCAGTTATTTTTAATCAAGTATTTATGCGGCATAATAAAACTAAAGTGGCTTAAATACTTGCTTTTTAATAATGTCTTATTTTAAGAAGAATGTAGTTAGTTATATAGACAGATATGGTAAAGTTATGGATGGATAAAGATTGTAGGTCATGTATTAAAGACTTGCTTGAAAACAAATCGAACACCAATATTGCGCTCACAAAATCGCTCTGGGCTGAGGCGGTAGGGCTTACAAATGGCTCGTACACGTCATTTTACAAGTTGTAGAATAATTCACCTACCAAACAATTTCCAATAAAAGAAAGTCGTGATGAAAAAAATTACCGTAACCCAAGACAACATACATCGCATTGTTACTGGCTTTGAAGGAGGAACATTGCCCAAAGAAGAATGGACGCATGAAGCTCATCTTATCATGGCTCTCAACTACGTTCTGAATCTTGATGCCGATGCTGTTTTGGCACACATCCGCTCAGGAATTATTCGCTATAATGAATCCGTCGGCACGGCAAACACGGCAACAAGCGGTTACCACGAGACCCTAACGGTTTTTTATGTGCAAGAAGTTCAACGTTTTTTAGAACACACCGATAGAACACAACCTATTGCCGTACTTACTCAAGAACTTCTGGGCAGTGAGACTGCCGAGCGCAACTATCCTCTCCGTTTCTACACAAAAGAGCGTCTTTTCTCTCCTGAAGCACGTGCGATGTATGTTGCGCCCGATCGTGAACACATCCAAGACCTTGCGCACGTATAATTTTTGAACAAACGCAGAAATCAAACAGCCCTGCTTGACAGTCGGTGACTATCAAGCAAAGATGCTCTATGTCCTTGCTATTCGTCAATAACTCCTTATCCTCTTTTACACAATTTTTATCTCAAGAAAAGGAATACCTCTATGCAATCCCGCAGAATCTTCCTCCTCGTCGGTGTAGTATTCATGCTGTGTTTGAGCGCTATGCTCGTTATGATGAATACTCATACCGCTCCAAAATTGCTTGTTCACAAACAAGACAATGCAAAACGCAACGATATTACCGCTGCCGCAGCAATACCACCGCAAAAACCGTACAATACCACGCTGTTCAATCCTCAGGATAGCAAATACCAAATTCACCAGCGCAAGGTTGAAAAACACGACCTTGCCGAACGTGAGCTTGAAGAAGATGAATTTGAAGAAGAGGAAGAAGAAAGCGAGACAAATGCCGACCTTCGTAAGCAAATGGAAATAATGCTCCGTGACCCCAAAACAGGTAAAATCCCTTTAGATATAGGCGCAGCAGAGCGCGAATTTGTCCGCTCAATCCCTACTCGTGAGAGCTTTGCGACGCAAACGAAAAACTCTTCCGCGCGATTGCAGTCGGCAAATTATGTATGGCAAGCCCGAGGTCCCTTTAATGTGGGCGGATGCACGCGAGTTATCGGCATAGATGTCTCAAACGAAAACGTCCTGTTGGCAGCAGGTGTTGGGGGTGGCGGGATATGGCGCTCTACCAATAAAGGGCAAACATGGACGAAGGCAACAGCACCACAGGCGATAGATCTGTGGGCACTCGCGCAAGACAAGCGCCCCGGTAAACAAACCATTTGGTACGGGGGTGGCGGGGCGGTTTTCAAAAGAGGGATTCCCTCCGGATTTCAAGGTATGGTAAAATCTACCGATGGCGGGCAAACATGGCAGCCTTTAGCCTCTACTATCAATAATCCGAAGTTTGCCCTCGTGCGAGCAATTGTCGTGCGCCATACCAACACTCAACAAGATGAAATCTATGCAGCAACAGGCTGGGGAATTTTTCGCTCAGTGGACGGCGGAACAACATGGAATCAAGCGGTCGAGGTTTCGGGCGCAGAGAATGATATTTCTATCTCTTCGACAGGAGTTCTATATGCCGGAATAGGATATTGGAATTCGAGTACATTCAAATCCGAGACGCGATTTCTCCGCTCTACCGATGGCATAACATGGGACAATATCACACCGCCTAATTTTTCGACGAAAGAGTGGATGAGAATCAAAGTGACTCCTTCCAATCCTAACGTCTTCTACGCATTAAGCGCAGGTAATGACGGTACAGGAAATGTCGCGGTCTTTTTTCATAAATACACCTATCTATCAGGCAATGGAGCGGGAGCAGGCGGAACGTGGGAAGACAGAAGCGCAGTTGCAAGAACGTTCGTGCCGGGAGTTGCCGGTAATATGGGAGCCATGTTGCTTAACGTTCATCCTCAAAATGAAAACCTCGTATTTATCGGCTCGTTGCGGTTGGCTCGTTCGACCGACGGTTTCAAAACATCTGTAAACAGCGCCCTTGCAGGATACGGAGCGCACGTGGATTATCTAAATATGGAGTTTTTCTCAGACCATACAATGCTTGTTGCGAATGACGGTGGCATTGATCATTCGTTGGTGACAGCATTCCAAACAGAGGTTACGAATAAATCAAATTGGACTTCTCTGAATAATGGCTATATCAATACGCAGTTTCATGGCGTTGCCCTCGACGAAAACACGGCTGGGTCGCAACTCCTTGCCGGAGGCTTTCAAGATAATTATTGTCAGATTGGAACAACTTCGGGTATCTCGTCATGGAGCATGATGCTAGGCGGCGACGGGACGTTTGCGCCTATCGGCAGAATGGGCAATGATAGGATTGTCTATGCTTCTTCTCAATACTCAACGATTGTGCGGAATATTGTCAAACCTGACGGCTCGGTTGCTAAATATGGCAGTGGAGCGATTCGCCCCAAAAATGCCACACCGCAATTTATCAACCCGTATATCCTTGACCCCAACAACGATAGCGTCATGTATTATCCGGCAAGCACTGTTTTATGGCGGCATAATAACCTGTATTCCATCCCTTTATCGGGCTACGACCAAATACAAGGGTGGCAACAATTTTCACTTCCCCTCTCAGCAGGAAGCTACGTAAGCGCGATTGCTGCTTCAAAAGGAGCAAGTACACGCCTGTATCTCGGCACAAGTAATGGCAAAGTGTTGCGCTTAGATAATGCTCGCACGGGCACTCCCACAATCCAAGATGTCTCGGTTGGGAAAGGATTTCCGGCAGGGGCAAACGTACAATCATGCGCAGTGGATCCGACTGACCCCAATAAAGCGCTGGTGGTTTTCTCCAATTTCAATGTACAAAGCCTCTTCTACACCACCGATGGCGGAACAATATGGCAGCCCGTCGGCGGTAATTTGGAACAAAACTCCGATGGAAGCGGCAACGGTCCGGCGTGTTTTTCTGCAGTCATCGTCAATTATCAAGGGCAAACGACGTATTTCGTTGGCACGGATGTAGGCTTGTATTCCACCACAGCGCTGAACGGTGCAAATACGCAATGGCTCCTCGAAAGTGGCTGCGCTCCCGGCGTACAAGTACGATTCCTCGCAAAACGCGATTTGGACGGGACAGTGGCAGTGGGCACATACGGAGCAGGCGCTTACACCACACAATTAGGCGGCGCCCCGCCCGTCAGCACCGTTTCACTCACTGGCGTTGTTCGGGAAAATTCCTCTCCGCTCCAGCCCGTGCAAGGTGTTACCGTTACTCTCAGCAATGGTGCGCAAACAACAACCAATGCTGCCGGAGCGTACAGTTTTGCGAATCTTCCCAAAGGCGTGTATTCAGTTACCGTCAATTTCCCAAACGGGTATTATGCCACCACCAAGACCGTTCTCAAAGACCTCAGCCAGCAAAGCGGTACGCAGGATTTTCTCTTAGAAACCATCAAAATTTCGGGGAAAATTACGGTGAATAACGTTGGTTTGGCAAACGTCAGCGTGAGCAATGGTAAGGGTTTGACGGTATTAACCAACGCGCAGGGCGATTACCTTTTTAACAAAGTTAATGCCGGAGCATACACCATCACGCCCACGCTTGCCGGATACACCTTCACGCCCACAAACCGCGCTGTTTCTATCAGCAACACACCAAACCCTCCCGCTCCAACAGTATATGGCACGGCAACAGCCGTCAATTTCACTGCACAGGGAACGCTTAATCTCAGCGCGTCAGCACTGACGATTGGTCCGGCGGGGGTGAATAATGCTGGCATTATGGTTACGGCGAATGTGGCGTGGACAGTCGCTTCCAATCAAGCATGGGCAAGCGTTACGCCCACAAGCGGCAACGGGAACGGCTCGTTTTCTGTGAATGTCGTGGCGAACCCCAACACCACAACGCGCACAGCCACACTTACCGTAACAGGCGGCGGTGTTACTCGCACCGTAACTATTACGCAAAGTGGCAGCGTTCCTACCACGCTCAATGTCAGCACCACAGCCTTCACCGCTCCCGCAGCCGGACAAAATGGGCTTTCGGCAACCATTACCAGCAATGTGGCGTGGACAGCAAGCAGTAATCAAGCGTGGGCAACGGTCTCGCCTGCAAGTGGCACAAATAACGGCACACTTACCATCAACGTCGCAGCGAATCCGAATACCACGCAGCGCACAGCCGCCATCACCATCACAGGTGGCGGAATTACCCGTACCATCACGGTTACCCAAGATGCTGCTGTTGCTGCAAATCTGCAAGTCAATCCCAACACGCTCACCGCGTCTGCAGCTGGACAAAACGGACTCACGGCAACCATCACCGCCAACGTTGCATGGACAGCAAGCAGTAATCAAGCGTGGGTGACGGTTACACCTGCAAGTGGGACAAATAACGGCACACTGACGATCAATGTCGCCCAGAATCCGAACACAACACAACGCACTGCCGCCATCACTATCACAGGCGGTGGCATTACGCGCACCATCACCGTTACCCAAGATGCTGCCGTTGCAAATACATTGCAAGTCAATGTTACATCATTCAACCCGTCTGCGGCAGGAATACCTAATTTTGCCGTAACAGTTACCAGCAATGTTGCATGGACAGCAAGCAGTAATCAAGCGTGGGTGACGGTTACACCTGCAAGTGGGACAAATAACGGCACACTCACCATCAACATTGCAGCGAACCCGAATACCACGCAGCGTACAGCCGCTATCACCATCACAGGTGGCGGAATTACCCGCACCATCACGGTTACTCAAGATGGAGTCGCTCTAAATAATCTGCAAGTCAGCACGACAGCCTTCACCGTGCCGAATGGCGGGCAAAATGGACTTTCGGTAACGGTTACCAGCAATGTGGTGTGGACAGCAAGCAGTAATCAAGCATGGGCAACAGTTACGCCCGTAAGCGGCACAAATAACGGCGCACTCACCATCAACGTTGCGGCAAACCCGAATACCACGCAGCGCACAGCCACCATCACCATCACAGGCGGCGGGATTACCCGAACCATCACCGTTACACAAAATGGTGTCGTTCCAAACAACCTGCAAGTCAGCACCACAGCCTTCACCGTGCCGAATGGCGGGCAAAATGGACTTTCGGTAACTGTTACGAGCAATGTAGCGTGGACAGCAAGCAGTAATCAAGCGTGGGCAACGGTTACACCTGCAAGTGGCACAAATAATGGTACACTCACCATCAACGTTGCGGCGAACCCGAATACCACGCAGCGTACAGCCGCTATCACCATCACAGGCGGCGGAATTACCCGCACTATCACCATCACACAAGAGGGCGTATTCCCCATTTTGCTTGTCAATACCACAACGCTGACTGTTTCCGCAGCCGGACAAAACGGGCTTACGGCAAGCATCAGCGCTAACGTCGCATGGACGGCAAACTCTAACCAAGCGTGGGCAACGGTTTCCCCTGCAAGCGGCTCGTTTAACGGCACAATCACTATCAACGCCAGCGCAAACCCGAATACCACGCAACGCACAGCCACAATCACCGTTTCCGGCGGTGATTTGACGAAAACCATAACCCTGACGCAAAGCGGTATGCAGGCAAATGCTCTCACTGCGCCTGTTGTTACGATGATTACCAATCTCGGACCGTCAGCATTTACGCTGAGTTGGGGTACTGTTTCGGGTGCAGTATCGTATCAAGCAATGATTGCAACCGATAACAATTTCACCCAGAATGTTCTGAACGGAAGCGGCACAATGACAAGTTTTGCCGCAAACGGTCTCACCCCCGGAACGACCTACTTTTACCGTGTTCGTGCCGTTGCTGCCGATGGTTCATTCAGTGCATGGTCGAATGTTGGTCAATATACCACGCCTCCTCCTGCACCAACGGCATACCCGCCAAGCAGCATCAGCCCTACGTCGGTAACGGTATCATGGTCGAGAGTAACAAGCGCAACGCGGTATGACGTTGAACTTTCGCAAAATGCGGCGTTTTCACCCCTTCGCGCTTCGTATAGTACGACATTCGGCAATCCCCTTCCGACAACGGCGACATTTTCGATTACCAATCCTTCGCTTCCCATTGGTTCTACGTGCTATTATCGGGTGCGAGCATACATATCGGGAGTAGGGCTTCCTGTGAGTGCGTACTCAACACCTATTGCTTTCGTTATTCCGACGCTGCTTTTGACGATGAAAACCAGTCCCAACCCAAGCAGCGACATACTGCGCATTGAGGCAGACCTAAGCGAAGTAGCGCGGGAAAGCTCTGAAGCGGAGCCAGTGATGCTGCGGCTTGTGGATGCTCGTGGCAGCTTGATTCAAGAGCAATACGTCCTCAGCAACGGCAAACACTGCACAGGGGAGTTTGATATTCATACGCTGCAATCGGGAACGTACCTTGTGGAGCTTGTTTTCCGCTCTGATGGTGTAACCATCCGTCGCACGGAAAAATTTATCAAACAATAATTTCCGCAAGCCGCTTCGGGTGGACGTTGGAACGCATTGCCTTCCAATGCTTGCCTGAAGCGGCTTTGGTGAATTTTTCACGACAAATTTTCGACAACAATTTTTCTCAAAACCACGATGAATACCAGAAAGATACTCACACTCATCCTTGTTGCCCTTTTGTGGCAAACCTCAGCAAACGCACAACTACTGAATTTTCGCCGTGTCAATGAAGGCTTGCCGACGAATGTACAGGCAATCGCTGCTAATCAAACCAGTTTCTATGCGGCTCTTGCGGGGGAAGGTATTTACCGCTCCGCCGATAACGGCGCGACATGGCAGGAATGTGTACAATTCAGCAATTTCAATCTGCAAACCCTCATTGGTACGTCGTTTGGGGCTGTTGCCATTGGTTATGACGATGATTTGCTGCAAATGCAGATGATTCGTATTGTCGGCACGGAAGCTGAATTTATCACGTCCTTTGCCGCAATCGGAACAACAATACGCAACATCGTCGAGCGGCAAAATGCGCTCTATATCGCCGCAGATAACGGATTCGGCGTTTCACGCGATTACGGTCAAACATGGGACAGTACGGCATTTCCCGATGGTGCTATTCTCTCAACCCTCACAGAAACCGCATCGGGACTGTGGATTGCGACAAGTCAAGGTGGTATCTTGACACTGAATCCCACCGCTCCATCGCCGAATTGGACGCAACTCACTATCTCAAACCTCGCATCTGTTCTCGCCCCAAGCAGCTTCATTACGGCAATGACAAATATCGGCAACGACCTTGTTGCTCTCACATCAGAAGGCGCGGTTATTCGTGCTGCGGAAAACAATAGCTCATGGGAACGCATGACAACAGGGCTTCCGGCGAATGCCCGTGTTCGGAGCATCAGCACCTTCGGAACGACGTTGTTGGCGCTTGTCGGTATCGGTTCGGGGCAATCGGTGGAGCAGCGCTTGTATCAGTTCAGCAATGGCGCATGGAATCTCCATTCGTTGAATGTTCAAGCGGAATCCCAAATTGCTGCCAATGCCCAAACCGCCTTGTGTATTTTGCCGCGAACAGGTCTTGTACGCTTGCCTGCGGGAAGTTCCGTGTGGCAAGAAAGTACTCGCGGTTTGCCGAATAATACTGCCGTCAAAGCATTCGCCACTTCGGAAAGGCTACTCTGGCTTGCCTCTGAGCAAGGTAGTGTTTATCAGTCTTCCGATAATGGTGCATCGTGGCGAATGCAATCTATGGGCTTATCTGCTGAACATCCGATAGTATCGCTTATTGCGACACCTGCGGGAATGTTTGCCGGTTCAGCCACAGGGCGTGTCTTTCGGTTGGAGCAAAATGGCTCGGTATGGCAGAATTTAAGCGGTTTTGCGGGTAATGTTACGGGTAATTCTGGCTCAGTAGATGTGCTGTTTGCTCACGGCACAACGCTTCTGGCAGGTATCTCGAATGGTGGCATTTCCGTTTCCCGCGACAACGGCACGACTTGGCAACAAACCGAAACGCAAATCGGCTCAGTCATCGGCGCGGCAGCGCTTGGCTCCGCGATATTTGTCGCAACAAGCCGCAAAGGTGTTTTGCGCTCTACCGATGGTGGCACGACGTGGCAGCCTTGGAATACAGGTTTGACGGCATTTCAGAACTCTTTCGGGATTCAAGGCATCGGTATCCTCGGCGGGAAGATATGTGTGGGCGTTGAGCATCCGTCGCTGGGCTTTTCGGCGACCTATCAAAGCGAAGGAGGAATGGCATCGGCACAATGGCAACAAATCAACAATACTCCGCTACGTAAGGTCGGTAGTGCTTCTGAAGGCAATGATACCGTAACATTTGCCGCCACAACCAAAGGCGCAATTTTCCGTCTTACGAATCAACAATGGCTGGAAGTGGGGCGGTATCAGGACGTTCAAGCCTTAGGAGTGAAAAACAACATCGTTTTTGCAGGAACAAATCAAGGGCTGTTTTTGGCCCCAAGTTCTGCGGTAATAACTTCCGTACACAACAGTTTTTCTGCACCATTTTCGTCCGTTGCCTATCCCAATCCAAGCACAAAAGGGCAAATGGTTTCTATCAGATTTATAGACGTATCTGCACAAACAGTAAATATCCGTATTGTGGACATACTCGGAAAAACAGCAGCACTCGTAAACGGCATCATGACAAGCCGTACATCAGCGTATAGCTCTGTGGCGTTTACAGTACCTGACGATATTCAGGCAGGAGCATATTTCCTGCGAGTCGAAATAAATGGTCAAACAGTAAGTACAAACCAATTAATGGTTCGATAATACTCGGAAGGGAAATATCTGAGCGATACGCTTAGTCAATCGCTCTACTCGTCAATAGGATACAACAAAGCCGCATAAAACTTAGGTTCTATGCGGCTTTTATTGTTATTTTCATCACGGTCTCAACAATATTTACCGATACACTCGTGCAACTTTGAATAAATCTGAAGAAAACTCCTGTTTTTCTGTTTTTGAGCGCGTCAGATGAATAAACACTTTCGGCTTTCCCGCTTCAATCCCAATGGAAACCGTTGATTGACCGCTTTCCACAAGCGACGGCATCCCTGTTACGGAAAGAATTCCTTTGTCTTCACAGAATTTCTGTGCCGCACCGGCTCCGGGGGCAATGTAAACTACATCTGCGTCCCCAGCTTCTTTTGCCATTTGATTGGGCTTGCAAGCAGAAGCCTGAATCCCAATCGCCAGAAAGCCTGTCAGTGCCTCATCTTTCACCAACGCCGAAGCATCGGTAAAGACAATGACAACCTTAATTTGCTTGCCTTGTAAGGTTTTGCAAAGAGAAAAGACTTTCTTCAACAAGACCACGTGAAGATTCACCGGCACAGGAATTTCCTGTGCGTGTACGCGGTCTGCCTGCCCGACCAACATCATCAAGGCAAGTAGTAGTGGTAAGAAGACCTTTCGACCAAAGGTGCGCCGATTTTTCATACTTTTTTGTAAAACGTGTTGAGACATCATAACGTTCTTTTTTGACAATTCGAGGTGAGAGAGGTTCACAAAGAATAAGAAACTAAAACCGCAGTAAATACGAGGCTTTCGCAACGATTTCCCGCGACGGTCCGGGCAAAACAGCATTGCCGATATTGAACGGCTGGATAAAATCGTAATTTGAGCCAAGTGCGTCGTACACGCCTACGCCAATATCCAATCCGGCAATCTGAAACGCATTTTTGTAATTGATAAACATATTGAGTAGCATCACAGGGGGCGTTTCCTGCACCGTCTGGATGCCTTGCAAAAACTGTAATTCCGTCACCGTATAACGTCCACTCAAAAACACAAACGACGGATTAATCGTAAGACCGTCCACCCAGCGTGAGAGATTAAACGTCGCATTCACCGTCGCTTTGTGCGGTGCAAAGCCTAGAAAAGCGTTGTCATTGACAAACGAGACTTCGCGTCGTCCGTTGTTCATGGCAGAGGGACGAAAACTCCAAGCGCGATAAGGATTCAGCGCCCTTACGCTGTCGGGAAAACCTTCGTTATTCGCCAGATAAAACGAATAATTAACGTTGATACCACCCCACGAATCTTTGATAAAATACTCAACCTCAATGCCGCGAGTGTTCGTACGAGCGAAATTCCGATACCCGCCGCCGCCAAAGACGATAGCATCTTGAATGGCAATATCATAAATGTTCGCCGAAAGAAACATATTGTACGCCAACTGATAACCCAGTTCCACTTCCAGCGCGGTGGTCAATTCCGGCTTAATTTGCGGATACAAGCGGATGTTCTCAATCGAAGGCGCACGGAAATTCTGCCCGAAAAGTGCTTTGAAATTAAAGTTTCCAATCGTTTTGGTAATGCCAAGCCAAGGAACCAAAGCTAGCGGAACAGCACTATGCCTGTCCAGGCGCAACCCCGCATTAACATTCACAATGTCCGTCGTCAAAAGCGTTTGCAAAAACACACCGAAGTTATTGTACTGAATCGTACGACTGCCGTCACCCGTGAGGGGGTCACTCCAAAGCGACGATACGGGGTCTCGTTCCGAAGCCGTTCCATTGTCAATGTAGTATTCTGTGCCGAGCGTAAAAAAAAGATTTTTCGACACATCCGCCGAAATGGCTATGCTTCCGAAAAACCGCTCAACGGTTTTGTCCAGCACCAAAAAATTGAATGGCGAAGCTGGATTCAGTGCTGCACTATCCACCATATTCCAAGGCTGCTGCCGTGTGTAGTTGATGCGTGGCGAAATCGTTACCTGTTCGGAAACTTTAATATCGTACCGCGCATCAGCAATAAGCGACGTAAAATTGGTGCTGAATGCCTGCGGCAGCGTCGCGCCGATGCCATTGCGCATGGTTGTGTTATAGCGGTCATACAGCACCCGCGCCTGCATATTTCCTGCTTTGAGCGAAGCATTAATGTGAAGCGGCATCATTTGGTGATTGCCTGCCATGGCGAATGTCTGACCGTCCAGACCGACATACTCGCGGTCGCTCATATTTGCTTGTCCCATAAAAGCAGAAACGCCAACGGAAACCGAGCCGAATTTTTTTCCAAAATTCACATTCCCGCCTAAGCGCCCCAAGGCGCTTTGCATCTGCCCGAAATTACCCGAAAGCGCAATGCCGTTGATGTCCTCCGGCGCACGAGTGATGATGTTAATCACCAAAAGTTCGGCAAAACCACCGTAAAATGACGAGCCGGGACCACGTATAATCTCAATCCGTTCTATGTTGTCCAAGGGAAATCTGCTTGCAAGCGGCACGGTTGCGAAGAGAAAATCATTCACCTGCAAACCGTCAATCATAATCAGCGCTTTGCCTTCATTTGCCCAATTTCCACGATTACCAATTCCAACCATGCCCTGCACATCGCCTCCGAACTCAATTCCCGGCACCATGCGCAAAATGTCCGTAATGTCGCGTGCGCCGGAATTTTGAATTTCCTCACGCTTAATCAGCGTTACCACGCCCGGAACGTCCTTTTTCGACAATGGCTTTTTGGAAGCTACTTGCAAAAGGTCAATGTCCAAGAGCGTATCAAACGACAAATCGTCCAATGAGCGAATATCTACCTTGCTTATATCTTGGGCTTGCGCAAAATTGACAGCCCCAAAACTAAGAGCAGCCGACAGCGCACAAAACCGTAGTGTATGAAGCAGTGTTTTTTTCATAATATCAAAAAATGAGCAACTTTTTGTCAGATGCAGCACAAAATCTTGCGCTACACCGTGTCTCTTCGGCATAAGTCATCACCGCACAACAGCGACAAAGGCTTGCAACCTTCGCTGCGACGTTTCCATAACGACGATATACGTGCCGACAGGCAGATTACTGACAGGAAAGGTTGCCGTGTACTCCCCTTTGTTCTGCCGCCCCGGCTCTTGTGTTTGCAAAGGAATTCCTCGTGCATCCATGAGATAGAGCCGCACTGTTTGTGGTTTATCAAGTGCGTAAGCAATAGTGATGAGGTCGGTCGCGGGATTGGGATAACTCCGCAATACGCCTGCTTCAATCGGTTGCTGCTGCGTCGTCATCGTATCGGTGTTATTCGGTGCAAAGGTAAAGCGTCCTGTTGAAATTGTAACACCAATCGGCGAAAGCAAGACAATGTTACCGCTTGTCGCACCAATCGGAATGGTTATCGTCAATTCTTGCGGACTAAGCACACGATACGGCACCGTTAGACCGCCGATAGAAACTTGACGTACTTCGTTGAAATTCTCACCGAAGACCCGCACAAGCGTCCCAATATCGCCTTGTGTCGGTGTGAAGGACACAATCACAGGTTCATTGGTAATCAAGGTAAATGTCGTGGTCGTCGTAACTGTGCCTTGCGGCGTAGCCAGTCCAATTACGCCCGAAGCGCCCGAAGGTGGTATCGTCAATTCAAGTTGCGTCGGACTAACAATACGGAACGGCACTTCCACACCACCAATACTTGCACGGCTGGTAGCATCCAAACGTTGCCCCGCAATCACAATACGCGCACCAACACTGCCCCGCGAAGGCGAAACTTCTGCAATCGAAGGAATTGGTAACTGCCCTTCGCTCAATGCCATGCCGCCCGGTGTGAAGAGTGCAACCACGTCACTTTGCGAAACACCTGCCTGCAAAGCAGCATTGACCTGATTTTGATTAACTATCGTAAACGGTACATCTGTTCGACCGATGGTGACGGTTGTTGTTCCAACAAAGTTCTCACCAAAAATGTTCATAATCAGTCCTTGACGGCTTTGTACAAACTTTGCTGAACTGATAACCGGCGGCGGAATGAAGGTGAATGTGCTGTCCGATTGCCCAACGCCGCCAAGCGTCGAAACAGCAATCGCACCCGATGCAATGCCGCCGAGCGGCACTTGCGCCGTAATCTGCTCACTGCTGTTTGCGGTAAAGGGAATGTTCACGCCACCGATGGAAAGATTGGTCGCGCCACCGAGATTTGTTCCGCGAATAACGATCGTTGTTCCGATAGCACCACTCGTAGGGCTAAATGACGTAACCACAGGTGCGTCAACAAACGTAAAGCCACCCACGCTCGTTTGACCTCCGGCATTAACTACGGTAAGATCACCCGTCGCACCGCTTCCAATAACGGCGGTCATTTGTGTCGGCGAAACAACGGTATGACGCGCCACAACACCACCAAACGTTACCCTCGTTGTTCCCGTAAAACCGTCGCCGATAATCGTCACCACGCGCCCCGTGCCTGCACGTGCAGGGGTAAAGTTGGTGATAATTGGCGCTCCGAGATAGACAAATCCCCGAAGCGTATCCCTTCCGGCAGGTGTCGTAACGCCCACATGCCCGCTTGCCCCCGCGCCAACGGTCGCTTGAACCTGCGTATCCGAGATGACACTGAAAGTTGCGGCACTTACCCCGCCAAAAGTTACGGTTGTTGTTGCCATGAGGCTCGTTCCGGTAATTGTTACCACCGTCCCTGTGCTGGCAGATGTCGGTGTAAATGAGGTGATACGCGGTGAAATGAGCAGCGTAAATCCGCTCTGCGTTACCGAACCGCCCACCGTTGTAACGGTAATGCTGCCTCCGGCGGTGCCAAGCGGCACAACAACGCGGAGTTCCCTCGCAGAAATGTAGGTGACATTTGGCGCAACGGTCGTGCCGATGCGCACCGTTGCTGCCGTTGTGAAGTTTGTGCCGATGATTGTTATCACACCGCCCACACCCAACGCTTTTGGCGAAAAATCCGTAATCGTTGGCGCGGGGATAAACGTAAAGATACCGGCACTTGTCGCAGTGCCGCCCGGCGTAGATACTGAAAGTGTGCCTGTTAGTGCATTTACCGGAACAGTCGCCGTCATTTGTGTTGGCGATATGACGGTAATCGCGCTTGTAGTCGTACCGCCAAAACCCACGTACCGAGCGCCCGTTAGGTTTGTACCGTTAATGGTAACTAATGTTCCCACATGTCCGCTTGTCGGTGAAAAACTCGTGATGCGCGGCGGGGGGATAAGCGCAAAACCGCTTGTACTTGTCGTTCCGCCGGGTGTAGTCACAACGATGCTGCCACTTGCCCCCGTACCGATAACAGCACGAATTTCCGTTGGGGAAATAACCACAAACGTCGCCGCCGAAACACCGCCAAAACTGACTGCACTTGCATTTGAGAGATTTGTGCCAAGCAGAGTAACCGTAGAACCCGCTCCGGCACTTGTCGGCGTAAAGACCGAAAGTGTTGGTTCAGGAATAAAGGCAAATCCTGCACGAGAGCCTGTACCTGTTTCCGAAACAACGCTCACACTGCCGTTTGCTGTTGTGGCAACCACAGCACGGATTTCTGTGGGAGAAATCACTACAAAACTCAGTGCCGGAACATCCCCAAAGCGCACTTCGCGCACACCGATAAAGTTCGTTCCCGTAATCGTAACCGTCGTGCCTGCTCCAGCATCGGACGGCGAAAATCCGGTAATTATCGGCGAAGGTGGAATATACGAGAAACCGCTCAGTGAAGCCGTTCCACCAGAACTTACCACAGAAACACTGCCCGTAGAGCCATTTGCAAGAACAGCCACAAGGACAGAATCCGACTGAACGGAAAAACTTGCCACAGTAACACCGCCAAAGCGCACAGCGCTAACGGTGCGTAAATTCACTCCGCGCAGCGTTACAACTGTTCCGGGTCCGCCACTCACAGGTGAAAAACTGCTCAAAACAGGTGCAGGAATTAACGTGAAGCCGCCTGTGGTTACTATACCTGCGGGGCTGAGTACCGAAATCGTGTTTGTCGTGAGTGTTGCATTTGTCGGAATGAGAATCGTAACCTCGCTTGGTGAAACGACCCGAATATTTTCCGCTGCAACACCGCCAATACTTGCGCTGGTAATATCAAGAAGATTTGTTCCCGTAATCGTAATTGTTGTTCCGGGTCCGGCAACGCTTGGCGAAAATCCCGTAATCATTGGGGGAAGGATAAAGCGGAAGCCTGCAAGCGTGACATTTCCTGCTGTTGTCGTAACAGAAACCAAACCGCTTGCGCCTGCACCGACAACCGCACGAATGAGCGTATCGGAAAGTGCCACAAAAGAAGCCGCATTTGTGCCACCAAAACTCACCGACCGCACACCAACAAAGTTTCTGCCGATGATGTTCACAACACCACCCGCAGCCTGCGCTGTTGGCGTAAAGCGGAAGAGCGACGGCGGCGGAGCGGTTGTAAATGCTGATGAAATAAACGTGCCTCCCGGCGAAGTTACGCCAACTGCACCACCATTACGCGGAACAACGGCGCGAATTTGCGTCGGTGAAACAATGATGAAGTTTTGTGCAGGGATATTCCCAAAACTCACTGCCGTTACGCCGTTCAAATTTGTTCCCGTAATCGTAATGGTATCACCCGGCGAAGCGCTTGAGGGCATAATTCCCGTGATAACAGGCGCAGGAACAAACGTAAAGCCCGCAAGAGAAGCAGAACCGCCCGGCGTAGTAATTACTAAACTTCCACTTGCACCTGAAGAAATTATCGCCGTCATCTGCGTTGGTGAAGCCACGCGCAGCCCCGTAGCAGCAACACCACCAAAGGTCGCTGTGGATGCCCCCCATAACCCCGTTCCCGTTATGGTAATGGTCATATTCGGTCCGGCAATTCTCGGCGAGAAATCCGTAATACGCGGTGTCGGGAAAATAAACGTAAATCCTGCTAAACTATCAATACCATCGGGCGTTTCGACGAGCGTATGACCGCTCGCGCCAAAATCACCGACGATTGCGGTTATCAAGGTTGGAGAAACCGCCGTAAAGCCTGTGGCAGCAGCACCGCCAAAGGTTACACGCCGCACTGTTGCAAGATTTGTACCGACAATCGAAATCACATCACCCGGTCTGCCGCTTGCGGGCAAAATTCCTGTAATCGTCGGTGCGGGAATAAAGCGAAAACCGCCTATTGTCGCTGTTCCACCCGTTGTCTGCACAACAATAGAGGTTCCTGCTGCCCCGGGAACGATTGCGCGTATTTGCGTTGGCGACAGTACCATAAAACTAGCAGCGCTCACGCTACCGAAACTCACACTACTCACACCAATAAAGTTTGTTCCGTTAATGATAATTTCATCACCAGGCTCTCCGCTTGTCGGTGAAATGGAAGTCAAGGTTGGAACAGGAACAAACGTAAACCCAGCTAACGAACCTGTGCCACCCGGATTTTGCACCGAAACGCTGCCACTTGCCCCCAAGCCGACAACAGCAGAAATTTGCGTCGGAGAATTCGTCGTAAAACTCGCCGCAGGCGTAGTTCCAAAGCGTACCGATGAGATGTTTACAAAATTTGTTCCCGTTATTACAACCACCCCACCCGGCCCGCGTGATGGGGGCGTAAACGACGTGACATTTGGAGGAAGGAAGAACGTAAATCCGCCTAAACCTCCCGTACCTGAGGGACTTGTAACGGTAACAGTTCCCGTCGAACCGCCTGCCGCAACAACCGCCGTTATTTGCGTCGGCGAAACAATCACAAAACTACTTGCCAACACACCACCAAAGCGTACTGCCGTTGCGCCGGTGAAATTTGCTCCGTTAATGGTTATCGTCGAACCCGGTCCGCCGGCATTAGGCAGGATACTCGCAATCGTCGGTGAAGGCAAATACGTGAAACCTGCAAGCGTAGCCGTGCCACCGGACGTTACGACCGAAACATTCCCGCTCATTCCCGTCCCGACTTGTGCGGTAATTTGCGTTGCCGAAACAACAGTAAAATTCGCTGCCGTCGTTGCACCAAAGCGCACAATACTTGCTCCGGTGAAGTTTGTTCCGTTAATGGTAACAACCGTTCCCGTCGGAGCGCTTGTGGGCGCAAAACTCGTAATGGTCGGCTGCGGATAGTACGTGAAACCGCTTCGGACGGCAACACCGCCCGGCGTTGTTACTGACACATTCCCGCTTGCACCTGCGCCAATGACGGCATTTATTTGTGTTGGCGAAATAAGCGAAAAGCTGGTCACAGGCGTTCCGCCAAAGGTAATTGCCGATGGCGATAAGAAATTGACTCCCGTAATCGTAACCGTCCCGCCGGAAGCACTCGCTGTCGGCGTAAAGCCCGTGATAGCAGGCGGCGGCGGAACAAACATGAAACCTGCCTGCGAGGCAGAACCGCCCGGCGTAAAGACGGTAATACTTCCTGTTGCACCTGTGCCAATAACAGCGTTAATTTGCGTTGCCGAAACAACAGTAAAACTCGCCGGAGCAAAACCGCCGATAGTAACGCTTGTTGCACCCGTAAAATTCGTTCCGGTAATGGTAACAGTCGTGGAAGGTGCGGCAGTAACAGGTGCAAAGCCTGTTATCGTCGGTGCCGGTACAAAGGTAAATCCGGCAAGAGTGTTCACTCCTCCCGGCGTTTGGACGCGCACAACACCGCTTGCACCACCAGCGCCGACAATAGCCACAATCTGCGTCGCAGAAACGACGGTGTAACTTGCCGCATTCACACCGCCAAACTGCACCGCCGTTGCACCCGTCGCACCTAAAAATCCTGCTCCGTTAATGACCACCGTCATTCCGGGTCCGGCTGAGGTTGGCGTAAAACCCGTTATCATCGGTCCTGCGTTAAAGGTAAAGCCTGGTCGCGTTCCTACGCCGCCCGGACCTGTTACAACGACATTTCCACTCGAACCGGCACCAACAACAGCGGTCATCAAATTATCCGTCAGCACAGTAAAACTTGCCGCATTTGTACCGCCAAACGTTACCGCCGTAGCGCCCGTAAACCCTGAGCCGTTAATAACAATCGTTGCACCATTTGCGCCGGAAGGCGTGAAAAATGTGATATTTGGCGGAGCAATAAACGTAAATCCGGGCGAAAGCACTGTACCGCCGCTTGTTGTTACCGAAACATCACCCGAAGCTCCTGCTCCCACAACGGCATTGATTTGTGTCGGTGAAATTACCATGTAACTCATTGCCGGAGTACCGCCAAAACTGACCGCCGAAACGCCCGTGAAATTCGTTCCCGTAATGACTACCGTTGTGCCTTGCGCAGCACTCATCGGAGCAAAGCCGATAATACCCGGTCCGGGAAGATAGGTAAATCCGGCTTGCGTTCCCGTGCCGCCGGGCGTGGTTACTTGGATATTTCCGCTTGCACCTGCTCCAACGGTTGCCGTGATTTGCGTCGCCGAAACAACCGTAAACCCTGCAGCCGCCGCACCGCCAAAACTCACCGCCGTTGCGCCCGTGAAACCTGTACCGTTAATCGTTACTACCGTTCCCGTTCCTGCGTTCATCGGGGAAAAACTTGTGATAGTTGGCGGCGGGATAAAGGTAAAGCCGGGAGTCATAATCGTACCACCAAGTGCCGTTACGCGCACACTTCCCGAAGCGCCTCCGGCTGCGACAACGGCATTTATCTGTGTTGGAGAGATGACGGTGAAACTCGCGGCATTCACACCACCAAACGATACAATCGAAACACCTGCAAAATGTGTCCCGGTAATCGTTACCGTTGCTCCGCCTCCGGCGCTTGTCGGGGTAAACATCGTGATTGTCGGTGGCTGCGGAATAAACGTAAATCCTGCACCACTCGTTACAGTACCACCGGGCGTTGTTACCTGCACAGTACCGGTCGAACCTCCGGCAGAGACAACAGCATCAATCTGTGTTGCGGAAACAACCATATAACTTGCCGCAGCAATACCGCCAAAACTCACCGCCGTTGCACCCGTGAAATTTGTCCCCGTAATCGTCACCGTCGCACCGCCCATAGCGCTTGTCGGGGTAAACATCGTGATTGTCGGTGGCGGAATAAACGTAAATCCGGCAAGACTCGCCGAAGCCACAGGGGTTGTTACCTGCACATTCCCGCTCAGACTTCCCGGAGCAACAACGGCGGTAATCTGCGTCGCAGAAACAACCATAAAACTTGCCGCGGCAACGCCGCCAAAACTCACGCCTGTTGCACCCGTAAAGCCCGAACCGTTGATTGTTACGGTTGTCCCTGCTCCGGCGCTTGTCGGCGCAAAACTTGTGACCGTCGGCGCAAGTTGGAATCCGGGAGAATTTGCCGTGCCGCCGGGCGTGGTTACTTGCACCATTCCCGAAGCGCTGCCTGCAGCCACATTTGCCGTGATTTGTGTCCCACTGACAAAGGTAACGCCTGTTGCCGCAACACCGCCAATATTCACCGTCGGCAAAGGTGCAGCAAAAAAGCCAGTGCCGTTAATGGTTATCGTGCCACCGACAGGTGCGCTCATCGGTGCAAAACTTGTAATCGTTGGTGTAGGCGCAAAGGTAAATCCGGCAAAATTTGCCGTTCCTGCGATTGTTGTTACCGAGACCATTCCTGTCGCTCCCGCGGCAACGGTAGCGTTAATTTGCGTTGCACTGACCACCATAAAACTCGCTGCGGGAACACCGCCAAAGGTTACTGTCGGAGCGGGCGCGGCAATAAAATTTGTTCCCGTGATTGTTACCACGCCGCCGTTACCTTGCAACGTCGGTGTAATGCCTGTGATAGTCGGAGGATTAACAAAGGTAAAACTCCCAGCCGCTGTACTTAATGTACCAGCCGCAGCCTGCACCCACACTCGTCCACTCGCACCTGCGGCGACGGTCGCCGTAATTTGGTTGTCATTCACAATGTTGAACATTGCTGCGGGGGTTGCTGTCCCAAACATATTTGTACCAAAGCGCACCGCCGTTGCCCCCGTGAATCCTGCCCCGTTAATTGTTACAACTGTACCGTTTGCTGCAACGGCGGGCGTAAAACTTGTAATTGCTGCAAAAGCAAATCCCACCATACTTGTCGTCCCGCCCGGCGCTTGCACCCAGACACTTCCCGAAGCACCTGCACCCAAAGTAGCATTGATTTGCGTATCGGAAACAACGGCAATACTTGCCGCAGGTGTTCCTCCGGCAAACGTCGCACCAAAGCGTACATTCGCCGCTACTGTGCCTGTAAAGCCTGTTCCGGTTATCGTAATTACTGTTCCCGCAATTCCACTTGTTGGCGCAAAGCCGGTGATCGTCGGCGCAGGAGCGCTGAAAGTAAATCCTGGAGAATTAACAGTACAACCGCCAGGTGATTGCACAAACACATTGCCGCTTGCACCACCCGCAGCAACAACGGCATCAATTTGTGTTGCAGAAACCACCACGTAACTTGCAGCATTCACACCGCCAAAGCGCACCGAAGCCGGACCTGTAACCCCTGTAAATCCTGTTCCGGTAATCGTTACCGTGCCGCCTGCTGTTTGTGTTGTCGGCACAAAACCTGTAATGGTCGGCGTTGGAACAACCGTCAGCATTGCGGCAGAAGGAGCTGTGCCACCGGGTGTTGTCACATCAACAGTCCCTGTTGCGCCTCCCGCACCAACGTTACAGGTTATCGTTGTCGGATTGACAACGACAACACCCGTTGCTGCCACACCGCCGATTGTTACCGTCGCAGGAGCAACAAAATTTGTTCCCGTGATAGTAACAGCGCCGCCTGGGCAGCGTGTGGTCGGGGTAAAACTTGTGACCGTTGGGGGCAGGGGTAAAAATGTAAATCCTGCCGAATTAACCGTTCCGCCGGGCGTAACGACTTGAACATTACCCGTCGCGCCTCCGGCGGCAACGACCGCCGTAATTTGATTCGCACTGACAAACGTTACGCTTGCAGCAAGTACACCACCAAAGCGTACAACAGAAAGGTTAGGTGTATCGGTAAAATTCGTGCCGTCAATGGTGATAACCGCTCCGGGTGCGCCTGCGGCAGGCATAAAGCTCGTAATAGTCGGCGCGGGGAACCACGTAAACGTTCCGACAGACGTAACCATACCGCCCGGCGTGGTTACTTGAATTGTTCCCGTTGCCCCAGCTGCGACTGTGAACGTGAGTGAAGTAGCGGTATTGCCTGTGATAGTCGCAGCGACACCACCAACAAGAACACCCGTTGCTCCCGAAAGATTTGTTCCCGTGATAGTAACAGATGTTCCCATACCACCGACATTTGGCGTGAAACTCGTGATAGTAGGCGGTGCAATGAAGGTAAACCCCGCAGATGTTGCCGTACCGCCGGGCGCTGTTACTTGTACACTACCCGTTGCGCCTCCGGCTGCAACAACTGCTGTTATCTGTGTTGCAGAAACGACCATGAAACTTGCCGCATCCACGCCACCGAACCGTACCGATGTGGCTCCGGTAAAATTCGTGCCGTTAATTGTTACCGTTGCACCGGAAGCTGCACTCATGGGCGCAAAACTTGTAATGGTTGGTGGCGGAATAAACGTAAATCCGGTGAGCGAAACGGTTCCACCGGAAGTAACAATTTGGACATTTCCCGTTGCGCCTCCGGCTGCAACCGTCGCGTTTACCTGTGTTGCGGAAACAGTCATATATCCTGCTGCGTTGACAGCGCCAAAACTCGCACTTGTTACACCGATAAAATTTGTACCGGTAATACTAACAACCGTACCGGTGCTGGCACTCGTAGGAGTAAAGCCGGTAATCGTTGGGGGTGGAATAAAGGTAAATCCCGCTAGCACAGCAGTACCGCCGGGTGTAGTTACCGAAACATTGCCGCTTGCGCTTCCCGCAGCGACAACGGCGTTCACTTGTGTTGCTGAAATGACTGTAAAACTTGCCGCAGGAACGCCGCCGAAACTTACTGCTGCTGCGCCCGTGAGGTTTGTTCCCGTGATGATGACTGTCATTCCCGCTCCGGCAATCGTCGGTGAGATGTTTGTAATAGTCGGTACGGGCGGCGGAGTAATGGCACGAATACGGTTATTCCCAAGGTCGGCAACATAGATTGTTGTTCCGGAAACAGCAACGCCTGTTGGACCGCTAAACCGCGCTGCGGTGCCTGTGGCATCCATAAATCCCGCCGTACCATTTCCGGCAATCGTCGTGACAACGCCGCCGGGTGTAATTTGGCGAATACGATGATTCAGGCGGTCAGCAACGATAAGATTTCCCGCACCGTCGAAGGCAAGCCCCGTCGGCTCGTTAAATTGTGCGGCTGTGCCTGTGCCGTCTGCCCAGCCTGCAACGCCGCTTCCCGCAAAGGTCGTTACCACGCCACCGGGCGTAATTCTGCGGATGCGGTGATTAAGCTGGTCTGCCACAAAAACATTGCCGCCACCGTCAATGGCAACCCCGGCAGGAAGATTAAAGCGAGCTGCTGTGCCTGTGGCATCCACATAACCCGAAGTGCCGTTGCCCGCAAAGGTCGTTACCACACCGCCGGAAGTGATATAACGAATGCAATGATTGATGTAATCCGCAACATATATATTACCGCCACCATCCACTGCAACGCCCACTGGAAAATTAAACTCTGCGGATGTCCCCATGCCATTGGTCAAAGCACCTGTGCCGTTTCCGGCAATAGTTGTGGCATTTCCGGCGGCACTTACTTGACGAATACGATTATTTCCTGCATCGGCAATGACAAGATTTGTCCCGCTCATTGCCACACTATGCGCACCGCTAAACTGCGCCGATGTTCCCATAGCATCGGTAAATGCCGGGGTGCCACTGCCCGCAAGGGTTGTCACAGCCGCTCCTGCGGATATTTGACGAATACGGTGGTTGCCTCTATCGGTAACATACAACACCCCGCCCGAGGCAGCTATTCCATATGGCTGATTAAATCTTGCCGCCACGCCTGTCGCGTCGGTGTATCCGGCTGTGCTGCCGGCAAAGGTTGTAACAACCTGCGCAGCGCTTGGGTTCAAGGCTGCGACCAAAAGCAACGCCATTAGGCTACATAAAGCGATGCTGCGGGAGAGAAGTACACGTGCGTTCATAACGGAGCGAGAAAAATCAAGGAGAAAATATTGTATTGCTTGAGCGATATTACAGTGATAGTACGATGTGCTAAAATTTAATTTCACAGCGCGGAAGCAGTTTTTTTACTTTTTCCTGCTCTTCCATAGACAATTTGTTGCCGCTTAAAATCAATTCTTCCAACGTTGTCAGTTTGCCAATATCTGCCGGGATGGATGATAATTGGTTTGCTGATAAATTGAGTGATTTCAAATTTTTGAGTGCCGTAAGCATTGCCAGAACATTGGTAAAATTCAGTTGTGCGTTGCCGCTTAATGCGAGGGTTTGTAAGTTCACAAGTTGGCTTATTTCCTGCGGGAGCGCGGTTAGTTTGTTGTTCCCCAATTTTAGGGTGCGGAGTTTCGAGAGTTTTCCAATCTCTGCCGGTAGTGCCGTTAGCTTGTTATTGGTGAGGTTGATGCTGGCAAGATTGACCAAATTACCCATGCTCACAGGCAGAGCAGTTAATTGATTCCCCCCTAAATCCAATTCCTGCAACGCCGTCATTTGTCCGATTTCCTGCGGAAGCGTCGTGATGGGATTGTTCCACGAAATAAGGACTTGCAGTTTGCTAAGTTTCCCAATGTCCGCAGGCAAGGTAGTTATTTTGTTGGAACTGATAACGAGTTTACTCAGTGAGGTAAGTTTCCCAATTTCCGCAGGCAGCGAAACGAGAAGATTTGTGCTGAGGTCAAGAGTTTGAATGCTGTTTAATTTTTCAATTTCTGTGGGAAGCGCTTTGAGTTCGGTATTCCACAGATTCAAAATGGCGAGTTTTTTACAACTTGTGAGGGTTGGTATCGCGGCGCTAATATTAAAATCTGCATTACCACTAATGTCCAGCACTTGCAGATTGCTTAATTTGCCAATCTCCGGAGGAAGAATCTTAATTTCGTTATTCCACAAAACAAGTGATTGCAAATTCGGCAAGGTAGAAATTTCCGGAGGCACGGCTTTCAGTTGGCGGCTTTTTAGGCTCAAACGTACAACGCTGGCAGGCTCTTTCAGAGCTTCTTCCACCGACTGATACTCCTTGTGCATCGCAAGAGCGGCACTATCAATACTCCATACGCTATTCGGTCTCTCATGCAACAAAGGCGCAGCATAGAGACGACTAACAGACGCGAACGTCAAACAAGTACCGACAAATATGCGTTGAAAGAAGGTCGTATATGGTACCATAACAATCCCGAAAAAGATAAATCCAAATAAAAATACCAACACTAAACGGTCATGGTTTGAGCATTTGGAGATTCCTTAGGTTTACTGTTAAGAGAGGGAGCATCTAAGGGAATTAGCCGCAAATGTACAGTTTTTCCGTTACATAAGCAATTCTGTTTCGTGGTTTTCTTGGGGAGTTTTGCACATTTGCGTAGAAATAACACACCCCTTAATTCTGCACAACAAATATTTCCTCTATTCCACTCCGGCAGCATACTACTCATACTTCACCGGAGTATCAATTTCAATAATCACCGCTCGGCAGTAAAAGCGCCCTTCGGGAAAATCGTTCTCATACAACATCGGTAAGGCTTCGCCACGCCCTTTCACGATAAGTTCACGAACAAGTTGCGGCGTAACGTTCAGGCTTTGTACCGCGCCTTCGGCTCTACGCTGTGAAAGAAATAAATTTGTCTCATCTGCGCCGACAGCATCGGTAAAGCCCAACACACGTACAGTGGAAGAACTGGAGAACACAGTATTATTGCGAATTGACGACACAATGCGTTCATTCACGCCGGAAAGTTTATCCGAACCAATATCGAACAAAATGAGATTATAGCGATTTTTCGTGAAGTCATTGGCTTTTTTGAGGCGCTTTTCCTTCACCGTTACCCGCTCCACAGGAATCGTGAGAACCCTTGAAGTGACAGGCTTGGATTGGTATTTGTAATTCACTTCCAAAACACATTGAATCGCTGCCGTGTCAAGTGGCAAGGCGCTCTGTTTCTTGCTGACGTACCAATCCACATAGTGCGGCAACGACGCATACCCTGTTCCCGCCCAGCGTCGAAAGGTCTTTCCGGCTTGTTCCACCGTCAATTTCCAACGCAAAACTCCCGCCGTATCCAGAATTTGCGGACGCAAGCGCACAACCGCAGGAGAGGCATCACGCAATGTGTCGGTAACAACAATCGGTTTCAAAATATCCCACGTTGCATACAATTCCACGCGACGGTTTTCTTGGTCACCCAGCGCATCACCTTGTTTGGAGGGTTTTTCGGGTAAATCCCGTGCTTCAATCAGCATCCGCGAAGCGGGCACACTCCACACAGCCGATAAATACTGCTGCACAGCCTGTGCGCGGCGGAAAGAAATCTCCGAATTTTGTGCTTCAAAACCGCTTTGGGCATTGCATCCGGTAATCGTCAATGTGGCTTTGCTGCTTTGTTGCATACGGTAACCGATAACATTCAACACATCATAATAGACTTCCAATGTTTCACGGCTCAGTAAGCGCTCCGGCAAAAAATCTTTTGCTTCCTTCGAGCCGCTTAGTTGCTTGTACCGAAGAGGAACGTAGGCGGAATTTTCATCAAAAAAAATGTAGTTTAGCAGCGAGTGGATTTTTTCGCTGGGAAATTCTTCCAGCGTGATTTTACTGAGCGGCTCTTCGTGGGCATCGTCATTTGGCGTAGGCGTGAGTGCGGTAGCTCTGAGCAAGGGTTCAGCAACGGTGCGCTCTGCACCGACGGCTATTTTTTTACCGCCAAAGGCAAGCACTTCCTCGACTTCATAGACACCATCGGTTGTTCCGGCGAAGAGCGATTTTCCAATAACCGCAATCGCCCACACATTCAGATTCGGCAAACCTTCGTGCGACACGCGCCACGAAAGCCCGTTATCGGTAGAGCGCAACACCGCACCGATAGACCCCGCGTAGAGTGCGCCTCCGACAACGACCAGCGAGCGCGTATTTTCGCGGTTCGCCGTTGCAGCCCACGTGTCGCCGTTGTTGGTGGATTGATATACGCCGTCCGCCGTTGCTGCAAAAATAACACCGCTATTGACCACAAGCGCCCACACATCAAGCGGATGCTGGAATCCCGTGTTTGCTGCTTGCCACGATGCGCCTCCGTCCAAAGAACGTAAGATACCGCCAGATGTTCCGGCGATGATTGTGCCGTTGTTTGTTACCAACGATTTCACAAACCAATTTTTATTTCCGCGATACGGCACTGTCCACGTTTTTTGATTATCCGCCGAAATCATAATACTGTCCAGCGAACCAAGGATTATCGCCTTCTCCATGAATGCCACCGAATTGACTTGCGCTGCCACATTACTTTTTTTCCATGACTGCGCGTTGTCGGTGGAATAGAACAAACCCTTTGTTGTTGCGGCATACAGCGCTGTACCTTTAACGGTGAGCGACCAAATATCGAAGTTTTTCAGCCCTTTGTTTACGGCTTTCCACGTTACGCCATTGTCCGTTGAGCGAAACACACCTGCGCCAAAAACCGCCGCATAAAGCGTTTTCCCGCTTGTGGCAAAGGCGCGAACAATCGTGTTGGTGTCAGGGATTCCTTTATTGCTTTTCGCCCAATTTATGCGCTCCAATGCTTGCATGAGCGACTGTGCGGAACTGCAAATGGGAACAAAAAAAAGTACCAGTATGGCACAAAACATTAGGCAGAATGAGCCTCGACGGGGAAAATGTGGTGTGCGTGAAAACAGCATAAACAGTGGTGCAAAAACAAACAAAAAGAATCGAAACACGAAAACTTCCGATCAGACGAACATCGGGCAGCCCGCCCACGTAAGAACGTGGAAGCGGACAGCCCGAGTATTAAAAGGGCGTTGTTAGCAGATAATTACGGTGCAGCCGGAAGTTCCACCATAAACGTCGCGCCTTTGCCCTTTTCGGATTCTACCCAAATTTTCCCGTTCATCGCTTCGACCATTTTTTTCACGATAGACAAGCCCAACCCTGTGGAATGTTCACCGCCCGTAGGCTGCGCCGAAAGCCGCGCAAAATGACCGAACAGTTTTTCTTTGTCCTCCGGCGACAAGCCCGGACCTTCGTCTTGGACTTCTACGCGAAATGCTTTGTCTGACGGCACGACGCGCACCCAGATATTTTTGTTTTCACCGTTTGGCGAGTATTTCACGGCGTTGGAAACAATATTCTCGACAACCTGCATGGTTGCTACTTCGTCAGCCATCACGTTGGCTTGCGGTGTTTTCGACTCGAAATGTAGTTTCAGGCTTTTTTGTTCGGCGCGTCCGCGATAATTATCCGCAACGGCTTCGGTAATGCTTGCAAGGTCGAGGCGAATCGGTTGCGCTTTGAAGCCACGCTCTATCTTGTTTACATCCAACAAATTCGTAATGAGCGTAAACATACGGTCGGCTTCGGCAATGACATCGCCCGTATATTCCTTGATTTCCTCTTTGGAAAGCGTCTCCACGTCTTTGTGCATGAGGTCGCTAAACATCTTGACATTAGCAAGCGGATTTTTGAGGTCATGCGCCACAATGCCCAAAAATTCGTTCTTTTCGGCATTCAGTTCGAGAAGTCGCGCTGTGCGCTCTTTCACTTTATCTTCGAGCGTCGCCAAAAGCTGACGATACCGCTCCTCAGCAAGGTACAATGCCGCCGCGCCGTCAATAATCATTTTCAATTCTTCATCATTTATTGGTTTTTCGATGTACCGAAAAACACGCCCCTTGTTAATCGCATTCACCGCAACTTCTTTATCGCCCTGCCCTGTGATAAGCATACGAATCGCATTGGGGTAGGCAGACATAATTGATTCAAAAAAGTCCACACCATTGGTGATTTCCCCAGCTTCCACGAGACTGTAATCCGCCAAAATCACTTGCACGGGATGATGAGCTAAGATTTCACGGGCTTCGGCGGTCGTGTTTGCCGTATGAACTTTATAGACATCAAAAAAATTTGCGCTGAAATTCGTGAGCTGCTCTTTTAAGTCATCCAAATACAGCACAATCGGCTTCGGAGTTTTCATAAAACGTTATGATGAATGAAAATGGTGGAAGGGTGATGTTGTCTTGTGTGAAAAAAATGCCATTAGCGAACACTTTGCGGACCGTCTATCGGAAGAACAACCGTAAACTCCGTCCCTACGCCGAGTTCACTGACAACAGCGAGGCTGCCTTTATGCTTGCCTTCGATAATGTCTTTCGAGATTGCTAAACCAATGCCCATACCGTCTTTTTTTGTCGTGAAGCCTGCATCGAAGATTTTACCGAGTGTTTCGGGGGACATTCCGCGTCCGGTGTCGCGTATTTTGACAACGACATTTTTCGGGTTATTTGCTTGTAACGTAGTGGCAATGCGAATTTCACCTTTTTCGCCGATTGCTTGTATGGCGTTATGCAGAATGTTCATAAAGACTTGGTTCATCGGCCCGGGGAAACACAAAATTTCCGGCACATCTGCTCCGTACTCTTTTTGAATGGCAATATGGTGATATTTCGACTGATTATAGAGTAATTTTATCGTAGCATCAATTCCTTCGTGGATTGATGCGGTTTTGAGTGCTTCTTCTTCAGGACGGTAGAGCGTACGGAGACTTTTGACAATTTCCGCAATGCGTTCCGCTCCAACACCTATGTTTCCTACAAGGTCATCTATTTGCTTCACCCGCGCATCAAGTTGGATTTCTTCTTTGTACTCGGCAATTTCGCGTAATTGCTGTTGCACCGCAGGTAGCGTATCAGAACTGAGTTTATCGGGAGTGATGATGCTGTACTGCTCCAAAAGTTGCATGAGTACGCCCATGTTGCGTTTGAGCGGCTTGACGGCACCGGAAATAAAATTCACGGGATTGTTGATTTCGTGTGCCACGCCGTTGGTCAAACGCCCCAGCGAAGCCATTTTCTCGGATTGTGACAAATGCGCACGCTCCATCATACGCTGCTCTTCGCTGCTTTTGAGTGCGGTGTATGCTTCTTGCAATTCGGTATTTTTCAGCTCAATCTCAACCGATTGTTCGTCGAGAATCTTGTTTTGACGCTGGATTTCGCCGAACTGTGTTTTGATTTCTTCGTTAGAATCTTGGAGTTCTTTTGTGCGAAGTTCCACAAGGCGCTCCAATTTTTTATTACGGTCTTCCACTGCTTGCACACGCCAACGTACAAAAGCAAACCCGCCACCGACAACCAGCAGTCCACTCAGAATTTGAAACCACAACGTTTTCCAAAAGGGCGGCGTAATTTCAATCACCAATGCCGCAGACCCCGCTTCATCCCAAGAACCTTCGTAACTGCACGCCTGCACACGAAAGACGTATTCTTTCGGGTCTAAATTTGTGTACCGTGCGTCGAACTGCCCCGATTCGGCATAATGCCAGTCGGTGTCAAATCCTTCTAATTTATAGCGATACCGATTCCGCGAAGCAAAACTAAAACTGAGCGCCGCGAAGCGAAGTTCAAAATTGTTATTGCTGTAATTCAAGGTTATATGCCGCTTCTCGGCGATTACCGTATCAAGTTGAATAGGCTTCCCAAAGGCAGTAAAGCCCGTAAAGACCAGCGAAGGCGCATTAGTGTTTGTGCGCAAGCTGTCAGGATGAAACACGCTGAAGCCATTTGTGCCACCGAAAAACATCGTACCGTTTTTGCTTGTGAAGACCGCTCCAGTAATAAATTCTTCGCCTTGCAGCCCGTCACGCTCTTCGTATAGGCGCATTTCACCTGTTTTCGGCATAAAGCGCACCAAACCGTGATTGGTACTAAGCCAGAGCGTTCCCGATTTATCTTCCTGAATGCCCATAACCGTGCTTTTGAGCGCTTCTAAAAGTTTTGCGTCGCTGCCTTCGACGGACACTTCCACAACAGAAAATTTTTCGCTTGCGCGGTCAAATTTATTGATACCGCCTTCGGTTGCAAGCCAAAGATTTCCCGCTTTATCCTCGTAAATGAACTGAATCGCATTATCGCTCAGGCTTTCGGGACGACCATTTTCCGAGCGATAAATTTTCGTGTCGCCTGTTTTCGGGTCAAGCCTCGTCAAACCGTTCTCCGTGCCAATCCACATCAGCCCTGCGCGGTCTTGACACATTGCCAACACAATAGGGCTGGAAAGTGATTTTGCGGGAACGTCTTTGTTGTAGGTAAACCGCGTGAACTGCGCTTTACCACTTGCGTCTATGCTCTCCAGACGGCACACACCGCCGTAAGTGGCAACCCAAATTTTGCCGTCGCGGTCTTCAATAATTTTACTGACCGAATTGCCTGTAAGCGATGCAGCATCGCCTTCTTCGGCAATAAAATGCTCGAAACTTGCTTTTCCGTACACTGCTGTTTGACGTAGTGCATACACACCGCTTCCGTCCGTGCCTATCCACAGCGTACCGTCGCGGGCGACACACAGCGCGGAAATAAAATTTTCTTCGAGTTGATTCGGAAACACATCATTTGCCCGAAACACCTCAAAAACGCCGTTTCCACCGGACAAAGGCTGAGATTCCATGCGGTTTAGACCGTCTTCCGTGCCAATCCAAATTTTTCCGTCGCGGTCTTCGGCAAACGCCCAAACCGCATTATTGCTCAGTCCGCGCACTTGATTCGGCAATGCACGATAGGTAAGGAATTTCCGTGCTTTAGGATTAAAAAAGCTGATACCGTCGCGTGTTCCCACCCAAACCGTGCCGTTGCGGTCTTCGTAGAGCGACAGTACTTCATCATTAACGAGGCTTTCGGGTTCAGCGCGCTCTTTTCGATAGGTTTGAAACTGTTCTAACGCACGGTTCATCGCCGACAAACCATTATCCGTCGCTGCCCAAATCTCGCCGGAACGTGTTTCGATAACAGCCGAAACCTTAGAACTGCCGATAGTGGCAGGATTTGCGGGGTCATTTGAAAAATGTTTAAATTCTCCGCTCCGCGAAATAGGACGATACTCAAACGACCATAATCCTGAGCGATTTGTACCAATCCACACCCGCCCCAAACGGTCTGCCCAAAGCGCTTGAATGTCACTCCGTCCCAGCGAACCACCGGACGAGGAGTCGGAAGAAAACCGTAAAAAATTATCCGACGCGCTCATATAGCGATACAAACCGCCGTCGTAGGTACCAACCCAGACAGCGCCTGTTTTGTCCGCTGCCAAACGCCAAACAATATCGCTATGCAATGCGCCTTCTTTGCCGACGTTTTTGCGATAGGTTTTGAACTTTCCCGTTTTTTTATCCATACGGCAAAGCCCACCGCCATATGTGCCAACCCACAAGTATTCGCCCCGAGCATCATCCACAATGGAAGTAATGTAGGCATTGGAAAGAGATTCGGGTTTACCGTCGGCGCGAAAAGTGGTAAAGGTCTCCGTTGCCCGATTGAAGCGGCAAAGACCGCCTTTTGTCCCCACCCAGAGCGTACCTTCTTTATCCTCGTAGAGCGCTTCGATATAGCTCCGAGCCAGCGATGCCGTATCACGCGGGTTTGTACGAAAAACCTTGAACGAATGACCGTCCCAACGGTTCAAGCCATCTTCCGTACCAAACCACATAAAACCACGACTGTCTTGCAGCATACACAAGACAGAGCCTTGCGACAAGCCTTGCTTCACCGTCAATCGCTCGAAGGCAATTTCCGGCTGAAAGGAGGATTGTGCCATAAGCATTGATGCGCCTTGCAGGCTAACAAATATAACACAGGCAGATATGATGCGGAATAGGGGAGATTTCATAAAGGCAAATTCGGAAGAAGGATTATTCATAGACATTACCGCGAAAATCAATGGTTTGCACCAACAATTATTCGCTCTGAAAATTCAGAGCATATGACACACCGACATTCACGCTTGCATAGGAAAATGGCACATATCCTGTAATCAAGGCAATCAATTTCACCGATGCGTCAAGGTCTAGTCCGGGCTGCAAAGGCTGACGGAATCCTGCTTTGGGGGTAAGTGCAAGATTCACGGTTGCTGTTTGTGAGCCTTCCGGTCTAATGCCGCCGCCGCCAATGAAGTATGTTCCCGCTTCTAAGCCAACGTAAGGCTGGAAGCCCGTGAGCGAAAAATTATAGCGTAAACCGCCTGTAAAGGCAAAATTTACCAGCGCATTATTTTGGAAGTAAAACGTATTGACCACAGGAAACGTCCCATCGGCATTTTGGCGACGAAAATAGCCGTTGCCAAACACGCCCACGGCACCGGAAATCGAAAGAAACAACGAGCGGTCAAAGCGGTAATAATAATTCAGTGCCATACCAATCCCTACACCAACATCACGGAGCATAAGTTTTTGCTGGTCTGATGCGATTGCAGTGGCATCAAAGGCGTACTGCGGACCGACTTCTACGCCGATTTGATGCGTCCAGCGCCCTGTAGTTTGGGCAAACGTTGCTGATGAGGCAGCAACAAGCATCATGCAAACACAAGCATAGAACTGTTTCATAGCAGCACCTCAAACAAGACGAATGAAAAATGATGAGAATTACAAAATCCGTTTACCCATGCACGAACTGACAATATCCGTAGCAAAAAGCGCCGTGCTGTTCCGTGTGTCCAAAATCGGATTCACTTCCGTAACATCCAACGAACCAACCATGCGGGTTTCAGCCAAATACTCCATAATAAAATGTGCTTCGCGGAAGGACAAACCGCCCGGCACCGGCGTACCAACACCCGGCGCGACCTGCGGGTCCACGCTGTCCAAATCAAAACTTACGTGCAAATGGTCAATGTGCGGACGCAACTGCTCGACAACTTCAGCAATTATCGGGTAAATTCCGCGTTTATCAATGTCGAACATCGTGTAAGCACTGATATTCAAACGCTTAATGAGTTCCACTTCGCCTTTGTCCAAATCCCGTGCAGCGATAATCACAACATTTTCCGGCTTCACTTTCACAAAATCCCCACCGATAGAGCGCAGCGTTGCATCGCCATAGCCCATAGCCACCGCAAGCGGCATCCCGTGAATGTTCCCCGACGGCGTAGTCTCCGGCGTATTCATATCCGCATGAGCGTCAATCCAGACCACACCCAAACGTTTGCCGTGCTTTTGGCAATATGCCGCAACACCGCCCACAGAGCCGATTCCCATGGAATGGTCACCGCCCAGAATGAGCGGAAAACGTTGCGATTCCAAGGCAGCCTCTACCCGTTCTGCTAAAATAGCCGTTGCACGGGCAATTTCTTGATGATAGCGTAGTTTTGACGAGCCTTCGTCCTCCGCTTCCAGCGCATGAACGGGGATGTCGCCCTCATCCGTAACGGTATAACCAAGTGCTTCCAATTTTCCGGTGATTCCCGCAATACGCAGCGCCGAGGGTCCCATGTCCACGCCACGCCGCCCCGCACCTAAATCGCTGGGATAACCAATAATCTGTACATGATGAAGTTTACTCATAACGTGGAAGGGATAAGGGATGAAGGATAAGGGACTGAGCGCAGCGCTCAGAAGAATAGGGGCAAAGGGTAGTTTTTATTATGGTTTGACGGTTTTACAGCGTGCGCAAGAGCGCTGCATCATCTGTTTCAATGGCAACCATAGCCAAAGCGCTTTCGGAGGTGTGCGAGAGAGAAACATGGAACGTGCAAGCACCATATTTTTCGGCAATGTTCCCATACACCCGCAAAAACGGCTCTCCTGTGCGCTTTTTGACAACTTCCACCGATGTCCATGTCATATCACCCGTGAGACCTGTGCCGATAGCCTTGCTAAAGGCTTCTTTAGCCGCAAAACGGGCGGCATAATGCTGGAATTTATGCTTCTGCGCCTCGCAATAACGGCGCTCTTCGTCGGTGTAAATTCGTCGCAAAAATCGCTCGCCGTATTTTTCCAACGCCTCTTGAATGCGCGTTACAAGGACAATATCTGTGCCGATGCCGAGAATCATGGTGTGCGTGGTTGTTTGGTCATTCGTTATTCGTTAGCCATTGGTCATTAGTCATTGGTCATTAGTCATTGGTCATTAGTCATTGGTCATTCGGCTTGGATGCTTGATTGCTGCGGAAAAGCATCATAATATTTTGCTCCGAAATATGTTCCGAATGGCTTGCAAACTTATTACGGAAAAACCAGAAAGACAAGGAAAACCTTTGCACAATGGGGACAATAAGGCACAATATCGTGGATGCAGTGTTGGTGGTATGCTCCACTGTTTCGCAGTAAATCTCCACTGTTTCACATTAAATTTGCGTAGCGCTGCGCTTTTCATCACCAGAAATGAGCGTGTGAAAATTATAGACCGGAACTCCGGAATCACTGATTTCAAGGTGCGCCCAGCCTTTGACAACCATTTCTTGCAGCATTTCTTCAGCCTGTTTGGGCTGCACGACGATTTTTATCGCAACATCGCTTGCAGTGAGTTTATTGTGCATACTTTTGGCAAGCCGCAAAATATCCTGCTCCAACTCCATCTGGGCAAGTTCTTTGCGCTCTTGCGCAGTGCGAAACCACAGTATTGCTCCAATCACACACGGCGCAACGCCAAGCGTAAGAAACATAAACACATCGGAAACAGAAATATGCGGTGGGGCGTTGTCCGGAAACATATTGACCAAACCGCCAATCATCAGAAATATGCCCCAAAGGATGAGAACAATCGCAAGTGTATATTTTACAGGAGGTTTGAGCGTAGTTTTCATGGTGGGTTTGCCCCGAAATGGGTCATCAAGTGTGGTCAATCTTCAAAAAGTATTCTTTAAGAAAGCGGCGACGTTCACGACACAATCATTAAGACCAAAAGCGCCGAACAGACTATTTCTACAACTGCCCGGCGCTTCGTTTCTTATCATTTAATTCAAAACCTCAATAATTCCCGCAGCACCCTGTCCGCCGCCGATACACATCGTTACCATGCCATACCGACCGCCTCTGCGCTTCAATTCGTGAATGATTTGCACACTCAGTTTCGCGCCTGAACAGCCGAGCGGGTGTCCAAGAGCAATCGCACCGCCATTAACATTGAGTTTATCCGTCGGGATTTTGAGTTCGCGCACGACCGCCAATGCTTGTGCTGCAAATGCTTCGTTGAGTTCAAAAAGGTCAATGTCTTCCAATTTCATGCCTGCTACTTTCAGAACTTTCGGTACGGCTTCAATCGGACCAATGCCCATAATCTCCGGTGCTACGCCCGATGTAGCAAAAGCAACAAACCGTGCGAGCGGCTTTGCACCTACTTCTTTGGCTTTTTCAGCGCTCATCAACACCACAGCAGCCGCACCGTCGCTGAAGGGCGAGGCGTTACCGGCTGTTACCGAACCGTTCATTTTGAAAGCGGGTGGGAGCGTTGCTAATTTTTCTACCGTCGTATCGGCACGAACAAGTTCATCCGTTGCAAATTCTACGGTGCTAGATTTGAAGCCCGTTCCATTCATTTTGTCCACGCGCACCTGCACAGGAACGATTTCGTCTTTGAACTTCCCGTCGGCAATCGCTTTGGCAGCGCGGGCATGGCTTTCTGCGGCGAAAGCGTCTTGGTCTGCCCGAGATACCTTCCATTGGTCGGCAACGCGCTCTGCGGTCAAGCCCATGTTCATATACACGCCCGGACGCTTATCTACGGCGTTCATGTTCATTGAGGGCTTATTTCCTGACATCGGCACCATGCTCATGGATTCTGCGCCACCAGCCACCACGCAGTGCGACATACCGCTCATAATGGACTGTGCGCCCAGAGCAATCGTCTGCAAGCCGCTTGCACAAAAGCGATTCACGGTCATTGCCGAAACGCTGTCGGGCAAATCTGCCAATAGCGACGCAACACGAGCAAAATTCAAGCCTTGCTCGCCTTCGGGCATTGCGCAGCCGATAATTACGTCTTCGACAAGTTTCGGGTCAATCTTTGCGCGTTGAACGGATTCTTTGATAACGAGTGCCGCGAGGTCATCGGGGCGAGTGTTTGCGAGAGAGCCTTTTTTGCCGCGTCCGACGGCAGTGCGGGCTGCGCTGACGATAACTGCTTCTGCCATAGTGATTTCCTGAGTAGTTGTGAGTGAAAGTGGGGGAAAAGATTAGTTACGTGAGAGTGTTGATTGACGTTCCAAAATACGCATTTTTGCTTCGCGGGTAACGGCTTCTTGGTCAAATTTCGTCAGGAGTTCTTTGGGTGTGAATGAACCACTGAATGCTTCAAGAGCCGCCGTTTGAAGAGCTTCATCGAATGCGTCGTTGAGGACTTCGTCCCATTCGCCGTCGGTAATGTAGTAGCCGCCGGAATGTTTGCGTTTATTCGTTTTTGCTATGTGCTTTAGTGAATTATAGATAGATGCGTCCCAAGAACGGGTCGTGTGCTTTTCGGCGTGTTGCTTAATAAGGTGAATAAGTAAAATGACGCTAAAACTATACAATTTATTGGTTTTGTCTTCTTTTGCCATTTCTTCCATTTCTCCAATCAGCAACAACGCATCGTGATAACGCTGCGTTTCGATAAATTCTCGGAGTTGCAGGATTTCGTCCATAACGCACCTTTTGTATCGTGTCAATCGTTGATATACCAACTATCCCTAATTTACGCAAACTGTTCTAAAATCCTAACATCATTATCATACAAAAGTCGAATATCGTCAATTCCCGACCGCAAAAGCGTTACGCGCTCAATGCCCATGCCCCATGCAAAACCCGAATATTCTTCGGGGTCAATACCGCCTGCTTTGAGGACGTTGGGGTGAACCATGCCACAACCCAAGATTTCAAGCCATCCCGAATACTTACAAATACGACAGCCTTTTCCGCCGCAAAGGAAACACGTAATGTCCATTTCCGCACTCGGCTCGGTAAAGGGGAAAAACGACGGACGGAAGCGGTATTGAAGCGCTTTTCCGCCAAGCATCGGACCATAAAACTGCTGCGCAAACGACACCAGCGTTCCTTTTAATTCCGCTAAACTCACGTTTTTGTCAATGTACAAGCCCTCAATCTGGTGAAACTCCGCCAGCGACCGTGCGCTGATAGCTTCGTTACGATAAACACGACCGGGCATAATGGCGCGAATAGGCGGTTTTTGGGAGTTCATAAGGCGCACCTGCACAGGCGAGGTATGCGTCCTGAGCAAGACATCATCACGCTTTGAGCCGTCTTTGCCAAATGCCTCCATAAAAAATGTATCCTGCATATCGCGTGCGGGGTGGTCGGGCGGAAAGTTCAAATCCTCGAAATTGTGCTTGTCGTCTTCGATTTCAGGACCTTCGGCAATCGCAAATCCCATACGATTGAAGATAGCCAGCATCTCATCCAGCGTTTGGTTGATAGGGTGCTTGGGAGCGTGTTTCCAGCGTCTGCCGGGCAAGGTCAAATCCAGCGTTGGTTTCACCGAAGTTTGCACATCACCTTCTTCCGAAAGGCGCTTAAATTCTCCTTCGGCGAGGGTTTTCAGCAAATTAAGTTCTTTGCCGACGGCAGGTTTGTCCTCTTTCGGAACATCGCGCAAACGCTCGGTTAATTCCGCCAGCGTACCTTTACGGACGAGATGCTTCAGGCGAAATTGTTCTAATTGGTCTTTACCGGGCGCAGAGCCAAGCGCTTGCAGATCTTGTTCAATGACGGTGCGAAGTTGGGTAATTTCTTGGAGCATAAAAAGATAATAATTCTGAAAAAAGTCGAGAGAATAGAGTAGTAAAGCGCATACAAGTCTAACAATTACGCGCAAACGGTGTACTCCAACGGTTAAAACTCAAGCAAAGACCGAGTTGGTGCGGTGTATTATTTCAGAAAGCGTATCAACATTGACTTGCCGCCTAGCATCCATAAACTCAATACCGTACAAACGCCCATCAGGTAAAAAATCACAGTGAATGTAGCCCGTACCGCTTTCTACACGTACCGTTTCGCATTCGCCCTGAAGAGCAATATCATCGCAAAGCCGTAAATATGCGGCATTTGCTTCGGGGTCATGGCTGAATTCCATAGTGCTAAAAATATTTTGATACAACAGTGATAATCGTACATTCGTCTAAAGCAGCATTGTAGTCGCAAATACATTCTATGCGCTTGTTTGCGTAATATATGTCGCGCCATAAAGCATTGAAAGGGAACACAGCATGAAAAATAAGTTTCTCATCGGGAGCAAGGTAGCTTTGATTCCTCAGTACAGTTTGCCACACCTCTTCTTCAGACACACCGCGTTCTGAAAGGCGCTGTAAACAATGCTTCGTGAAGCGAATAGTCATTGATTTTGCCTTTGAAAAACATCGCTATTTTACACCAAACCTGTCTCTTGCTTGTGCGCTCCGCTCACAACCAAACGCAAACCACTTCCCACCACACCACACAAAAAGCCAAGCAACGCCGCAAACAGCAGCGATACTATCGGCATCACCCAGCCCAGACCTTGTGCGCTATTGCGAGCGATAATGTTGATAACTGTGTTCAACATCCTCGAAGTTTCTTCAGGGGCAAGTCCGTAGCTTGTCACCAAGAGTAAAAGCCATGCGGCAACCATTTGTAGCGTCGCTTCCATGTATGCCTTTGAGGGAAAAACAAACGCATACACAAGCGGAACAAGCAGCGCCACTTGCCAGCCAATCAAAATATGAACTCCAACCAAAAGCGCAAGCGCAATCAAAAACGGAATCACGTGAAAACGTGCAGGAGCGTGAGTGTGCATAATGCAGATGTGAAGCGGGGTTAGAAAAAAGAAATTGCGAGGTAAAGAGAGCAAAACGCCGTGCTAATTATTCTTACCGCTCTTGTTGTCGAGAGGTTTCATCACCGTTGTAGGGATTTTTGGTGCCGGAAGCGGTGGTGTTACGGGGTCAATCAAGATTTTGGGTTGCGGCTTCGGACGTGAAACAAAGCGCGGACGCGGTTTTGCGGAATCAAGTTTTGCTCCATTAGAAGAAGTCGGCGCGGAAGAAGCCGCTACAAGTGCCGTTTTTGCAGGCGAAGTGGTTGTTTCGTTTGATTTCGTAGCAGCGAGTGTTTGTGTGCTGTTTGGCGTGGTTGTCGGCGTTGCTCCTTGCGAAGATGTTCCCTGTGAAGCTGGTGGTTGCTGATTTCCGGGCTGGACAGACGGATTTTGCTGTGCGGTATTTTGTTGTGCAGTATTTTGTTGCGGAGCAGCTTCCAAAATACGCGCCAAGGCAGGATTGCTGGAAGAGTTAATCGTCGTACCGCGCACGGCATCACGTTGGATGCGGACATCCCTCACAACAACACCCGTTTCGCCGAAGCGCTCCAATTCTCGCCCATTCAGCGAAAAAACTACACCTCCGGCATTACCAAGCGAAAACGAAAAACTCTTCGCTGCTGACCAACGGTATGTTTTACCGGCTTCCATGGTAAATTGGTCGGTGCGTTTTCTGTCCATGACGATACTGAGCCACGCATTTTCCAACGCCCGCGCTTCCAAAATCATGCTATCCGAACTTTGCGCAAACGCAACTGCCGTTGTATCACGCATTGAAGGCGGTTTGACAGCTTCGGCGATAATACGCAAAGGGCGTGTAAGCATGGTATCATCAGGCTTAGGAGCCACAGGCGGCGCTGTCCAGACTAAAAAACCAACGGCTGCCAACAGTACACCAACGACGCTGTAGAGTGCAGCAAGTATGCGCTTGTTACGCCGTTTTTGGTCGGAGAAATATGCCGGAGTAAACACATTTTCCGGCATAGCCAAAGGGGAAACTTGTTCGGTCTGCTGAGGCTGAAAGCGCTTTGCATCGGGCGCGTCGCCTAAATTCAGTTCAGGTTCGGGGATGTTCAAAAATTGCGAGTACGTGCGGACAAATGAGCGCATATAGGTTGGCGGCAGGGCTTGAAAATTACCGTGTTCGATAGATTCAATCACCCGTACACCAATCTTTGTGAACTTGGAAACCTCGTCAATACTGAGGTTGCGCTGTTGCCGCGCGGAACGAAATGTCTCGCCGACTGCGTTCATGCACTGTAAAAAAAACAGTAAAAAGAAGAAAACCGAAGCAATGACCATTGGAATACACCATCACTCCAAGCACGTAAACACGGGCAGATGCAAGTGCTACAACCCTTGTTACGCAGGGCAGTAATATACAAAAATCTTCACACTTTCGCGCTAAAAACCGATAGCCTCTTCCCCCTTACCGCACTACCAAGAGCCGATACGACGCGAGTTCCCTGCTGTTTCGCAAATGCAGAAAATACGTGCCGACAGGTAAACGGCTCACATCCAGCGTTCTGGAATGTACGCCTGTGCCGGCATCAAAGCGCTGCTCTGCAAAAATGCTTGCATCTATGCGATTTCCAAGCGGCGTAAGCAGCGTAAGCGTGTATGAATCGGCGATTGCAGAGGTGAACTCCAACACAGCCTCGCCCGAAGCGGGGTTCGGGCGCACACGCAGATTGGTAATCGTGCCAAGTGTTACGACAATGAGGCGCAAACCGCCCGCCCGTGCTACTCCCGTCAGGCGAAATGTCGCGCCCGTTGCCGTGATGCTCATTCCTGCGGCACGGTTTTGTGGAGTACCGCTTAAACGCAGCGTTGTCAAGGTGTCGTTCCCCAGTGCAGCGCGAAAACGCAGCGTATCAATCGGCACGGCTGAATTGTCCGACGAAACCCTCAAACGCACAGGAACAATGCGCTCTCCAAGCACAGGCGGGTTCATCGGCAAGGGTGGGAGCGGCTGCAACAGCGTTACATTATACCGCAACGTGTCTCGTAACACCGTTCCCACAGGAATCCGCACACGATTTTGCAGAAAAACCCGCATGGCAACCGTATCGCCCGGCGAAGCACTGATGTCCGAAAAAACAAGTGTGGCGCTGCGGGGCGGCAAAACCCTGACATTTACTCGCAGCGTGTCCGGCTGAACAGCGCAGCCAACACCGTCAATGGGCATCGGCACAAACACAAACGCATCATTCCACGCCGTATTTGTCACTGCATTTGCCGCAGCGCCGCTAAAAATCACTCGCGCTCGAAGACTGTCGTAAGGCGGAATCATCACCGAAGGCGCTTCCAGACTGAAATTTGGGCTGCTTAATGCGCGGCGCGGCAGCATGAGCGCTTGACTGCTTCTGTTGCGCAGCGTGATTGTTGCTTGCGTTGCGGTGTTTTCTTCCACATCGCCCATTGTAAGCAAACGCGGCACAATGTCCAACCCGACATCTTGCTTGAAAATTTGAATCGCCACCGAAAACACCGTTCGTGCAGTTGCCGAAACGCCCTGCGAAGCGCCTTGCTGCCCGCTATTTTGCGTAGTGGAACGGCGCTCACGTATTTCCACCGAAAAAGGCGCAAGCCCGCCACGCGGCAGCGAATCTACTTGCACACGGATTGTGAGCGTTTCCCCGACGTTCAGCGTATCTTGTGTTCCAAGCAAGCGTATAAGCGGGTTTGGTGGTACAATCGCATACTCAACCACGCTCCGCATGGTGCCGATATTTTGCACCGTAAATTCCCGCACTGCCGATTGTTCGCAGGTTTGAAGCGGCTGCACGTCACTGAAACGCAGGCGAAAGAGTGAATTGACGCTTGCAGACCAGCGCAAGGTTTGCGAAAAACACCGCGAAGTGTCGGTAATCACAAGGCTGTCGTTGTATGTTGCTCCTTCAGTGCCACCCAAAAATCGCAGTGTCAAATCCGCCGCCCCCTCCGCAGCAAGCCGCGCAGATTGTGGCGTGGAAGTGAGTTGAAAGCGTTCAACGCCGCTTCGGTCAGGAAACCGCACGGGTGCGTTAATCCACGCAACATCGGTATTTCCTTGATTACGAACACGCACGGAGAGTGTTGTTGAAATGCCCTGTTCAAGCGGCGGAAAAATGATGTTCGGCATCGAAACGACAAGTTCGGGGCGCTCGGAGCGCCCTTGCAAAACCACGTTCACGTCTCCTTGAACGGAATTAGAGCGAATACGCAGCGTTGCGCTTGTCAAACCGGCTGTTTGCGGCGCAAAAAGCAGCGTGATTGCCCCGATGCTGCCGGGCGCAATCGCGCTTGTTCGACTGAGTTCTCGAAATATCCCCGTAGGCGTACCATTGCTTGACTCCAGAACATCCACGCCCTGAATTGTCAGCGTTTCTGTTCCCGTATTGAGCAGCCGCACCGTTATTTGCGGCGAACATTGTCCGCGCTCTTGCACAGCCACAGGAACGCTGATGTTTTCGGGGAAAAGCATCGCACCGCGCACCGCACCAACGCCGAAAAGTTGGGCTGTGGTGGAAAAATTAAACGCCTCCAAACGAAAAAGTAGTGCCGACTGAAACCGCTCCGTGCGCGGCGGCGTAAAGCGCACCACCACACGCAGAGAATCGCCCACAGCCAAGACCACAGGCGCAGTTGAAATTGTAAACGGGCGATTTCCTAACGCAAACCCCAATACCGTAAAAACTGCGTTTGTTCCTTGCACAGCGCTTGGAACAAGGCTTGGAAGAGGGATTGTGAGTGGCTGCGTTCCACGATTTACCAAGACGGCTTGCGTCGTATCGTTAGGCGTACCGACAACGCGCGTTTGCCAATCAATCAAGCGCGTGGCGACTTCTAATCCTGTACTCGTGCCAACTCCTGTGATTCGCGCTTTGACGGTATCGCCGGAAATTGTTTCATAAACAATGCTGTCAAGATGTTCACCCGTGCGGTTCGGGCGAAAGCGCAGTTCGAGAAAATGCTGCCCCGGAACAAACCTTCCCTGAAGCATTTGCGCCGCCGGAAGAGTAAAAGGCACATTTCCGGCAATGAGCGAAAACGTTCCGCGAGTGCTTGTAATCACGCTTGCCGTTGTGTTATTGTTCGAGGCAAACCACAAGCGGCGGATGCCAACGGGAAACGCCGACGTGTTCGTGAGCGCAAGTGCCAGCGTGTCTTTGAGCGCTCCCACGACGACTGTTCCTATGGTGATATTGACCGCTTCGGGGCGTGGGCGGACGATGCGCCAAAGCGAATCCGAAGGGTCTGTTTGTATTGGTTGTGTTTCATTCAAAATCCATACAACCATTCGTCCATCATCCCCCGCAGTCACAATGCGGCTTGCAGAAGGGTTAAAATATGCCATATTGACACGCCGCCCCGCAGAATGGCGCAGAATCATCACAACCGCACCAGTGCTGATTTCATACACTTCCGCCGTGCCGTTTGCCAATGCAACAACCAAATACGTTCCCGTGCGGTCAAAGGAGGACATGACCATTTGCGCCTGTGTTGCACTTTGAATCCGCTTCACTGCATCATCTTCGCGGAGTTGCTCCACACCTTGTGCATTACGTTCAATGCGTAAAAACCGCACTTCTCCTGCACCCGTGCTTGTTTGCACAACCACTGCCACGCGCAACGAACCGTCCGGTAAGCGCGTCGCATTGACATTCCACGCACGAAATCCCCTTGGAGTTTGCCACTGCAACGGTGCTTGAAACGGTTCTTGGTTGCGCCAAAGGCGTATGCCGCCTCCTGCCAAAGCCGAACCATCGAAGGCAGCAAGAATCTCTCTTCCGTCAGAACTGAAGGCTGCGTTTTGCACCGAACCTTGACTTTGTGGCAGCAAGACGGCTTGTGACGCATCACCGCCCGTCGTCTGGTCTGTTACAATGCGTGTGACATTGACCACCTGACCAAGTGGGTCAGCATTAGTGATTACAAGTTCACGCGGGTTTGCAGGGTTAATACGGATGCTGCGCGGTTCAGACGTGCCAAAATCACGAAAGGAAAACGTCGCCCGTTGCGTGGGAGAAAGTTGCGCTGGAGAAGTGGGACGAGAATAGACCACATTTGCCGTGCGAAAATTGCGCAAAATGTAGGCAAATGCGCCACTTTCGTGCATATCGGCATCAATAACTTCGGTGTTGCCTGTTGAAAATTGCTGAAGCGCCTGAGCGGAACTATCCCACAACGCTACGGTGAAAGCGCCCGCGCTGATGATTTGCCCGCCGCTCCGCCCCCCAAACTGCGCGGCAAACAGCCCTCCACCCGTAACGGCGAGACGCGCAATCGAGCTGTCATTCGACAAGGGCGCAGTGTTGGGGTTTTTCTGCCGAACCCGCATCAGGCAACGGTCGCTGGGGGTATTGGGCACTGTCCATGCTAGGTTGAGGGACACAGCGTTGGAATCCACATTGCGCCACGTTGCACCGGAATCAATACTCATATCCAAAATCACACTTTCACTCGGCGGAACGCCTTTCCATGCGATAGATGCGCGCGTTCCCACTAAAAAAACTTCCCCACCATTGGGGCGAACAAGTTCCAGCGTTGGGATAATCGGGCGTTCGCCAAATGCTCCCGTCGTGATGTACAGTGGTAGTGTACAGCCATTATCCAACTCCGCCAATATGGTAAAAAATCGGTAGCCGCTTCCGGGTGAACGATAGGAAATATCAACTGTCAGAGGCGTTGCGCCTGCTTGCAGTACCAAGGGCGTAGGCGTGAGAACACGAAGCGTGGTAGAATCCGGCGAAATCCATCGTAGCACGGTTCGGTTTTGCGCTCCGGAAGCAAGACTAATACTCATTGTGCGCTGCGTTATGCTTCCTGTCTGCACCGCACCAAAGGGGAGCGTTGTGGGATTGACACGAATCTGCTCGCTAATCGCCTGCGGCGGCATATACCGTGCCGTTGCTGTAATATTCGGCGGCAAAGCGCTTGAGGACAGCATAAGCACACGTTCTTCACGGCGACAGGCGGCATCGCTTATCCACTCAATTACGCAGGGAGAATTTTGCCGAATAAGCATGGACAATTCTTGATACAACCTCACCGCAGCATCCAAAGAAGCGATATTGGAAAATGAACGCCCACCGCTTGCACGAGCGATAGAATCAAGACTGGAAGGCACAGGCAGACCAATACTGATGCAATAGACCACAACACCCAAACGCCGCGCTTCTCGAATCACCTCCTGCGTACTGACGGATGATTCGCCGTCAGTGAGGAAAATCAGCGCACGATTTGCGTGTTTTGCCCGTGAGAAGAGACGCAATGCGCCTCCGGGCTGTCCTAAAAAACCTGCTTCGTAATTTGTTCCGAAAAAAAGGCGCAAATCGTTGATTGCCGTTCTCAAAAGGTCTTTATTCCTCGTAAAATCCTGCGCGATGTAGCTGTCATCGGCAAATGCGGTAACAGCCGCTTCCGAGCCGTCCGAAGCAAGTCCGCTCACAAAGATATTCGCTGCCTGCTGCACGGCATCAAGACGCGAATCACGAGAAGGAAACAGCAGCGAAGTCATAGACAATGAAACATCAATCGCCAAGACTGCCGACACAGGCTGCGCCTGCTGTACAGGGCAGGTGTAACTCACGATTGCACGCTGCCGATTGTCATCCAAAAGGCGAAAACTTTGTGGTGAGAGGATTTGCTGACCTTGTGCGGTGTAGGCGACAACATTGGCACGCATACGCGGAAATGCAGAATCAACGATATTGAACAAACCAAGCGACTGTGCAGCGGCGAGGCTGCTGCACAGAATGTTCACCAGAATGTTCAGGGTGAGAAACAGAAGCATCGCACCAAGGGAACGAAAAGAGGAAATGCGCATAGAATCGAACAGTTACATACATCAAACCAAGCGCTGCAAACAACAGCACTCTTGAAGCCGCCAAAATAAGGAAAATACCTGCTTTACAAACGATTTTTCACGAGGGCAAAGAATAATTTGCAAAAAAAGCGCAAAATGCCGTATCTTTCGCCCTCGACTGCTGTCAATATCGCATCATATCGCCTTCGGCAGCGCATCAACTCTGTTTTCCCATTGTTTTGTTCAGGATTTGGTTATGTGGAGTTTTTTACGTCGTATTTCGCTTGTTCAGTGGATTTTTATTGCGCTTGCGCTGGGTATTATTGTTGGAGCAAATTTCCCCGAAGCCGCACAAAATCTGAAAATTTTCTCGACCGTGTTTCTGCGCATGATTAAATCTATCGTCGCGCCGCTTATTTTCGGAACGCTTGTTGTCGGCATTGCCGGACACGGCGACGATGTGCGCCGCATCGGGCGCTTGGCATGGCGCTCATTTTTGTATTTCGAGTTAGCGACAACTCTTGCGCTGTTTGTAGGTTTGGGTGCGGCACATTTAATGAAACCGGGCGTGGGAATATCGCTCGCCGGTTCGGTCAATGAAGCCAAAGAATTTGCCTCGAAATCTTCGCAAGTGACTTTTTCCGGCGTACTCGAACATATGATTCCGCAAAGTTTTTTCGAGGCTGCGGCGCACAATGAAGTTTTGCAAGTAGTCTTTTTTGCGGTCATTTTTGCTATCGCGCTCACGCAAGTCAAACCCGGTCCGGCGAAAGAAACGATTCTCCATTTTTGCGAAGGTTTGTCGCAAACGATGTTTAAGTTCACGGGAATTATTATGAACTACGCGCCCATCGGCATCGGCGCTGCGATTGGCTACGTCGTCGGTCAAAGCGGTTTGGGCGTATTGTGGAATCTCGGAAAACTTGTGCTGACACTCTACGGAGCGCTTGTGGTCTTTGTTTTGGGCGTACTTGTTCCGGTGGCGCTTATTGCCCGTATCCCGCTTATGCGCTTTATTCGAGCGATCAAAGACCCTGCCGTGCTTGCCTTCACAACCGCTTCCAGCGAAGCCGCATTACCGCTTGCAATGCAGAATATGGAAAAATTCGGCGTTCCGCAGCGTATCGTTTCCTTCGTGCTACCTACGGGTTATTCGTTCAATCTTGACGGTTCGACTCTGTATCTCGCCGTTGCGTCTATCTTCGTCGCACAGGCAGCAGGCGTGGAACTTTCCTTTGCAACACAAATGACGATGATGCTTTCGCTGATGATTACGAGTAAAGGCGTGGCGGCAGTAGCCCGTGCGTCGCTCGTCATCTTATCGGGAACACTGGTGCAATTTGGCTTGCCGCTTGAGGGCATCGCCATTATTCTCGGCGTGGATGCCTTTATGGACATGGCGCGGACTACCGTCAATTTGATTGGTAATTGCCTCGCATCGGCAGTCATGGCGCGGTGGGAAGGCGAACTTAACATTCCCGCCGAAGAACCTGTTACGGCGTAACCTGTTGTAGCGTAGGCTCTCGCGGCGTAATTCTTTTGACTTTTTTGTTCTGAGTATGCGGCTCAAACCCTTGATTGTATCGGCATTGTGCTTCGTTGTCTCCCTTGGTGGTTTCCTTCAAGCACAGGAGCGCCGAAAGTGGGAAGAGCCGCAGAACCTCAGTATTCTGAATTCTTCCGGCGATGATTTTGCGCCGTCGTATTCCTACCAAGACCGTGCTGTCTATTTTTCCTCCACACAAAACGGCTATGCAGAATTTTTCACAAGCCGCTACGAAGCCCGTCGTGATGCGACTTCCGGCGAAACTCGTCCACGCTTTGCCCCGCCGGAACGCAACAACACTGCACTGAACCAAGCCCGTAATAATCAGTCTTACATCACTTTCGCAAAAGACGGCAGCGCTCTTATTTCCACCTTCCGCATGACCAAGCGCCGCCCGTATTTGAACATTTTTCAAGTCGCTCAGAACGGTACGGTTTTCCCCAAGCCCGACGCGATTGATGTGCTGAATACCGACGGCTTCAATGCTCATCCGGCGCTGTCTCCGTCAGGCAAAACGGTGGTTTTTGCATCAAACCGTGCGTTAGGGCGGGGCGGAATTGACCTTTGGACGGCAAGCCGCGATGAAAGCGGTACGTGGCAAGTTCCCGTGAATATGGGCGATGTTCTCAATTCCGACGGAGACGAGATTACACCACACTTTGCGGCGGAAGATTCACTTTATTTCGCTTCCAATGGTTTTGGCGGCAAAGGCGGTTTTGAAATTTTTCTGTCCGTGCGCTTGGAAGGCAAGTGGCAAGCGCCTGTGCCGATTGTGGAATTAAACAGCGAGTACGATGATTCGGATTTTGCGATGCTGCCCGGAAATGTCGGTGTTTTTGCGTCGAACCGCACGGGGTCTCGCGGTGGATTGGATTTATACATGGCTCGATTTGTCCCTGTTTCGCAATTTGTTTCTGCGATAGAATACAAAATCGCCACGCAAACATCGTTTTTAACGGCAGAAGAATTTTCCATGACCGATGTTCTGCCCTTCCCGCCTTGCCTTGTGTTTGAGCCGAATGTCGGCACATTACCACGTGAAATGAAGGTATATTTTGACAATGAAACAAGCACTTTTTCCCCGCAAAATCTCCGCCCCGACCCGCTTGCAATCTACACCGAGACGCTGAACATTCTAGGAAAACGTCTCCGAGATTATCCCGATGCCACACTGACGCTCGGCACGACGGAAAACAGCAACAGCGCCCTAGCGCGACAGCGTGTCGAAGCACTGCGCGGGTATCTACAAACGGTCTGGAACATAGATGGGAAGCGGATTCTTAGCAAAAACACTCCGCAGGAAATTGCTGACACAAAGCGCCGTTTGATGATGTTCGCCGGAGAAGATGCCGTGCGGTGTGTGGAGATTTCCTCGTCTGACCCGCGCATTACCGCACCTGTACGCATTGCGGGAGTGAACGTCATCGCCAAGCCGCGTAAAATAGATCTTGCGCTGGATGTTCGCCCCAGAAATCTTTTGCGCTCATGGAATTTCACTTTAGTAAGCGAGGCGGTAAGCGGCGAAAAAGACACGATTTTCCGTACCGCAGGCGTAAATCTGCCCTTTTCCGGCACTATTCCGATTGAACCAAGCGCGTGGAGCGCCCTGCCGGAAGAACTTCACGCGCACCTGAGCGGTACAGACTCGCTTGGGCGCAAAGGCAGGCGGGATCTTGTTTTGACGGTGTATAGGCTACCTTTGGAGCAAAAACGCGCACAGCGTGTGCAGGACAAAATCATTGACCGCTACCGTTTTCTTGTTCCAAGCGCCGACGCGCCGACGCTTTCCCCTGAACAGCAGGCAGCCGTGCGAGAAATCGTCTCGCTTCTGACAGGAGCAACCGCTCAAGGAGCAACGATGTCCATTTCGCCGTACTCCTTCGGCGAAAAAACAAATGCACAGCAAGTAGAACGCTTCGCTAAAACAATCGCGGATGAAATCAAGCGTCAAGCACCGCTTTTCCCTGCACAAGCGCTTCAAATCGAAGCCGCAACCGAACTCACCACACCCGAAACACCCCAAGAGCGTATTCTTGCTCGCTCCATTCTGCTCACCATTGAGCGATTTGTTCCGCAAACACCGCAGGAAAAACGTGGCAAGTAGTTGCAGGGTAAATGGATAGGGGATAAGGGGCAACTTGCCTATTCCACCGCTTTGCTACGTCTTGGTTGTGGCGGTAAAATGGGTTACTCGGTCAAAAATTCCCCGCGAGATTCCCCGATAACAATCCTCTTTCCAGATTCATCAAAAAAGCAGCAATGATGGGGCAGTACGAACAAATTCACCTCTGAGCCAATCTGCATCCCTGTTTCCGTAACATTCCCTCCCACAGCAAGCCGAATCACTATTGTAGGCAGATTGGGCGCGGTCTGCACATAGACTAAACGTTCATGTCCTAAAAACTCCTCTCGTTGCACCGTTGCTGAAAATGAGAGCATTTCCGCCATAGAACCCGCACTATTTCTCATTTCCGTAAAAAAAAGATGCTCTGGACGAATTGCCAAGGTGCATTTTCCAGTGGGCAGTTTTTGAGCAGTAAAAAGGCTTGAAGGTATCGTTATTCCTGCGCTTGCGCCATATTCGTGGAATGTTATTGTGCCGGAATTTTCCCGTACTTCCCCCTTGAAAAAGTTGATAGCAGGACTACCAACAAACCCAGCAACAAAGCGGTTTGTAGGGTTTGCATAAATTTCCTGCGGCGTACCGACTTGCTGCAATTTCCCTTCGTGCAGAATCACGATATTATCTGCCATCGTCATCGCCTCGCTTTGGTCGTGCGTAACATAGACCGCCGTTGCTCCGACAAGGCGCTGCAAGCGCGTAATTTCGGCTCGCATTTGCTGGCGGAGCTGCGCGTCAAGATTGGACAACGGCTCATCAAACAAGAACACACGGGGCTTGCGGACAATCGCTCTTGCTAACGCCACACGCTGGCGCTGTCCGCCGGAAAGTTGCTTGGGTTTGCGGTCTAGTAAATGTCCGAGTTCGACAGTCGCGGCGGCAGATTGCACGCGCTCTTCCAGCTCTTTTTTGGCAATTTTTCGCAACCGAAGCGGAAACGCGATATTCTCAAACACTGTTAAATGCGGGTACAGCGCATAATTTTGGAAGACCATACCAATATCACGGTCTTTGGGCGGTGCATCGTTCATGCGTTCATTGTCAAAATACAAATTACCGGAAGAAACCGTTTCTAAGCCAGCAATCATGCGCAATGTGGTGGTTTTTCCGCAACCCGAAGGACCCAGTAACACCGTAAAACTACCTGCCGGAAGGCACAAAGACAGGTCTTTCACAGCTTCAAAGCCGTTATCGTAACGCTTGAAAATATGTTCCAATCGGATTTCTGTCATGGTTTTGGGGAGGAATAATGCAAACAACAATCAAACAAGAAAGCCTCTTGCAAAGTGGTGCAAGAGGCTGAATATCAAGGGCTTATCCTAATCTTAAATCACAAAAAGCGCGTCGCCATACGAATAAAAGCGGTTCTCTTGCTTGACGGCTTTTTTGTATGCTTTCATAAGTTCGTCTTTTCCGGCAAACGCCGCCGAAAGCAGCATCAGCGTTGATTTTGGCGGATGGAAATTGGTGATAAGGCGACTGACAATCTTAAATTCGTAGGGCGGATAGATAAATTTGTCCGTCCAACCGCGATTGATTTTAATGGCATTAGTCGTCAAAACGCTGGATTCAAGCGCTCTTGCAACACTTGAACCAACGGCAACGACTTGTTTTTTGCCCTTGAGCGCCTTGTTGATAGTTTCGACGGCTTCGCGGTTAATCTCGAAATACTCAGAGTGCATCTTGTGTTTGGTTAAATCTTCCACATCAACGGGGTCGAAAACGCTGTACCCGATATGCAGTGTGATTTTGGCAATCGTAACGCCCTTTTCTTCCAATTTTTTGAGCAGCGATTTTGTGAAGTGCAGACCGCCGGACGGCACAGCTACTGAGCCGATTTTGTCGGCGAAAATTGTTTGATAGGTTTCTTTGTCTAATTCTGTGGGGTCGCGTTTAATGTAGTCAGGAAGCGGCATTTGACCGATACGGTCAATGATTTTGTAAATATCGCCGACGTTGTTAAAGCGCACCGTGCGCCCGCGAGACGTGGTATTGTCAATGATTTCGCAGTAAAGTTTGTTGTCGTCGAAATAGATTTTATTGCCGATACGCACTTTCCGTGCGGGATCCACGATAACGTCCCAAATGCGGTCTTCTGCTTTGAGCTCGCGCAAAAGCAGCACTTCAATTTTCGCATTCGTTTTCTCTTTTTTGCCGAAAAGTCTTGCGGGAAAGACCTTTGTATCGTTAATGACAAGACAATCGCCTTTTTGGAAATAGTTCAAAATATCGGAAAATTTCTTATCGGTCATTTCACCCGTTTGACGGTCTAAAACCATCATATACGCGGAATCACGCGGGTCTGCGGGGTACTTCGCAATGAGCTTTTTGGGCAGGGTGTAGTTAAATTCAGAGAGTTTCATGCGCAAATCCTTCTGTATCGAATGGGCGAAAACATCACACACCAACAAGGGTTTAGTAATTGAAGCCGAATATACAATTTTCCAATAGGGGTGCGCAACTCTTTTTTCAAGTTTTTTCGTAACAGGTCAGATTCCACAAAAATTTATCCACGAATCACACGAATTAATACGAATCCTAGCGCGGCGCACCATGTTTTGCTTGAATCAAAAAGAACAAAAGATACTGCGTTTATGCGTCATTCGTGAGGATTCGTGTCATTCGTGGACAATCATTCTCGAACGATACGGCAGGAATTTTTCTTAAGAACAGAAATAGATTTGGAAAATGTTTTTGGGAATGATAATTTTGTAGGCTCTGCACAATTTTCGGCGTTACGGGTATGATGCCGCTTAACTGTCTGAGAAATATAGCCATAGAAATTAAATCAATACCGTTTCACTGTTTTTTCAAGTAGGTACAACCGTGACACCGTACACGAAATCTACGAAATCTGCAAACGAGGCAATCATTGAGCATAAGTGGCTCGTTGTTGATGCCGCCGGTCAAAATATCGGTCGCCTCGCTGCACAAGTAGCAACATTGCTTCGCGGCAAGCACAAAGCATATTACACTCCGCACGCAGACTGCGGCGATTATGTGATTGTCATCAACGCCGAGCAAGCAACAATGGCGCAAAAACGCGCTGAGAAAAAAGAATACTACCGCAATACGCTATACCCGGGCGGCGCTCGCTTCAAGAGCTACAAAGAAGTGAAGAAAACCAATCCGGCGTTTGCTATCGAACACGCTGTTCGCGGTATGCTTCCCAAAACATCGTTGGGCGATGCGATTGCAAAAAAATTGCGCGTTTTCAACGGTGCCGAGCATGACCACGCGGCACAGAAACCCGAAGCCTACCCGCTTCCGTATAACTTTACGTCGTAATTCCACCAAATTTTACGACGCACGTTGTAACTGATTTCCCACGTCTTTTTTCTCACAATTCCAATGTCATCAACTGTTTACTCCGCCACCGGAAAGCGTAAAACCGCGATTGCGAAAGTGCGCCTGAAACCCGGCAATGGCAAAGTCGTTATCAACGGCACGGAATCCCTCGAAACCTACATTGCGTCTGAGTTCCAGCGCATTGACGTTTTGAAACCCCTCACTGTTACAGGCACTATCGGCACATTCGATGTTATCATTGACACCTTAGGCGGCGGCAAAAGCGGTCAAGCCGGTGCAATGCGCCTCGGTATCGCTCGTGCGCTTGTAACCTATAACGAAGAACTCCGCTCAACGCTCCGTATTGCCGAACTCCTCACACGCGACCCGCGTATGGTGGAACGAAAAAAATACGGTCGCAAAAAAGCACGCAAACGCTTCCAATTCTCCAAGCGTTAATCCGCGTTCTTCTTTTCCCTCTAGCAAATACTTTTCGGCTGCATTGCTTGTGCTGTGCAGCCGATTTGTATATTTTCTTACTCATCATTCATGCGTCGGGATTATCCCATGTGTGGTAATGCTGCGCCCTTCAAAAGCGCTTCCTTGCTTGTGGCGATAAAGTGAACGACGCAGAAGTTTTAACACATTTTTATTTTTTTGGAGCTATTCATGGCTAAAGTTAGCATTGAGCAACTGCTCGAAGCAGGCGCACACTTCGGACACCTTACGCGCCGTTGGAACCCGCAAATGCGGAATTTTATTTTTGCTGAGCGCAATGGTATTCACGTCATTGACCTTCGCAAAACACAACTTCTGGTGGACGTTGCACACGACGCGGCACAAGAAGTAGCAAGCAAAGGCGGACGTTTTATGTTCGTTGGTACAAAAAAACAAGCAAAAGACGTTATCGCCCGCGAAGCGGCTCGTTGCGGTGCGTACTATGCGGCTGACCGTTGGTTAGGCGGTATGCTCACCAACTTCTCAACCATCCGCAAATCCATTCGTCGCATGGAAGCGATTGAGAAAATGGAAACTGACGGAACATTCGACAAAATCAAGAAAAAAGAACGCCTTGATTTGACCCGCGAAAAAGAGAAGCTGAATCGCGTTTTGGGCGGTATCCGTGATATGTCGCGCCTTCCCAGCGCTATGTTCATTGTGGACATCAAAAAAGAACACATCGCTATTGACGAAGCGCATAAACTCGGTATTCCGATTTTCGCTATCGTGGACACCAACTGCGACCCGAACACGGTTGATTACCCGATTCCTGCAAATGACGATTCCGTGCGTACAGTTGAACTCATTGCGAAAATTATGGCAGACGCGGTGTTGGAAGGCAGAGAATACGCGAAAATCAACAACATTGACCTCAGCGCAGACGAAAAAGACTTCGACAACGACGGACAGCAAGACGACAACAAATCCCGTCGCCGCACTCGCAAACGCGGTCCTCGCACGGAAGTTGCCGCTACTGACGGCGCAGAAACAGTCGAAGCTGTCAGCGAAGAAGCCGCAGCAGAATAAGCAATTACTTAACTTCTCACTTTTTCATAGAAATTATCATGGCTGTAACTCTTGATATGGTCAAGAACCTGCGCGAAAGCACCGGCGCAGGCATGGCTGATTGCAAAAAAGCGCTCGACGAATCCAATGGCGATATGAACGGCGCTATCGAGTACCTCCGCAAACGCGGTGCTGCTTCAGCCGCAAAGCGCACAGACCGCGCTACCAATGAAGGTCTTATCGTGACTAAAACCTCCGGCGACGGCAAATCGGCTGCAATCGTAGAAATTAACTGCGAAACAGACTTTGTTGCCCGCAACGAAGAGTTTGTAAAATTCGTTGATACCGTTGTTGAAACGGTCTTGAAAGCGAATCCGGCAAACGAAGAGGCGCTGCTTTCTACCGACATCGGCGGCAAAAAATTGGGCGATTTGATGAACGAAATGCTGGCAAAATTCAGCGAGCGCATCATTTTGAAGCGCTATGAGCGCATCGAAACCAAAGGTGGCTTCATTATTGAGTACATCCACACCGGTAATAAATTGGGCGTGTTGCTCGAACTCACTACTGCCCCTAACAATGACGGCGACCGCGCTCAAATGCGCGATATTGCGATGCAAATTGCCGCAATGAGTCCACGCTTTGTTCGCCGCGAAGAAGTTGATTCTTCCACACTCGACAAAGAAAAAGAAATCTACATGGAGCAGGCAATCCAACAAGGCAAAAAGCCGGAGATTGCTCAAAAAGTTGCCGAAGGGCGTGTGGAGAAATTTTATCAGGAGTTCTGCCTTGTTGAGCAGACCTTCGTGAAAGATTCCGGCAAAACTGTTAGCGAGGTTTTGAAAGCTATCTCCGCAAGCACCGATGTTACTCGTTTCCGGCGCTATTTCTTGGGCGAGACCGGCGATAGCAACGCCGAAAACGCTTCCAACAATTAAGAACTTCGTTCAAAAATGGCTCAAAGCATTAGGTTTTGAGCCATTTTTCTGTATATTGCATCGGCGAAACTTTCCAGCGCTTGTGTATGTAGGCATTGAAAGTGACACTTGCTGGACACCAATTCTCATCACCTTCTCAAGTTCTTTTTGAAGACATTATGAAACCACACTACAAACGCATTTTGCTTAAACTGAGTGGCGAATCACTCTTGGGTTCACAGCAATACGGCATAGATTCTGCTATTTTGGGTTATGTGGCAGAAGAAGTGAAAGAATTGTGTGACTTGGATGTGGAAGTGGCGCTGGTTATCGGCGGTGGTAATATCTACCGAGGTATCAATGCCGAACATCACGGTATTGACCGTGTTTCAGGCGATTATATGGGTATGCTTGCAACGGTGATAAATTCTATCGCTCTGCAAAATGCCTTGGAATTACGCGGCGTTCCGACACGCTTGCAAACGGCTATCACGATGTCGCAAATTGCAGAGCCGTATATCCGCCGCAGAGCCGTGCGCCATTTGGAGAAAGGGCGTGTGGTGATTTTTGGTGCAGGCACGGGCAATCCCTATTTTACGACCGATACAACGGCAACACTTCGCGCCAATGAAATCAATGCGAATGTGATTATCAAAGGGACACGTGTAGATGGTGTGTATGATTCTGACCCCGAGAAAAATCCGAATGCAAAGCGCTTCGACACGGTTACGTTCCGTTATGCGTTGGAGAATAATCTTCGTGTGATGGATTTAACGGCGTTTACGCTTGCTCAGGAAAACAATATCCCGATTATCGTCTATGATATGGGAACAAAAGGCAATCTGAAGCGCGTCGTTATGGGCGAAGCCGTTGGAACGAAGATTACGAATTGAATATTGTGACCGATAGTGTGAGCCACACACACAACGTGAAGTTTGCGCTACAATAATGGTGTGTGAATCCCTTAAAAAACCTCTTAAAACTCAGATATCAACAATTATTTTTTACGATTATGCCGATACAAGACGTTGTAAACAAAGCGCAGGCGGCAATGAAAAAAACTACCGACCACCTGCAACAAGAATTTGCTAAAGTCCGTACAGGACGCGCTACGGCGGCAATTCTCGACCCCGTGCGCGTGGATTATTACGGCTCACCAATGCCGATTAACCAAGTCGCTTCAATGGCTGTGCCTGACCCGCGCACGATTGTTGTGCAGCCCTTTGAAAAAGCGATGCTCACACCGATTGAGAAAGCCATTCGTGAAGCGGATTTGGGTTTAAATCCCTCGAATGACGGAAACGTCGTGCGTGTGCCAATTCCCATGCTGACCGAAGAGCGCCGCAAAGACATCGTAAAAACCTGCAAAAAGTTCGCCGAAGACAGCCGTGTGGCAATCCGCAATATCCGCCGCGACCATAACGAAATGCTCAAAAAAATCGAAAAAGACGAGCATTTATCCGAAGACGACCGTAAGCGGGGTGAGCAGGATATTCAAAAAATTACCGACCGCTTCATCAAAACTATTGATGATATGACCGATGCAAAAGAAAAAGAAGTAATGGCTGTGTAAGAAAACCGCTCACGACGTAAACGTCACGAATAATGTCTGTACTGCAAGTGTTTATGCACTCTTAGCGGTGCAGACATTTTTCTTCGTATCACATTTCACCACATCAACCTGTGCAAAAACCATGAACAATCGCCTTGAACACCTTCTCGAATTCCACCGCGACGACCCGCAGGATGCTTTCACGCGCTACGCGATTGCGCTGGAATACAATGCTCGCAAAGAATACACCGAAGCCACAACGTGGTTTGAAAGCCTCCGCTCGGACAACCCAGAATACGTCCCGACGTACTATATGCTCGCAGGCGTGTACCGCGCAAGCGACAATCCCGATAAAGCTCGTGAAATCTACCACGCAGGGCTTCAGGCTGCAAAAAAAGCCGGAGACACTCACGCCTTTGCGGAGTTGTCTGCGGCTTTGGAGGAATTGGATGAGGAGTAAAATGATTGGAATTGCTATATCACAATTTATACGCAATCACATCCCGCTCACCACTTTTACGCGGCACGGAATACGACTGTAACTCGCCAACACTCTCCCCCACGTGGTTGTAGGTGTCTGCCGAAAACAAGCAAGAATTGGGCGCTGTCGAGCGTTGAAGCAATTTGGCAATGTTCACGCCGTCGCCCAGCATCGAATAGACTAAGCGGTGTTCGGCACTGCCGAAATTGCCCACCAGCACAAGGTCGGAGTGAATACCGATGCGCACTTCCAATTCGTCATTTTCCCGTGAATTGTAAGAATCCAGATACTCCAAAAGCGCAACTGCCGTATCTATCGCGTTGAGCGCATCACCGCCTGCGTCGCCCGTGTCGAACCGTGCGAGAATTTCATCGCCCATGATGCTGTCCACAACGCCTTTGCGCTCAGTAATCATGCCCGTTACAACGCGGAAATACTCGTTCAAAAGCTCAATCGCCCGTGCCGTTCCCAGCCAATCAAATTTTTTGCTAAAATCACAGATATTGCAGGAGAATATCGTAACGGAGCGCTCTTCAATACCTCCGGGCGCACCTTCGCCGATTTTTTTGACCGCATCTCCGGCGGTGTATTTTTCCAAAATTTCTTCTTTTTTACGGCGCTGTGTCTGCACAACCAGCGCTTTGACGATTTTCTCCAAATCTTCCGTTTTGAAGGGCTTCGTCAGGTATGCCGCAATACCTAGCGTTTGTGCTTTGCGTTTGTCGGTTATCGTGTCGCGTGAAGAAACCATCACGACCGGAATCGTCTGTGTAAACTCGCTTTCGCGCAAACGGGCGCAAAAATCCCACCCGTCCATAACGGGCATATCGTAGTCACTCGTGATAATGTCGGGACGGTGCTGCACGGCAAGTTTCATGCCCTCCTGCCCGTCGGCAGCCGTCAGCACGGTAAAGCCCATTTGTTTGAACATTTTCGAGATAACGTGCCGGACGGTAACGCTGTCATCCACTACCAATGCCGAGTATTTACGCCCTTTGCGCGGTGGTTTGACGATATTGCTGATAGTGTGAATATGCTTTTGGCGGTCAAAAGGAAAGAGAAAAACATCGTTAGAACCCGCTTCAAAGCACTCTTCCACGAGTTCTTGGTCGTTGGATTCCATCATAATCACCACCGGAATATGCCCCAGCAAGTGCGAATTTTTCACAAGTTTGCTCAAATTCGCGCCGTTACGCTGCGGCAGCGCATATTCACTCAAAATTAAATCGGGGAATTTCTCTCCCGCAAGCGTAATTGCTTCTTCGGCAGAGTGCGCCCACAGCACGTTAAAATCATACATTGCACCTGCTTCACGCACAGCATTGGGCAGTGCTTCGGTTTTGCTCACCACCAAAATATGCTTCGGCAAATTCAGAATAAGGCGCAAAATCTGCTCAAACTGCTCGTTCTTAAAGGGAATCGGCAAAAACGCATCGGCACCGATTTTGTAAGCAAACTCTGCACCTTCGGGGCGCGAAGCGAAAACGACGATGTAGGCACGGCTGAGATTGTCGTCTGCTTTCACACGGGCAATAATGTTATCGTCAAAATCTTCAATAATCGAAGCGTGGAGAAAGAGCAAATCCGGCGTGGATGCTTGCAAGTCGGCAAACAGTGTGTCTTCTTTTCCCATTTGTGTAACGCTGATGTCTTCTGAAGTGCAGACATCTTGTACAAATTTCGAGAGCAGTTTGCTTGTGGAAGCAACGAAGGCTTTGAGTGCCATAAATTTGCGGTGAAGTCGGGGTGGAACAAAAGGCTTGAATTCAAGATGGCTGAATTACACAAGAAGATAGGAAATTTTTCGGACGCGGAAAAGAATTTGGGGAAATTTTCATTTCGTTTACACTAAGAATTACCTCGCAGCACCCGCCGTAGAACCGCAAATCCTCCTCTTACGCCTCAAACACCGTCATCACCATGTCCACAGAACCGTGTGCAGATGAAGCGTGTAGCGTTTTTTCGGCATGGTGATTCGGTGCAGCAATTTCCGCTTCGTATTCCAACAACCCCTGCTGTTGCCAAACGTATTCCTGCCGAACAAACGAGTATTTACGCTGCAAGCGAGCATAGCGATTGACCGCCTTCAGCGTCCGATACCACCGCAACAGCCCTTGCGCAACGTCCTGTTTGTGCGCTCCCGAAGCCCTCGCGTAGCCAAGCGGCAAAAGAACATTCACAACAAATTCCAACGTCGTACCCGCACCGAATGGCGCTTCGTCAAGCAAGAGCGCCCACGATTCTTGTATCTTCGGAAATTCCGCTCCTGCGCACTCTTCGATAAACGCGGTTATTGACTGCGCAGCCTTGATTTGATGAACCGTTCCGGTATTTTTTTCTTCAACCGTTTCATGTAAAAGGCTTGCAAGACGTTTAATGCCTTGCGGCAGATGTTTTGTGCGCAAACGCTTCTCACAAAATTCTGTTCCAAGCCTCTTCCAAGCTGCGTCTGCGCCGTACTCCAGCAACAGCGCTCCTGCAAACTCCGCCTTGCGAAAAAAGCGCTGCTCGGCACAATCGCGGAGAATATCGTCTATTTCGCGTGGTTGCAGCGTTGGAGCGAGTTCGGGTAATTTCCCCGTGTACGGCAGCAAGATTTCTTCGGGAATCACCAGCGTATGCCGTGCAAAGGGCGTTTTGAGGCGATTGTCCTGCACAACAATATGCAGCAGCAACCCTTGATACATCGGCTGTGCGCTGTGTCCGTGATCTTCCCAATCCGACGAGCGCCAATGCACCTCGCCATGACCAATCAAAATCTTCCCTTCGGCTTGTAGAGCCATATTCAGGAAATCGGGACCGTCGTGGTGATTCCATTCGCCAACAGACAAAACCGTGATAGCCGTGCCGTCGTTTGTCTGCCACTGCACAGAGGCATCCCGCAAAACACGCCGAATGAGGCGCTGTAACTCGCGTTCATTCATCGCCGAGCGAAGGTGGGACGCAGTGTGTGTATTTTTCATCAGGGCGGAGTTTGTTTTTTTAGAAAAAACGTTGTAAATTTGTAGGCTATAGTAGTAGCAAAGTAGTAGCAAAGTAGTAGCAAAGTAGTAGCAAAGTAGTAGCAAAGTAGTAGCAAAGTAGTAGCAAAGTAGTAGCAAAGTAGTAGCAAAACGTTCACGCGCCCGTAGCTTAATGGATAGAGCAATGGATTCCGGTTCCATAGGTTGGGGGTTCAAGTCCCTTCGGGCGTGCAACAGTAAACACCTCTGTTTTATTTTCTTCCACAACAACAATGAGCGACAAAGAAGAAATTCTCGAAAACGACTTTGAAAACACGGCGGAAGTCCTCACCGATGCCGAAGCGCAGCGCAAACGGACAATGCAATTTGCCCTTGCCGGATTAGCACTGCTGGCGGTACTTATTGGCGGTTTCCTTTTTTACCGCTATACCAAGCAAAATACCGAAAAAGAAGCAGCCCTCAAACTTTCGCGTATTCGCCCCTTTTATGACGCAGGTCAGTTGGAAGTCGCTTTGGGTGGCGTTTCCGGCATGATTCGCGGTGAGCAAGTTGTTGGTTTGACGGCGATTGCGAATCAATACGGCAGCGCGGAAAGCGGTCGTTTGGCTGCATTGTACGCAGGCACGGCGACAGCCTCTCTCGGTCGTTATGCAGAAGCAGAACGCTTTTTCGACCAAGCAAGCGGCGCAAGCAGCGACATCACAAAAATGGGCGGCTTAGCAGGATTAGCTTCTTGCCGTGCAAATAGTAATCAATCCGAAGCCGCAGCAAAACTCTACGAAGAAGCAGCCGCTATCGGTGCAAAAATCGGCGATGAAGACCATTACCGCATTCTTGCTGCTATGCACTACGAAAAAGCAGGTCAAAAAGAAAAAGCACTTGCTTTGTACCGCGCCGTTGCTGCTTCGCCGGAATTTTCCGAAGCAATCAACGAAGCAAAAGCAGGTATCATCCGCTTGGGTGCAACGTTAGAATAATTCTTGCATTTGCAACGACAATGATAAAAAAGCCCACGTTCTTTTGTAGAACGTGGGCTTTTTTTTATGACCGTAGAAAACAGCGAGCTAATTTTCAACTATGTTGCCTTATCGCAGCTTGTATGGGGGATACAAGAACGTCATGCAATTAGCGAACAATGACCATCGGCAGTGCTACGCGGCGGTTATTCTGCGTAATCAACAGTTGGTATGTTCCTGTTTCTAATGATGAAACATTGACGGCAATATCATGTTTTCCGGCAGAACGGTACTCAACGGGCAACCGTAATGCTGTTGCACCTAACATATTCACAACCGTCATTTCTACCATACCCGATTCTTGGGCTGTGAAGCGCACGGTTACTTGCTCTGTGGAGGGATTCGGAGCGACAGATTGAAGAGATAAACCGTTATCACTGTTTGTCATGCGTACGGAAGTCGCAATCGCAGGCAACATCGTAACAGTAGGCGTAGCAGCAGTGGAGTTTACCACTGCCAATAGTCCAAAGGCAGCGCCGTTACGATTCGCTGCGGGATTGAGGAAGCCCGACGCACTGACCACAACACGCTGCCCCACAAGATTGAGCGTACGAAGCGGCGCAGAAAACGAAGCAACAACCGTCGTTGTGCCGGGCAAGCGAATATCCAGCGAGTAGTCATTGCTCGGCACATCAACTACAAAGGCTTCGCGGAAACTAAATGTTCCCAAAACGCCTACGCCTCTGGCAAAGACTTCCACACGCGGGGCATCGGTGCAACCATGAAAGACCACCAAGCGCACGCGGTCTGCCGGAACATTCGTCGAATCCACGAGAGTCGAAAGTGTGAATGCAGTTGCACGACCTTCGGGATTAGCAGCGAAATTTGCCGGTGTGACCACACCATTAGCAATGACGATATTTGCACCATTACGCAAAGCAACGGGAGAAAAGCTCGCAATGGCAGGTGTAGCGCTCATGGCAGCAGGAGCGGTAACATTGACGGTCAAGGGAACACCGACCGCAGCAGCAAGCGACGGCACGGCAGCACCAAGACCCGTCAGTGCTGGCGTTGCGGTGCGGAAAGGAAATGTCGGTACGGCATTCAAGAATGTAGGCTGACCGCCGGCTTGTGCCGGGGGCAGTCCAACCCATACGCCAACGCTAGCTGCCGCAGGGTCAGAGGCATTGTGAATGACTTGCAGACTTGTTGGGGCTGCATTCTGAGCATTCAGCGTTTTGATGCCAAATACACAAATCGCCAAACTGAGCATGGCAAATGCCAAGCGAGAAGAAAAACGGAACATAGAATGGTGGTGAAAGGTGAAAAAAGAGTATGAAAGACCGTTGGGTGGTGATGCCCAAGAACGTCTTCGAGGAAAAAAAATAGAAAAGGAGTATAAGATTGTTAAAGCTAACAGTGTACTCGGTATTGCTTACTGCGATAGAACAGTGTGTCTTGAATCAAATTGTTTGACGCTGTTTTTTTACGGGCATTCGGGGTATTATTGTGTGGTGATTGCACATTGGCAAGATGTTCCGAACACCTACCGTAAACTTTCGTTGTTCTGACCTGAACCGCACTTACCCAACAGATTTCATAATAATTGGTTGCTTTTTTGTTGAGTAACTCTCAGCATGGACGGAATAAAAAAAATGTTATTGTTGTTGTTGAAATGAAATTACTTTGTCATCATGGACATTACGCCATTCCCATCCAACCGATTTACTCCTTCGTTCTTTTGCTCATTCACTCTTTGCAAGGCAGTTATGAAAAAGCCCGCGCTCTTTTGTAGAGCGCGGGCTTTTTTTATGTGCTGTTTTGTTATTCGGGAAACCCGTTCCGCTGCGAAGACCGTAGCGAAGCAGTAGGGCAGCATAAACTTATCGCTTAGCAACGATATTACCCGTACCTTGAATTGACGTAAAGAGCATTTGCGGAGCGCCGTAATATTCGATGTGAGCATCCCTTACCGTTGCATACAGTGATTTTTCAGCATGAACAACAGCAAAAGCGTCGCTGAGAAGTTGCGTGTTTGAGTGCTGCACAAGTAGGTTTTTTGCGAGGATTTCCGTTGTTGCACCAAGCCCGCGAATAACCGCAGAATCGGCTCTACCGCTTACAGTAATGCTTTGCGATTGATGACCAATCAGAAGGATATTTTTCGTATCAACATTCGTAATGACTGCACGGTGATCGCCCGACAATTCAAATCGGTCAATAGTGGAGGGTGCGATAATCTTCAATTTCATCCGTTCTGTGGTACGCAATTCGCGGTAGGGAGAAGCCGTATTTATACTGACAGAAAGGACGTTCCGAAACACACGCTGCGAAACAAGCGACAACAGATTTTCATCGCCAATAATTTCAAAACGCGGTGTGGATTGTCCACTACATTCAACCTCGACATCAAAGGGAATTTCATTTGCTTGAATTAATATCCCTTGAAACGTCGCAATAGTGCGGGTTTGTGACCGAATCACACCGTTACCGTTGAGAACAGGCGATTGGATGTCTTGCAGCACTTGGCAGCCGGACAAAAGCAGAAGCGATATTGCGGCAACAAAAAGCGACACCGCGATAATAGCGGCAGGCAAACGATTCGACGTGCGAGTCATACAAATCTCCTTACAAAAATGAAAAATGGCGCACAAAGCGCATAGTTACGAGCCTCGCCAAGAAGAAGCCTTGAACGAAGTAAAGGTTACAACAATTCTTCAAAAAAAATTGTAGATTGCTGTTCGCAAATTTTCGCAATGCTCCTTTTTCACCCTCATTACACAATCGCTATGCACCGCACCACGCAGCGCCCCAAGAGCGCATCACAACTCGCTTTTCTTCTTTGTTTTCTCTCACTTTTTTTCACCACACACCGGATGTATTCCCAACACCGACCGCTTGGCAAGCCCTTCGTTACGCGCTCCGAAGTGATAGCACCGCACGGAATGGCGTGTACAAGCCAACCTCTCGCCACACAAGTCGCACTCGACATCTTGAAACAAGGCGGAACAGCCATTGATGCGGCAATCGCGGCAAATGCTGTCTTGGGCTTAGTTGAACCGACGGGCAACGGCATGGGCGGCGACCTTTTCGCCATTGTCTGGGATGCAAAAACAAAAAAACTGCACGGCTTGAATGCAAGCGGACGCTCGCCGTATTCGCTCACAATGGAGTATTTCAAAAAGCAGGGCTTGAAGTCTATTCCACCATTGGGACCGCTTCCGGTCTCGGTTCCGGGCTGTGTGGACGGGTGGTTTGAGCTGCACAAAAAATTCGGCAAACTGCCGATGACCACTATTCTCAAGCCCGCTATCGGCTATGCGCGGGAAGGTTTTCCGTTGTCGGAAGTGATTGCATATTACTGGGGGCGCAGTGTTCCTGCGCTTTCGCAGTTTCCAAACTTTAAGGAAACCTTTACTATCAACGGTCGCGCTCCGCAAAAAGGTGAAATTTTCAAGAACCCGAATCTTGCCAACACACTCGAAAAAATCGCCAAAGGCGGACGAGATGCGTTTTACAAAGGTGATATTGCCAAAGCGATTGCCGATTACATGAAGCGTCAAGGCGGTTTTCTGACCGAAAAAGATTTTGCTGACCATACGTCGGAATGGATTGAGCCTGTTTCCACGAACTATCGCGGGTATGATGTGTGGGAGTTGCCGCCGAATGGTCAGGGCATCGCGGCGCTCCAAATGCTGAATATTCTGGAAAAATACGACATGAAATCCTTCGGTTTCGGCAGCAAAGAACACGTTCACTACTTTGTGGAAGCGAAAAAACTTGCGTTTGAAGACCGCGCACGGTTTTATGCCGACCCCGCGTTTGTCAAAACGCCCGTCAAAGCGCTTATTTCCAAAGAATATGCCGATGAACGGCGCAAACTCATCAATCCCGACCGCGCATCACGCACGTTTGATGCGGGAAATCCGGCACTCAAAGACGGTGACACGATTTACATGACCGTCGCCGATGCAGAGGGCAACATGATTTCGCTCATTCAGAGCAATTATCGCGGTATGGGTTCGGGAATGACTCCCGACGGCTTGGGCTTTATTTTGCAAGACAGAGGCGAAATGTTTGATTTGACCGAAGGTCGCCCGAATAGCTACGCACCGCATAAACGCCCGTTCCACACAATTATTCCGGCGTTCATCACCAAAGATGGCGCTCCATACATGAGTTTTGGTGTGATGGGTGGCGAATTTCAGCCGCTCGGACACGTCCAAATCATCATGAACATGATTGATTTCGGGATGAATGCTCAAGAAGCCGGTGACGCGCCCCGCATCGCACACACAGGCTCATCCGAGCCGACGGGGGAGCGTATGACCGACGGCGGCGCAATCATGCTCGAAAGCGGCTTCCCCGAAGGTTTGGCGAGGTCGCTGATGCAAATGGGTCACAAAGTCCGCTTTGCGCTTGACGGTGAATTTGGCGGCTATCAAGGAATTGTGCGCCTTCCAACGGGTGTGTATGTGGGGGCTTCGGAATCGCGGAAAGACGGGCAGTCGGCGGGGTATTGAGGAAGGGTAAAGGGATAAGGGCAGAGGGATAAGGGCGGAATAGACTGTGAGTCTGCACACCTGATGAATACTCGTATTGCAGCCTTTATCCCTTTGCCCCTGCCCCTCATCCCTTCTTCAAGGATGGTCCAGCGCAAAGTTAAATTCTTTCGTGAGTTGTTCCGTGAGAAAATCGCGTCTGTGCTGCTCAACGTAGTCAATATGCGGCTTCATCGGGGTTCGTGCTTTGAAATCTTGGTAGAGTTGCAAAATGGCAAGTTTGATTTGATGCACGTTGTCGGGTTCGGTAACGATTGCCGCACCGTACTTCTGCGAAGCCTGCTTTAATGCGCCTTCGGGGACGCTTACCAAGAGCGGCTTTTGACTGCCGAAATACTCGTAGAGTTTGCCGCTTGAGACCGTATCGGCACTGCGAGCATGACCGACCATCATCCATAGCGCATCGCACGATGAAATCATCGCTACGGAATCCTTGTGGTCTAAATACCCGTGATTGTGTACCAAACTCTCCAAACCAAGTTTTTTCACCAAGCGCATATTTTCTTTGCGGAGCAGCCCGATAAAGTGCAATTCCATGTCCACCGCCACGTCGGGGCGCTCTTTGGCTATCATCTGCACGGCTTTCAGAAAATATTTCGGCGTAATGAAATCGTAGAAAATTCCCGCATAGCCCAGCCGAAACTTCCAATTCGTGCGCTGTACAGGCGGAATACGAAAATCATCGGGGTCGAAGCCCTGCGAAATAATCGTAATATCCTCATGCTGCAAAAAGGGATGATGACTGAGCATACGCTCTTTCATGCGGCGATTGGTAACGATTATTTTGTTCGTTTCGCGCAAAACCGCATACTCCATGCGTCCGTGCAGCCACGTGTGGAGAGGCGTTGGGAAGGACATAAACTGATTTCCCAGCCACAAATCTCGGTAATCCACCACAAGCGGTAAACCAAACTTCTTTTTGAGACGCGCTGCGGCTTGCAATGCCGAAAACGGCGGACCGCTCACGAAAATGAGGTCGAATTTCTCTTCCTGCAAGAGTTTCGCGGCTGTTTTATATGCCTGCCGCGCCCATGAACGCTTGTTATCCGGCACAAAAAGCCAATTACTCACCCTTGAGAGAAACTTCCGAATAATTTCCGCCGGCATTGTGCGCTGCTTAAACTCTCCTTTTGCGGCAAGCATCGCATTCACATCGCCGCCGCTTGTGCGCACGACGCGAATTTGCTCACGCTCGGCTTCTTCTTGCAAAGATTGGTCAATGGCGTAATACCCGACGGGACCGGTCGTGATAACGGTCGGCTCCCAAAAATACCGCCGCATATACTTGGTGAATTTCAGTGTGCGCTGCACCCCGCTTAGTCCCATTGGCGGGAAATAATACGCCAGCACCAGCACTTTTTTTTGCACATCGGGTGCGGGCGCAAATTGAGTATGTGCAGAAGAACTTGTGTACATTCGTGAAATGTTGATGAGCGAAAAATAGGGCAAAAACAGCCACAAATCTACGAAAATTCCTCTGCCGAACAAGAAAGAATCCGCATTATTACCAAGCGCTTCGCACTGCTCCTCACGTAAGGGCTTTTGTAACTTGTCTGGGCGGAAAACGTATTTTCCTTGCAAATCGTTTCGGAACTGACTATCATTGTAGAACGATTTCATAAAACGATTCCGTAGAACATTTCGACGCAGAATATGCGACAATCACGCGCTTTTTCTCCGCACAATTAAGGACACTGCTATGAGTTTACATGGCTTTGACGACGATGATGATTTTGACTTCCAAAAACCTCAATGGAACAAAAAAGAAATGGACGAACAAATTCGCCGTTTCCGCGAAGCAATGCGCGGTGGCGATTCACGCAGCCAATCTCCAAGCCCTTCGGCGCTGGAGGAACTTGTGCTGTACTGTTTGGAAACCGAAAAATTCGATGATGCGCTGAATTTTGCGAATTTACTCATTGAATCTATGCCCTATTCCAGCGATTCGTGGCAGAAAAAAGGTATTGCTCTCACGGCATTGTCGCGTTATGAGGAAGCATTGGAAGCGCTCAACCACGCCACTGCACTCGACCCAGCCGATATGGAAACCCACATCAACCGCGCATGGGCGCTGGACGGGCTTGGGCGCTACGACGAAGCAATGCAGACGATTGAACAGGCGCTGGTCTATGAATCGGACAATGAAGAAGCGCTGTTTATGAAAGCAACACTCTTGGAACGTTATGAAAAATATGAGGATGCAGTGAGGCTGTTTCAATATCTGCTTCATTCGGAAACACTTGCGAAAGATGCGTGGTACGAACTAGGCTATTGCTACGATTTTCTGGGCAAGCCCGAAGAAGCGCTTCAGGCATACAACAAGCACATAGACGAGCATCCTTACAATTACAATGCGTGGTACAACTGCGGCGTGGTTTACAGCAAGCAAGAGCAGTATTATCAAGCGATTGAGTGCTACGATATGGCGATTGCGATTAAGGAAAATTTTGCTTCGGCGTGGTATAATCGCGGCAACGCCTACGCTTCGTTGCACCGCATCAAAGAAGCGATTGAAAGTTACCACGAAGCGCTGAAATACGAGCCAAACGACGTTCCGACGCTCTACAATTTAGGCAATGCCTACCAAGAAAGTGGTGAATTTCAAACGGCAATCGAACTCTACACCCGTGCCGTCAGCCAAGATGCGAAGTACGGCGAAGGCTATTTTGCGCGGGGCGCGTGTTATGACGCTTTGGAGCAGTATCAATCGGCGCTTTTGGATTACGAAACAGCACTGGAACTGATGCCGAACATGGCGGATTTGTGGTACGCCAAAGCTGATGTTCTCTACAATTCCGGCAAAGTCGCCGAATCTTTCAAATGTTACCGCCGCGCTGTGGAACTGAATCCGGGCGATTACGAATGTTGGTTTGATTTGGGCGACACGGCGTTGCAATTAGGCAATATCCCGACGGCAATTTATGCGTTTCAAAAAGTCATGGAACTCTCTCCGGAGTGGGTTGAAGGCTACTACGCTTTGGCAAAAATTTATGCTGCGGAAGATATGATTGAAGACGCGGCAAAACTGCTCGCAACCGCCCTCAAACTCGAACCCAAAATGCAAAGCGTCTATGAGATAGATTTTATGATGTTTTTGAGCGACGAAAAAGTACGCCGTTTGCGCAAAGCTGTTTTGAGCCTGATTTGAAGCCATTTCTAACGATGTTCGCCATGAATCACACCACACTCCGGAGCCGCTTTTCTGCGGCATGGCGATACAGTTTCTTGAGCGCTGCGGCTCTCCTCATGTCCTTCCCGCTACTGTGGATGCTGCTGATTGCGCTCAAAGAGCGTCCGCAGAGCTATTCCTCGTTTTGGGAATTGCTTGCAGCGCCCTTCACATTGCAGAATTTTGGGGATATTTTACAAGCAGACACCTTCGGGCGGTATTTCCTTAATTCGCTTGTGATTGCGCTTCTTGTAACGCTTGGGAACTGCGTTTTTTGCCTCACGAGCGGTTATGCCTTTGCGCGAAAGCATTTTCGCGGGCGGGAACTGCTTTTTGCAAGTGTGCTGGCGGTGATGATGATTCCGCCGCACGTGGTGATGATTCCCCTCTACCGCATGATGGTTGCCTTTGGCTGGATAAACACCTACCAAGCCCTTATATTTCCTTGGCTTGTAACGCCTTTTGGGGTGTTTTTGCTCAGGCAGTACGTTTTGTCGCTGCCACGCGATGTGGAAGATGCTGCGCGAATGGACGGTGCAAGCGAATGGTATGTCGTTTTCAGAATCGTGATGCCTCTGTGCAAACCCGCATTAACCGTACTTGCGCTCTATAGTTTTCTTGCTTCGTGGAATTCGTTTCTCTTTCCGTTTCTTTTCACCAACGATGCTGCGCACCGCACCTTGACCGTTGGTTTAGCGGCATTTCAAAGCAAAAACACGATAGATTGGTCACATTTAATGGCGGGAGCAGGTATTTCTGCGCTTCCTGTGGTGGCGCTGTTTTTGGTATTCCAAAAGCAGATTATTCAAGGTATGACGGCAGGAGCAGTAAAAGAGTAGCATTTATCGGCATTTCTTCGGCAAAAAAACACGAAAGCCGCATCATGCAATGGCATTATGCGGCTTTGTTGTACTTGGTATTGTGCATTTCTAGCGAAACATTTCTTTAATCATCCCCCACGTGCGGCGAACAGAGCTGATAGTATGCGACACCGAAATGGTATTGGAAAAGCTGGTTTTGTCGTTCACATCAATAATTTTCAAGCGATAGACATAGACTGCACCGCCTTGAACCGTCGCATTGCCGCCGGAAGTGCTTGCAACGAGCGCATTTTCATCAATAAAACGGTATGTTTGCTGGCTTCCGCGTGCTTGCACAGCGCCGATGCGCTTAAAATCGTTTTGATTCACCGGCGAGCGCTCTACTTCATACAAATTGATATTGGTTTCCTGACCGGAACGCCATTCAATAGTGATAGCGCGTCCGTCGGAACGAGCAACAAAACCTTCTATGGTTGCTTGGGCGAACAAAACGGGAGCAAACACGAGCATTGCCAAAGTAAGAAAACTTGGCAAAAGGACGCGTAGGCTTTTGTTAGTGCGTATTTTCATAGAAAAACGATACATAAAAAAGGTCGGTTAAAATGTTTAACCTGCACCCACAAATATACATTTTTAGAACGACTTACAAAAGAATAATACGGTCATATTTTTTGATGACCAAAAGTCATAGGTTTTTCTCCATAAAAAAAGCCGCACGAGGAATCATGCGGCTTTTAGAATTGTTGAGTGACCCCAACGGGATTCGAACCCGTACTGCAACCTTGAAAGGGTTGTGACCTAACCATTAGTCGATGGGGCCTACTTGAAAACTTGTGCGGTCTTTGTTTGTAATCAAGAGCAACAAATATACTGCTTTTTTTGATATTGTCCAATAATTTTTTTTGTCATCTCATGTTCTAACAAAAAACAGGCAATGAAGAGCGCTTCATTGCCTGTTTTGAGAGTTTTGCTCTTGCTACAAAAATTTACTTCGCCGGAGAAAGAACTTCCACACGCACCATTCTGTTGTACATTCTGCCTTCGGGATTGTTGTTATCGTGCAGTGTTGTCGGACCGACGGCGTTAATTTTCGCTTTCGTTGTTCCTATCGCTTTTGCGATAAAATCTGCCCGTTGCTGCGCGAGTTGCTTATTTTGCGCCGCATCGCCCGTGTTATCGGTGTAGGCGCTGATGGTAATGGTGGATTCCGGCTTCAATTTAGCTTTGATTGCTTCGATTGTTTTCTGGTTGGTCTCGTCCAAGGCAGGATTTGCACCGCCTGTAAAGCCGACAATGTCAAACCAATCAATACGTTTGTCGTCTTTGCCTTCTAATTCTTTTTTCTGAATGTTAATCTGCTCCACCGGAATGGATGTAAGCGGCGCGTCGCCTGTTTTGTTATTGATGTCCGTCATCGAAAGTTGAATCGTCAAATCCTGCCCTGAGGACGGCACAGTATTGAGGTCTTGCGCCAAATTCCAATCTAACTGCGGTGGATAGGTGTTTGTTCCCGTGCGCTGGAAGACCGTCGCAACTTCATCGTCTTGGAACTGTGTTGCTTCCAAGTTCCATTGCTTCAAACCGGCTCCGGCATTGATTTCGATACCAAAACGAATCGTCGGCGGATTCGGGATTTTTGCAACCACATCGCTCACCACAGGCGCAAGCAATTCCGGCAGCGTCGAAGACAAATCCACACGACGGTTTTCTGCCGCTCCGGCAGCATCGGCGCTGTTCGAGGGGACTTCCGGTAAATCACGTTTTTGGATGATAATCCGCTTTGCCTGCACTTTCCAAACGTCTTGCAAATAATCACTCACCGCTTGCGCACGCTGTTCGGAAAGTTTTTGGTTGCCCTGCTCCGAACCGACATTCGCGTTGCAACCCGTTACAAACAGCACTGCCGCAGGGTTTTCTTCCATACGCTTGCCGACAATATTCAGAATATGGCGATAGACCTCGTAATTGCTCTTGTTCACAAGGTCGCCCATTTTGAATGTGCCTCGGTCGGCGGATTTGAGTTTGCGGTATTTCGAGGGAATCGTAAATGAGCCTTCGTCGAAGAAAATTGCCGGCAAAACAGGCTGCGTCACGGATTTGCGGAACTGCTCCACCACCAATTTTGCTTTGCCCGGTATTTCTTTGCCACTTTCGTCAATACCTACAACCTTCGTAATGTTCACGCTGATACCGACTTTTTTCAATTCTTCCACACGCTGCGAAATCGCTTTGTTGATAGAATCCACCTGCGCCAAACGCTTTTGGTTTTGCGCTCGCTCCACGGCAATAGCACTGTCAATGCGCTTGATTTGCTTGAAGGTTTCTTGCATTTGCGGCGTGAGTTCGGGGCGAATCGTGCGGAAGGGAGAATAGCGGAGGGAAAGTCCTGCGCGAAGGTTATTAAATAACCAACTTCCTGTGCCACTTGTATCGCGCGGCCAAGCCTCACTTAAAGGATCTCTATCTGTTCCTTCTTGGTCACGCGGTACAACTTTACTTGAAGGTTCATTATTAAACGTCGCTTGTGGTTTGCGTGACGACAAATTATTAGCCATTTGGCTAATTCCATAGGCATAAAATCCTTCAATCGCTAACAACCATTTACCCCCCGGGTCTAGCGGTATTTCGTAGCACAAACCGCCAATCAAACTAATAATTGGCGAATTGAGCGGAACCTCTCCTGCTTGCCTGTTACGTGCGGTATCGCTTGTGCCATTATCAACAAAGCGGAATTCTTTAGCAATGTTTTCGCTATAATTGTAAGCGCGATTAATGGCAAAGCCAAATCTTACTCCAACAGAAACAGATAAAAAGTCTATTGGATGATATTTCAGATATGGCTCACCTGCGATTAACGCTAAATTAGGTAAAAACAATGTGCGCTGAATGTTTGTTACAGTCGGGGACCCGCCCTGTACACCAGCAGCAAGAATACGTTCAAAGGATTTTAGCGAGTCACCAATTTGCGTATAGCTTGCACGAATACCAAAACCAAATCTATCAATAAGTTGATACTCAAATAATCCGCCAAAATTCAGTGACAATTTTAGTGGAAAATTTGCTGCACTTCTTCCAAAATTAATGGCATCAGTCTGGAAGCCAAACGAAGCAAAGTCTGCGAGATGTTCGTTCAAAACATTCACTCCACCAAAAATACCATATCGTATAAACATAGGCTTATCCGCATCAACCATAATTTCATCTAACAAGCCAAGTTTCAAGACGGAGGCATCCACTGTATCTGCCTTCGCAACTGGTGTTTGCGCATAGATGGCACTACGCGGGTGGGTGGCTACAAATGGAGCGATTATCAAAAACCCCAGTATCCATGCTGCATACAAGGAAACCTGTGAGCGCGATTTCATAATCTAGCCCTTCAAAAAAGTGAAATGAGAAAAGATAGTAATTGCTCAGGAAAAACGTGTTGCTTGCCTTCAACAACGTTCCATCAAAAACAGGCAGTAAAATAAGAAAAAAGTATGCACTAAAAAACTTTTCCTTCATGGAAAAAAGTAGTATTCCCGCAAAACCGTACAAGAAACACGCAGTCCTCACGGAGCAAAGCGCAAGGACAAGCCCGCACGGATATTGTTCATCAGCCACGAGCCGGGGACAATTTCGGAGGGCCAGCCTTGACCAAACGGGTCGCGGTCAGTACCAAGTTCGTTTTGTGGTACAACGCGCGTAGCTGAAAGCCCGTTAAATGTAGGCAGTGGGCGACGCAAAAGCAAGCCGTTGGCAACCTGCGTCAGACCGTACATATAAAACCCTTCTGCCGCGACAAACCAGTGTTTTTCGGCATCAAGCGGAATTTCAAAACTGATGCCGCCAGAGAGGGCGGTTTGAACGGTGTTTGCTTGTGGGATTGCGCCGTTTCGCACGTCATATCGTGTTGAGCTTTGCCCGGGTGGGGAAATAAGGAAGCGATATTGACCATCTTCAGGTACAGTCTGTGCATACGCAAACGTCGGATTAACAGGGAAACCAAACCTTGCTCCGGCATACAACGTTATGACATCAAGCACTCGCAAGGTTAAATATGGCTCTGCACCAATGAGAGCCATATCGTTAATGGTCATTTTATGAGTGATTTCTACAACACTGACAACAGCGATACCGATTGGAAAAAGCAATCTTTCCGTCCCCGTTAAGACAAAACCTCCAACATTGGTCACACTCCCACGCAGAGCAACACCGAATTTATCAATCAGCGAAAACTCTGCAAATGCACCCAATGAATAAGACTGTGGGATTGTAGCCGTTGAAAACGGCTGTTGCAAAGGGCTGGGTTCTGCAACGTACAGCGAAAACTCCGTAAAATTCGTCAAATGCTGATTAAACGACACACCGCCAAACACGCCAAACCGCACGAGCGAAGGCTGCGCGGCCGCGGGCGGCGTTTGAGCAAGAAGCGTCTTTGCAGATGCAATAACGCATAAAAGCAGCACTACGCCAGCAACAGCGCGGCTCTTCAAAGAGAACATATTCTTCATAGTGATACCCTTGAAATGAATGTGAGAAATGATAGGATTGATGAGGTTTTCAGGGATTTACTTCTTCTCCGCGTCCTGCAATTCACTGAGCGGTGTTTCGATAATCACCTGCACGGTGCGGTTGTAAAAGCGTCCTTCCGGCAAACCGTTGTCGAAAAGCGGTTCTGCTTCGCCTACGCCCTTGGAATCCAACGACTTGTACTGCCCTGATTTCACCAGCGATGTAAGTTCGTCTTTCGCTTTTGCACCGCGAGCGCCGGAAAGTTTCAGATTGTACTCATCCGAGCCAATCACGTCCGTATGCCCGACAATAAGCGCATCCGACGCGGGGAAGAGGCGCGGCAGCACATATTCTTTCAAAATCCGGCTGTTCATCGGACCAACGTCCGATTTGTCAAAAGGAAACATGATAAGATTGTAGCGCTCAAGCGTCTTGTCGGCGATATTTTCCCGTTGTTTGTCATTGGTCGTAATGCGCTGCACGGGGATTGTCGCCGTTTCCGAATAACACTCGCGCCCCGATTTGTCTTTCACCGAAAAGACCGCCACAAGCGGCGCTCCGCCTTGCGGGAAATCTTCCGCCTCGTTTTTCCAATTCCACGTAATGGTGCCGCTTGTACCGACGTTATCAAAGCGCTTCCAGACTTTGCCGCCTTGCAAAATGGTGAGTGTTCGCACGGTTTGTGGCGGTGGCGGGGGTGGCGGGGGCTGTTGATACACGGTTTTCCCGTTCACAACGACCGCTTTCGGCTGTTGCGGGACATAGACAGGCGGGGGAACGCTCTCCAATCCTTGCGGAGAGGCAATCGTAAAGCGCACAAAGGGTGAAGAAGTCGAAATAGCGGGCGTTCTATCCACGACGGGTTTCGTAATATCCCAATCATCGCACAAAATCTCCACGCGACGATTTTCCGCCAAACCCAAGCTGTCATCACGGTTTGACGGCACAGACGGCAAATCACGCGCAACAATTTTCATGCGCTTTTCGCTAATGCCCCAAATATCCCGTAAATACGCAAAGACCGCATTCGCACGGGCTTTGGAAAGTCCTGCTTTTTTTTCTCCGGGGCTTGCCCCGTCATTACAGCCGACAATCGTGATAACCGATTTGGGAAATTTCCGCAAACGTCCACCAAACACATCCAGCACGTGATAGTATTTTTCCAACGTTTCGCCGCGCAAGCGCTCTTCGTCGAAAGCGTCAGCATCCTTCGGGCTTTTGAGTTGTTTGTAGCGTGGAGCAATCGCGCTTTCGCCGACATCAAAAAAGAGGTAATTCAAAATGCGATTCACACTCACACTGACGACTTCCTCCATTGCCAAGCCCTTAAACCCTGATGAAACCGACCTTGCTAGAAGAGGACGCATCGAAGAAAGACCAATCGTCTGCATCATGGATTGCAGCGTCGGGCGTTCCCCGAAAACCAAGGAAACAGGCGGTATTTCGGGCATGGCACTGTATGCGCCGTTTTCGTTCTTTTTGGGGCGGACAATCGTAAGTGTCTGCATGAGCGTGCCGTATTGCGGACTTCGGGCGGTAACAACCAAACGCAAGGTATCAACAGGCTTATCAAGCGGTCCAAAATCAAAGTCCGTTAAAACTGTTTCCACCGTAACGCGCTTCAAACCATTCACAGAGTCAGTAATGGTGCGCTTTGTAACGGGATTGGCAATCGTAATGCTTGCCGAGGTATTTTGCATCAAACACCCGTCCAACGCCCGCACAACAAGCGGTATAGCCACTGACAAGGAGCTTTGCGGCACAAATGCCATGAAAATATCGTAATTGCCTTGTGCATTGGCAATATCACCGCGCTGCGACGCAAAATAAATCACGTCCCGCGAAGCCGGCGTACAAAGAAATGCCTCATTTTTGTCCGTGTTGATAGGTCGCCCCAGATTGCGCGGGCGCGACCACTGGTCTTTGTCGTTGCGTACAGCAACATAAAAATCCGTTCCGCCGTAATTCGGCTGATGCCCCGCTTCAGAAGCAAAAAAAAGTTCGCGGTTATTGGCGGCAATAAAGGGCGACCAATCGCGGTAGGGCGTATTGATGGTATTTCCGGCATTTTTTGCAGGAAGCCAGATTTTACGGGCAGCGTCATAATCAGAATACCAAACGTCCACATCACCAAGCCCTCCTGCACGGTCAGAAGCAAAGTACAGACGCATACCGTCGGGGCTTATAGAAGGATGCCCATCCCATGAATCGGAATTTACCGCCGGACCAAGATTACGCGGCACACCCCATTCGCCGTTATCGTTCAATTCCACGATGTAAATATCACAAGCATCATCTTCAATTTTTACCCCATTAAGCGGCTTTTTGCGGCGCAGCACATCAGGACGGTCGCATCCCGTAAAAAACATTGTTCGACGATTTGCCGCAATAGACGGTACACCCTCGTTGCGTGAAGTATTCAAGCCGTTATCAACTTTGACGACAAGGCTATCCATATTCACAGGCGGCAAAAACACCGTTCCCAAGCGGTCGGGCTTGGTAATTGACCAAAAATCATGGGAGAAATTGCCGAGAGGATTTTTTTTGCTGCCTTCGCGGTTCGACACGTAATAGAGCGTCTTTCCGTCGGGGCTGATAGCCGGTGCATAGTCCAATCCCTTGTGATTCAGCGGCTCGCCGGAATTGACTATCCGCACACTTTTCTCAGAAAACACATCTTGCGCCTGAAGCGACATCGGATGCAATGCAAAAGCGAGAACAAGCGCCCAAATAAGGCTTGAGGGCAATATACGGCGAAAGTGAGTGGTGTGATTCATCATCAAATGTTGGTCAAAATGAGGAAAATAGTCGTCTGAAGAACGTGGTTGTGCTGTTTCTTGGAGACGGCAGGGATGGGGAAAGGTTTAGAAAGTAGCTTGCGTGGGCGGATTCTTTTCCGCTCCACTCATGGTTTTCTTCCGTGCAAATTTACAAAAAACACGCACATTTCCTTCGCTCTTGAAAAATGAGGTACGTGCCTACAACAGTGCTTTCAAGCGGCGGTTGCGTTTGCATAATAAAAAATGTATTTTTGCTGCACTAATGTTGTACACGAGACCAATATCACAACCGCCATGGCTTTCAGTATTTCCATTGAAACATACACCATTCTTGAGAAGCAACTTGGTCAAGAAGCCGCTCGCAGCCTTGCTGTAAACCTTGAAAAAGGGATGAATGAATTGAGCGCGGAAGTTGCTTCTCTATCGCAGCAAAAGAAAATCGAATTGCGCGATGAAATGAGTAAAGAACTTGCGTCGAAAGCAGATTTAGCGGCGGTACGCAGCGAACTACTGGGTGAAATCAAGGCTGTTCGTGCTGAATTATTGGGCGAAATGAAGGCACTTGAAGCACGTCTTGACCGCAAACTCACGATTTACATGGTGGTCATTCTTTGCGCTATTTTCCTCACCAATCAAGAAGCAATCGCCTTTTTGCTTAGAGTGTTGGGCGTGGTGAAGTAGTCGCATATTTGCTCAAAAAAAAACCGCCGCTTGAAACCGTGCAAACACGGTGTTTCGAGCGGCGGTTTGTTGTTTGTAAGCTCTTCGAGCGAGTGTTTATCGGACGTTGATGACGGCGACACCTGCTGTCGGCACACCTGCACTGGAGACAACGCCTGTCCCAGAGAAGGATTCACCATTTGCCGTTACCACACCGGAAACAAGGGCGATACGTGACCCTGCTGCTGCCGTCGCGGGGACGGTGTACATAATGGTTTGCCGCACACGATTGGGCGAGGGCGCAACGTTCACCGCACGAGTACGAGTGCTACAGCTTTGGATATAAAGATTTACTGCCGTAACGGGCGCTTCGAGCGTTGTGTATTCGACAATAAAAGAAAAAATGAAGCAAAAGCCCCTTTTGTTATTTTTTTTATAAGATGCCTAACTGTATGATTTTATATGGGATTAATATTAGCAGGGTTCATTAATTGTATCATAACAACCAGGACCGTGTATTGTGCAATTATTCTGTGTGTGGTTCGGTGGTATTGGTGGGCATGTACATGTCCATGCTTGACTTTGGCAATCAGCACGTCGTGTATAAATGCCTTCAGTGCCATAACAATTATCACTTACACAATCACACCAAGACACCCCACTCGCACGCCCTGTCCCACCCCACTCAAATGTTGTGTAGCCACCCTTATAGGTGCGAGTGGTAGTGCCTGAACTAGTGTCAGTAACAAAACTTTCAATATTCAACTCATCTAAACGCAATTTTTGCTTTTGCTCTAACATAACAACTCCTGTAAAAAAAATATGAATAGAAATAAATGAAATTATATGGATGACATTTTCTTAACAAGAAATGTCGGCACAAAGTTCCTCCTGACGATATTTTCAATTTATTTCTTATTTTTCTCAAATTTTATGTGAATTTTGTGTTGATGTATTTGGACTCAAGATTTTTAGTTCTCAGTTACGTGTACACCGCTCATGGCACCTCCTTCTGCAAAAAATGTAATTATCGGGATGAGGTTGAATATGCAAAAACTCTTATGCAATGACAGCACATATGAGCATAGCACCCAGGAAAAACAGAAACCGCCGCTTGAAACCGTGTAAAAACGGTGTTTCGAGCGGCGGTTTGTTGTTTGTTTCGGCAAACACACGCAAGTTTCGTGCGTAATGTTTACCTCATTATGCTTACCGCGAAGTCAGAATAACTGTCCCCGCGCCTGAGACTCCGTTACCGGAGAACGATTCGCCATTTGCCGTTACAACTCCTGCAATGAGGAATATCCGTGTATTTGCGGCTGTTCCGGCAGGAATGGTGTACGTAAACGTTTGGCGTACTTGATTCATTGATGGCGCAACATTCACGCTCACCGTGGAAACTTGTGTTCGCATTGTTCCGATTTGTCGGTAAAGATTCACCTGTGTTACAGGTACATCAAGTGTTGTGTAAGCGACCGTCAATGTGAGTGGTGTCGCCGTCGCTGCTGTTAAAGCGCTCACCTGAGTATTTGTTGCGGGATTGGTAACGGTAAATGTCCGCACCAGTGCTATCGGACCACCAACTGTCGCCACACTGCTTAGTGGATTGGGTTCGGTATAGCAAGCGTTACAAAAAAGTGTTGTCGCTGCGAGCAGCAACCAAACTATATATTTCATGGTAGTTACACTATAAAGTAAAAAGAAAAAGCTATTGAGAAGAATAATTTACCGACGGTCACGCCACATCACCGTTGTAAAGAAATCGCGTGCCGTACCCCAATTTGCTTGGTAGGCTTCGCGGTTACGATTTTGCTCGGACAAAGGATATTGCGCACGCTGTATCCATTTACCGCCAGCTTCGGGGTTGTGATTTTCCGGTAGCGTCAGCCCGGTATAGACATTCGTGCTATAGGCATATCGGCGCATATCAACCCAGATTTCGGGATGAGTAAAGAGCGCTTTATATTTTTCTTCCATGATGGTTGAAAGGCGAATCTGCGCTGCTGCGGGGATTCTATCAGTGTAGGCGGTAATATCGGCTGTCGCAACGCCATATTTCTGCATATTCGCCCGAATAGCATCCACAAGCGCGGTACGTGCATCCGCAGGCGCACCTATGCTTGTTTCTGTGCCACCAGCCGCTAAGAACCGTGCCTCAGCTTCAATAAACTTTTGTTCAGCAAAGGTGATAATTTGAATCGGGTTACGTGGGAACCATGAATTTGGGGTAATAAATGGTCTGCCCGCCGTTCCCGAACCTGCACCACTTATGCCGCCCACCGGTGGCAAAGGCAAAGCACCACCATTAGAAGCGCCCGCAATAATTGGCAATCGTGGGTCGGGTACACGAGGCGATCCCGACGACATCTTGCTTACGTAATACTCACCAAAGAGAACAGTAAAGGTGCTATTTAAGACGGTTTGATTTGCCAAACCCAAGTATGGACTTGGCGTACGAGCATTGGCGTAAGGAAACTGAAAATCTTGAGCGTTACTGGTGAGCGCTCCTGCATTCAGCGCTGTGAGCGCGTTTTGAGCCGCCATTGTTGCACCTTTGGCTGTAAGGTGAATTGCATAGCGTGCGCGTAACGCATTTGCAACCGCAATCCACGACGCAACAGTGCCGCCATAGACAATATCGCCACGATTGGTAAACTGCGCTCCGGCAGCCAAATCTGCGTTATTATTAGGACGACGCAAAAGTTCTATCCCTTCATTCAGCAGTGTTTGAATAGTCGCATACACTTGTTCTTGGCGGTCGTAGGTCGGAAAAAGATTCTCGCTACCTTTGAACGCCTGAGAATACGGTACATTTTCAAATGCGTCGGTTGCCAATCCAAGATTGATTGCTTGCATAATTTTACCTGCTCCCTCGTAATACGGCGAACGCTGGGCATTTGCTTGTTTTATCATACGGTCTGCGTTAGTCATTGCGTCCAAATACACTTCTGTCCACGCATTACCAAGTCCGTTCGGGATGTGGGTGTCGCTTGCGCCTTGTAGAATACTTGACATTTGCTGTGTCCACTGTGCTGTGTTAATGCCTACGCTGTAATAAGCATTGGCACTGGAAAGTTGAATTGCAGGAAGCATCGTCCGCAAATCCACTTGTGCGGGGCGCGTAGGGTCCACATTCGTGTTGCCTCCGATGTAATCTTCGCAGCCAAACGCTGTGAAGGCTATCACAGCAAGTGCCATGAGACCTGTCAGCCCGTATCGCACCCGCTTTTGCAGGTGTTGAAAAAAGTTCATAGTCTTAAAAAAATATGTTCTAAGATTTGTTCGTTAAAATGAAATACTATACTCAATATAGGGTTAGAAAGTAACACTTACACCCAAAGCATAACTCCGTGTTGCGGGCGTATTTCTGCCGATAAAACCGTATGTGCTGGCACCGGCACCAAACGAAAGTCCGTCAGGGTCGAAGCCACGGAACGGTGTATTAAGCCAAAGATTATTTCCTGTTACTGTTACGCGCAAACCTTGAATTACACTGCCTTCACCAAACATTGATTTGGGAAAGGAATAACTGAGTGAAGCATTGCGTAAACGCAGCCATGATGCGTCTTGCACGGCAACAGAATAGTGGCTGATATAGCTTGCATTGGTTCGGAAAATACGATACGTGTTGTTGATTGCTGTTCCTGACCAAAGTATAGGCTGGGTATTGGGATTCCCCTGTGCATCTACGCCGTTGAACACGATATTGCGATTGCGCACATCGCCCGTCCAGCCACTTATGCCATTGCGGAAGCGGTTTGGCTCGGACAGATCCACTGCCTGACCGCCATGTCGCCATTCGATGAGGAACGATAACGACAAACCATTCCACGAGAACGTATTGCTCAATCCGCCTTGCCAATCAGGGAAGGCATTTCCTACCTTGACCGGACGGTTCAAATCCACTGTCGGGAAGCCGTCAGCACCGATAATAGCTTGTCCGTTAGCATTACGCACAAAGTCAAAGCCGTAAATATCGCCAACAGAAGGATTGGGATTTGTTGGGTCAGATCCCGGGCGCACCCAGCGCAGACTTGCATATGGGGCAAAATCGCCACCGGTTGGTACGATTTCATTGATGCCCGGCGCAATGTCCAGAATTTCACCACGCAAACGCGACCAGTTGAGGCTTGCGTCCCATGAAAACTCATTTGTTTGGATAATACGAGCATTCAGCAATACTTCAATACCTGTGTTACGAATCGTACCGCCGTTAGCAACAAAGGTCGAAAAGCCTGTGGCATTGGACACAGGGATATTCACAATTTGGTCTTCGGTTGTTTGGTTAAAGTATGCAACATCTACACCAAAACGATTCTCCAAAAAGCGCAACTCGGCACCAACTTCAATACCGGTCTGGCGTTCAGGACGCAAATTCAAAGAGCCGGATTGCGTGGCAAGACGGAAGCCGGTAACGTTGCCAATCGGGAATGCACCGGAGAGTTGGTAGTATTCACCAATACGATAAGGACCAATACCGTCGCGTCCGACTGCCGCGTAGGAAGCGCGAATTTTACCGAGACTAAGCCATTCTGCATCGGCTTTGAAGAGTTCGCTGAAAACAAAACTCAAACTTGCTGAAGGATAGAAAAACGAACGGTTTTGCGCGGGCAGCGTTGAAGACCAGTCATTGCGACCAGTAAGGTTCAAAAAGAGCATATTTTTGTAACTCAATTTCGCATCCGCGAAGACACCAACAAGACGCTGTAATGCAAAATCTCTTCCGGTGAAGAGCGTTGTAGTATTGCTCAAATCAAAAAATCCTGTTACAGAGAAACCTTCGCCACGCGAAAAAATACCCGATGATTGAATATCGGTAATGGCATTACCAATCGTAAGCGAACCACTGAAATCTTCGCTAAAATCCTGTGCAGCGGTGATAAAGAGCTGCGAGTTGATTTCACGGTTGTTATAGCTTTCTTCAGTAATGAAGCCGCCCACTGCCGCAGCGCCTTCAATTTCGGGACCGACAACGCGGCGGCGCGAATCGTTGAAATAGTCCAAAGTAACTTGATACGTTGCCGTAAGCCAGCTAAAAGGACGATAGTTAAACTTAACATCACCAAAAATACGATTCACATTATCACGAAGTGGCGCGTTCAGAGCAACATAAAGCGGGTTTTCAATAATGCCGTTGGAGTAATTAAAGTTTGTTTGCCGGCCATCAGTTGTGGGAACAAGCTGCCCATTCACTAAGCCACCAGGTTGTACACTAATGTTATTGACATCATACGTCGGAATCCAAAATGAAAGAGCGCTGTAAATTGAGCGTCCGCCATTTTGTGGGCGTGCGCCACCGGAGTTGGAATAATTCACCGAGCCGCTGGCATCAAACTGTTCGTCAAGTTTTGCTGTTCCGCGCAAACTAATGGTTGTGCGCTGAAAATCTGTCCCCGGCACGATACCTGTTTGATCCATGCGCGAAATAGAGGTAAAGAATTTTGCCGTCTCATTACCACCCGAAATAGAAAGTTGCTGGTCGTAGCGCATACCAACGCGGAAGAAATTACGGTAATTATCGTAAAATGGCTGGTCGCGCATAGAACGGGGCAGACCAAAACTCCAAAATACCGTCCGCCCGGTGGCAGTGTCTGCGCCGTCAGCATAACCACCCTCACCGTACGTGCGCTGTACCGTCGGTGTTTTACCAACTTCGTCGGCGGTTACGGTGGAACTGAAGGTAATGAGTGTTTTACCCGAAATACCTTTTTTAGTGGTAATGACAACAACCCCGTTTGCTGCACGCAAGCCATAGAGGGCTGTTGCGGCAGGTCCTTTGAGGATGTTGATAGATTCAATATCATCGGGGTTAATATCGGCAGCACGGTTTGACATTGCGAATGATTCTGCGCTTCCACCGCTTGTGCCAGCTCCTTGACTAGGCTGATTATTACCGGCACGAGTTTCATTACTAATGGGAATACCATCAACAACGAAGAGTGGTTGGTTGTTTCCACTCGGCGAAAGCGACGACACGCCACGAATAATAATCTGCGAACCTGCACCAACACCGCCACCGCTATTGTTAATGGTCACGCCTGCCAAGCGCCCTTGCAAACCTGCCACGATGTTGGGCTGGTTGTTCTGCATGATTTCTTGGGCGGAAAGTTCCTGCACCGAATACCCAAGTGCTTTTTTCTCCTGCTTCACGCCAAATGCCGTCACGACGACATCATCAAGCGCCTTTGCATCAAGGTCTAAACGCACATCCACCGTCGTGCGGTCGCCGATAGCGACTTCACGCGGCACATAGCCGACAGAGTTAAACACAAGCGTTGTTGCGCCTTCCGGCAGAACAATTTTATACTGACCACGAGCATCCGAAAACGCTCCAACCTTTGCGCCTTTGACGACTACACGCGCTCCGCGCAATGGTCCGCCGTCATCTGCGGAGGTGATGCGACCGGAAACAGTCTTCTGCGCAAACGCCTGAACGCTTGCCAGCGCAAACACCACCGCAACAAAACCGAGAAACAATCGTTTCATCTGGAATACCTTTGGAATGAATTGGTGAAAAGTGAATTGGGAAATTCTATAAAGAAAATGTCTGTAACACAGCAATAATGCGCCGTAGCACCTGAGAGAGAAGGCAAATCCGCCTAATGTATCGGCAACTCCGAATATAGTGCGAAATCCACACAGATACAAGCACTTTAACGTTGTTTTCTGCAAATTATCCCTCAAACGCTAAAGGCTTGGAGTTTGCACAAGAATTGTGTAAACTTAGGCTTCACTTTTCCCCCACACACCATGAACGAACATCGGCTTTACATCGTGCTTGGCATCTTGTTCCTTATTTTAGGAGCGCTCTTTATTCGCCGCTCAGACGGTATCGGCGCATCGGCGTTTGTATTGGCAGGTACCGGCATTATTATCAATGGCGCTCGCGCCCTCCGCAAAGGTCTCCAACCTGCCTACAATCCTCGCGTCATGAAACTCCGCCAAGGATTGCTCTTGCTGGCAATTACGCTGACCATCGTGGTCATTTTTTTGCAAGAACGTGGTTGATATTTTTGCCTGAAAACCGCATACAATCAAACCTTCTCAAAAACACAAACGGCACATAAAAGAACAGTCTTTTATGTGCCGTTGCTGCGTTGTCATTGCATTTGTTGCACTCAAACGGTAATTACCACATTGTACTTAACCGTCAATCACCACAATCAAATACCGCGATGTTTGCCAAAACTTTTTCGGGTCGGTAATCGTGATTTTTTTCTTATCCTCAGAAACCTTCATGTACTGAAGGTTGTGCGTCGAAACGACTTCGTTGAACGCTCCGGGCAAGCCGATTTCGGTTTGGCGCGTGATGTTGATGGCAGTAAAAGCGCTCAAATTCAAATTCTCATTCGGAACACGCTTTCCGCCGAGAAACCCAAGCACTGCGCCTTTTTTGTCAATGATTTTGTTTGATTCCAAGAAACTCTGCGTTCCAATCACGTAATAACACGTGTTGCTTTCTTCGGTAAGCGTTGAAACTTGGTCGTTGAGCGCTGCTCGTTCTTCGGTCAGCGAAGCGACTTTGCCCGAAAGTTCGGCAACTTTGGTATTCAAACCGCCGATTTCTTCTTTTTGCGTTTGAATAATCACATTCAAATCCGCGATAACCTGCTCATAGCTTGCAATCTGGTTTGCAAACTTTGTGTTACTCTTTTTCAATTCCGAAATGCGCGATTGATTATCTTTCAAACGCTTTTCGTTTTCCGACATTTTTTTCGCCAGAAGTTGAATTTTCTTCGTGATTTCTTGGCGATAATCGGGCGATTTCTGCTCTACGCCACGCGAATTGAGTTCCCCGGAAAGCGAGGAAAGTTCGGTATAAACTTCGCTGATGAATTTGGTCGTTTCCACAACTTCGTTGAACAAACTGTCTTTTTCGCTGGCGGTAATCGTCAAACGGCGCACTTCTTCGGCGAGTTCTTCGCGGGATTTGTTGGCAAGCTGCGGGTCGTCTATCGGCTCATCGTCGCGTTTGCCTCTGGTGCAATCCGCAAGCCCCAGAGCCAGCGTCAAAACAAGCATTCCGGCAAAAAGACGAAGCAAAGAAAAAGGATGTCGCTTCATGGATGATGATTGAAAAAGTGAAACAAGATGAAAAAGTTTCGATATGAATAGCATGAACTCTACACAATAACATTCCTCATTTTACCACAGGCGGAATGCTCGAACTCGGCATCAAATGTGCTTTCGGTGTTTGCGGGGTTAAGCGAACAATAAGCATCAGTGCGCCAAGAATCAACATCGCACCAAAAGCAAGCAATAACACTCCTCGCCCCAGCGAAAAACCATACGGCGACATTTCCAAGCCCTGCCCGGGCGCATAGAGCGCCACAATCGCAATGGCATTGCTCAAAAAATGCGCAACAATCGGCAGTGCCAAACTCTGCGTGTAATATGCCAAAAATCCCAGATATGCACCAATCAAAATGAGTGGCAGAACCGAAAGCGGGTTAAAATGGAGAATACCAAAGATCATCGCCGTAACAATAATTGCCCGCCTGACAGGGTACATTTCCTCCAACGAGCGCTGCAACACGCCTCTAAACAAAACCTCCTCCGCAAATGCCGGCACAACCGCACCAATAACCAACGCCCGAACCGCTTCAAAAGGCGTTGTTCCGGCAAAGGACGTACGATAAAACTGCTCAACCATATCTGACCACATCCGTAATTGTTGATAGACAGGTATCAAAAATGAGGGAACGATGCGCTCTTGAACGGCAATAAACCCCGCATCGAAAATTTGAATACCAAAAATTCCCACAAGACCTAACACCCACTGCAAGGCGTTCACCTCACCACCGGAGCGTATCAAACCTTGCACTTTGAGGGGTGAATACCGCATAACAAGTACCGCCGGAATAAGCATAAATAAAATCTGCCCCAAGCCTTGTAGCACTGTTTCAAACGCCTCCGAATGATTACGCGCTAAGGAATGAAGCGCTCCTCCGGCAAATTGATACATGAGAAAAATTGTCACAACGGCGGCAAAACCGTACTTTGCGTGTGCAAACGGCTCGGCTTCGGCACTTGCGGCAGCGATATTTTCTTCGATATTCGGCAAAACACTTTCTTGATTCAGCAAAACACTTTCTTGATTTGGTACATCAATTTCGGATACAGGTGCAGTTTCGGGCGCGTCGTTTGGAGGAGTTTCGTGGAAAGGTTCTTGATTTAATGGAGGATTGGGTGGTTCTTGCTTCTGTTCGTCATTGCTTTGTATATCGGCATTGCGGCTCATCTGCCCGTCAATACCTGCAGGACGCACGACATCTTCACCCGAATTTGGCAGTGATTCCGGGCGCTCAGAATGAGGAACAAAAGGATTGTCTGGGGATTGATTCATGCCGAAGAGAGAGCATTTTGCATCAAAGTAAACGCGATTGTCATTGTCTATCCCAATTTACACAGCAAACTTCGCGGCTGCAAGGAGTTTTTTTACATTGATTGCGATGATCAGGCTCAAGAACAATGGTGAAGATGCTTTACGAAAGATTTTTTTTGGATGACTAACAATTTCTTCCTATTTTTGCTGTTCTTTATCAAATCACTGCTCCTGCTTTTCACACAACGTCTTGTTTGTGGCTCTTAACGGTTAAAAACCAAGCACTTCCAAGGCACTCAAGAAAAGCTGTTTTTCTTCAAACATCCGAAGGAGTTCTAGGTTCAATGAATCCTAAACGCACTTACGAAACGACGTTTATCGTCAATGCGTCTCTTGAAGACGCAAATATTGAGGTGATTATCAACAACACCGTTGATTTCATCCAAAACAACGGCGGAACAATCACCACCAGCGACAAATGGGGTCGCCGCCGTCTTGCTTACCCGATTCAGAAAAAACATAACGGTTACTACGTGTACCTTATGTACGATGCCCCGGCGACGCTGTTACCGCAGTTGGAGCGCTTTTTCCAACTCGAAGAAAACGTGCTGCGCCACTTGTCGCTCAAAATGAGTGGACACGCTATCGAATTCCGCAAACAGTTCTTGCAAAACCGCCACGAGCGTATGATGGACACACCGCCCGCTCCGGCTGCAAGCGCCGAAGTCGCCACCGAAGAAGCGGCGACTGCTGCATAATTTCTCACTCACCCCGAACATTATTTTCTTTTGAAGGACGAAGACCATGAAAATCATTCTCCGTGAAAACGTTGAGCATCTGGGCGCAGTGGGCGAAATTATTAACGTCCGCGACGGTTATGCTCGCAATTTCCTTATTCCACGCGGCTTTGCGTACTATGCTTCACCGAAAGCTATTCGTATTCTCGAAGGCGAGAAAAAGCAGTACGAAGCCCGTATGTCGAAACTCAAAACCGAAGCAGAACTTATCGCTGCGAAACTTGCGGAAACACAAGTTTCTATCGCAATGCAAGTCGGTGAAGAAGGTCGCCTCTTTGGTAGCGTAACCAACCAAATGATTGCGCAAGAACTCACCGACAAAGGCTTCAACATTGACCGCCGCACGATTATTTTGGATGAACCGATTAAGTCTATCGGTGAATTTGAAGTAAAAATCAAATTGCATCCCGAAGTTCACGCACCGCTTAAAGTCTGGGTTACAAGCGCGGCGTAACGACTGCTTTTGCAGACAGAGCGTTTTTTTGATACGGCACATTTCCGACAACTTTGGAAATGTGCCGTATTTTTTTGCCTTTCCCGTGCTACCGCTTCGGTGGTACGGGTTTCCCTGTAAAACATTCACTCCAAAACCACAACAAAACCCCGCCTCATTCGTGTATCCTGCGAGCACTCTGCACCACGCAATATTCCTCACTTCTCATCACATTACACCGAACACGCCGGATGAATCCTATCATCATTTTTTGGTTTCGCCGCGATTTGCGTCTCAGCGACAATGCGGGATTGTACAATGCACTCAAAACCGCACAAGAACAAGGCTTACGCGTACTTCCCTTGTTTATTTTCGACAAGGCAATTTTGGATAAACTCCCGGACAAACGCGACCGCCGTGTTGAATTTATTCACAACGCACTGCATGAAATCAATATTGCCTTAAAGCCTCATCATTCCTCACTTCTGGTGCGCTATGGCTTCCCACTTGATGTGTGGCAATCACTGTTGCAAGAATACAGCATTAAAGCGGTCTTCACCAATCACGATTACGAACCTTACGCCACTGAGCGCGATGCAGCCATACAAACGCTCCTTACGACGCATGGTATCACCTTTCACACTTTCAAAGACCAAACAATCTTCGAGAAAAGCGAGATTCTGACTGGCGAAAATCGCCCTTATACCGTATTCACACCATACAGCCGTAAATGGAAGGGGCTTTTGAGCGAAGCGCACACACAAGCATACCCCGTAGAGCAGTACGCAAGCGCTTTTGCAGAAGTTTCCGCACCCTTTCCCCTGCCAAGCCTTGCCGAAATGGGCTTTGAGGCTCTCTCTGAGCCGTTTCCCGCGAAGGTTCTTCGTGAGGACATTATCCGCCATTACGACCGAACACGCGATTTCCCCGCACAACAAGGCACAACGCGGCTTTCGGTGCATTTACGTTTCGGTACGGTGAGTGTGCGTGAATGCGTGCGCACAGCGCGAGAGATGAACGAAACGTGGCTGAATGAACTCATTTGGCGGGATTTTTATATGCAAATTCTCTGGCATTTTCCGCGTATCGTCGAGGAATCCTTCAAACCCGATTACGACCGCATCCAATGGCGACGCGATGAAAACGACCTCCGGCGCTGGTGCGACGGTACAACAGGCTATCCGATTGTGGATGCAGGAATGCGCGAACTGAACAGCACAGGCTATATGCACAACCGCGTCCGCATGATTACTGCGTCCTTTTTAACGAAACATTTGCTACTGGATTGGCGCTGGGGAGAACGGTATTTTGCACAAAAACTGCTGGATTTTGATCTTGCAGCAAATAACGGCGGCTGGCAGTGGGCGGCGGGAACAGGTTGCGACGCAGCGCCGTATTTCCGTGTGTTCAGCCCTGATGCACAAACAGAAAAATTCGACGCAAAGCACGATTATATCAAAAAGTGGGTGCCGGAATTTGGCACGAATGCTTATCCCAAACCGATAGTAGAACACAAATTTGCACGAGAACGTGCCTTAGCAACCTACAAACAAGCACTGAAGCCGTCGGAAGGAAAAAGTGAGACCGGGCAGGAAGGCTTGTTCGGATTGTAAAGAGTCACCTTGCCACCACAAACCCGCGCAAATACACGCCGCGCGTCGTTGTCATACGAAGGACATACAAACCGCTCGGCAAATTCCCTTCGGGACGGTAATTCCAAAGGTAGCGCCCTTGACGGCGAAATTCGGGTGGATATTCCCGCACAACAACTCCCTGCGAGGTAATGAGTTCAAACGTAACATTCCCCGTTTCTGCTACGGTGTAAGGAAACGTCGCACCGCTCACAGGAACAGGATTCGGGTAATTCTGCCCAATACCGTCGGCAAACTGTCCTGCAACTAGTGGAGCGCCCTGCAAGGTAATTTGTGCCGGACGCGGAGGCGTAAAGAACGGCACAAATCGTCCATTCACGACGACCGAATCAATACTTACCGACGTAACAGCATCCGGTCCGGCAAGCGTCAGAAGTTCGACCACAGCAAGTGTTACTGGTGCATCCTGCGCGGTGGGAAGCGTACTGAGCGTTGCACACGACACGCGCACCGCACCAACCGACAAATTCACAAATTGATTCTCCACTTGCGGCAAAGCGCATTGCATCACGTTTCCGCCACCACCAATGGCACGTTGCACAGCCAACGCTGACGGGGCAAATCGCAGCGTAAAGCGCAAGGATTCAAGTTGCGCAGGCGCTTGACGAAAAGCTACACGAATGGGCAACCGCACAACCGTGCCACGCTGAACACTCGTGTCGGCAAGCTGCGCCGTAACTTGTAGTTGCTGGGCAAAAAGTAGTGAAAAATTCGTGAGATGAATCACGCAAATTATCACAAAACTTGTCACGAAGCCAAGGATAAAGTGGGAAATAATACGGTGCATAATGTCAAGAAAAAGTGTGAAAGAGACCTGCAAAGATACGCCTCAAATGCGGGATATGCAAGCGTCAATGCTGCCTGCACATTCTCTCCTCAAATAATACATTCTGCTCAAATTATGCGGTCTTTGAAGCGCTGGTACAAATACGACACCAAAAGCAGCACCACGCCAAGCCCGATAAATGAACCGATACGATACGGCGTTGTGAGAAATGACAAATCGTAGAGGAATATTTTCAATATCGCAATACCCGCCAAACCGAGCGCCACCAGCCGCACCACGCGCAAACGCTGCACAAATCCCACCGCCATTATCACCGCCGCATAGACAAGCCACACAAGCGAAAGTGAAAGTTGCTTTGCATTTTCGAGAGCGGCGATTTTGTCGGTGATTGTTGCACTTTGCTGGATTGCTTCGGGGAGCGCATACAGCCTCATTATTTGGCTGTGCGAGGCATCCGAAGCCTCGCCCGACAACAACGAGAACACCAGCAAAAACGCGATTCCGCCAAGCGCAGGATGAATATAGGGACGAATTTTTTCCGGCAGTGTTGCATTTGTTTCGTCAAAGACACGCCAAAAAGCAATAACAACAACAAGCGTGAGCAATAACGACATTACTCGTACATTGAGCAATAACGACCATTCGCTAGCGGGTTCGTAAGCAAAGCCGCTTACAATCAGGGTTGCAGTAAATAGAAGCAGTAAAACAGTGCCTACCCATACAGGTTCACGCCAAGAACGCCATTTTGCTATCCATGCCAGAAAAAGCGCAACAACCGCGTAGGCTGCGGAACACGCCATGCGATACCAATACGGCTCATGCTTCATTTGCTGTGATTCAGACCACAACTCATATTGGTCAAACTCGTAGATGAAAAAGAACACAGCGCTGAGGGCAAAACAAAGACGCAAAATGCTGTACGATGATGATACCGAATCACGCAAATACTTTCGCAAGAAGAAATTATCCCACGTTCCTTCCGCAATCAAACGCTCTTCGAGGAATGCAGCACAAAAATACGCTATTGCCAACACAACGTGTAATTGCCCTCGCAAGCCGATAAAATCTACCTTCGGCGGATACGCACCCGCTCTGCCTTGCAATTCCCAGAACGCTAAAAATGTTACCAAACTTAGAACGACTCCCGCAAAGCCGACAAAACCATGCTTCCAACGCAGCGCCGCCCACAAAAGCAGTACAAACTCTACACCCCAAAGCATGAGCGTATGTTCATCGTTGAATTGCTGCGCCGTTGCCAAGACCATTTGTACAATCGCTGTCAGCGTGTAGCGCATAAATGCAAAGGTGTGTTCGGGTTTGCGAAGACGCATGCTCTGCCCCGCAAGGAAATACACGCCGCCGTAACAAAGGCTTACAAGCGGCATCCAACGCGGGTGTGCGTCGTAAATGAGCGCAAAAAGCGCTGCGTAGGAAAGGCTCGAATTGAGGAACGAATCAATGCGCCACCACCAAACATCCGTAATGGATCGCCCGCTCACGGCACGGTAAAAATCCACCCCAAAATACATCGCCCAAAACAGCGCCGCAAAGCCCGTTGTCATGCCGAAATGCTCCATTGTCGTGTAGGCATTGGCGTACCAGAACCCGCACACGGAATACGTTGCCAAAAAACTGAGCGGTTTCAGCACAAACCAATCATCGCGGCGCAAGACCAGAAGCAACATTCCCAGCGTCAGCACGGTTAAATAGCTCATCAAACCAAACGGATTCGGCTGTTCGCTGTGAATAAGCAACGGCGTGAGATAACCGCCAAACCACGATAGCAGTGCGATTGAAAGGGCATTATACCTCAGAGCCAGCACAAAACCTATCGCTGTTACGCCAATCATTCCCGCAAATGCCTGAAACACGGGAACAAGGTGATAAAAATTATACGCTGCATAAACCGACAAATACAGCGTTCCAATGCCTGCGCCCGTCAAGCCCTGTGCGAAAAGCGGCAATTTTTTTGTTTGCAGGCGTTCACCGAAAAACAGCAACACCATTCCCGCCAAAAGCCCGATGAACACTCGCACCGGCTCACTTATGAGGTCGTTGTCAAAAGCATATTTCAAGAAAAATCCCATACCAATCACAATCGCCGCCGCACCAATCCTGTTAAAAAGCTGTCCTCCGATAAGCGCTTCCCATTCGGTATTGGTTTTCTGCGGTTTTTGGGGACTTTTGGGCATTGGTGTATCTTGCAACAACGGCTCCTGTGCCGCTTCATTGATTGGATTGGGAGCAACATTGCTTGTGCTTATAGGCGTTTCTGATACATTTTCCGAGGGAGCTTCCGTAAAAGGAGCTTCTGTAAAAGAGCTTTGCGCAGAATGGCTCTGCGCCTCAGTGCGGAGGGTTTCGGCTCGAAGTGTTTCGAGGTCTATGAGCGTGGCGAGTTGGTGTGCGGGAATAGTCTTGGAAGCCGCTTCGGCACTGCTTTCGGAAGAAGGAAGTATTTTTTTCTCGACAATATCGAACCGTTGCCGCAATATCCATAAATCACGCTCCAAACGGCTCGTTTTGCGGATATTGGCAATAAGCGCCCAAAATGGCGCTATGACAAGTGCCAAAGCGATAAGCCCATAAAAAAGTTCTTCCATTTGGCAAGCCCCGAATAATGATGGATAATTTGCGATGCACCCCAATAATACAAAAAATGCCCAAGACCATGACACAAAAAAAACAGGCGTAATCTGCCACAAAAGCAGACTACACCTGTTCATTGCGGGGTATATCCGTATCCCAGCGTCAGTATCGTTTAACGACCACCAACGATACTGCCTGAACCCGTGATATTACGGCGTACCGTGCCGGGATTGCCGAAGTAAATAATGCTGCCCGAACCGGAAATCGTGCCTTCCAACGTTTGCGAGACATTGACGGTGATATTTCCTGAACCGGTAATGGTCGCAACCACGTTTTGCGAAGTGGTATTACGCGCCTCCACGTTGCCGCTGCCGCTCACGGTATATCGTGCTGAGGGTGCTTGCCCGTTAATGGTCATATTGCCCGAACCGCCGATATTTCCTACAAAGTTGGGCGTATCTACACCTGCAACGGTCATATTGCCCGAACCGAGAATTTCTGCATTAACGAGCATATCCGTACTTGCTTTGATGCTGAGGCGGCGAGGGTTAATGCTGACACGGTTAGTGCTGATGATGAGAACACCATTGCTGATTTCTGTGGTGATGTAGGGCAGAATGTTTTCATCGCCCGTAATTTCTAAGCCCGGAGACTGTTTGCAGGTAATTTCCACGTCTGCACCGATGCGGTTACTGATTGCCGAAAATGCTGTAACGGTGCGGCGTTCAGACTTTGTAACGCCGTTGCCGACGATATTGTCAAATCCTGTTACATTAAAAACGCAACTTGTCAAAGAAAGCGAAAAAGCAATAACGACAACAGCCGTGCGAAGAAGATTGAATGCGGTTTTCATAGTAGTTCTTGTGAATACGTGAGAAGATTGTTTTTTGTCATTCACAAGGAAAAAGCCCCGACCAATATTTTGGTTACAACCTTTTTTCGTTTTGGCTCAAAAAAAAACGAGGCTCTTGAAAACTCAAGCGCCTCGCTACATTTATTTTTTGACAAACAGGCTTAAAATCCAATCCGCGCCTGTGGCACAAAGCCACGTATTTTCTCGATTTCGCTGCGTTGCATCGGGTTTTGACCGATACTGAGCGTTTGCAATTTTGCCAATTTCGTGATTTCCTGCGGCAGCGTCAAAAGCTCGTTGTAAGCAACATTGATAAACGTGAGGTTTTGGCAAAATCCTATTTCCGCCGGAACAGCCAGCAGCCTGTTTCCACGCATATTCAGCACCGAAAGTGCCGTCATATCGCTGATGCTTGCAGGGATTTGTGCCACAAAATTATTTGCAAAGTCCAATTCCTCCAACGCAGCCAATTTCGTGATTTCAACGGGAAAAATGTTGAACTCATTGGCAACCATGCGCAAACGCTTGAGCGTGGTGAGTTGCGGGAATTTTGCGGGTAGAACTTTAAGGTAGTTGGAACTCATATCAACGCTTTCCAAACTCGCCATTTCACCGAAACTGGCGGGCAGTTCGGAAAGGCGATTTTTGCTTATGTCCAATTCTTTCAGGAGCAAAAACCATTGAAGGCTGTCCGGCAGCGTTTTGATGCGGTTTTTCGCCAACATGAGCGTCCGCAATTTCGGCATTTGCCCAATTGTTTGCGGGAGCGCGGTCAGTTTGTTATTCCGCAAAACAAGTGTGTGCAATTTTGCTAATTTCGTCATGTCTTCCGGCAACGATTGAATCTGGTTTGAACCCGCTTCCAAGACTTGCAACTTTGCCAAATTCATCATTTCCGGCGGCAGTGCGGCGATTTGATTACTGCTCATATCCAACGAAAGTAAATTCGTCAGTTTGCCGATTTCTGCCGGAAGCATCGTGAGTTTGTTGCTGGCAATGCTTAAATCTTGCAGTTCGGTGAGCGCAAAAAACTCCTGCGGCAAAGTAGTGAAGCCATTTCCGGCAATGTCCAAATTTTGAAGCGATGTGAGCGTCGTCAGCACAAGCGGAAATGCTTCAAACTTATTATTCGCAATGTTTAGTGTTTTCAGCTGCTTCAGTTCGCTGAGGCTGTCCGGCAGCTTTTTTAATTGGTTAAACAGCAACGATATATTTTCCAGATTTTTCAAACGACAAATTTCCGTCGGCAGTGAATCAAGTTGATTAAAACTAAGGTCGAGCGACTGCAAATTTTTGAATTTGACAATTTCCGGCGGTAATTCGGTCATCATAAGACCGCTCAAGTTCAACCGATAGACTTTATCGGGGTTCAGCAAAGCGCGTTCGATTGAGCGATATTCTGTTTGGGTCGTTGTTTTTGCGGACGGCAAAGCGACTTGGGCAATCACGGACGAAGCAGAAAAAACCGTAACCAAACACCAAAACGCAATGCACCACAGCGCGATACCAAGGCGCTTGGACGAGGTAAAAAGCGATGTGTGCGGCTGGCTGTTCATGGCGAAATTCCGTTCAAAAAAAGTGAAAGAAAACAATGCGTTGTTTGTATAAGACACGTCAGTCATTGGTTTTATACAATTTCAGACAAACGCTGCGAAAAAAAATTGTGCTGCAATTTCTAGTACAAAAATAATCAAAATTCATGCCAAGTACGCTCATCACCTCAAAAGTACGATTTTACGGCATTTTCAGGCACTTCCATTCAAGTGTTGCTTGTTTCAAAATAAGACGTGTCAGGTACTTCCGACACACTTGCGGTGGATATCGTACGCTCCATTGTCAGGTGTCAGGATGTTCTGACACAAATCATTTGCCTTTGTCCACGAATTGCACGAATCCTCACGAATCAAGAACATGAGTGTACTTTTTTCACTCAAAGAAAACGAGACTCTACAACAAGATTCGTGTCCATTCGTGCAATTCGTGGACAAATCGGACAATTTGCCAAGATTTCGGAAAAAAAATCGTATTTTTGTAATCTGGATTTCACGCTGTTTCGTCGCAGCATTCCTCCTTTTTCCCCAGATTTTCACCACAAATGAAACGCAATTCCAACCGTGTTCTTGTCGGAATGTCCGGCGGCGTTGATTCGTCGGTCGCGGCAGCATTGCTTGTCGAGCAAGGATACGAGGTTATCGGCATCACGATAAAAACCTACAAATACGAAGACGTTGGCGGCAATGTCGGCAATGATTCAAGTTGCTGTTCGCTGGACGGCATCAACGACGCACGGCGTGTTTGCATGACGCTCGGCATACCGCATTACACCGTAGATTTCACCGATGTTTTTAAGAAAAACGTTATTGATTATTTCATTGACAGCTATATGTCGGGCGACACGCCGAACCCTTGTGTGAAGTGCAATCGCCTCATCAAATGGAAAGAAATGCTCAAAAAAGCGGATGCTCTGGGTGCGGAATACGTCTCCATGGGGCATTATGCCTACGTGCGCAAAAGCGAAGACACCGGACGCTACTACATTTCTCGCGGCGACGACACACGCAAAGACCAATCGTACGCGCTTTGGGGCTTGCAACAAGAATCGCTCGCACGGACGCTTTTCCCGCTTTCAGGCTTCACCAAAGAGAAATCTCGCGCAGAAGCCGCACGGTTTGGGCTTTCGATTGCTTCAAAGCCTGAATCCTATGAGATTTGTTTTGTTGCCGATAATAATTACAAACGCTTTTTGCGCGATAATGTGCAGAATTTTGATGACAAAATGCACGGCGGAAAACTCGTCTTGGACGGCGAAGTTATTGGTGAACATCAAGGTTTTGCTCACTATACCGTCGGGCAGCGCAAAGGGCTTGGTGTCTCGCATCCTGAGCCGCTGTATGTGCTGAATGTCGTGGCAGAAACAAACACCGTCGTTGTCGGACGGGATGAGGATTTGCTCACGGACGGCTTACGCGCTCATTCGCTGAACATGATGAAATACGAGCATCTCCGCGAAGGACGCGATTGCACGGTAAAAATTCGCTACAAAGACAACGGCGAAGATGCCTTTTGCCAAACCGATGACGAGGGTAATCTCACCGTCCGTTTTCATGCGCCGCGCCGCGCCGTTACGCCCGGTCAATCGGTCGTGTTGTACGACGGAAACGATGTGATTGGTGGCGGAATTATTGCGGGAAAACTCTAAATCTTGTTACCAATTTTCTCATTTTGGTCAATTTTTCAATGAATTACAACAGCAAAATTTATGTCGCCGGACATCGAGGTTTGGTCGGTTCGGCGATAGCTCATCGTTTGCAAGAACAAGGGTTTACGAACATTATCACACGCACGTCGCAGGAATTGGATTTGCGTCGCCAAGCAGATGTAGAGCGCTTTTTCGAGGCAGAGCGCCCCGAATATGTCTTCGATGCGGCAGCGAAAGTAGGTGGAATCCATGCAAACAACACCTACCGCGCTGATTTTCTCTACGAAAATTTAGCTATCCAAAATAACGTTATTCATTCTGCATACCGCTTCGGCGCAAAGAAACTGCTCTTTTTGGGAAGTTCCTGTATTTATCCCAAACTCGCGCCTCAGCCCATGCACGAAGACGCTTTGCTGACGGGACCACTTGAGCCGACCAATGAACCGTATGCGATTGCGAAAATCGCCGGAATCAAGCTCTGTGAAGCGCTCCGCGACCAATACGGTTTTCAGGCAATCTCTTGTATGCCGACGAATCTTTACGGACCTAATGACAATTTCGACCTACAAACCTCGCACGTCCTTCCGGCGCTTATTCGGAAATTTGTGGAAGCAAAGGAATCGGGCGCGAAGGAAGTCATTGCGTGGGGAACAGGCTCACCGCTCCGTGAGTTTCTGCACTCACACGATGCCGCCGATGCGATGATTTTTCTTATGCAGCAATACGACGGACGGGAATTTCTGAATATCGGCACAGGCGAAGACCTCAGTATTAAAGCGCTCACCGAACTCATTGCCGAAATTGTCGGCTTTCAAGGCACTATCACGTGGGACACATCGAAGCCGGATGGCACACCGCGCAAACTCATGAGCGTGAGCAAACTTCATGCACTCGGCTGGCGGCATAAAATCTCGCTTCGTGAGGGAATTAGCGGGGTCGTGGCGTGGTTTTATCAAAATCGGCATCGGTACAACAATTAGCAATGTTCCTACAAGCCGCAAATCTTGGGCTTTTGCTACAAAATATCAGAGTTTTCCTTCATACAGACTTGCAAGCGGGAAACACATTTCGTAGTCATTCCACGAAATGTTTCGATGTTTGATTTCAAACGTGCAAAATTCTTTGAGCGATAGGTATTTTGTTGTCATTTCATTGGCGGCTGCCCGTAGAAACGGCTCAAAATCAATGATGCGTTCCGTACCGTCAGTAAAAGAAAACCTTATTGTGTAAGCACCAAGATATTCTGCTTTTTCTATCGCAATAATTTCTACGGAGGTTATCATTTAATTCTCCTTGTTATGGTCGTTGAGGATATTTTCTTTTGAAGCACAAAATACTCTATCCAACGTTGAACGATTTCATCCGCTTTCACTCGCACAAGGCTTTCAAAGTCTCGCTGTTGCTGTGTGGGTAATGATTTTGCGTTCTTAATTTCTGTGAAGATAATTTCGTGAACTTTACCATCACGCATAAAAATTTCTGCTTTAGATTCACAGTCTTGATATACACCGTGAACATGAATAGGCAAATGGTCGTTGCTAAAAAACAGAACTTCTATGCCCAAGTATCGGTACAAAACAGGCATCGCAAGCGAGAAAATAATTGCAGATAACATTTTGACAAATATACGCCAACCAAAATCGAAAACCAAAGTACGTGCTGAACCTAAACTCGCGCAGATATTTGGCACCGACAATTATATGAAATTCTATCACTTTCTTCAACAAAACCATGCTCAAAATTGCTTCCCTGACAATGGACAACAGCGCCGATTTCGTTATTGACGACGAACTCGCCTACCCGCATTTTACCGCGCTCGGCTGGGAAATTATTCCCGTCTCGTGGCGACGCACCGATGTTGATTGGAGCGATTACAACCTCGTTCTTATCCGCACTCCGTGGGATTACCAGCAAGACCCCGATACCTTTTTGCAAACATTGGAGCGCATTGCGGACAGTAATACGATTTTGCAAAACCCGCTTAAAATCGTGCGCTGGAACATGGATAAAACCTATCTTCGTGATTTAGAGCAAGTCGGAATAGGCATTGTTCCTACGCTCTGGGGAGAGGCAAGTTCGGAAATGCCCCTAGAAAGCTGGTTTGAAGCGCTTCAAGCAGAAGAGATTATCGTTAAACCCACCATCAGCGCTAATGCTGACCACACCTACCGTGTGCGTCCCGATAACGCCGCAGAAATGCTGCCTGTGCTGCATGATGCCTTTCGGACACGTTCATACATGGTGCAGCCTTTCCTCAAAGCAGTGGTGCGGGAAGGAGAGTATTCGGTGTTTTATTTCAACGGAAAATTTAGCCATGCGATTATCAAAACTCCCGCCGAGGACGATTTTCGTGTGCAAGAAGAACATGGAGGCGACATCCGCGAAGCAGTTAAGGATGCTACGCCGCATTACGATGCGCTTTTGGAGCAGACAGGAAATGTGATGCAGACACTCAAAGAATTACGCTTCGGTACGCCGATGTATGCGAGGGTAGATGTAGTGCGGCTTTCCGACTATGGCAAGGAAGATGCTTTTGCACTCATGGAGTTGGAACTGATAGAACCGTCACTGTATTTACGCACGAGTGAGGGTGCGCCGGAGCGCTTTGCACAGGCAGTTCACGATTGGATGAACCAAAAATGTGACTAGAAACCGCATTCAATCTTGCGTTGCGGTCTATTTTTTCCACGAATCGCACGAATCTTGGATGAAACACAAGTTGTGATTTTATCGTTGAGTGTCTCGTTACTATTCGTAAAGATTCGTGATATTCGTGGACAACCACAGCCGCCCATCAACGCAAAAATTTCTTCTCGGCAATAAGGTAAATCGGAATACCGATAGCCGCAATGAGCAGCAGCCCTTTAATGGAGAAAATTGCGCCGAGGATGCCAAAAATGATGCGCAGAATAAACCCTGCAATCACAAATGCACCGACGACTAACGCTATTTTTTTGAAGAGTTCCATGATGACATTTCCTTGAGACTGATATGCAAAAATGCTTTGTGTGGTGTGAATGAGCAAAAACTGTACCTGAAATGTGCCTTTTCATCGTTTGCTTATGTACACTTCTTTCTAAACGCAAGCCGTGCCGAAAAGTTTCAGAAAAAATGTCATTACATCAAAAAAAAACGTGTCATTACACAAAAGCCGCTCCAAACACGAGGTTTGAAGCGGCTTTGATGTTTTTTTTGGCAGAGAAAAAATACTCGTTATTTCCCGCCCGCAGTAGCATCTTTCGCGGCTTTCGCAAAATCTCCTGCTTTGACGATGTTGATTTTCGCGGGGTCAATCCATTTACGCATTGCCGTTGCGATTTGGTCAGGCGTAAGTGCCGCAATTTTCGTTTCCAAATCTTTGTCCCAAAGCAGTGTACGCTTGATGAAGAGGTAATCGTTCAAACGGCTTGCCAAACCTGCGTCTTGCGAGCGATTGACGGTTTGCGATTGCAAATAGCCCGATTTCGCTGATTTCACCTCTTCTTCGGTAAAACCTTCCTTCAAAGCCCGCTCAATTTCTTCTTTGAACGCCTTTTCGAGTTTTTCCAGGTTTTGCGGTGCGTAAATAGCAAATCCGTTAAACGAACCGACTTTATCCAACGAACCCGCGCTAAATTGCGAACCTACGCCGTAGCTGAGTCCGTCTTTTTGGCGAATCCGCACAGCCAAACGGGAATTGAGGAAGCCGCCACCGAGCATATAATTTCCAAGCACCAGTGCCGGATAATCCGCGTCATCATTGCGCATCGGCATCGTTACGCCTGCGAGGAAAAACGCATTTGCTTTGTCAGGGGTTTCGAGTTTCAGATTGACCGTTTCCACCTCTTTGCGTTTGGATTCAATGCGTTTGAAAGGTTTCGGGCTTTTCCATGAACCGAACATTTCGCGGACAATTTTGCCGATTTCTGCTTCGTCAAAATCACCCACCACGCTTACTTGCGCATCGGAAGCACCGTAAAATTCTTGGTAGAATTTTTTCACGTCATCCAGCGTTAATGCCTTCAAATTGACAACGCTTTCGTCAATCGAGTTCACACTAAAAATGTGTCCTTTCGGATACGGCGAAAGGTGCTTTTGAAGCGCAATAGAAGCCACAGCCGTCGGCTCGGAGCGCTGCGATTCATAACCTGCGAGCGTTTCTTGCTTCAGCGATTCAAATTCTTTGTCCGCAAAAGCAGGCTCACGGAACGCCTCGCCGATAAGTTTCATCAGCGCGGGAAGGTTTTCGCGTGTGGTCTCGACAATCGCAACAACGCTTTGACCGCTTGGGAAGATGTTTAGTCGTGCTTTGAGGCTGTTGATAGCGTCTTGGATTTGCTCACGGGTTTTCGATTTCGTGCCGCGAAGCAGCATTTGTGCGGTTACTTCGTGTGCCGTACCTTTGCCCGTCAAGCTGGTTTCATCACCAAAACGAACAGCAATGCGGGCTGCAACACTGCCACCACGTGTTTTTTTGCTCAAAAATGCTGTTGAAAGCTGCCCCAAATCACCCCCCGGAAGCACTCGTTTGGTGCGGGCTTCAATGTTTTCCGGCGACGGGTCAAATGCTTCACCGGCGGCGATTGCTTCTTTGCCTTTGTAATCTTTCACAAGCGCGTCCACGTCGGGCGTAGCGGGGATTTCTGTGCGGTCGGGTTTTTCGGTTGGGATAAACACACCCGTTGTACGGTTCGAGGGCTTCAAATAAAGCGCTGCCACACGCTGAACATCCTCAACCGTTACTTTTTCGATACGGTCACGTGTTAGGAAAAACAAGCGCCAATCACCTTGTGCCATAAATTCGCTTAAATCCAAACCAACACGGTCAGCGTTATTCAAAGTCAGTTGAATATTTTTCAACAGTGCCGTGCGTGCGCGTTCAACATCTTCTTTGGTAAATTTCATTGTTGCCGCAGAATCAAGCACAGCAAGAAAAATCTGCCGTGCAGAATCCAATGACTGCTGTACGCGGACTTCCGTCGAGAAAAACATAATGCCGGGTTCCCGTAATTGGAACGGGAAACCGCTTACACTGCTTGCTTTTTTCGTATCAACAAGCGCCTTATACAGCCTTCCCGTACCGTCTTCCGACAAAATATGATTGAGCATTTCCAACGCCGGATAATCAGGATGCGAACCGGCGCAAATTTTGTATGCAGCCGCAGCAATTTGAATATCTCCTGTGCGACGCAGCGTTACATAGCGCTCTCCGTCTTGTGTCGGGTCGAGTGTGTAGGTTTTCTGCAAAACTCGCGTCGGGCGAGGAATCGGCGCAAAATACTTCGTAATCAAACCGAGAGTTTTTTTCTCGTCAAATTTTCCCGCAACGAGCAAAATAGCGTTGTCCGGCTGGTAATAGTTGCGGTAGAAGGCTTGCAGCCGGTCAATCGGTACATTTTCCAAGTCTGCACGTGCGCCAATGGTAGATTTGCCGTAATTATGCCACAAATACGAGGTAGAAATAACACGCTGGAGCAGAATTGAAAACGGGTTATTTTCACCCGACTCAAACTCATTCCGCACAACCGTCATCTCGCTTTCGAGGTCTTTTTTCGCAATGAAGGAATTGACCATACGGTCAGCTTCCAAGTCCAACGCCCATTCGAGGTTTTCGTCCGTTGCGGAGAAAGTCTCGAAATAATTCGTGCGGTCGAGCCACGTTGTACCATTCGGGCGAGCACCGTGTTTGGTGAGTTCATCGGGGATATTCGGGTGCTTGGGTGTGCCTTTGAACACGAGGTGTTCCAAAAGGTGCGCCATGCCTGTTTCTCCGTAATTCTCATGCCGCGAACCCACTAAATACGTGATATTCACGGTAATCGTCGGTTTGGATTGGTCTGGGAAGAGCAGAATGCGAAGACCATTCGGCAAACGGTATTCCGTGATGCCTTCCACCGACGTATATTTCTCCGGCGTGGGCAGTGCAGCAGGCGTAGATGCGGCAACAGCCGAAGGAGCAGCAGCCGACTGTACAGCAGGCGCGGCGGCTGGTGGAGTAGGTTTTGCGCCTTTTTTCTGCGCAAAAAGCGGAAGGTGCAATGTGCCGCCAATCACCACAAGGGCGGCGCACAACGCACTCAATGTCCGCTTCAAACCTTGCTTTGGCAAGGTCATTGCAACGACATTTTTCATAACAACAATAAACAATTAAATGTGAAAAAAATGGGATGGGAGTTTCACAGAAGTACACAACAATTACACCGCATACCCCGCAGAGATCAAGACTGCTTGCACCGCAGCATCTCCTTCGGGAGTATTCCAACGCTCTCGAATAGATTCCAACCTCAAAACCCGCTCAAATACTGCATCTTGACGCTCCATTTCTTTGAGCGCTTCGGAATAGGGGATGTGGGAAAATGTTACCATAGAATAGACCGGCTGAAAAGCACTTGGATACAGGCTTTGGCAGCGTTGCTCAATTTTTTTTCGGAGTAAAAACATCGGGTCAGCAACGCGCTCACTCATCTCAACAAAATTTTGCATTGCCAGACGCGCAATCGCATCACCATTGGGTTTGCGGACGGTGTTGTATTCTTGCATTGCTTCTAACCAATGGTCATCGTGTTTGGTAAGCAATTCATCAAAAATACGGCAGTCCTCAAATCCCGCATTCATACCCTGCCCGTAAAACGGCACGATTGCGTGTGCCGCATCGCCAATGAGCATTGCGCTGTCATGGTGAATCCACGGTGAACACCGTACTGTTACAAGGCTGGAGGTGGGATTAGCAAAAAATTCTTCAACCAAATTCGGCATACACGGTACGGCATCGGGAAATGACGAGCGGAAAAACTGCATCACTGCTTCTTCGGAGTCTAAATCTTCAAAGGAAGGCTCATCGGCACGGTTGCTCTTGAAAGGAAGAAATAGCGTACACGTAAACGAGCCGTCCGTGTTTGGCAGAGCGATGAACATATAGCGTCCACGGGGCCAAATATGCAGGGCATTTTTCTCTACAACCCAGCTTCCATCGGGTGCGGCGGGTATAGTCAGTTCTTTGTAGCCGTGATCCAAATAGAACTGCTCGTAATTAAATCGCCCTTGTTTTTGCATCACTCCCCGCACCGCCGAATATGCGCCGTCTGCGCCGATAAGACAATCAGCCTTCACTTCATGCAACGTTCCGTCAGAGCGCATAAATACTGCACTTGCGGCATCAAGGTTCACATCGTGACAGCGCTCTTCAAAATGGAAATGGACGTGGGGGTGACGGTCAGCGACGTTCAGTAGGAGTTCATTCAAGCCGCCGCGAGAAACTGAGTAAATCGCCTCGCCCTCTTTGCCGTAAGGCTGAAAAACCGTTCCTCCGTCGGTGTTGTGAATCATCCTGCCGCGCATCGGAATACCGATTGTTTCTATGTGCGCACCAACTCCGGCGGCTTCGAGCGCCCGCAGACCTCTGTGCGAAAGCGCTAAATTGATAGACCGCCCACGCTCTGCACCGGTGAGGCGCATATCACGTCGCCTGTCAAACAGATGCACATCATAATCACGATTCCCAAGAAAAATTGCACACAGTGAGCCGACAAGCCCTCCGCCAACAATAGTGATAGTTTGGTGTTTACTCATGCACAAAGACAAAGGTGGAGGAATTGTCTCACGTTCTGAATTGGTTTGAATTCAGAAAACGAAGATGTAAGTTTAGATGTCAAAATACGGAAATTTTGCCCAATAATCTTCTTGACTGTGGCGAATGATTTGGTACGCCTCGTCGCGCCCGTACACGTGAGAAATTTCCACCGATTTTTTTCCCTTGCCGGGAATACTTTTGTAGGTCAAAAAATAGTGCCGAAGGCGCTCTATCACGTCTTCGCGGCAATCACTAATGTCCTTGAGTTCGCCATACACCGCATCGCCCTTCATCACGGCGATAATTTTATCATCCGCTTCGTTGTCGTCAATCATCCGAAAACCGCCAATGGGCAAGGCTTCCAAAATCACATCGCCGTGCGGGATGTTTTTCTCCGCCAGAACGCAGATGTCAAGCGGGTCGCCGTCACCGATGATGTTTGCTTTCCCCGTTTTTTCCATGCAATACCGCGCAATTTCCTCACCGCAATAGGTCTGCGGAATGAAGCCGTAGAGCGCGGGGCAGATATTCGAGAAACGCTGCGGTCTATCCACTTTCAAATATCCGCTTGCTTTATCTACTTCGTACTTAATCGTATCCGAAGGAACAATCTCAATAAACGCATTGACGCGCTCCGGCGCATCTTCGCCGCTTTCAATTCCATGCCAAGGGTGCGGCTTAAAAAGCAGTTTCATTAAGTTGAGATTGGCGCGAGGATGGTGCGTTTGTTTCATAGAAGCAATGGAATGGAGTGAGTGAAAAAAATGCCTACAACGTTCACCAAACCATGCTTGTTTGGTAGATAAACCGTGTAGGCATTCAAAGACTGTTCTGCTCTGTTACCATGAATATCCGACATTCACACGGAACACAGGCATTGTGCCGCTAAAACTGTCAAAACCAACAGCACCAACGCCACGTTCACCACCGTAATACACCGGAAACGTTGCTGTGTTCGACGGAGTACCGCTAATCAAGTGGGCTTTGAAGCCCAAGCCAAAATCCAGCGACAAATCGCCCCAATTAAACACCCAACCGCCGATGGCAGCTACGGAAAAGGGCGTTGCCGTGACTTGTGTGGGGGTTGTACGTGGATTGGGCATCGTTGGTGTTACCGGTCCAAAACTGTACTGCATGGCTTGGAAACTGTGAAAATTCAAGCCCGGAGCAAGGTAAAATCCGCGCAAACCATTCCCGCCCGGATAATATCGCCCTTCGACCGATATACCAAAACCACTCTGTACGCGGCTATCAATCGCTGTGGGAATATCAATGTTGCCACCAAAAGCAAACGTATTGCTGATTGCCCGCATATAACCGATATTCGCCATCCAAATCATCCGCACCGGAGCAGCATAAATCAAGTGCCGCGTAGGAGGGGCGATATTTTCTATCTTCGTTTCAATCACCGCAGAGGTGCGTGAAACCTTACCATCTTCGTCCGTTACCGTGCGGCGCTCGGTGACACGCTGCTCTTGCATCGTTGTTCCGCCGCCGCTTTCCGTACTTTGTGCAAACACCAAGGCACGGCTACAAACTACCGTCACCAAAGCCACCACGAGACTTTGCGAGACCTTCCGAATATTATTCATACTGACCCTTGAAAAAATAAAAAAAGTGTGCCGCCGGAGAAGCGGCACAGGGACTGGGTTTTCTTTATGTTATGGAAATTGGCTTGAGAATACGTGTCAATACAGGTAACAATGGTGCAGATTATATCTGACAGAACAAAGAGTATCCCTGATAGCTTAAGAACAGGCTTCAGTGGCACAGACATTTTTGTCTGTGCGTTTTGCTGCGACACTGTACCAAAACTCGCACAGACAAAAATGTCTGTGTCACTTGTTGTTTAGACACATATTATTCTTGTGCGCATACTATCTCACACTTCCGCGTACATTTTCTCGATTTTGTCGGCAAATTTCTTTTCAATGACGTGCCGACGCACGTTCAATTTGGGCGTAATTTCGCCATCTTCAACCGTAAATGCTCTGTCCATCAGTGCAAATTTGCGCACTTTCTCGAACTTCGCAAAATCTACCTGCAAACCGTCTATTTCACGCTGAATTGCTTGCAGCAACACGTCGCTTTCAATCATAGATTTTGCATCAGGATAACTCAAACCGTGCATGGAAGAGTATTCTTTCAAATACTCGAAATCCGGCACAATCAGCGCCGTGCAGAACTCACGTTTGTCGCCGATAAGCACGATTTGGTCAATAAAGCGGCTCTGCGTCAGCGTGTTTTCTATCGGCTGCGGAGCGATATTTTTTCCGCCGCTTGAGACAAAAATATTCTTTTTGCGGTCGGTAATAACAAGGTTTCCTGCGGGGTTGATAAGACCAATGTCGCCCGTATGCAGCCAGCCGTCATCGTCAATCACTGCTTTGGTGGCTTCCTCATCATGCAGATACCCGCGCATCACATTCGGACCTTTTGCCAAAATTTCACCGTCTTCCGCAATTTTGATTTGCACGTTAAACAGCGGCTTGCCGACTGTGCCAACTGCCGGAGCAGCAGCCCTTGTAACCGAAAGCACGGGCGAGGATTCCGTCAAACCATAGCCTTCCAAAATCGTAATGCCTGCGGCAAAGAAAAACTCCGCAAGGTCTTGCGGAAGTGCCGCACCGCCGGAAATGAAGGCGCGAAGCCGTCCGCCGGTACGTTCACGGATTTTTCCAAAAACTAAGCGGTCTGCAAGCGCGTACTGTGCGGACAGCACAGGCGAGGGATTTTTCCCCGATAATTTCTGGCTGACATATTTTTTACCGACACCGATTGCCCAATGAAAGACGCGCTGTTTTGCGGGAGTGTCTTTTTCAATCGCCGTCAAAATTCGCCCTTGAATGCGCTCAAATAGGCGCGGCACGGCGGTCATATAGGTCGGGCGAACTTCTTTCATATTGTCGGCAACGGTGTCAATCGAAACGGCAAATGCTACCGTCGCATGGCACGCAAAGAGCGTGTAGTAGCCCGTTGTGCGCTCGTAAGCGTGGCAAAGCGGCAAGAAGGAAAGCAGCGTGTCTTTTTCGGTAATGTCAATCGCATCGGAAGAGCCTTCGACGTTGCTGACCAAATTTGTATTGGTGAGCATTACGCCTTTCGGATTCCCCGTTGTGCCGCTTGTGTAAATGAGCGAGATGAGGTCGTCAGGATTCGACGCGGCGCACTCTTTCACAAACCACGCACGGCGCTCTTCAAGCGACATCGAAGCTGCGCCTTTGTGAACGACATCGGCAAATTTCAGCACTTCCGGCTCGTCAATTTCCACATCATCATTCATCACGATAACATATTGCATTTTCGTCAGTTCCGCACGAACTTTCATCAACTTATTGAGTTGAAATTTGTTCGAGACAATGACGATTTTCGCTTCGCAATGGTTGAAAATGTAGGATTCTTGCGCGGAAGTCATCGTGGGAAAAATCGGTACGTCAATTCCGCCCATACCAATAATAGCAAAGTCTGAAACAACCCATTCTATGCGGTTTTCCGCAACAATACCAATTTTGTCGCCGCGCTCTATGCCAAGCGTTTTTAAGCCTGCGGCAAAATTTTCGGTGAGTTCGCGGAGTTCGTCGTAGGTCATTCCGACGTACTCTTTTCCGACCTTTCGCATATACACATATTTCGCAGCATCTCCACGATTTGGTGCTGTGTTGCGGGCGCTAAAATGATCGGTTACTTGCAGAAACATCTGCGGAATCGTTACAAAACGCTGAGGCATAACACACAAAAAATAAAGTGAAATGAGAACACACAAGGTGAGTTAAAAGTCGGGGAGTGGTATTTCTTCCCCGTCCGACGGCTGAAGCACTCAAAAACGCTGCCGTCGCACGGGTTTCCACGTTAAAATTTTTCTTTCGGGCAATTCGTTCTACCGCCGCCCCGAAGACGGTGCGAAGCGGTAGGAGGGGAAACGCCTGACCGAATACACTTCCTCTACGAATACTGCTCACGCTCAATAATTTCCAATAACTCCGTTAAACGCTCAAGTTCGTCATTGGAATAAAAATCAATTTCAATCGAACCGCTTTGCGTATTGGGACGAGTTTTGATGCGCACTTGCGTTGCTAAAATATGCCGGAATTTTGTTTCCAGCGCAACGATTGTTGCATCTTTTTGTGGCGCTTCCATGCTTGATTTGGTGCGCTCCGGCAGGTCATCGGCTTCTGCGGGGGCAAAATCGTCTTTGAGGTCGTCGGGGATAGCAAAACCGTCGGTGCTGACCACCGGAAGGGGAGTTTTCGAGCCGCCAAAGCCGCCCGAACCAGCACGGTTGCTAATTTCCGAAAGCGGTTGGTCAATCGCGCCATGAAACGCCTGTGGTGCTTGTGCGGCGGGTTTTTCCGCTAACGCCTCTTCAATGCTGGCTCCTGCTTCGATTTTTTTGACGATTTCCTCAGTGCGGCGCACGGAAAGTTCCTGAGCGCGAACCTGCTCAAAGACGCTTATTTGCTTGCGTTCATCGGTAACAGCCAAAATTGCACGGGCGTGTCCCATCGAAAGCGTTTTTTTGCGGAGCGATTCTTGAATTGTTCCCGGAAGCCGCAAAAGGCGGAGGAAGTTGGTAATCGTGGTGCGGTCTTTACCGACTTTTTTCGAGACTTCTTCCTGCGTCAGATGACATTCTTCCATAAGGCGCTTGTACCCAAGTGCTACTTCGACGGGATTCAAATTTTCACGCTGAACGTTTTCAATCAGCGCCAATTCAAGCATATCCGCGTCGGTTTCCACATCCAGAATGTACGCGGGAATAGTCTGCAAGCCCACTTCCGTTGAGGCTCTGACGCGGCGCTCTCCGGCGATAATCTCGTACCCGTTGTCCATACGGCGCACCGTTATCGGCTGAATTACGCCTTTTTCCTTGATAGACTTTTTCAAATCTTCCAATGCCTCGCGGTCAAAGTCCTGACGCGGTTGCATGGGATTTGGGCGAACACGCTTCACATCAATCATAGCAATAACGCCGACTGACTGTCCGTCGTCCGGTTTTGCAGCGTCAGGCGGCTCAATACTGAAACTTGAAGGAAGCAGAGCATCTAAGCCTTTGCCAAGGGAAATAGCGCGTTTTGCCATAATGTGCGTGAAGGATGTGCGAGAATGTCTTGAGCGAGAGAAGGAGTGAGACTGTGTGTGATTGATTATTTCGTCGGTTCTTGCATTGCCGAAGCCACTGCGGAAACTGCCGCACCTGCGGCTGCCACAACCGCTCCTGTTTCCGTGATTGCGCCGTTTTTACCCGAAAGACGCTGTTTTTCACGGTCGAGAATTTCTTGCGCTAAATCCAGATAATGTTTCGCGCCGATAGACAGCGCATCGTAGAGAATAACAGGCTTCCCGTGACTTGGCGCTTCAGCAAGGCGGACATTACGCCCGATAATGGTTTTGCAGACTTTTTCGCCCAAATGCCGCGTTACTTCTTGCACGACTTGGTTAGAAAGGCGCAAACGGTTATCGTACATTGTCAAAAGCACACCCTCAATTTCCAAGCGCGGATTCAGGTGCTTGCGGACAATCGAAATCGTGTTCAAAAGCTGCCCCAAACCTTCCAGCGCGTAGTATTCGCACTGCACCGGAACGAGGATAGAATCTGCTGCCGTGAGTGCGTTCAACGTCAAAAGCCCCAGCGACGGCGGACAGTCAATCACCACAAACTTATACTTGTCGCGCACAGCGTTGATGCGCTCTGCAAGCAATCGTTCCCGATTTTTCACATCCACAATCTCAATTTCCGCACCTACCAAGTTGATATGCGACGGAAGCACGTCCAGATGCGGCATTTCGGAATGAACAATCGCGTCGTGAACAGGCGTTGTTCCGACGATGACCTCATAAACAGTCTTGTCCAATTCGCGGGTTTTTATGCCCAAACCATTGGACGCATTTGCCTGCGGGTCAATGTCAATGAGCAACGTTGATTGCTCGGCTGCGGCAAAGGACGCAGAAAGATTGACGGCTGTTGTGGTCTTGCCGACACCGCCTTTTTGGTTTGCAACGGCGATTACACGTGCCATAGAGAAATAATGAAAATCGAAAAATGTTGGAATGCAGAGAAAAATTGTAACTGTCTAAGTCTTGTGCAGGGGAACGCGGATGATGAGGATTGAAAGGATTGAGAAGATTCCGGAACAATGAGTATCTCAAGGAGTATCTCAAGCAAAAAAATCCTCTACATCTTCTTCTTCATCCTCTCAATCCGCGTTCTTTCTTTCGTGAGATGACAAATGGTTGCGAAAAACTTACTTCAAATTGAAGTAGAAAAACGCTGTCAGCGTGAGCGAATGTCTGATTGCGCCTTGACGAATGAGGTTTGGTATTGCCTCAAGCGGCACAAGTTCAACGTCAATATCTTCAAATTGGTCAAAGGCTTGTGCGTGTTGCAGCGTACAGTTTTTCCACAAAAACGAATGGCATAGATTGTTCATAAATGCCGGATTGGGTTCGGTTGCGCCTAGAAATAGTGCGGGTTCGGAGGCGGCATATCCGGTTTCTTCACGACATTCTCTCATGCCTGCTTCTGCGGGATCTTCGCCGCGCTCTACCAAACCGCCCGGAACCTCAAGCGTGATGCTGTCTGTGCCGTGCCTGTATTGGCGAATCATCACCACATCATTGTTTGCTGTGAGCGGAATGATATTCACCCATTCGGCAGAATCAAGCACAGTAAACGTGCCGACGGCATTGGTTTTGGGGTGTCTCCGACGCACGGCAAGGGCGGAAAAAATTTTCAAATCCGCGACCGTTGTTTGGTCGAGAGTTTCCCAAGATTGAATCATGCAAACCTGCAAAGGAAGCGCATGAAATGGCGCTTTGGTGAATGGGTATCTGTTTCAAAATGCAGCAATTATGCGAAAATTACGCAAGCAGGAAATTACGACGAAGAAGATTCCTGCACAAATCAAAATATCCCCAGAACAGGAAGGTTTTCCACAAATTTCTCTAAATTCTCCCAAAACGAGACAAAAATTCCGTGCAGTAATGGAGTTCTCAAGACGAAAATACCTGATTTTTTGTATCTTTGGTTGCAGAATTGCTGGTATAACGAAACCAATTTCCTCAATTTTTTACACCATAAAGCATGAACATAGCCGTACTCATGGGCGGAATTTCCGCCGAGCGAAATGTCTCGTTTGCAAGCGGGAAAGCCGTTGCGGAGGCTCTCCAAGCGCGTGGACACAAGGTTATTGCTCTCGACCCTGCAAAAGGCGCTGCGGGACTGATAGACCTCGCAACATTCCAAGCCGATGCCGGAAAAGAGCCGAGTGCCGAAGAATTAGCCTCATTTTCCCCGAAAAGCCTTGTGGAATGTGTGCAATCACCGCATTTGCAGGGCATTGACACGGTGTTTTTGGCACTGCACGGGAAATACGGCGAAGACGGCTATATCCAAGCCTTGCTGGATATGCACGGTATTCCCTACACCGGAAGCCGTATGCTCTCCAGCACAATCGCCATGAGCAAACTTGCTTCCAAGCGCATTTTTCAAAGTGTCGGTATTCCTACGCCTGCATTTATCACGCTTTCGTCGGCGAGTATTCGTGAAAAGGGTGTAGAGTACGACCTTGCGGATGAACTTCGCTCCGAACTCGGCGAAGGTGTAGTAATCAAGCCCGATACAGAGGGTTCAACCGTTGGAATTACGATTGTGCCAAATGGCAATGTGGACGACATCAAACGCGGCATCGAAGAAGCCGCACAATGGGGCGAAATCATCCTTGTTGAGCAGTTTATCGAAGGACGGGAATTGACGGTTGCAGTGCTGGGTGATGAATCACTGCCAATCATCGAAATCCGCACCGATACAGGCTTTTACGACTATGCGCACAAATACACCAAAGGGCGCACCGAATACATCTGCCCCGCAGAATTGCCGCCCGACGTGGAAGATTTCGTGTCGCAACTTGCCCTTTCCGCCCACGAAGCGCTTGGATGCAAGGCGTACAGCCGCGTGGACTTCCGTTTGAACGACGAATTTCAGGCGTTTTGCTTGGAAGTAAACACGCTTCCGGGCATGACAGGAACAAGCCTTGTACCGAAAGCCGCAGCAGCGCTTGGAATGGACTTCGGCGAACTGTGTGAAAAAATTATTGAACTCTCGTGAGAACCCAAGCACCTCTCTTTCCCTCCCGTAGCACAGACCGAGCGCAGCGCTCACCTATCTGTGTCCTCAACGCCGACAGGCGTAACAATCGGCAATACAGCCTATCGAAGATGATACGCTGCGCGTATTGGGGGTACAGGTGGCGCAGACAGGAATGTCTGCGCTACGGGGGAAGATTTGTAACGCTTTCTATCTTCTTCTTGGCTCTACTCTTGCATTTCCCCGCCACCGCACAAGAATTTCAGCGCATCGCCCCACACCCCGAAGCCCCACAAAGCGCTATTTCAAGCATCGTACAAGACAAACGCGGTTTTTTGTGGTTTGCCGGTGAAAGCGGTTTGCACCGATACGACGGGCGAAATTTTGTTGCATACCGCATCAATCCTGACAAAGGCAGTCTTGACAATGCGGTGAGTGCCTTGTGTGAAGATTCAAGCGGCACACTGTGGCTGGCAAACAGCACGAATCTTTTTCGCTTTGACAGGCGGCAAGACCGCATCGTTGCTCACTCTGGCGATACTTCTTCCAAAAACATCATTACGGCGCTTATCGCCGATAAGCACGGTGCAATCTGGGTTTGCAGAGAATATTCTCTCGAAAACGTCAGCACAGGAAAACGCTACACTCACACCAAGAGCCGCATCAACACAGCCTTGTGTGCTACGAATGGTGCGCTCTACGTGGGAACATCGCAAGGATTGGAACTTTTCGACGCAGAACAAGGGATATTTCGCGCCATTCCAATCGCATTACCCCCACTGCCTAAACAACGCAATACCGCACAAAATAACGCTTTACAGGAGATTGTTACCCTTGCACAAAGCACTTCTGACGGCGGCAATGCCATTCTCGTCGGAACAAGCAATGGTGCGCTGTACAGAAAAACATCCACAACAAGCGAACTACTCTTGAGCGGTCAAAGCCGCGTCATTGCGCTCTTGCAAGAGCATACAGGCGAGATTTGGTGCGCCACTGCGGGTGGCGGCTTGTTTTCGATGAACGCCGAAGCGAGGAAAACCCAAGCGCGGAATACCGAAGCACGGAATACCGACACCACGACAAAGCGGCATTACACCAACGAATTTGCCGGAGGGCGCTTTTTTACAAGCATTTTCGAGGACAAGCAAGGTATTCTCTGGCTTGGCGCGACCGACGGTTCGCTCTACAAACTTGACCGCTCCCTTCGTAAGTTTACCCCCTTCCGACCTGATATTTCCTCGCTTCCCGACGGCAAAGCATTTTTGACCTTGTGCATTTACGAGGATTCTGAGCGTTTGGTGTGGATAGGCACAGAACACGGCTTGTTTCGCTATTCGCCTCGCACAGGCGCATGGGAACTCTTCCAGCACGATAAGCGTGACAGAACCTCGATTTCCAGCAATACCATTTCCTGCATTTACGAAGACCGCTTGGGAACCTTGTGGATTGGCACAACGGCGGGCGGATTGAACATATTCGACCGCAAAACCAAGCGTTTTCGCGCCTTTCGGCAAAACAGCGCCGATTCTTCCGGCATCAGCAGCGATAATATTTCCTGCATCTACGAAGACCGCCGAGGGCGCTTGTGGATTGGCACGTGGATTAACGGCTTGAATCTTTTCGACCGCGTGAGCGAAACCTTTACGCAATACCGCTCCAACCCGCAAAAAATCTCAACCCTGAGCAGCAACAGTATCAGCACTATCACCGAAGACCGCTTTATTGCTGACGGTACGCTGTGGATTGGCACATATGAAGACGGTTTGAACGCTTTCCATCCCACTATTCAAGCCTTCACGCGGCATTTGCATAATCCTCACAATAGCCGTTCTCTCAGTAGTAATGCGGTTTCCAGCGTGTGCGAATTGTCCGACGGAACGCTCTGGATTACGACCGATGCGGGTTTGGATAAATTCGACCGCCGCAGCCAAGTTTTTACGCGCTATGGCACACAGCATGGCTTACCGAATGAGGTTTTATCGGCTGTTGTGGGTGATACGCGGGGGAACATCTGGATTATGGGCAGCAGCACCATTACAAAATTCACGCCGCGCACCGAAAAGGCGCATTACTACGACGTTAGCGACGGTTTGGGTACGGCAATGATGAAAAACGACGCTCAGCCCGAACAGTTCAGTTCACGGGCTTATACGCAAGGGCGCGACGGCAGTGTATATTTCGGCACGAGTTCAGGTTTTGTGCGGTTTCATCCCGATTCTGTGCAGGACAACAATTACATTCCTCCGGTAGTGATTACGGCATTGAAAAAATTCAACACACCCGCCGCGCTGCCTGTTTCTATCAGCGAAGCAGAGGAAATTGAACTTTGGTACACCGATAATTTTATCACGTTTGAGTTTGCCGCGCTCAATTTTTCTGCACCGGAGAAAAATCGCTACAAATACAAATTGGAAGGTTTCGATAAATCGTGGATTGACGCAGACACCAAGAACGAAGCGGTGTACACGAATTTGGACGGTGGCGAATACACCTTCCGTGTCATTGCTTGCAACAACGACGGGCTTTGGAACGAGACAGGACGGGCGCTCAGAGTGATTGTGCATCCCCCGTTTTGGCAAACACGCTGGTTTTATGCGCTTGTGACAATAGCAGTCGTTGGGGGTTCTTTGGGTGGCTTTCGCTGGCGCGTCCGGCGCTTACGTGAGCGAAATGAAGAACTGAAGCGGCTTGTGGAGCAGCGCACGGCACAATTAACCGCATCTATGCAAGATTTGGAGCAGCAAAAAAGCCGCACCGAAGAGCGCTCACAAGAAGTGGAACGCTTAAACGCTATGCTGAACACGCACAACGCCCAGCTTGCCGAGCAGACCCGCACCGCCCAACTTGAGATGCTGCGCTACCAACTGAACCCGCATTTTCTCTTTAATGCGCTTATTTCCATCAGCGACCTCGTGCAAGAAGACAGCAATCACGCCGTGCGCACGCTCAGAACGCTTATGGCATATTTGCGCTATGCGCTGCAACCCGCGGGGCTTCCAACAGTGCCGCTTTCAGAGGAAATCAAGGCGGTGCAAAGTTATCTCGACATTGAAAAAGTGCGCTTTGAAGAGCGTCTGCACGTCAGCATCGAAACCACTCCCGAAGCCGATGATTACTACGTTCCGGGCTTTATGCTGCAACCGCTTGTGGAAAATGCCGTGAAATATGGTATGCGAACAAGCCCGATGCCGCTTGAAATCTGCATCCGTGCGGCGATGAAACAGGAAGATGACGGCAAAAGCGCATTACATCTGGAAGTGTCCAATTCCGGCTCACTGACAATTCCCGAACACACCACCAAGCCCGAAGGCACGGGAACAGGCATGAGGAACATCCGTGAACGGCTTCAGGTCTTGTTTCCGGGGCGGCACAGTTTTTCATTGTCGGAAGAGGCAGGGAGTGTGATTGCGCGAGTGACGCTGCGCGGGGCGTAGCTTTTTTGCTACTAAAATTGAATCAGAAATTGTTAGTGGCACAGGCATTTTTGTCTGCGCGAAACAGAAAAAACAGCATAAATACTCGCACAGGCAGAAATGCCTGTGCCACTAAAGGCTCTCGCAAATTTTTTCTGAACGAATTATTTTTCAACCCTCTACCGATACCGCGCCCGCAGCGAACCAACGCCAATCGTGAATGTTAGCGGGCTTTGCACACCGCGCAACAACTTCTCACGCCCGATGCAGCCTATCATTGCGGCATTGTCGGTGCAATAACTCATCGCGGGAATAAATACTGAACGCCCTGTTTCTGCGGCGGCTTCCTGTAATCGCACACGGAGACGGGAATTTGCCGCTACGCCGCCTGCAACAACAATATCCTTTGCACCAAGATTTTCTGCGGCTTTCAGCGTTTTATGCACCAGCACATCTACGATTGCCTCTTGAGCCGAAGCGCAAATGTCGCGTAACTGCTGCTCATTCGGCGGCGCTGCGAGCGTTTTTTGGCAATACGTCCGCACGGCAGTTTTTAAGCCGCTAAAACTAAAATCGAAATTGTCGTCGCGCATCATACTTCGCGGAAATGCGACAGCATCCGCTCTGCCTTCTTTCGCCAAACGGTCAATGTGAATACCGCCCGGATAGCCCAAGCCAAGCAGTTTTGCGATTTTGTCAAATGCCTCGCCAGCCGCATCATCTCTGGTTGAACCGACTGCCGTGTAGCGCTCAAAGGATTCCACAAAAAAGAGCGAGGTATGACCACCGCTCACAATAAGTGCCAAAAATGGAAACGCAATCGCCGTGTTTTCAATAAACGCCGAGTAAATATGCCCTTCAACGTGATTCACCGCTACAATGGGCAGATTGTAGCGCAGTGCCAAGCCTTTCGCAAAATTTGTCCCCACAACCAGCGACCCCGCAAGCCCGGGCGCTTGCGTAACAGCAATAGCATCCACATCCTGCATCGCCAAACCAGCCTCATTCAGCGCCTCACGCACAACTGCGCCGATATGCTGCACGTGCGCTCTGGAAGCCAATTCCGGCACAATGCCGCCAAATTTGGTATGAAACATCTGCGAGGAAATGATATTGCTTTTCAGCGCTCCGCCTTGATACAATGCGGCTGAGGTTTCGTCGCAGGAACTTTCAATCGCAAGGAGGGTGCTGTTTTCGGTGAATTGGTGCATGGTGGAATGTAGTCATTGGTGGTGTTTTCAAAATCTACGAATGTCAAATCTGCCCAACCCAGTTTTTATCATGCTTTGCAAAGGCTTCGTGTAATTTCTGCACCAAATCCTGTGGCAAAGCGCCTTTATTCACCATTTCGACGTTTCGTTGCAAATTTGCCGTACTGCTTGTGCCGACAATCGCCGTACTTACGCCTTCGGTGAAAACACTGAAGCGGAGCGCAAGTTCATCCCATGCCAAGCCGCTTTGTTCCACAATTTTGCTCAAATTCATAGCGTTCATGCGCTCCCAATACGGTTCGCAATAATTCCCCACCGGGCGCTCTGCATAACGCCAAGGAGCATTTCCCAAAGGGCGTTTGGCAATAACGCCGATATTGTTTTTTGCTGTTTCAGGCAAAACCCTCGCAATACCGCGCTGGTCGAAGATATTGACCGATGTTTCGATAACGGAAAAACGCCCCAGCGACAGTGCATATGCCAAATCCTCATTTTCCCCCGAATAGCCGATAGCACGGACTTTCCCGGCTTGTACCGTTTCGTCAAGTGCGTCAATCAAGCCGGGTGTGTCCAAGGTTGCGCGGGGGCAGGAATGAAGCAGCATCACGTCCAGATATTCCGTCCGCATCATACGCAGAGCCATATCCACACCTGCGCGAATGGATTCCGGTGTCCAATCTTCGTAGCCCGGAACGCTGTACCCGCACTTGGAAACCAGCACAAAATCTTGCCTGCGATAGGACAAATGCCGCCCAATACGCTCTTCCGACATTCCGTAACCGCGAGCAGTGTCAATAAGCGTCACACCTAAATCCACAGCCCTGTTGAGCAGCGTTCCCGCTTCTTGTTCGGTCATTTGTGTTCCGCCGATGTGTCCTGCACCAAAACCAAGTGCTGATGCGATCATTGGGCTTTTTCCGAAAGGACGCTCCGGCGTGTGCAGTGGTACGAAGTGCATGATTGTTCCTTGAAAAGTGTTGGGAAGTGGTTGAAAATAGCGCCATTCAGCGAATATCATAAACTTTTTGCGATTGTTTGTCATCCAAGAGAGGAAGCCGAACAGCACGGAAATATAGCAAAAACTTTGCTTCCGCGATGAATCTTTCCCTTTTTTGCTTGCATTTCTTCTGTTCAAGTTTAGAAAGTTTTCCGTAAGTTTGAACGATTTTTCTCACACATTCTCATTCCCATGAACGTTTCCATGAAGGCATATCGCCGTTTCTCTCATAGTATCATTGCCCTCTTTGTTTCCATTGCCCTGAGTGCAGTTCCCGTGCGGTCTTGGGCGCAAATGTTTCAACCGAGTGAAGTCTTGGAATACGAAGTATCGTATTTAGGGATTCTGCTCGGCACAATCAAAATGACGGTGGAACGCGCCGATACGCTGCGCGGCAACAACATTTTCAAAGCCAAAGCCGATATTGACACTGCGCCCGGAATTCCGTTTGTAGAATTTCACTCCGTCTATGAAACATGGATGGATGCTTCTGCGCAGCACTCGCACCAATTTATCGCCAGTTCCAAAACCAAAGCAGGCTGGGAATACACCCGCTACGATTTTCTCCAACCGCAAGGCAAAATCCACGTTGAAGAAGGTATCAAAAATACCAAACAAAAAGAGTTCGACATCCTCACGCCCAAGCGCTGGAACGACGGTTTGTCGCTCTTTTTCTTTGCACGGGAATTTGTCAAAAGCGGTCGGTATGTGAACGTACCAACGGTTATCAATGGCGACACCGCCCGTACACTCATCAATTTCCGCGACATTCAACGCGAAAACCTCACGCTGAACAACGTCCAATACCCCGTCAAGACGCTCTATTTCAAGGGCGAAGCCAAGTGGAAAGGCATTTACGGCTTGGAGAAAGATTTCGAGGGCTGGTTCAGCGATGACGAGGCGCGTATTCCCATTCGTGCAAAGATGAAAGTTATCGTTGGGAAAGTGGATATTCAACTTGTGCGCTGGAAACGTGCAAATTGGAGTCCGCCACAAGGCTCGTAAAACCTGAAGAAAAGTGTTGAATTTTGAGTGTTGAGTTTTGAGTGTCAGCACGTAATATTCCCGCAAAAGCGAGGCTCTCACTTCTTCGTGAGGGTCTCGTTGCCGCAAAACCGCATACGACCAATCCAATTTCCATCACAATTTTGCGTGGAGCAGCATTATGGCAAAAGCCTACGAACCAACAATTATCGGCATTGACGGCGGCGGGTCGCGGACTCGCGGTATTCTCTACAAAGGAAGCAAAGAACTTGCGCAAACCGAGACCAGCACAGCCCGCGTCGGCACTGTCGGTGTGGTCGAATCGGCAGAGCGCATTTTGAATCTCATTAGCGAACTTATCACAATGGCGAAACTGCCAAATCGTGAAATTGATGCCGTGCTTATCGGTTTGGCGGGAACGTGGTTGAAAGAAGAGCAACTCCGCTCGCAGCAGCTTATTTCCTTGCTTGCAAAGCGTGAGCGAAAAATTGATATTGATAAACTCGTCGTTACCAGCGACGCAGCTATCGCGCTGGATGCGGCATTTGAGGGCGAACACGGTATTGTGCTGATTGTCGGCACAGGAACAATCGCTATTGCTAAAACGCCAAAGGGCGATTTTGTGCGCTGCGGCGGCTGGGGCATCGAACTTTCCGACGAAGGAAGCGGCGCGTGGATTGGACGCGAAGGATTGACCGCTATGGCACGTGCCTTCGACGGACGCGGCAAATGGACAGCGTTTGCCGATATGATGATTAAATTTTTTCCTACGATTAACCCCGATGTTCCGCGCTCTTTTGTTGCCGCCTACAACGAGCGGGCATTTGATTATTCAACCGTTACGCCCTTTGTGATGGAATGTGCCACCAATGGCGATGAAGTCTGCGTGGAAATTATTGAACGCGCCGCATCGAATCTTATTGAGAACGTTACGACACTCTACGGAAAACATTTCAAAGGCAAAAAAGTCCCCGTAGCCGGTGTTGGCGGCATTATGGAGGCAGATACGATTCTCGCCAAAATGGTCAAAAAAGGCATCAACAAACACGACGGACTGAAAGTGATTGAACCCAAAGCCGTACCGCTTTTCGGCGCGGTACGCATGGCACGAGAGCTTGTGCGCCAAGACCAAGAGAATGTGTAGATAATTTTTTTCGGGAAACCCATTTCAACAATATTTTAGACATCTGTTGGTTTGTAACGATTTGAGTTGATAATTGTGCATAAGAACAGGCTTCAGTGGCACAGACATTTTTGTCTGTGCGAATATTCCATCTTCATGTGGTATTGAGATAGCACGTACAGACAAAAATGTATGTGCCACTAATCATCAGTATTGATGCACTGTACAGGTATTTTTCCTTACAAAAACACCTAACCGATATAATGTCTTGTTCACTCCTCAATCCTAATGCCAGCGTGCGTGATTAAACGCAGGGATACGTTTTTTTTGCTCTATCACATAGATGCTTGATTTCTTCCTATCATTCTTAAAATGTTTGTCTTGACAATTGACTTTTACATCTTGAGTCTAGTAGAAAAAAGCTCTGATAATAACAATTTCCAATTCCCATGTTTGTTTGGTTTCGTATAACTCGTTTATCATATTGGGGTTCGACAATACTGACAGTGTGGCTTTTTTTGTGCCTGCTTTCAGCTTGTGATATTCTCCGCCTACCAATTGAACAGCAACCTCTTGGACACAAGGTAATTTGGCGAATACCTTACAATTATTCGCAAGGAAGTTTTTACATTCACCCCGTATTAAATCACCGTCGCGGATATATTCTTTCGATTGACTCAACACTACAAATGCGGGAGAAAAGCACGGGAAAAATTATTTGGACGACAACTGTTGAACGATTTTCAGATGTGCAACCAATTCCATTGTATCGCTATGATAACACGCTGCTACTTATACAATCCAACTTTACTAAAAGTGTAAACTTCGTAATGGCTATAAACCTTGATAACGGTAAGATTATTTGGGAGCAACAGTTACCATATTTGAAGATGTGGTCAATAGCAGCTTTTGATAATACCTTTTATTATCACGATTTTACACCTAACCAAATTGATCTCTACGCTGGCAATATATCGCAGCAGCAATCTTTATTCAATCCAAGGGCTTTATTTACATCAATTCAACTTGATATGCCTGGCTATCTTTTTGGTCGAGTGTTTGAACCAATAACATTTCTTCATCCACAGACTAAAGAGAAAATGCTGTTCATTTCCGCAAATGCTATATCGCGCTCAGGTGACAGTGTGCGCAGTATGTGCTTCCTCTATAATCTTGGTAAAAAAACCTTAGTGTACGGAAAAGAATTTTTTCGAGGTCGGACCTCATTTTGGGGTTTTCATGGGATTAATTCTTTTAATGAAAAAGTACAAGTAGGTGAGTATTACATCTTTTTAATTTGGGGCAAAGGTTGGGTAGGAATGAATATGCTTACTGGCAAAATAGCATGGGAGACAAATACAAGACTTCTTCCAAATACGGAATCTGAGTACAAAGTACGAGCATTTTCCGTAGACACTCTCAATTATCATCTATGGCACGCTAGTTTAACAAATCTGGCCCAATGCGTTGATGTACGTACAGGTAAAGAGGTGAAAAGAAGAGGTTTTTGGTTTGAGACAAATGACCAATTAAATCTGACATTTGCGAATAATATTCTCTATTTCGGCGGCTATCGCAGATGGGTTGCTGTTGACAGTAGAGACGGCAGAATCCTATACGAGCACGAAGGGATTGATAATATGCAAGTTTTTGGAGCAATTAGTGTGGTAGAGGATAAAGTATTCACTCGTGTTTATTACTATCTCTACTGTTTACAAGCTATTCCTTAATCAGATTAAAGTAACGAAGCACTTAATTATTCCCAATGCCACCGCACCCCTAAAAACGCCCGAATCCCCTGAAACGGCGCGTAAGCATACGTCGGGTCAAAGGTGAAGCCGTAAGGATTATTCACCGCGTCGTTCACTCGCTTATCGAAGGGGTCGAAAGGGCGCATAATCGCGTTTGCCGGAGGCGTGTAATTGAGCAGATTTTTTACGCCACCGTAGATTTCAAGCGGCGCTCCGGCTAAAAAGCCCTCTTTGTCGTCCTCGAATTTTTTCGTGATTTGGATATTTTGCAAACTGTACACAGGGGAAATTTCGGGACGCGGGTCATTCGGAAAGACGGGAAGCCGCATCGGACCTATCACCGAGCCGGTATAATCTACCGACACATTCCACTCGCGCACCGCGTAACTCACCGCAAACGTCCCCGACCAGCGCTCACTCAGCACCTGCCATGTCTTCACGCCGTCCTCCATATCGAACACATCCATTGCCGTAGCACCAATGTTAAGAGTAAGCGGAACATCCGAAAAACTCATCGAAGCGCTCAGTGATGCGCCTTGTGAGACGGCATAGCCACGCAAATTTTGGTAGATAATTTGTTCGGGATTCGTGTCGTAATCGGGAATAATTTTGTTCGTGAAATACGTGTAAAACAAGGCTGCATCAAGGTTCAAAGCAAATGCATCCGTTTGAATCGTTTTGCTGTAATTCACGTTCACATTCCACGATGTTTCGGGGCGCAGCGCTTCGGCAATAACCACCTGACGCGCTCCTGTGAGTGCCGCATGGTCTTCGGTAAACAGGTTCACCACACGAAAGCCATTTCCCGCCGAAAGCCGCAGAATATCGTCATTCGACGCGCTCCATTTGTAATTCAAACGCGGCGTAAAAATGCTGCCGTGCGCCGTGCTGTAATCATACCGCGCACTCAAAAGCAGGGTGTGGTCTTGCGCAAGGGCAATTTCGTCTTGCACAAACACGCCCGGAAGCGCGATATGTTGCGGCATCGGGCGACCTTGCGCGTCGTTGGTTGCGGGCGTATTGTCTTGGTAAAAATTGTAGCGTGTCGCTATGCCGAACAAGAATTGATGCGTGTCCCAGAGTGTTTTTTCCCACGTGAGTTGCCCAAACGCAACTTGCTGTGTCGCAAGATAGAACGTCGTTCCGTAGTACGAATTTTGGTGATGATGATTGAATGAACCCCGCACCATTACTCGTTCATTCGGAATGGGGAGCTGATACGCGCCAAGTAATTCCACGCGATTGGTGTAAATAGATTCACCATAAACGCTGTCGCCGCCACGAAATTCGGGCTGCCAATTCATCTGACCGCCCAAGCGGTCTTCATACACATACCGCGCCGCAAAAGATGCTTCGCCTTTGTCCTCGCGGTTAAATGTCCATTTGGTGAAGGCGGAAAGGCGGTTTTGGAGCGGCATATCCATCATTCCGTCGGCGTTATTATCCACACGGTTGGTGAAATTAAAATAGTTCACGCCCACAAGCGCCGTTGCAAAGGGCTTTGCAGGTAATGTTCTGTCGGAATCCGGCGCAGAGAGTGTAAACTTCGCGCTTGCGTCTATGTTGTGTTCCAGCCAAGAAGTCGAAAACACATCAAACGCAAGGCGTGATGAGCGCTGCGGGGCTTTGGTGATGACGTTAATAATCCCGGCAACCGCCTCCGAACCGTAGAGCGTGGATGCAGGACCTTTCACGATTTCGACGCGCTCAATCATTGCACTGGGAATACCACTCAAGCCATAGACCGTCGCCAAGCCGCTTACAATCGGCATTCCGTCGAGTGTTATCATCGTGTAGGGTCCGGGAAGCCCGTTAATGCGGATGTCGCCCGTGCCACAGACGTTGCAATTCACCTGCGGACGCACACCGTTCACGGTTTGTAGGGCATCGAACAAACACGCGGCAGGATTTTTTTTGAGAAATGCGGGAGTATAGGTTTCGACCATAACAGGCGAATCGGAAATCAAGGTTTCACGCCATGTTCCCGTTACGACGAGTTTTTCCGTTACTCGTTTGTCTTCGCGGAGTGCAAGGTTAAGAACAAGTGTTTGTGCGGCTTCCACGCGAATTACTTGTTTTAAGGTCTGCAAGCCCAAACGCCGAACTTCCAGTGTATATGTGCCTTCGGGAACGTTGGTAATACGAAAGCGTCCCGCAGAATCTGCCTTTGTACCTAGTTTTGTTCCCACAAGCCGCACCGTTGCAAAGCCCGTCGGCGAGCCTGTTGGCGAGCCATTTGCGGAAAGGGTGCCTTCGATATTTCCCACAAGATTCTGCCCCAAAAGCAGCGATGAAGCGGCTTGTAGGAACAGTATGGAAATTACGCACCAACCGAAATTGTTATTTTTTTGAGGAAGCATTGTAACCGATGAGTTCATAGTATTTGTCTAAAGGTTCAGCAGTTAAGCCATTTACACCGTTTTTCGGCAGCCAATAGCCGTGAACATATACGACCATAAACGTACCTAAACCAAAAATTATGCTGTACGCGATAGTACGCAAGCCGTAGTAGGACATCGTAAGCACAAACACGAGGAACAGTGCCGTTTTCAAAAGACGTTTCCAAACGGGTTTGTGTGCTTCAAAATGCCCGAAAAAGAGATTGCCGACATGAAAAACCGTCATCATAACGGCAACGTCAAACCAAAGATTATTCGTTGTACCCATGACTCCACCTTGTGTTTGGGTTATTGTGATATTTCTGAAATCGCTACATTTGTACAACAAATATACAAGATATTTAGCAAGTACAAAAATAAAATTTAGCCTTAACTAAATTTTCCCTCGCATAAAAAAACGGCAGAAGAAGTGTGCCTAATTCTTCTGCCGGGTGTGGTGGAGGTGTTTTTTTGATTGGTGATTGTTGTAGCCCGTTGTGCCTACCGGACTACGATGGTCCCCATGAGAGATGCCAATCGTCATCTGCTTTTTCTAACCTTGTTTTCAATCATTTGACGGAACTATCTGCCGGAAAGTTTAGCGAGTTCTTTCTGCCAGCGTTCTGCGGCGTTGCTTTTGGCAACATTCAAGATATTCACGGCTGCTTGGAGTCCCTGCACAGCGCGTTCTTTTTTGCCTTCGGCGGCATCCAAGAGCGCAAGTTCTGCTAATGCTTCGCCTTCGAGTTCCTGCAAGCCCAGCGAATGTGCGGCTTTTGCAGCATTAGTCAGGTGCAATCGGCTTTCGCGTCCTTGACCATTTTGACGGAGCAGAACTCCTAATGACTTTTCGACAAATGCGGCACCAGTGCGGTCTCCGGCAACTTCTTTTGCTTGCAGTTGTTTGGTGTAATCGCTGATTGCGGCAGCGTACCGTGCCTTAGCATTGCCGCCACTGATGCGAGCGCTGTATTCACGGGCTTTTGCACCGGACAAGCCGTTTTCGCTTCCCGCCGGAGCAGCAGACACGCCGCTTGCTGTTTGCGTGCCTGCCTTGCTACTTGCTTCCTGCGCTGTGGAAGGAGTGTTGCTTGCCGTGCTTGCTGCTTCTGAAGGATTATCGGCGCTGATAGTATTTGCGTTGATACTTTCTGCTGTTGTGTTGTTTGCGGCGGTGTTATCGGGAACGCTCTTTGGCGCTGATTCTGCAGGAAGTGCGCTTCGTTCCTGCGTTGCGGGTGCTTGTTGTGTTTGAGCGGCTGTATTACGCTTTGCAACGTAATTTACCGTTGCCACACCGCCTACAATCGTTGCCACGCCTATTCCTGCACTAACAACCATTGATGTTGTCGAGGCAAAAATGGTAGAAATGAGCGAACTTGCCCACGTTGCCGCACCGATGCTTGCACCGACTTTTGCGGCTGTTCCGGCTGCTATGCCTGTGCCGATTGTTGTACCGACTGCTGTGCCGGCACTTGTACCAACACTTGCGCCAGCACCGATGCTCGTGCCAAGGCTTATGCCAAGGTTTGTACCGACGGCGCTTGCGGTAGATTTCACTGCCGCAGCCCCGATTGTTCCAACGGTGGCAACTGCGCCTGCGGCAATAACGGCGTTAGCGATATTATCCTCAATTTTTCGCAAGAAGGCTGCGGTGCGCTCGTCGTCATCTTCGGACGCAACCAGCATATCCTGAATGGTCAGGAATTCACGGGCTTCCTGCGCGAAAGCCGGTGAGGTTTGCAAAAGGCGCTCAAAATCTGTTCGCTCTGCCTCCGTTAGCGAACCGTCCAAGTACAGCGCCAAAAGTTCTTCGTTGTTCATGGTGTTTCGTGATTGTGCAGTGTGCGCCCTGCTCGCACAGCACTGCGTGTTACATCTATGGTGTACAAACTACCGATAAAATTTCTGTTTTTTTTAGGTTATAGGTGCTAGGTTTCGGGTCTTGGGTAAGGAGTTTTGGGTAAGGAGTTTTGGAATAAGTTTTGAAGAGGCTTTCAGGCTTTTGCGTTGCAAAAGACCACGACAAACAGCTCTTATCTCCTATCCCTCATCCCTCATCCTTTTTCCCTTATTCCTCATCTTCTTCTTCCGTCTGAAGTTCGCGTAAGTAGGGCTTGAGCGCCTCGTGGAGCATTTTTTTTGCCCGAAAAACGCGGACTTTTGCCAGCGAAAGCGAAATTTTCAACATATCGGCAATTTCTTCATACTGGAAACCGTCGAAATGCTTGAGTTCAAGCGGTTCACGGAACTCTTCGGGAAGCGAAGAAATCGCTTTTTTGAGCGCGTCGGAAAGCAGCACATCCTCGCCTGTGCGATCGCTTTCGTCGTGCATCGTGTAGGAAATGTCGTCAATGTCTGTTGTGATGCGCTGTTTCTGTTTGTGATTCAGCGTTTGATTTCGCGCTATCGTAAAAAGCCATGCCGCAAAACTTCCGCCTGTAAATGACGCACGTTTTTCAAACACAAGCGTCATCACGCTTTGGAATACGTCTTCTGCACCTTCGCGGGTTTTCATTGCGCGAAGGCAATAGGCGAAAACTCGTTTATCGTATCGCCGATACAGCGCACGAAAGGCGCGTTCATCGGCATTTTCACGAACAAGAGCAAACAACTCTTCGTCCGTCTGCTCTGTGGCAGCGTGGTTTTTGGCAACCGTCATAGTTCCTGCGGCTTGTGGCTCTCTCGCCGGGTAAAACAGTTTCATTTGTTCCCTGTATCTAAAAGTAAAAACAGAACCGTTACGGAAAAGTTACACAATCTGCGGGATTTTTTTCGGAGAATTATTCCACGCACCATTATTTGAGCGGGCGTTCCACTTCAATAACAACAACGCTTTCGTTCTCGCGCAGATAGAAATTTTTATCAATGGTAATTTTTCCTTCATATTTCGCTTGACGAAGCACCGTTCCAAGCGCTTTCTCGACAATTTGCAAACGTTGTTGCAAGAGTTTATCTTGCGCGGCGGCTTCTTTGCTGCCTTCGGGCAGGGGCTGACCGTAACTTTGAATGCGTATTTGCGTGGGCGCTTCGGCAAAGGCTTTTTCACGAAAGAGCGCCAACACCGCACGGTTACTTGCGTTAATGTCTTTATCCTGACCTTTGAAAAACAACCGTGTGACAAAAAATTCGCTTGTCAGAGCGCCAATCCGCACAGGAACTTCCTTCCACAAACTTCGTTCATTGGGTATTGTCGGATAACGAACTTCCAAAACATATTTCATCGGCGAGTTTGTTGTAGGAATTGTATTGCGTTCTTTGTTGATTTTCCAATCAACAACGGGACGAATACTGCCTCCGGCAGAAATAGGGTTGCGAAGCGGCTTACTATCTTGGCGTATCACTATTGACCATTGCTGCGGATATTCTTCTTTCGTGGCGGTGGTCGAATAAAAACGGATAATCGGCGGCGACGCAATAGTAACAGTATCGCGTAGAGCAACAGGCTTCAAAAGCGTTTCATTGCTGAGTTCCACGCAATTACAGTCTTTGGGGAGTTGCTTTGCTATTTTGCTTTGAAGGCGCTCCGGTGCTATGCTCCAGATGGTTTGGAGATAATTTTTCACGGCAGCGCTGCGGGGAAAGGTGTTATCGTTTTCTCCAATCGTCAGCACTTCCGCAGGGCTTGTATTCATACGCTTTCCAATGACGTTCAGCACTTCGCTGTTCAGAAATTCATACCCTAAAAGTCGTTCAATCTGGTAGGTCTTACTGGTAAGGGGCGGTATTTGCGCCAATGTTGAAGGTAGTTGCACCGAATTTTTCCCAAATTCAATGACGGATGGAAGTGCGTAAAAAACCTGTTGCATCTGCCGCGAAACAATTATAGTTTCAAGCGACACTTCCTTTCCGTCTTCCGTCACGCCAACGGCGCGGATGTCGGGCTTTTGAGCAAAAGCAGGTAATCGGAATGATGCCGAGAGGCAAGCGAGAACACAAGCAACCATGAGACTTGAGCGAAAATATAATGCCAAGGTTGTCATACAATCAAAAGCAATAATGAACAAATCGTTGTTAGAAAAAGCGTTAGCAATAGCTTACTGCCCAATATCCATCACACCGTTATTCAACCACGCAGAAGAACTTCTGAACGTTCCCAAAATCCGCAAACCCGCTCCACGACTGTTGTTGATAAACTCCGCGCCGCTTTGAACGGTCAAATTTCCGCGCACGGTGCAGGCGTTCCACATCGTTTTCACACCTGCGTTGCTGACGAAAATGTTTCCGTAAAACGTTCCCGTCGGAATCGGCTCTATGACTTGATTTGCGCCATAAAAGTCCACGCCGGAACGCTCGTGCAACGTGTAAGTCCCGAAACCCCGCACCGTTCCTGTGGAAGCGTCCGCAAAGCCTGACATTCCACCAATGCGCACAAGAGCATTTTCTTCGAGAACACAGGCGCGAGGCTGGTTTGTGGCTGTGGTTGTGTTTGCCAAGGAAAAACCTCCCACATCCAGAACACCGCTTGAGAGCGTGAGATTCTGCCAAATACCGACAGAGCGCTCCGCACGAAGCAACGCTGAAGGAGATTTCGCCACGCGCAGCGTAGAAACACTTGCGGGAAGCCCTGTGCCAAAAACCTGTTCCGCAGCGCCGATGTACTCATAACTCGCATTGCTGACAAAACGCCGCTCCTCACTTGTTACGATATTTCCCGCGAAAGAAGGAAGAGCCGCAATACCGTCTGCCGCACCAATTCTCAGCGTGGAGCGTTCTCCCATAACAAAACGCAAACCGCTCAAACGCTGCTCCTGCGGACATTCCAGCGTTCCGGTGGTTTGTGCGCTCAGACCAAGCATCAGTGCGCCCACCGCAACAGACGAGTTCAGCGAAACAACGTGATTTCCCGCGCCATTCACGCCTCCACCAATAATCACCGAATCGGTCAAACGCGACGGAAATATGCCTGCCGGAACAGCTACGCCCGTATGCGACACAAACGACCACGAAGCCGCATCATTCCAAGCGCCGCTTGCACGGCTGAAAAATGTGCGATTAAGCGCTTCGATATACGACCAATCACCGCTCCACTCAGAGGCAGCGAGCGTTTGCAGCGTGTCGCTATAAAACCATGGGTTTCCGCTCACCGTTTCATTCGGGCGATACCGTGCAAGCCGCATAATTGCTTGGCTTCCGGCAAAATCGGTAAACGACTGAGAAATAGCGGGAATTATCTGCGCCGTGCCGCTCACGCCATTGGTCTGGCATTGCCACACGCGGCGCACGTAACTCGTTGCACTTGCGGGAATTTGCCTATGAGCGCCTGTTTGTGCGGTATTTGAGCCGGGTGCAACATTCACGCCGAATTGCCCCGATGCACCCGTAACCCTGATTGTAAGCGGTGTGTAAGTCGCCGTAGGATTGATGCTGCTTCCAAGCGAACTCACCGGAAAAAGGTACTCGCCGCTTTCCGCCAATGCCCGCCAAAGGCTGCCTCCGCCGCTTCGTGTGCGAATGGAGCGTATTTCGGTGGCATCCTGCACGGCATTGGGAGCGGTGTTAGTGAGCGTGAGGTCAGCATTTGTGCCGAGTTCCAGCACTTGCGGAGCGGTGTTTCCCGCTTCTTGGAAATCCAATGTCCCGCGCACAATCATTGGCAAAAGGGCTGTGGCAATGCCGCTTCCCGCGCCTTGCCTGTTCAAGGTCAAATGAAAGGGAACAATGCTCCCCAAGCCTGATAATGTCTGGTTTTGAGCATTATTACCCTGCAAAGTCAGCGTGGTTTGCACGGCAGCGCCCGTGCGGGTTTGTGTACCGTCAAATGTGCCGTTGCAGGTAAAATTTCCCGCAAAACGCAGATTTTGTGCGGCATCAAAAGGAAAAAGCCGCGCCGAAGGACTTCCCAAAACGATATTCGCCCAGACGAGTGATGACGGCGTGTTCCAATCAAAACGCTGGTTCGCAAGGCTCATTTGGTCGGCAAACTGCACCGTTCCGCCGGAAATACTCGCAGCAGCGCCAAGCCCGATAAACACATCGGCGGGACGCGCAAGCGAGGCGGAAGCATTAGCATTGCGAATAAGAATTATTCCGCCCGACATCACCATTTCCGAAGCAGCGTTCACCACTTCAAACATCCCGCGCCCCGCATTACTAGGGCTTCCGGCGGTGCATAGCAGAAGCGTTCCGCCGCTTTGTCTGTAAGAGATGATATTTCCGGCATTATTCCTCGAAAAACGCCCTGCAACCTCGACCACGCCTTGTTGCAAGACAAAACTGCTTCTATCCACGCTGCCCGTGTACAAGAGCGAATTACCGACCGCCAGACCAATCCGTGAAGCCGCACTACTGCTGGTGTTGAAGAGCAGTTCCCCGCCGTCTATGACTAAGGACGCACCAAAACCATTCTGCCCGAAAATCATATTGCCCGTGCCGACGATATGCAGTGCGCCGGGCGTTTCTATGCGCTGTTCGGAGGAATTGGTAATGCCGTCGTCAAACGTGATTGTGCCGGCACTTTGCCGCCACGTCCCGCCCGCAGTGCCGTAAGCTGACGTAAAAAAATCCAACGTTTGCAGCGACGAGACGTTGTTCGGAATACCGACACCCAGCGAAATAGCACAGTCCACAACCGCACTACGACTGCCTTTGTTAATCAACACTTGGTTAAGCCGCGTCAAAACAGGCGTTCCCATAATGGTCTGCAATGTGGGCGAGAGAAATGCGGTAACAGCACGAAAAGACGGGCTGTTCGGCACGGGGCGCATCGTCCACGTTCCGTTATTGACGACGTTTCCCCGCAACAGCACGGCGTTGGCTACGCCTGCGCCTATGGTCCGCACGGTGAAAATGCCCGTGTTTTCTATGCGCAGCGTGTTGTTGATGGTAAGTTCCCGCGCGGCAACGTTGTCAAATTGCAGAGTGCCGTTCACCACACGCACATCTGCCACAGCCGTCGTCAAATCAAGCGAAAGCGTGTGTGCCGCACCAACAATGACGGTATCGGTGGCTCCGGGTAATGTCGGCGCAGCCGCCCCCGTGTGTGACACAAGCGACCATGAGGCGGGAGCGCTCCAAGTTCCTGTTTGCCTAGTGTAGAAGGTGGTTTGAGCAAAAAGCGGCGCACAACAGTACATCAGCACGAGCGCTGTAAAGCAAGGTTTTAAGCGCTTTTGGGGCATAATCACCTCGACGAAATGATTGGGCGATACATGAGAATTATGCAGAACTGAAGGTATTAATACCAATTTACGTTGAGGGTTGTGCATTGTTTTTTTTTAATGCTTTTCTCTGGAAACAGCATAAATGCTTTTCTCTGGAAACAGCATAAATACTCGCACAGACAAGAATGTCTGTGCCACTGAAGCCGGATTTTTTTGCACAGTTATCAACTCAAATTGGTATAATACCTAGCAAAGCACTCACACAGACAAGAATGAAGTATAAAACTTTGAAGCAAGCATTGAAGCGGTCTTTGGGTTTTATACTTTATTATTGAAACTTCAGACTTTCCTTGAGTCTTGGTTACTTGAAAATAGCGCTGCAATGGCGCGAGAGTAGCACTAATGCTTCTTCTGACCTGCGCTCTGCTGCAGTGTACAAATCCTGACACGCACTGGCATCACCAAGCGTCAGTTTTGCGCGGGCGCGATGAATCAAGGCTTGAAGCGCCTGCGGTTCGAGTTGCAATGTGCGCGTAAAATCAGCGATTGCGCCAACAATGTCGCCTGCTTGCGCCCGTGCTTGCCCACGCATGAAGTAATAGACAGAGTTTTCGTGGTTGATGGTGAGTGCTGCGGAATAATCATTTTGTGCGCCTTCGTAATCGTTGAGTTGAAGTTTTGCCATGCCGCGCAGCGAAAGTGCCTCATCATCAAGCGGGTCAAGGCGTAGAGCGCTTGAGCAATCATGCGTTGCGCCTTCGTACTGCTTCAAAAAAAACTTTGCGTAAGCACGGTACAAATATGCCAAAACAGCATTGGAATCTTGCGGGTTCATGCGTAAAACCTCGCTGCAATCGTTGATTGTTCCTGTATAATCGCCCAACTGCAATTTCGCATATCCACGATGCCGATATGCCGCCACACTTGCAAACGAGGTTTTAATTGCTCTGTCAAAATCTCGCACAGCACCCGTAAAATCGCCTTTGTCGGTCTTATCCAAACCGCTTTGGATAAGGTTTTCCGCTTGAAACGTCGGCGTGGAAGACGGTTGCGGCGAAAGAGATTGTGCAGCAAGATTGAGCGTCGAACTCCAGCAAAGGAGCGCAATGCAGGAACAAACCATTTCAAAATATCGCATTACACACCGGAAACTTTCTTGAAAAGGAGTTGTAAAGCAGCAGCGACGGCGCGTTCACGGTTTACGATGCGGTCGCCGCCGACGGTGTATTTATGTGCTTCCACTGATTTTTTGTCGGCAATGCCCACCCAGATAGTCCCGACGGGCTTTTCCGGCGTTCCGCCGTCCGGTCCAGCGATGCCTGTTACCGAAATGCCGATGTCGGATTGAAAGCGCTCACAAATCCCGAAAGCGAGTTCCCGTGCTGTTTCTTCGCTGACAGCGCCATGCAGACGCAGCGTTTCGGGTTTTACGCCCACAAACCGCATTTTTGCGTCGTTGCTGTAACATTGCACACCACCAAGGAAATATGCCGATGCGCCGGGTTTCATTGTCAGCGTTGCACCCAACAAACCGCCTGTGCAGCTTTCCGCCACGGCGACTGTCAAACCGCGTTTCGCAAGCAACGCACCGACAACCGCATCGTAGGTGTCGCCATCTTTACCGAAAATAAATTTGTTTGCCCGTGCGCGGATGCGTTCTTCAATTCTCTCCAAAAGCGCATCAGCACTTACTCTGTTGGCAGCTGTGACGGTAATCCGCAATTTCACGCCCGAAGGCGATGGCAAAAACGCGAGTTCCTGCCCTTCCAATATCGGTTCGACATCGCCGATGAGGTCGGCAAGCGTGGATTCTGCAATGCCTGTGGTCAAAAGCGTTGTATAGCGCATCACAGCGTCGTTTGCAGAGAGTTCACGCAAGCGTGGAATAACGCGGTCTTGCATGAGGTGTTTCATTTCGTGCGGCACTCCGGGCATAGAAACCATGATTTTATCACGCTTGGAAGCATTGTGCATTGTTCCTGCGGAAAGCGTAAACCACATTCCTGCGGCAGTGCCTTTGTCGTTTTGCAAGACGGTACATTTGCCGGGAAGCAGTGCTTGTGCGGCATTGCGCTCGGTCAAATCTCGTCCTAAGCGCTTAAACAGGTTGCGTAAATGTTCCAATGTCGGTTCATGCAAAACGAGCGTGTCATGCAAAAATTCCACCAGCGCAGTTTTGGTGCGGTCATCATGCGTTGGACCGAGTCCTCCGGTGATAAGAACAGCATCGGCAAGCCCCAACAATCGTTGAAATTCGTTGAGAATATTTGGTAATTCATCTCCCACAACCGAGTGTGCAAGCACTCTCCAGCCTTCTTTCGCACAGGCTTCCGCCATCCATGCAGCATTGGTGTTCACAATTTGACCGATGCAAATTTCGTCGCCGATGGTGAGTAATGCGATTGTCATAGGGAGATTACTTTGGAAGTGTGATGAAACCTTGTGCAGCAAAAAAAAACGAGAACACTTACTGTTCCCGCTTGCTAAGATACAAATTTCTTGCTATCTACACGGCTTTGATTTTGCAAGAATTATTGTACAGGCAGACCGAAATCGTTACCATGATTGATTTTCTGCAACAATCAAAAATTGTAGCAGGAAGCACAAACATTTTTCATAAAAAAGTCTGCTCTCGCATTTTAGGCTTGGTTGATTGGGTGACAAAGTAGTAAATTTCGGTTTGTTTGTCGCATCAATCCGATGCAAACCCGCATAATTTCCCGCACCTTACCAAGCAGCATTACAAGCGTGATTCACACTTCTTTTTTCTTTTCTTCTGCGTTCCATACAACGATACTGCACAGCCTGATGATGCGGCTTTGCTGTTGGTCTATGCCGAAGGTACGACAAGTGGGAGTAATGCTTTGTTTTGTGCTGTTTTGGGGAGAAATTCTTCTTGCGCAAACAGTTCCCGCGCCGCGTCCTGCCTTCCTCCCAAGCCTTTCCCCCACCAAACTGCCTTCGCAATACCTCTACGATACGTGGACAAGCGAAAGCGGCTCTCCACCTTTGCCCAAGGACATTGCGCCGGTGAGCATTGCGCAAACAACCGACGGTTACATCTGGATTGCGACTTCCTCAGGGCTTCTGCGCTTTGACGGTGCGCGGTTTGTGATTTTAGACAGCACCAATGCAAAGGGTTTGCGCGGTACGGACATGAAAGCCCTCTACGCAGCCAAGGATGGTGCGCTGTGGATTGGAACAGGCGGAAACGGCTTGTTTCGGCATTGGAACGGAAAATTTACGCAGCACAGCAGCGACACAAGCGAGTTGTATAGCGTTATTCGCACGGTGTTTCAGGATTCACGCGGCATTGTCTGGGCTGGAACACAAAATGGTGCGCTGATTGTCCACGAATCCGATGCGGGCATCGTTTCTAAGCCACAATTAGCCGGCAATATCCCTCCGGTAGAAATTTCCGCTATTGTCGAAGACGCTCAACACCGCATCTGGATTGGTACGCAGCAAGACGGGCTGTATGTGGTGGAAAATGGTCAAACTAAACATATTTCACAGGCTGACGGGCTTGCGGACAACGTGATTACGGCGCTCGCGGCAGACAGCTCCGGCGCGGTGTGGATTGGTACGGCTTCGCGTGGTGTGCAGTGCCGCAAAGACGGTGTGTTTATTCGCAGTATCACCGATGCAAACGGACTGAGCAGTAACGCGGTTTCCGGCTTGATTGTCCACCGCAACGGTACGCTTTGGATTGGCACGGGAAATGGGCTGTGTCGCCTTGCAAATGGTATCATAACAGTCTTCAACTCGAGTAATACGGCGCTTTCCAGCAATACGATTTTGGCGCTATGCGAAGATTACGAAGGAAGTATGTGGATTGCTGCGGGTGGAAGCGGCATTGACCGCATCAAAGAGCCGAAATTTACGGCATTTGGCAAAAAAGAAAATTTTCCCGACATCGTTTCCACTGTCTTTGAAGACCACTCAAAGCGTGTCTGGATGGGCAGTTTTTACAATGCCGGCATTACGCTTGTACAAGACGACAAACCCCGTCACCTCGACCACACCAATACCAAAGGTATCCCCGAAGGCGCTTTTGTGCGGGCTATCAGCGACGACGGCAAAGGGCGCGTGTGGTTTGGAACGGTAGGTTTGGGGCTGCTTCGTTATGAAAATGGGGGATTTACGCAGCTTACAAGCAGCGCCGACATCATGCACAACATCATCCGAGCGCTCTACCGCGACCACAACGACCAAGTTTGGGTAGGTTCGTTTGGTGGTGGGTTGCTTAAAATTGATTATACCGCTCAGGGCGCACCAATGCTCACTCCGGCGCTTTCCACGAAAGACGGTTTGACGAGCGATTACATCTTCAATATCGCCCAAGACCGCCGCAAACGCTTGTGGTTGGCTACACGCGACGGCGGTGTGAACATTATTGACCAAAACGGCACCATCACCGCAATCCGCCAAAAACAAGGATTGCCCAGCAATTCCGCGCTGTATGTAACGTGCGATGACGAAGGCACGATGTGGATTGGTACACAATTTGGCATCGCACTTTGGCAGGAAAATACCAACAAAGGCACGAATAATGCGGCTTCGCTGAAAATACTTTCCAGCCAAAACGGTCTGCCCGAAGAAGCAACGCGCCAGATGATTCAAGACAAACAAGGAAATTATTGGCTGACAGCGCTGGGCGGGATTTACTGCATTCCAAAGCAGCAAGTACGCGAGTTTCTGGCAGGGCAACGTACGCAAGTAGAAGTGGTTTCTTATGGAAAAAGCGACGGAATGCGCAGCGCGGAGTGCAACGGCAACAACCAACCCGCAGCATTTTTCGACAGCCACGGGCAATTCTGGTTCCCGACGATGAAAGGTGTGGTGCGCTTTTCACCGGAGCGTCTTGTGCGCAATACCATTCCGCCGCCCGTGCTGATTGAAGAAGTTTTGGCAAACGACAAACGAGTAACCGTGCCGGAAGACGGCGGAATTGTTCAACTCCGCGCCGGTACAGACCGCATTACGATTCGCTACACCGCGCTTTCTCTCTTGTTTCCCGACAATGTGCGCTTTCGCTATCGTTTAGAGGGGTTTGATGAAGATTGGATTGACGTGGGTAAGCGCCGCGAAGCATACTACACTAATCTTTCCCCGCGTGAATACGTGTTCCGTGTGCAAGCCTGCAACAACGACGGCACCTGGAACGATGTCGGTGCGGAATTGCGTATCGAACTGCGCCCACGTTTTTACCAAACGTGGTGGTTCTTGATTTTGTGCGTCTTTGCGCTTATGGCTGCGGTCTGGGGCTTTTTGCAATGGCGCTTACGTGTGGCAAAGCAGCGTGAACGCGAATTAGCGAAACTTGTAGATGACAGAACGGCGGAAATTCAGCGCCAAGTCAAGATTTTGGACGAACAGGCGCGAGAAATTGAGATGAACAACACGGAATTGCAGGAGAAAAATTTCCAAATCGAAATGAGCAACTCCCAATTACAGGAAAAAAATCAAGTTATCGAAGAAGAGCGCTCAAAATCCGACCGTTTGCTGCTCAACATTTTGCCTCCGCAAATCGCACAGCGCCTTATGTCCGGGGAAAAAATCATTGCCGATAAATTTGAGAGCGTAACGGTGATGTTTGCTGATATTGTCGGTTTTACCAATATGTCCGCACGTATTCCGCCGGAGCATTTAGTCGAAAATTTGAGCATGGTTTTTACGACGCTTGACCATTTAGCGGAAAAGTATCATTTAGAAAAAATCAAGACCATCGGCGATGCGTATATGGCTGTGGGCGGACTTCCTGACCCGATGCACGACCATGCAGCGCAAGTTATTCGCATGGGACTGGAAGCGATTCGGCAAATTCACGATTTAACCGCCGACACCGACGAAAAAATCAGCATTCGCATCGGTGTTCACACGGGTGCAGTCGTGGCGGGAGTTATCGGAATGCGGAAATTTGCGTACGACCTTTGGGGCGACACAGTGAACACTGCAAGCCGCATGGAATCAAGCGGTGAGCCAAGCCGGATTCAGTGCAGTGAGGAAGTGTATCTTGCGCTCAAAGACCGTTTTGAGTTTGAAGAGCGCGGTTTGATTGAGGTCAAAGGCAAAGGTATGATGAAAACATACTTTGTTGTGCGAGAAATAGCGTAAATGCTTGTGTTGTGAGAATTTTTGATACGGACAGCACGAGAACACGGATTTGCACGGAATCGGATCTGCGAGAAATCGTTAAATTGCCCCCGAAATACGAAAAAATCCGCGCAGTTCCGTGAAATCCGCGCTTTCCGTGTCTAATCCCTGAATTTTTTCTTTTTGCTATCGTCTCATGTCCTTCAAAGACCACTTTTCCTCGTTAGCAAGCGATTATGCTCGCCACCGCCCCACATACCCCGATGCACTCTTTCGTTTTTTAGCAGAACAAACCCGCAAGCCCGAACGTGCGTGGGATTGTGCCACAGGAAGCGGACAAGCCGCCCGCGCACTTGCGTGGTATTTCCCTCACGTTATTGCGACTGATGCCAGCGCACAGCAAATTGCCGCCGCAGAGCAGCACCAAAATGTGGAATACCGCGTAGCATCTGCGGAAGCGTCGGGTTTGGATGCGGCTTCGGTGGATGTCTGCACAGTTGCGCAGGCGCTTCATTGGTTTGATTGGGAGCGGTTTTATACTGAAGTACGCCGCGTTGTGCGTCCGGGCGGTTTACTGGCTGTTTGGACATACACACATAGCACCATTACGCCGGAGATAGACGCTGTCATGCAAAATTTTTACGCCCGTGTTTGCTCCTATTTCCCGCCGGAACGCAAGTGGGTGGATGAGAAATATGCAACAATTCCCTTCCCGTTTGCCGAAATTGCTGCACCGAATGTTTTCATGGAAGCCGCATGGAATCTTGAGGATGTGCTTGGGTATTATCGCTCGTGGTCGGGTGTGGCGAATTATCAAAAACAACACGGCGAAAGCCCTCTGCCCGTAGTAGAGCAGGAATTACGCGCTGTTTGGGAGAATCCTCATGCACCTTTGCCCGTACGTTGGAAATTGCATTTGCGCTTAGGGCGTGTGTGATGGTGCATAATCTTGTTGCAGAAAAGGCTCTGAAAACGTAAGTTACGCAGCATAAATTCACCAAATTTTTTTCAAGTCAAGCATTGATAGAATCTCGTGACGGAAATCTCCAAAGGTGAACTATGATTGACGAAAGCCTCTTGATTTCGGTAAATATGGTCAAAGCACTTGGCGACAGACGCTCATTTGTTGCCGTAGAGAGCCCATCTGCGCTTGCGTTGGAGTTTTTTAAGCGTACCGATACGGGTGGGCTTGTTGTGCGGGTACAGTTCGGCGCAGGTGCGGAAGGTCCGCCCGGGCTGGCACATAGCGGTAGTATCGCTGCGGCAATGTCGGAAGCGATGATTTTTAGTGCGTGGGCGATTGGTCATGCAACGCTCGCAATGCGTTTGAATACCACGTACAAACAAATGATTCCGCTTGGCACAAGTGCAATGATTGAAACAACAATCGAAATAGACGGACCCCGCTTAACAATGCGATCCACCATGATAGGCATGAACAACGGGACGGAAATGCTTTTTGCCGAAGCCGAGGGAATGTTTATGGCTGTTCCGGCGGCAAAATTCGGGGTAGATGGTCAGAAAGTGGCGCAAATGTTCGCTGCGCTGGCTTGAAGCCATGGCTTCAAGCCAAGTATATATGACTTTCGCAGAATACTCCGATTATGCGATAGTGGACGCAGATTGAAGATGATGGAATTGATGAAAATGATGCAACCAAACCGCGTTATCATTGTACAAAAATAACACTTACGCTAATCATCTTCAATCAATCTAATCATCTTCAATCTGCGTACTTTCCTTCTTTTGCGAAAGTCCTAGTATAAATGATGAAGTATGCAAGCAGAAAAAAAATGCTGTACATGGCTTCAATCCTAACGTTCACTTGTTCCATACTTCATACTTTTCTCAACTTTCCTCCATGAACCTCACACTGTTTATTGCACGGCGCTATTTGCAAGCCTCTTCTGCTGAAGGGCGTTTGCTTGCATTTGCCTCGCTTGTAGCGTTTGTGAGCGTTGCTTTGGGGAGTATGGCGCTGATTTTAGCACTAGCAATTTTAGGCGGATTTGAGCGCGAATTAAATGCCAATGCGGTGAAATTTACGGCGCATATCGAAGTTCGCGGTTTCAATAAAAAAGTCTTGATGAATAAAACCTCCGTGCTGGAACGTATTGCCGCGCAGCCCAATATCCGTGCGGTTGCGGCGTATATTGAAGCAGAGGGATTAGCCCGGTCGAAAACCTTTATTGACGGCGTAATGGTGCGAGGAATTGAAACGGAAAGCGCCGTCAGGGGTATTCGTTCCAATATGCTGGCGGGCAACTACGCATTTTCTTCGCCGGAAGCCCGTGAAATCGTCATTGGCTCAAAACTTGCGCAAAAACTTGGTCTCGAAATCGGGAAAAAATTGGTCATTTATTCCACCGACCAAGCGACGGCACAAACCTTTGCTGAGGGGACAAATCAAACCACCGTGCCGGAAAAAGCGCTCCAAAGCGCTGTTATTGAGCAATTTACTATCGTCGGCATCTACGAAACAGGCATGAGTTCGTTTGATGAATTGTATGTCTATATCCCTTTTGCGCTTGCAGCACGGATGTTTGGTGTTCCGAGCGATGCTGCAAGCGGCTTTGATATTCTGCTTCACGACATGACGCACATTTACGACAACGCTGCTGCGCTCGAAAAACTCTTGGGGTATCCGTTTTTTGTGCGGACGGTCTATGAAATTTACAACGATATTTTCGCATGGATTGACCTGCAAAAGCAGCCCGTACCGCTTGTTTTGGGCTTGATTACGATTGTCGCGGTGTTTAATATCGTTGCAACGCTGCTTATGACGGTGGTGCAGAAAATCTCGTCTATCGGCATTTTACGCGCATTGGGGATGCAACGCCGCGCCATTACGCGCATTTTTCTACTGCAAGGGATGATTCTCGGCACAAGTGCGAGTTTGGCAGGATGCCTCCTAGCCCTGTTTTTATGCGCTTTGCAAGCACAATTTCAGATTATCCGTTTGCAAGGCAGCATTTACTTTCTTTCAGCCGTTCCGATTGAATTTGCGTGGCAGCATTACGCACTCGTGCTGGGCGTAAGCGTGAGTATGAGCGCCCTTGCGGCATTTATCCCAGCGGTCGTCGGCGGAAGAATTCGTTTGTTGAAGGCGCTACGGTTTCAGTAATAGCGCGGTTTGTCGCGTATGATATTTTATCACAGCTCACACCTCCAGTGGTTCGAGTATTTCTAAACTGCACAGACAGCAATGTTATCCTTTATAGTTGTAGATGCCCCTGTTCTTTACCAACATCGGAGTTTTCGTAGTTGGTATGCGTAGCGAAAAGGGACGCGGATGAAGCCCGGATTGTGAAGATAAAGAGGATTTCTTTCGGAATCGCAATGAAAACTTGTGGCAAATTTGGGCAAAATATCATCATTATCCTCTTGATCCTCCAAATCCGTGTTCCAATTCATCCTACTGCTCGGTACGAAAACTCTTATGTATCAATAGCCTGGACATTTTTGCTACGGTTCTCTGAAAATTTTGCTGGAAGCCGTATAAAACCTTGATTTCGAGTAAAAAACAACGTGGCTTGAAACCCGCATAAAACCTAGGCTCTTCAAAAATGTCCAGACTATTGATGTATAGGACTTTCGCAAAAGTGCATTTTTTATAGCAAGGGGTCAAGACCCCTTGTTGCTAAGTCTTTATTTAACAAGGGTTCTTGACCCCTTGCCCGTCAAATTTGCGAAAGTCCTAATGTAATTGAGTTTTAGTACCTAACGGATTTTGCTAGGTTTTCCAGAGGTTTTGAAAGAGTTCTTTGATAGTTTTGGCAAAGACGCTGGGCGAGAGTTTTTTACATTGCT
>JALONG010000105.1 GCA_025455065.1 Candidatus Kapaibacterium sp. | reverse complement strand
ACATTCATCCTTAAAGATGATGACACCAAACGAATTTTTTACCAATTTTTTCGCGCCCTAGGGCGTTTGTCTTGTCAACCCTTTTTAGGACGACGCATTTTAGGATGCTATGAAAACATTGAAAACACAGAATTTCCACTTTTTTTGTTGAGAAACTGATATGGTCAAAGTTGAAATCATCTCTTCAGATACTGGCTCACCTGAGCATTATGCGGCTGTTCAACTAAAAAAGATGTTTGAGAAAACCCCTGAGTTTAGTAATGCGGAAGGGTTAATCAAAATATTTGTTAGCTTTAAGTGCTACGGGCAATACGCGGAAGATATTGATTTGGTTGTATTTGGTCAATTTGATTCCCCATATTTACCCAATCTTAATTTATGGTCAAGAACTGATAAAAAGTATGAAATGAGAGAACATCAGGTTTTTGTGGATAATTTTTGTTTCACAATTGAGGTAAAGAATCAAATACCTGAAAATATAAGCATAGAAGGGAATCAAGTTTTTGTAAAATACGGCACTCGACCACATCCCGCTTCTAGTCAAAGTACACAGCAAAAATTTTCGCTCAAAAACTATCTCACTCTACACAATGGGTGGACCCCATATATTGTGAGTATCTTGTGGCTTTGTAACGTTGATTCAACAGAATTAAGTAATCTTGACCCAAACAAATTTACAAATACACATGTCTTGCCGGCACAGTTTGATATTTACAGAATGCTGAATTTGGCTTGCGCAAATATGAACATTAGAAAGGTAAGGGATCGCTGTTTTTTGACCAGTACAAAAAAAGAAAATAAAGGAGAAACCGCTTTTCAATCGGTACATGAAGCTCATCGAATATTCTCAGAAATCAAAGAAAATACTAGCCTCGTAACACGTAAACGCTTAGAATTCATTACACAAGGTACTCTAAAAGCCGAAGGTAGTCAGAGTGAACAAAAATTTGCTAAAGCAATAGGTGAAAAACTTGTCATAATTCAGGGGAAGGCTGGTACAGGCAAAACTATTCGTATGCTCCAAATTGCATACGATTTGGCTGTGAAGCGCAAAAAACGTTGTCTGATTCTTACTTACAATAAAGCACTGATTGAAGATTTACGCTATCATTTTAGGCTAATCGGAAAACCAGAACTTGATCCATCAGGAGAGGTTGGTGTAGTCATTCGATCTGTAATGAGTTTTACACGATCGCTTGGTATCGGGTTTGGTTGCCTAGATAAGTGGTCAGTGACTCAATATGACGAGTATCTTGACATACTACTTCGGAACATCCAACATGAGTTACCAAATGAGAAAAACAGATATTTACGCCCACCCAAAAGTAAAGAAAATTTACTTTTTGATGTAATTCTTGTTGATGAAGCACAAGATTGGTTAGAGCATGAAAAAAATATTCTCTACGAGTTGTATGGCTCAAAAAGTGTGGTTATTGTTGATGGGATTGATCAATTAGTCCGACGAACAGAGAAATGTGACTGGGCTCAAGGTATTGATTACAATGATACAATAAAGAACGGATTAAGAGTTTCACTACGCCAGAAAACAAACCTCATTCGTTTTATCAGATGTTATGCCACAAAGTTCAATTTACAATGGGATATAGAAGCCAAAGAAGATTTGCCCGGCGGAAGAATTATCGTACTAGCCAGCACAAATGCTTACACCCGTGAATTTCACAATGAGATTCTTACTTCTGCAATAAAGGCAGATAATCAACCTAATGACATTCTCATTCTCGTCGGTCCTGATTTGGTACACAAACTTGATGATGAGCGGTGGTTCAAACTTGCGGAAAGTTGGGAGAAAAAATTTGGCAACAAAATTTGGGATGGCACCAGTCGAAAAAGAGAAGAAGGAGATTTATACGCTGAAATTCCTGTTTACCCTCGTAACGTCCATGAGTGCAATCGAGTAGTGCAATACGATTCAGCGAGAGGACTGGAAGGTTGGGCGGTTGTTTGCAGCTATTTGGATGAGTTTGTGCAATATAAGTTTGAGGGAAAAAGTGATACAAGCGATATTCCTCAAGAAAAGCAACTCGCGTTGCTTGAAGCAGACGATGATACACGCAAGCAATTTGCCTATAAATGGACGATGATACCGCTTACACGCGCCATGGATACACTTGTCATCACTATCAAAGACCTACAGTCCGAATATGCACAAAAACTGAAAGAAGTTGTTATGCAATGCTCTGATTTTGCGGAATGGCGCGAGTAAAAATAATTCTGCCAACTCCCCCTCACACCAAACCTCACACTCTGACACTTTCTGTCAAGAATTACTGACACTTTTCGCCCCAAAACCCTGATAAAACCTTGTGGCATGGCATTTGAGCATATCGTCCGCATAGTCCTCGATAGTCTCATTTTCCCTCCTCCTCCCATGAATACACATCTTTTGCCGGCACAGCCACTAACGGCACAGCCGGTAAAGCGCATGGTGCTTGGTGTCCGTCCTTGTCGGTGTTGGTCGTTGGTGTCCGTTGTTGTGTCGGTGCTGTTGGTTATTGGTCATTCCTTGCTTTCTGCACAGTCTTCTCCGCCGCCTGTAACGCAGTCTTCTACGCAGTCTCCTGTACCGCCATTGGAACAGCCAAGCGTGCTGCTCTATGAACGAGCCGGGAAGCGCTGTGCCGAAGTTTCGTGGCAAAACCTTCCTCAATCCCCAAGCCGTCTCACGTGGTATCTGCAAGAACACTCCGCCCAAAACACCTACACCTGTTTGATTGCACCACAGCTTGACGGCACGAAATCTTATGAACTTTCGTTGGAGACAAACCTGCCGTTGTACCATTTCAAAGGCGCTTCGTCCCATTGGGTACATCCGATAACCATCGAAACAATGCAGCGTCGGTATTCGACGCACGCAACCGTCCTTGTCTCGCTGTTCTGCCCCGAAGATAACGATTTCGTCCCGTCGGTTTTTGCGGAGCGTCCTGTGCGAATGGCAACTTTCCTCGCAGCGCTGCTCTACGTGACGCGGAAAGAAACCTCCAAAGAATTTGCCACCACCTTTCGAGAAGTCCTTCAAGAAACCAAACCACGTTTTCTTCGCAATCCCCACCCAAAACACACCGTGATGGATACTCTTGTCCGTACAAGCACAAGAAAGGGTGATCCTAGGATTGATCCTACTGGCGAGCCACTGAGTGCATTTGACATGGCTCGCATAGCGGGTGAGTACACGCGGAAGCACGAGTTGGATTCGGCTGTGCAGTGGTATTCCAAGGCGCTCCGCGTCTGCCCGACGTATGCCGAGGCGTGGTATCAACGCGGGCATTTGTATCTGCATTTAGATTCCTACGACAAGGCTTTATACGACTTCGACCAAGCAACCACGCTGGATTCTCTGGATTACCGCGCTTGGGGTAATCGCGCGAGTGCGCTCCTCCGGCTGAATCGCTACAACGAGGCGGTTTGGAGTGCCGATAAGGCGCTGGCAATCAAACCCGACGAAGACGTTACACGATTTTTTCGTGCCGTCAGCTACGAAGCGCTTGGGGACACGGCTTCGGCGGCAAACGATGCAAAACTTGTCGTGGAAGCATATTTGGACAAAGCAGGTGACGAGAGTAATGTTTTGGAAGGTGCATTAGAACTGCTTTGGCGAGCAACGACGGTGGAAGAATGGCGCAATTACTTCCGCGAACAAGCCGAACGCTCTGCCGACGATGATAGAACAAAATCGGCGACGATGTACTGGTCACAGATTCTCCGCCGTGAGCCGCAGAATGCAGAAGCACTCTACGAGCGGTGTTCGTGTGCGGTCTGGGGGGAATTGCCAAGCTACGAGGCACGGAAGTACTGTGATACACTCTTTCGCACATCTGCCTTTAATGGTGGTTTCAATGACAGTTTGTATGTCCTGCGCGGTTTTCTGCAACATCGGGAAGCACGCTACTATCAAGCATTGGAGGATTATTCCGCAGCTGTGCGTTTGCGTCCCGACAAAGCCTATACCTACATTCTCCGCTCCCAAACACGCTTTGCTATGAAGCAGACAGCAGACTCGGTAGAGCAGGACATTCGCCGCGCAATAGCCGTTGCCGAAGTCTCGTCGCCGGATGACAAGTACATTTGGAAAAAAGCGGCAGAATATTTTCGGGTAACGAAGCAGTTCGATAGCGTCGTACACTACATTTCGCACAACATTCAGCGCGATTCGAGCGATTACAGCGCTCTGCATCTACGCGCATCAGCCTTTGATGAATTAGAAAAACGCGAGGCGATTGCTGATTACAGTCGGTGCATTGCGCTCGTTGAATCATTAGGCGAAAAAGCGCACGAGTATTACGAAGAATTAGCAACATTGTACAATAAGCGAGGGCGCATGAAATGGATATTCGACGACAGCACGGCGGAAGCGGATTTCTCCACATCGCTGCGGTTATATCCCACAGCAAGAGCCTTCAGGCTGCGCGGCGCTTGGTATCAGTCAAAAGGATTTTACCACGAAGCAATGAGCAATTACGACAGCGTCTTGGCGCGTAATCCCGCTTCGGAGGATGCCCTCTACGCCAAGGCTGATTGTTACTATCGTTTGAACAATTATTGGGAAGCACTTCCCTTGCTGAATCGTCTCGCCACAGAAAGCAAGTACCGCCAAGCGGATGTGTACTACCTTCGGGCGTATGTCAATAGCGCTCTCGACGACGACGAAGGATTTTGCAATGATTTGCAGCGAGCAGCCAATGCCGGCTCTAAAGAAGCCGAAGCAGATTTGCTCCAATACTGCATGGGTGAGGAAAGCGAGGGCGGATAAGCCCTGAGGACATCAAGCGACAAAGCGTTGAACCACCGTACTGCACACTGCACACTGCACCACCTTCGAGCAGTTGCAGTATGGTTTGACGCTGAATGGACGGAATAAGTGCCTTCCACTCGTCGTCATATTCCGAACAAAAGGTGAATATCAATGTAACGAAATTATGAAAGCGCTGTTCTTTCTACCAATGGCACCTTTCCAACACCTTCACCTGACGACCATGCACACCCAAACACACCACAGCCAAGCACGGCACCTTCTTATCTGCTGCCTCCTTGTCGGACTCAGCATGAGCGCTTGCACAACAAACGGCACAACGCCGATTGTTACCAATCCAAACGAAGTAGCACCAAATCTTAGCACAACGTACACCTACGCTAACACCACATTTCCCAAGCATATCGCCGACGCTTTGGCGCAAGTTGATAACACGCCCTCGAATAACCCGATTACCGATGCCGGAGCCACGCTGGGGCGGGTGCTGTTCTACGACACGCAGCTCTCGAAAAACAACACCATTAGCTGCGGCTCTTGCCACAAACAAGAACTCAGCTTCACCGACGATGCCATCAAAAGCAAGGGCTTTCAAGGTGGTCTGACGGCACGTCATTCTATGCCGCTTTTGAGTGTTCGTTTTTACCAATCGGGGAAAATGTTTTGGGATGAACGTGCGGCGACGCTGGAGGCACAAGTGCTGATGCCGATTCAAGACGAAGTAGAAATGGGTATGACGCTGCCGGAACTCGAACAACGTTTGGCAACTCTGAGCTATTACCCAAGTCTCTTCCAAAAAGCATTTGGCAGCACGGCTATTACGTCGGAACGTGTTGCATTGGCATTGGCACAGTTTGTACGTGCTATAGTTCCGTATCAGTCCAAATACGACCGCGTAAAACAAGGTTTAGAGAGCTTCACAACCTCTGAAGCACGTGGAGAGCAGTTGTTTACGAATGGACGCGATGCTTGTTCAAGCTGTCACCCGCCACCAATGTTTATCACCTCCAATCCCGCCAGACCATTTGGTTTGCCCAATACGGGAGACAATGGTGCAGACGGCAGAGGGAACTTCAAATCGCCAAGTTTACGCAATACTGCCGAGCGAACAGCACTTTTTCATAATGGCAGCATCGCGGATATTGAACAGATGTTCAACGGAAGAATTCGGGAACACGGCGTTGCAGGCGGTGGGAGGGCTGACTTGACGGCGTTTCTCAGAACGCTTACCGATAATACTATCAAGACCGACCCGAAATTTTCTAATCCGTTTCCGAGTGTGAAGTAAAGCGGTCTCTGGGGGAAGTTCAGCGAGGAAGCAAGGCAAACCGCCTATTCCAACCAAAACTTCACCTGCTTATGCCCGCAAAGTCCCATCAGTTCTTCGATTGCAGCATCATCAAGAGCAAAACGAATATCGCGTGAAAGATACTGTGTCAGTGGTTTTGATGGGCTTTGCCTGCAAGGTACACTTTCACTTGTGTACGGCTTCACAATACTTTCTACGCACCTTCTTCCTCAGTAGAAGTCTTGGAACGAGATAACCGTTTACGAAGAAAGTTTTCCAGCATTGCGTGAAATGGTGCGAGAAACAATGCTATTCCCGCACTGAAGATAAAAAGATAGAGAGGAATGTTTTGCGTTTTCTCTTGTATAAACGGGTCAAAAACGACCTGCACCAACTCAAACACCATAATCAGCGACACCACCAACAGCAGATTCAACCAGCGAAGGTTTACCTTCAGCTTTCCCAAAAACACCACCACAAACAACAAGCCCATCACGACCAAAAATAACAGCGAATACTGCGTCAGGTTTCTCCGGCTTTCGGCTTCTCGGGCGGCTTGTTCGGCTGCTTGGCGCACACGCTCGGCTACTGCGGCATCGTGCCGTTGCTGAATGAGCAAAATCTCATTCGCCTTTTCCGCGTTCAATAGTTCGTGTTCTAGCATTATGGCTTGCCTGTAGTATTTCAACGCCTCTTGATACTTCCCAAGTCCCTCCAAAGCATCGGCAAGCGTTTCACTAAAGCCTTGAATATCGTTTTTATCGCCTGATTGCTCTGCAAGAGCCAGTGCCTGACGCACAAGGGGTTCGGCGTTGGCGTATTGCCCCAAATGATTGTACGCATCGGCTATGTTGTTCAATTCATATTTGACAGCATTCGTGTCAAGAGCCTGTTCAATAGCCATGCTTTTTCGATAGTATTCAATCGCTTTGAACCAGTCTTGTTTAGTAGAATATACACTTCCAAGTCCGCGAAAACTTAGAAAGATTTTTGCTGAATCGTTGGCAATGACCGAAAGCCGATGCGCCTCAAGAAAATATTCGCGTGCGGAGTCAAGATTGATACCTCTGAAGGCATTTCCCACTCGCAGCACAGCGAGATGCAATCCTTTCGGATATTTTTCTCGGCAGATGGCGACACTTTTTTGGGCATATTCCAAAGACTTTTGAAAGTTATTTTGATGTCCGTACACTACACTTACTCGACTATGAGACGAAAACTGTAAATAGGGAATATTGTGCGTTCTGCTTTGCTCTACCGCCATAAGCCCGTACTTGAGAGCTTTGTCATGTTCACCCTTAGCGGTATATTCTATCGCAATATCAATGAGTGTTTGGATACGACTGCTATCGGAAAGTTTGGGAAGTTCGCGTATGAGAGAATCTACCTGTGCAAAGCCTTGTGAGGAGAATAAGGCAACAGCAAGAAAACAAAGGACATACAGCCGTTGGCAGCAGGTAAGCGGTATTCGCATAGTGTTCGTGGATAGTGTTGAAGAAGTGTGTGGTATCAAGGGGTTGTCGGCTTACCCGTCAAGGCTTTTGTTCGTCATGCTCGCGGCGCAGACGTTGTATCTGCTCTTGGCTCAGACCTGTCGCAGTGGCGATTGTTGCGTCGTCCAGCCCCAGCGTCATCATGTTTTGAGCGATATTCTCTTGTGTCTTGAGTTGTGTTCTGATCTCTGTCTTTCGTTCCGCTTTTTCTACCGCCTCTTCCAATGCCGTTTTCATAATGCTGTACCAATCGCGGTAGTTGAGCAAACTTCGCTCGTAGCGGTCGCGCTGTTCGCTAGTGAGATTGGCTAATTTCGCAGTATTGAAGGCACGTTGGAAAATCGGCTCATTCAAAATTTGCGGAATTTCATCGAAGCGCTCTAGGTTTTTCAAGAAGTAACACCACTTGTCAAAGCGTGTTTCCAACTCGTGTTCCTGTTTGGTGAAAAGCGGCATTTGCAAAAATTTCAAATGCAGTTTATCGAAAAACACGGTTCCGTCTTGGTCTTTGAGCGTTATGTCGCGGCGGAATTTGCGTAATTCTTCTTCTTCGTCGTATTCAAAATCCAAAATGGCGATGAAATAGATTGGCTCTAAACGAAAGTCCCAATCGCCCTTCTGCGCTTGGTCGCGGATGGGAAAGGTCAGATAAAATAAACTGCGGTCTTTGAAATACTTCACTTTCGCTTTTTGCATTTCCACGATAAACTTTTCTCCCGACATCGCCTCGCAATGAATATCGAAAATTGCGTTGCGCTCCAAGGGTAAATCCGCCAACTGCTCAGGATTACGAAACGTCAAATCCTTGATGTGGTGATGCTCCGGCAAAAGCTGGTTCAAAAAATCTATGAGGATGTCTTTGTTTGCTTCCTCGCCAAAGAGTTTTTTGAAACCAAAATCGGTGTAAGGATTGATGTAGGTTTGCATTGGAAGCACCTGATGAGCAGATGTTTTGGAAAAAATTTGGGGATATTTCGGCATTCCTCCTTCAAAGCGTTAGCATGAAGGACACGTGTAAATTACCAAAAATCTAGCCTTCCAAGAAAAGGTACGGCAAGCAGTGGCAAACGGCTCTCACTTCAACCAAAATTTCACCTGCATATACCCGAAAAGGTATTAACGTTAGGCAAGCGCATTTTCTTCAAGAGTGGCGTATAAATCCTGCATTTCTGCCGTCCACAAGGTAAAACGCCTCATAAAAGCACAAATCTCTTGAAACTCATCGTTTTCTAACAGCACCGTTGCTACTGCTGCACTGTACTCTTTATGTGGTTGTCCTTCGGCTAGTATCGTGAGCAAGCGCGTAACCAAGCGGCTTTTAGTAGATTGCTGCAAATACTGATTTCCTTCATATTCCCGTAATTCTTGGCGAAAAAGTGTTACTTGAACCAAAATTTTTTGCCCAAGTTCCGTGCGCCTATCGTGGATTGGATTATACCAATTTAAGTTAATAATTGTGCATTAACAATCTCCATAACCCAATCAGGACTAACAAGAGAGCGTATAATGTCATTGCTGATGCCCTCT
>JALONG010000051.1 GCA_025455065.1 Candidatus Kapaibacterium sp. | reverse complement strand
AAAAGTTTTAAGCAAAAAAGTTTTAAGCAAAAAAGTTTTAAGCAAAAAAGTTTTAAGCAAAAAAGTTTTAAGCAAAAAAGTTTTAAGCAAAAAAGTTTTGAGCAAAAAAGTTTTGAGCAAAAAAGTTTTGAAACAAGTAAATTTTACCTTAACTCTCACAGTTGGATTCCCCCACAAATGACTTCCCGTCTCACTTCTCCGCTTCCACGCACGGCTACGCCTGCATTTTGGGGGCTTGTGCAAGTTGCGCTGCTCATCATGGTGTTGTTGCGGCTTGGCATTGCCTACAACTCGCCATATTTGGACGAATGTGATTATATCTTCGTCGGACGCGCTTTGCTTTCGGGCGAACCGTGGATAACGAAAACGTATATGTTTAGTTCGGATATGCACCTGTACCTCTATGGGCTTGCAGACCGCATACTTACAGGCGAGAAGAGTTACTTGGCTGCACGGGGCGTTGCATCGGTTTTGGGAGTGATTTCACTGTGGTTTTTTTACGGATTTGTGCGGAATCTTTTTACAAAAAATCCAGATTCCAAGCGCATTGCAGAGATTTCCACCGTTCTTTTTGCCCTCAGCGTTCCACACACGTTTATTAGCCAATTCGCCACCTACGACGTGGTATGCTTCTTTTTCTTTAGCGCCGCGCTATGGTTATTGTCCAAAGCGGTCTTCACGATGCACAAAGAAACAGCTTCAAAACAAGTATTGATGCTGCTTTTGGGTTCAGCATTATTCGCCTTTGCAGTCTTGGCAAAGTATATCGCGGTTGCGTATTTTCCGTTGTTATTTGTTGCGCTTTTGCTGCTGAATCGTCGTGCGGGGCTGGTGTTTCTGCTCATGGTGGGAGTGGTCTTGGGCGCATACATCCTCATTAATCGCGCTGAATTACTGCAACTTTACCAGAATCAGCTTCTTGGCACACACAAAGCAAATGCAACGGTGTGGAAATTGCTGGCGACAATCAGCGAATATGCGGCTTTGACGGCTGTTTGCGCAGCAGCAATCGTCGCTTTTTGGCGTGAGAAAACGCTTTCCTCGTGGTTTTATGCGGGGTTAGTCGTGTTTGCTGTACCGCTTGCCGCGTATCATCTACGTTCCGGCGATATTATTTCGCTCTACAAACACGTTCTATATGTGTGCTGTTTCCTTGCGCCGATTGCCGGAGAAGCTCTCTATTGCTTGCTTAGAAGGGCAAGTGAACGCGAGAGCGATGTCCTTCGTGCGGTGGCGGGAATGGTGATTATTGTGGCTTCGGCGCTGCTTTGGCTACAATTACGCGAAGTCCACAATGCCTATCCCAATACCGATGCAATGACGCGCTTTGTGCGTAAGAATCTCACCCCACAAACGACGATTTTAAGCGAGGATGCGTATCTTTTTCGCTATGCGTGTTTCCCTGCCATTCCGACAAAAAACCTCGAAGAAATGACGTGGTTTGACAACAATCTCGACGGCAAACGCGAGGCGCAAGACGTGATAGATGCTGTCTGGGAAGGTAAATTCGAGTATGTGTATCTGAATGGTTTAATTTTGCGAGAATTGGGCGAACAGCTTCAAACGGGCGTTCTGCGCCGTAAGTACGATTTAGTCATGCAAATTCCTTACACCAATTCCGCCGTGATGAATCCCATAAACACTGGTTTTCTCAGCCTTTATCGCCGCCGAAGCCGATGAAATCACGCATTATTTATACCGTGCAGACTGCCTTGCTTCATATCGTTTGGATAACGCTGATTGTAGCCTGTTCCAAGCGAGAAACGGCTCTGTATAGCCAAGAATTGGCACAATGCCGCATTGTGGTCAATCAACTTGGTTTTTATCCTTCCGCGCAGAAAATCGCGCTTGTGCAAGGTGCAGTGCGGCATGAGGACACGCTGCGTTTTGGGAATATTGCCGATGTGGTTGATACCGTGCGAAAGCGTGTTGTGCTGCGGGTTGCAATGAGCGCACCAACGCTTGATGCGCAAAGTGGTGATACTTTGAGAGCGCTTGATTTCTCCATTCTCAGTGATGAAGGCACGTATCGTGTACGCTATGGCGGCGTGGAATCGGCTCCCTTCCGCATTGGGCAAGGCGTGTACGACAATCTGGTGCGCGTGATGCTCCGCTCGTACTATTTCCAACGCTGCGGCGTTGCTGTCCGCGACACGGCGCTTGGCATTGTTCACGGCGCTTGCCACCGCGAAGACGGCGTTGTTGCTCGTGCGGACAGCATTTATCCACAAGGAACACGCATACACGCTGTTGGCGGTTGGCACGATGCGGGTGATTACGGAAAATATATCACCACAACGGCGGTAACAGTAGCGGAATTACTGACACTGGTGGAAGAGTTCGCAAAGCCGCTTCCACGCTTGTTTGGAGACAATACGGCGATTCCCGAAAGCAATAATGGAGTGCCGGACGTGTGTGATGAAATCAAGGTTGCGCTGGATTGGTTGCTGCGGATGCAACGCTCCGACGGCGCGGTGATGCGAAAACTTTCGGGTGCAGCGTGGTCGCCGCTTATCGCACCCGATGAAGAGCAGCAACGACGCTATGTTTACGGCATCAGTACGCCCGAAACGGCGAAATTTGCCGGAGCTATGGCGCAAGCGGCGCGAGTATTGAAGCCATATTGGGGACGATATGCCGATACGTGTTTACGGGCGGCAAAAGCAGCGTGGCGATACTTGGAGAAGCATCCGCAAATGATAGTGGATTGGCAAGTGAGTGATGACGGGGGGTCGGGGAAATATCTGGAATCGGAAGTGGATAGGGAGGCTTCGCTTTTGACAGACACGGACGATAGATTTTATGCGGCTTCCGAACTGTTTCTCACCACACAGGACAGCGCGTATTTCCGTGCAGCGCGGTTGTTCCTTGCTCACCCCACTGACACAGTGCAATTTGGCATTGTCGAATGGAAAAATGCGGCTCCGCTTGCTATGACAAATCTTCTCAGAAATCCTGCTGCCATGCCGCTTCATGCCGATATTACCAAGCGCATTACCAAACACGCCCGACGTATCGAAGGACGTATCGCCGCGAGTGGTTATCGGTACGGGAATGACCGCATTGTCTGGGGTTCAAACAAAATGGCTGCGGAAGAAGGAATCACGCTGCTTCATGCGTATCGCATTTCCTACACCACAGGCAAACACCGCAGTTTTCTGGACGGCGCACAAGACCAATTAGATTTTCTCATGGGGCGCAACCCGCAAGGCTTGTCGTTTGTAAGCGGCATTGGCACTCGCGCTGTGGAGCATATTTGCCACACCTTTGCTCGTGCGAAACATCTGACGGGAAAGCAGATGATTCCGGGCTTGCTTGCAGGCGGTGCGAATGAATTGGAACAATCGAATATTGCCCCCAAGAATCAAGGTTTGAAGAGCTATGCAGACGATGAGCGCTCCTACGCGACGAATGAAAATGCGATTGATTACAATGCTTCAATGATTGCCTTGGCAGTGCGATTGATTGCGGAAATGGAGCGAGTGTCGTATTCCGCAGAGCGCAAGAAATAAGGCTTTCCAAGAAAAATTTCTACAACCAAATTTCCAGTGTATCCCTGAAAATTCCTCGTGCGCCAAAGGTTTCTTTGAATTTCCCCAAGCCAAAATTGGGCTGCATATTGAGTGTGAAGGTGCCGAAATCGTACCATTCTATGCCGCTTGCAGCACATTCCCGAAAAATTTCATAAAAAAGCAGGTTCAACGCACGGTATTCTTGAAATTCCTTGTTGTCGCTGATGTAAAAACCAAGCATCGTGCGCGGGTTGGCAATAAAGTTTACCACACCTGCAATCATACGCTTTTCAAGGAACGCAGCTTGCAGCGAAATGCGGTCTGGGAAGGTTTTGGCGAGGTATTCGAGTTCGGCTAAGGTGTGTGTAGGCGTTGCGCCGTGCCGCATCATCAAATTATGCGACAAAATATCGTAATACGCCGCATAATCATGCGACTTTTCCACGCGAACACCCATTTTCGCGGCTTTGCGCGTTGCTGTACGGGCTTCTTGTTTGAAGCGGGAAAAAATCTCGTCTTCGGTGGGCGGAACGGCGAAAACCGCCGTCATCTCTCGCTTTTGGTAACGGAAGCCTTCGGAAACCAAGGCAAAATCACAATAGTTCGTTGGCTGCGCAGCATAGAGCATAGGAGGAAGCGTCATCAATATCCGCGTAAAACCTTCTTCCCGTGCATAGTGCTTTAATGCTTGCACCCAGCCCAACGCCTCATCCAACGAAACGGACTGATAGACAAACCCGCCATACGATGCTCCCCTATGCGAAAAGAGCGTTTTGTCTCGGTCAATCGTCCATTCGACCGCCGGAAAAAGCGCTTGAATCCTGCCTTTGGAGCGAATCACCAAGGAATGGTCGGTAAAACGCTCCGGCGGATGATAGTTCAAAAACGTGCGCTCGTGAAATATTGTTCCGTTATCGGCAGAAAGCACGAATTTATCCCATTCTGCGGAGGAAAATGTCGCTTCTTGCCAGCGTTGAACGGTGTAGTGCATAACAGTTGAGATGAAAGAATGTGCAACGCACGGTAGTGCTGTGTCTGCTTAATTTTTATATCTTCCGGCTGCCGGCTGAGGAGTGGAAGTGCGGTGCCGGCTGTCGGATTTTGTTTGACGCGAATCCGACAGCCCGCCCACGTAAGAACGTGGAAGCGGACAGCCGGAAGGTATAAAAACTACATAAACAAAGCAGTAGTCAAAATCTACATTTCCTCGTCGTCCGATAAATACTTCGCTAAAAATTCCTCCATTGCTCCGTAAAATTCAAAGCGATTTTCTTCGTTGCGGAAGCCGTGTCCTTCGTTGTCTTTGACAAGATAGGGAACGTCAATACCGCGTTTTTTCAGTGCTTCCACGATTTGATTCGATTCTTCGATATTCACACGCGGGTCTTTTGCGCCTTGCGCCACAAGAAGCGGTGCTTTGATGTTCTCCACATGAAATACCGGAGAAGCCGAATGAAACAAGTCTTTATCGGCTTCGGGATTGCCAACCATTTCGTGCATCATTGCCAAATACGGCTTCCAATAAGGCGGAATAGTGTTCATAAACGTAAAAAGGTTGCTCACGCCAACGTAATCCACGCCGCAAGCGTATAATTCCGGCGTAAATGCTAATCCCGCCAGCGTTGCGTAGCCGCCGTAACTGCCGCCGTAAATAGCGATGCGCTTAGGGTCGGCAATACCTTCCTCAATGAGCCATTTCACGCCGTCCGAAAGGTCGTTTTGCATGGAACGCCCCCACTGCTTAAAGCCCTTTTCCCAAAACGTGCGCCCATAGCCGGTGGAGCCGCGATAATTCACCTGCAAGACCGCATAACCACGATTGGCAAGAAACTGCACTTCGGGGTTGTAGCCCCACGCATCGCGCACCCACGGACCGCCGTGTGGATTGATGACCACAGGCAAATCTCGCGCTTGGCGGTTGCGAGGCAGCTTCGGCAGCGTCAAATAGCCGTTGATAGTCAGTCCGTCGCGGCTTTCGTAGCGCACGGGCTTCATTTCGCAAAGGTCTTTTTCGTTCAACCAAGGGCTGACATCACTCAGTTTCGAGAGTTTGTCTTTTTTCGTATCGAACAGGTAGTATGCGCCCAAAGAGCGGTCGCTGTAGGTGCGAATGAGCATCACATCTTCGTCACGGTTCATATCCGCCACAACGACTTCATAGCCTGAAAGCCGCGCTGCTGCTCGTTGGTAAAGATTTTTTGCAAGTTTATCCAGAAAGACGCGCTCCCGTTTCCATGTCGTGTAGGTGATGGAAGTTAAAACCTTGCGTTTGCGGGAATAGGAAAGCGTCGAAGCATCTACGTCGTCGTGTTCAAAAAGGACATCGCGCTCCTTCGCAGTTTGAAGGTCGAACTCAACGATAGCACTTTTGTCGCGCCCCAGATTGGATGAGGCGTAGAGGTGCGCGTTGTCAAACGTAAAAAAAAGCGGGTCAATGCTTTCCTTGAAATTGGTCGTAATGACGTGGCGAAATTCCTCGTTTTCGTTTGCGCGGTGCAGAAGTGTTGTATTTACGCCATCGGTGGCTATTGCCAAGCGCAAAGCGCCTTTGTGGTCGGTCATCCAGCCGGTGATATTACCCGGATTTTCTGCGACAAGTGTTAATTCGCCGGAAACGACATTCAGGCGGTACGCATCGAAAAGTTCGGGATTGCGTTTGTTTAAGCCAACGAGCATAAACTCGTCAAAATCTTCGAGCGGGTCAATTATCTGCGCCCGTACGCCCTCAAACGGCGTTAAATCGCGCAAATCTTCACCGTTGATATTCACGGCAACGATGTGAAAATTTTCATCACCGCCGAAGTCTTTCACATAAATAATGCGGCTGTCGGATTTCCAAAAATGCCCCGAAATATCACGAGCCGTTTCGCTGGTAACGCGCATAATGCGCTCATCACGACGGTCTTGAACATGAATGTTCATGCGGTTTTCAAAGGGAGCAAGCCAAGAAATAAACGTGCCGGAAGGAGAAAGTTGATAACCGGATTTTTCGGGATTGCGGAAAAAATCTCGAAGCGGGATGCGGGGTACAGTCTGAAACATTGGGTATGGTGCTGTGGAAAATAGTGCGATAATTGCAACAACAAATTCTTGCAAATATACGCCAAACACCCGAACATTCGTGCGAAACTTTATGAGAAACTTTGCACGAAACTTTGTACTGAATTATCTTGTAAACATTTTCTGCGTTGTTCTACCATAGGAATTTGCTATATTCGCCTCGCTATTTGCTATTCTTTTGTTTTCTTTTTGAACTATGCCAACATCTTCAACCGAGACCAAATCAGCGCTTCCCGCGCACGTCCAAAAACTGCAAGCGCTCACACCCCGTGAAATCGTTACCGAACTTGATAAATACATCATCGGACAAGCAAACGCGAAAAAATCCGTTGCTATTGCGCTGCGCAATCGCTGGCGTAGGCAGAATGTGCAAGGGCAGATGCGCGATGAAATTATGCCGAATAATATCATTATGATTGGACCAACAGGCGTTGGCAAAACCGAGATTGCACGACGTTTGGCGAAACTTTCGGGTGCGCCGTTTGTGAAAGTGGAAGCCACAAAGTTCACCGAAGTTGGCTATGTCGGGCGCGATGTGGAGTCAATGATTCGTGATTTGGCGGAAATTGCCGCAAACATGGTTCGTGCAGAAAAGCGTGAAGAAGTCCGCGCTGCGGCGAAGAAAGCCGTAGAGATGCGGATTTTGGATATTCTCATTCCACCGCAGGTGCGCCGTGCGGGAAGTTTTGGCTTTGAAACAGGCGAAGAGGGCGAAGTGATTGAAAACGCCGCCACACGCGACCGCTTTTTACAACAACTCCAAAACGGCGACCTCGAAGACCGCGTTATCGAAATTGACATGAACGACAGTTCCCCGCAAATGCACGTGTTGGGACCAATCGGCATGGACAATATGGGCATAGACATAGGAAATATGCTGGAAGGCATGATGCCAAAGCGCACAGTCAAGCGCAAAGTTACCGTTGCCGAAGCACGTCAGCTTTTGGAGCAGGAAGAAGCAGAAAAACTAATTGACATGGAAGCCGCTATGCAGGAAGCAGTCGCACGAGCAGAAAACATGGGCATTGTGTTTATTGACGAAATTGACAAGGTTGCGACTACAGGCGGCGGCTCGGGTGGACCGGATGTATCGCGTTCCGGTGTGCAACGAGATTTGTTGCCGATTGTGGAGGGTTCGACTGTTTCCACGAAATACGGACCTGTTCGCACTGACCACGTGTTGTTCATTGCCTCCGGCGCGTTCCACGTCGCAAAGCCTTCCGACCTCATTCCCGAATTGCAAGGGCGTTTCCCCATTCGCGTGGAATTGGATAGTTTGAACGAAGAAGATTTCTTCAAAATTCTGACGATTCCCGAAAACGCGCTCATCAAGCAATATCAAGCGCTCATGTCGAGTGAAGAGGTGAATTTGGTGTTTGAGGATGCTGCAATAAAAGAAATCGCTTCCACTGCCGCATATGTGAATCAGGAAGTGGTGAATATCGGCGCACGGCGCTTGCACACGATTCTTACAACCTTGCTCGAAGAAACGCTTTACAACACACCGGACAACGTGACGGACAAGACCGTTACCATCACACCGGATTTTGTGAAAGAACGCTTGTCGGCGATTGCGAAAAATCAAGATTTGAGCAAATATATTTTGTAGTGCTTGGTTACTTGGTGCTTGGTTACTTGGCTACTTGGTGCTTGGTTACTTGGTGCTTGGTTACTTGGTGCTTGGTTACTTGGTGCTTGGTTACTTTCTGAGCATTTCAGACTCAAAATTCAACACTCAAAACTTAGCACTCAACACTCAAAACTTAGCACTCAACACTTTCTAGTATTGTGTCACGGAGCGAGTATTTATGCGGATTTTGGGTATTGATCCCGGAAGCGTTGTGTGCGGTTACGGTGTGGTGGAAAAAGTAGGGAAGAATCTGACACTCATCGAATACGGCGTTATCGAAGCAAAGCGACAGCACGAGGATATTCCCTTGCGTCTCAAGACGATTTACACCCGTTTGCAAAAAGTCATTGAGCGTTCTTTGCCTGACCAACTCGCCATCGAAACGATTTTTTACAGCAAAAGCGTTCCTTCGATTATCAAACTTGCTCACGCCCGCAGCGCTGCTATTTTAGCGGCAATTATGCTGGATGTTCCGGCGGTGGAATACGCGCCGCGCTTCATTAAAAAAGCCGTCACGGGCAACGGCAACGCCAGCAAAGAACAAGTGCAGTACATGGTAAAAAACCTGCTTGGCATTGAGGAAACACCGGATTTTTATGATGCGACCGATGCCTTGGCAGTGGCGATTTGCCATTCGTATCAAATTGCTTCGCTTGCCGGAAAAGGCGGCAAGAAGAAGGCTTCGTCGTGGAAAGAGTTTATTGAAATGAATCCTGAACGGGTGAAAAAACCTTGACAGCGACAAGAAAAAAGAGTATTTTTGCCGTGCGTTAAAGCCGCATCAATACGTTAGAACACGTCACGGGCTCATAGCTCAGTTTTGGGAGAGCGCTTGAATGGCATTCAAGAGGTCAGGGGTTCGATCCCCCTTGAGTCCACAATACAACAATCATAAAAGCCTGTAAATGAATAGTTTACAGGCTTTTGTATTTTTACACTGCCCGCGAATGTTCGCTCAACTTGTCATGTTTTTTGCATTTTTTTGCCGATGTAGGTCAAAAAAAGGTCAAGTTTTGGGGCGTTATTTTGTGGGAAAGAGGTGTAAGTCATTACTATTTGCTACGCTGATTCTTCTCTATGTTGCATGAGCCATTGGTCAAAAGGCTGAACATCTTTGGCTTCAACCTTATCACGAATCATATTCACCGCTTCCTTCATATCACTTACTTCCAGAAGTGTAAAGCCTTTTATTTTTTGCCAACGGCGAAAGGATTCACGGTGTTCTTTCAACTCTTGACTCCCAAAATACCGCGTGTTAATTAGTACATGAAAGTTTTCTGCGTCAAATAGTTTTTGGGCTTCAAAATGTAGCATGAGTGATTCAAACAAATGCAAAAAACGAGGTAAGGTAACGTCAGAGCGCATATTTGGCATCTGACCACAAAATAGGCTACCATTACCGCCAATAAAGTCAATCGTTGGGGCAGAAGTCATATACTTTTGCAAGACAGTATCGAGACTATATCGGATACTTAAACGATGCGGAAGTACCATATCTTTTTTGAGTGCCTTTTGGAACGTCGAACTTACTCGCTGTGCTGTTTTGTGTGGTGTTAATTCATCGCTGTCAGCAACATAAATCTTGTAAAGTTGCGTAAACGTCTCCTGCGGCACATCGGTAGCAACGGGCTTCGGAAGTGTATAACGGATAATGCCGTTTTCGTAGGCGTGAAGATACTGCAAGTAGGCTACATCATATCGCTGCTGCTTTATGCCTGAGATTGCTGCATCCAAAAGCAATCTGTCTTTGATGCCAAACGCTCGGCAGATACGTTTCAGGCGGCTTTCCGAAACCTCTACACGGTAGTATTCATGAGCATCGGAGCGGAATATCATCCCAACAGTAAACACATCGGAACGTGCAAGATCGGGACAAAATTGTATGAGAGAAATAAACGTGTTCATAGTTCTTCGCGGACAAGTTCGGTGAAAACATCACCATTTTTGTTGGGTAAAGTCAAAGAATTGTCGTAGTTTAATGGTGAATCCAAAACGCAGCCAGACTACGGAGTAGGATTCACCCGGGACGGCTTCGTCCCTTTTTTTTAGACTTCTACAATCCCCAAGGGGTGCTTGTACGACGCTTTTTTTACGAGTACGGGGTCAAGACGCTCGTAAAATTTATGCCCACCTTTTTTCTTCATGTACGCATTGGGTTCGTACATCTGTCGTACACAGTAGGCAACAACGTCGGCAATTTGATGAAAGTATGACGAGCTAGAATCTTTCATCATTACGTCTTCGACAACATGACTCACCCGTAAGTTTCTTGCACCACCGCCATATAACCCTTGCATATTGGGAACAGGATTGTAACGGCGCATTTTTCTGACAAGTGTCTGTAATTTCCTGCCGTCCGTATTGTCCGAAATCACGATTCCACGCTCATCTGCATTCATTGGACCGGCAAAATTTCGGTAATTGATATTATTTTCAAAACGTTGCAATAAAATCTTCCACGCAAACTCAAATACATCGTTGGAATGATGGTGCTTATCAACAACCACACTCACGATGTTCATTCCGCTTTGTTCTGCCGCCCAGTCCATGCACTGTTTCATAATGTCTAATCGGTCATTTCTCCGTATCCTCACCAATTCTTGTGGATTATTGATAAAATGCGAGGCGTGTATTTCTTCTCGTAGCTTCAGACCTTTCGTGTCCCGGAGATGCTTTCTGAAAGTAATTAAACTTTCCAACATCTCGTGCCAGCGTAATTCATGGAAAATCATCGCACTTAGCACGAAATATCGTGTCGGGCTGTTTTGAAGACCCGTGTCGCCGCTTTCATCTACATACATCAAATACATTACGCACCTCCCTCCACCACCCGAATCTCCTCCGCCGTCAGACCATACAGCTCATACACCAGCGCGTCAATAGCGCGGTCGGTTGTGGTAAGCATGGTTTTCAGCCGCTCCGCTTCTGCTTTTTTCTGCTCGAAGTATTGCAACAATTCCTCTTGGTCGTTCAAGGACAGTTTCACTTTTGCTTTTTTGAACTCCGCTTCCAACTCCGCCCACGTGAGCGCATCCCACTCCTGAAGTTTCGTGCTGGCTTTGGCTATGCCTGTTTTGCTCAAAAGCACCGTCAGGACTCGCTTGCGGAGGTCGGCGAGGGCTTTGTTTGTCGCTATCATTGTTTCCACGTGCGCGGTCAATGCTTCAGCGTTGGTGATGGGCGGAATGGGAAGCTGCACCAGATACATCGGCTTGTATTCGTAGAAACCGCCTTGTTTCGTGGCTGCGATGCTGTGCATGAAAAAATCCGTTGCTTTGGAGTTCAGCACCGCAAGCAAGGCTTTATCATCCACGCCGATAATGCTCGTTTTGTCGTTGGAGTAAAAACCACTCGAATCCACAAGGTATGATGCGCTTTGTACGATTGCAGGGACGATAATTTTCGGCTTTTCAAATTCCGCAAAGTAATCTACGGCATCCTGCAATTCATACCACTTGTAACTTCCTGCCTTGCGTCCTTGCCATTCTGCACCTTGCCAATCGCGTGGCTTAGGCATAAGTTGGTCTTTGAACTGCGATAAATGGCGTTCTATTGTGGGATATTGAGCAATATCAATTCCACGACGCGCAAAAATCAAATAATTCTCCACCTCCGGCGTTGCATACCGCTTCACATCTCGCCCCGCAAGAAACGGCTTCAACACGTCGGCACTTCGTGGATCTTCCGCTATCAAACGGGCGCGGGTGGCGGCATCTACCACAAATGCTTCGTTTAAGCCTGTCAGAACGCCGCGATAAATTTTCCCCTGTACATACTCGCCAAGCGGCGTACCTGCTGCACGGAGTTTTGCCAGAACATCGCTCACTGCCTTGTTTGCAAGCGACCATCCTTCATCTTGTAATTGCGCCACACTCACAGCAAACCGTGTGCGCTCTACTTCCGCTGCAAGGCTCTCAAAATCAAGCGTTGTGATGTTTGCTGCCCGAAACTCCTCTTGCGGTGCGCCTTTGCGAACACGCAGCACACACGGGTACGCAATAGCATCCTCGAACACAGGTAAATCGCCAAAATCAACGATTTCTTCCAGCGATTGGGTTTTTATCCAGCGTCGGAGCGGTTCGCCGTAGCTTGCCCGCATCCACTTATTTGCAACGATGATGCTGTATAAACCGCCATTTTTCAAGAGGTTCACGCTACGCTCCATAAAGTACGCATACAAATCCGCGCTTCCGTGAGCAACAGTGTAGTTTTTGGCAAGAAAAGCCTTCATTGCTTCCGGCAAGAGTTCCTGCCGTACATACGGCGGATTCCCCACAATCACATCAAAGCCGCCCTGCTGAATGACTTCAGGAAACGCCGCCGCCCAATCAAACGCCGTTTCTCCGGCAACATTCGGGTCATCCACGAGCGAGTTCCCGCAGCGAATGGTGTGGTCAAGCGAGGTGAGTTCTTTCGAGCGGTCTGCGGTTTTCAGCCACAGCGAAAGCCGCGTGATTTCGACGCTTTCGGGGTTCACATCCACGCCGTAGATGTTGTTTTGCAGAATGTCTTTTTGGAGGTCGCTCGTGGTGGTTTGCCCCAGTTGCAACCGCGCCAATTCAGCGTTTACGCGCTGCCCTTCGGCATAGAGGAAATCAAACACCTGATTCAAAAATGCACCGCTCCCACAGGCAGGGTCGCAGACCTTGACGGCAGCGAGTTTCTCGCGGTATGCCGTCCACGCGGCAATGTGCCGTTCGATGGTTTTGTTGTAGGTGAGCACGTTCCGCTTGTCGCGCTTGATGCTTTGCCAATCGGCATCCGTGATTGGTGGAAGCGTCTCAAAGCCACATTCTGCCTTGCGCTCTTCCAAATACCCGCCAACGGTCTCTTGCACGATGTAGCGCGTGATGTATTCGGGCGTGTAGAAAATGCCGTCTTTTTTGCGCTTGCCTTTGCTTGCATCGTGCGCTGTGCCTGCGATTTGGGCTTTCAGTTCTTCGATGTCCGTGATGGACTGCTCGAAAATATGCCCCAAAATGTTCACGTTCAGGTCGCTGTCGAAATCGTACTTTTCCAGCGCGATGATATGCTCCAGCACACTGTCCTTGATGACAAGCGCGTCCAACTCGGCATCATCAGCAAACAAGCCGCCGTTGAACTTGTTGATATGTTCGTCGGGATACCCTTCGTTGATAGCAGCAAACAAGCCGCGCACTCTATCCCAAATTTTCGTGTCGCTGCGGTTGAATTTGTCCCGTTTCACATCATCCAACAACCTCCGAAAGGTGCGACGCGGAATGATTTCCTTATCTTCTACAAAGCACACAAAAATTACGCGGTCGAGCAGCTTTTGCGTTTTGTTCAGCACGAGCAATTCCGGTGCGGTTGGATTCGCCGCGCAGAGGTGCTTAAAAAGGTCGCTGCGGGCTTGTTTGTACTCGGCGTAAAACTCTTTGGTGATGCGGTCTTCTTCCTTCACCCGTGCCGCAAAAAGTTCTTCGGTGCGTGATGTGATCTCGCTTTCAGATGATGGCAAGAGATTATCGCGGTGCATGAGAAAAAGCAACCGTTTCATTTCCTGCGGTTCGGTGAGGCGCGAAAGTTCAAAGCGCTCGTATTTGGCTTGGTCGGTGTGGTGGTACAGCCTCAGTTCGAGGTAATTCGAGACAATTACCCATTTGCAATTTCCGCCTGCTTTCGGCGCATAGCTGAATGCCTGTTCAACGGGGCTTCGCTTGTCATTCTGGCGTTTTTGTGCTTTGTCGAGGTCGTGCGAGGCATCTTTGAGTTCAATCACGGCATGAACACGGGAAACGCTTTCATTGCCTTGCATAGCAAAAAAGCCCAGCACACCATCCGGCACGGAACTATCAGCGTGTGAGGTTTGATTTTTGGTGAGTGTCCACGCGCCCGAAGCACGGTTATCGCTAAAGCCGAGAATATCCCTGAAAAAGTGCGTGAGAAACTGCCCGTCGAGTTCGGTTTCTTTGGCAGCCAAAACGCTGCGGTTCTCAATCATATGCTTCCATTCTTGAGCGCGAAGGAGAACGCTTTCTGAGGGTTCGGGAAGAGAATCATACTGTTTTTGGAGAGCTTTCGGCGAAAAGAGCGGCGTGTGCATGGCAACAAAGGGCAATTCAAGAGAAAACACATTTTTTGTATGACACAAAATACAAAAAAGCAGTTCAAACGGCAAATGAAGGAAGAAACTACGTTGCGGGGGTAAATTGGAGCATATTGATTTCGAGATTCAGCGACAGCTAAGAACGATTTTTTTAAGGAGGTAGCCACAGGTGCTTGACGCGCTGCCACACGATTTCGATGCGGTTGAGTGTTGGTGAGTAGGGTGGTAAAAATTCAATTTCTACCCCCCGTTTTTTCCGTCGCTCTCTGGCTTCATCCATCTGCGCACTGTGATGACTTGAGGCGTTATCCCAAACTAAACCAATAGGTTTGTTCATGCCTGAACGTACCAAACGAGTAATATAGCGCTCCACCGCAGCAATGATACAGTCATCGTTGATGGTCTGTTCAACCATTCGCGCTGTTGAACGCTGATACGCTGTTTTCAATGGCGTATCGGCAAATGTCCTGCCAAATGCGACGATAGCTGTAACCGGACTCTTGCAAGTGGCGGCGAATGGTTTTCGGCGAGAGCGATTTCTTCAATTTCTTTTCCACCACCAGACGCGCTCGGTTGCTTTGCTGCGGATGAAGTAACGGTGTATCTTCCAGACCGTCAAACGCTTCTTCTTCCCAAGGGTCTATCCAAGCACTGACCGTATCGCGGGTCACCTCGAAAATACTTGCGATGATATCCACTTTGAAGCCTTGGTTGCTCAAGAGAATGGCACGAGAACGGCGGCGTTTATGGAATGGTGCGTCAGAGGAAACGATAGACCGTAATTGCTCTCGCGTGGCTTCATTCAAGGGCGTTACAAACTTCATGCGAAACTCTATTATCAATTAAACAAGAACGGCATAACGCAATTTGCCGTTCCGAGAACAATTCTCCAACAGTTTACCGAATTGGTTTTGACCACTTATACCAATTTACGTTGAAGATTGTGCATTATTTTTTCAATGCTTTTCTCTGGAAGCAGCATAAATACTCGCACAGAAAAGAATGTCTGTGCCACTGAAGCCGGATTTTTTTTTGCACAGTTATCAACTCAAATTGGTATTACTTCGTGTGGTTAGGGTGGTGGTATAGGAAGGTATTGTGTATTTGCCCTTACGCCCGAACTTGTGAGTTTGAATAATTCTGTGCCGCGTCTGTCTGAAATCCACGAACCATTGTTTGTACGGTCAGCATAAGCGAATCCATGGTCTGTACTGTTTCGGTGATACGCTGCGCTGCATCGGATGACGACTGTGTGATGCGGCTAATGTTTGCCATCCGTTGTGCAATGTCCTCGGCAACCCCTGCTTGTTGCTCTCCTGCGGCGGACAAGGCTGCGATAATATCAGAAACAACGGTTGTTCGGTCAATAATGCGGTGGAGCGCGGTCGAAGATTCTGCGGCGGCTTTTGCGCTCTCTTGTGCATTTTCGGAGCCTTGACGCGCAATCTGTACCGCTTCTTCGGTATCGTTGAGGATATTTTCAATAATACGCCCTACTTCTTTCGTTGCGTTTTGCGTCCGCTCGGCAAGTTTTCGCACTTCGTCGGCAACGACCGCAAAACCTCGTCCTGATTCGCCCGCCCGTGCTGCTTCGATGGCAGCATTAAGCGCGAGAAGGTTTGTTTGGTCGGCGATGCCGTAGATTATTTCAATGACCTCGCCAATATGATTCCCACTTTCGCCAAGTCGCTCAATGGTGGATGTCAGCGACAACACCATATCGCCAATGTCCGTCATGCTGGCAATGGTGCGAGTAATGACCGCGCCGCCTGATTCAGCTTCTTTGCCGGTCGCACGGGCTTCGTCGGCGGCAATCATCGTCTGGCGGGTATTTTCGGCAATGGTGCGGGAAAGTTCTTCGACCGCTCCGGCAATTTCTAGGGCGTGTGTGTTTTGGTTATACGCCCCATTTGCCAAATCGTCTGTTTGCATAAGTATTTCGTCGCCGATTTCTGCCGCTTTGCTCACTGCTTCACCGGTGCGCTCAATAGCCTTGCGCATCCCTTCCAGGGATTGGTTGTAACCCCAAAATAGTCGTTCAATATCGCTTTGGTGTTTGGTGGTGGTGGAGTGGTGTTGGGGTAGTGTTATCAGCGCCGGACTTCTCGTCTCATGTTGCAGCGTCGCCAATGATACCGTTGCCGTTAAGTCCCCTTGCGCAAAGCGTTCCATTGCTGCCAAAAGATGTTCAATATGCCGCCGTAGCAATTCTTCTCTTTCTTGAACGGTGCGCTGTGCCTGCAAGGCTGCCTCGCGTGCTACCTCGGTTTCTTGATGTGCCGCACGGCTTTCTGCAAGAGCAGCACCAATGCGTTTGGTCATCTCCTGAAAGGCTTGCGCCAATCTGCCGACTTCATCGTGCGAATGGATTGCCGGAACTGCTGCAAAATCCCCTTCGGCTACTCTCTGCGTATGAAGAACCAACGTGGCTAAGGGGCGTGTAATGGAGCGTACAATCGTAAAGGAAATTCCGGTGAGAATCAGAAGGATAGCGATGCTCACAAGCAGAACACCGTGCAGTGTCCGTGCATTGGATTCTTGCAGTCGTGCCGCTTTACGGCGAATTTCCTCGTGCAGTGCCTTCTCTTCTGCCATGAGGGTGTTGATGTAGGTCTGTGATATGTGCAGCCACTGTTCCGAAGAGAGGCTCAGGCTATCGGAATCAGAAACTTGTATCAGCATTTCAATAAAACGTCCATACTCTTGTTCCGGCTCTCGCCGCTCACGTCGTAGCTGCTCAGATACCGCTTGCGTAAGAGCAGAATCCACCCAAAATGTTGCCTCGCGTGCAAAAACAGCTTCTTCGGAGCGCAGTTCATACATTTCTTTTAATTCCGCGCCGGAAATGGTCTTCGATGCGGTTGCGCTCAAAATTAAGGCTTGTAGTTGTGAGGCGCGACGTTGCTTTTCTGTTTGTTGAAAAAGCGCGGTAAACGGCAGTGCGAGCGACGGCTCTTGTGCTGAAAATCTTGAGGTCGAGCGGATGATATGCACCAGAGGCTGCGTCTTTGTTGTGTATTGTCGGCGCACTTCTTCCGTCGTGGTGGAGAGTGATTGTACGCCGGAGCGCAGTTCTGCAAAGCCTTGTATATGGCGGGAAGTCAAACCCACATCGTGAAGTATCTGCTGCTCTTCGGTATTGGCAAGAGAATCCAGCATCTGATGAAACACCGCCAATGCGGAATCACTCTTGGTCTGTGCCTGTTTCCATTCGTCGGAAAACCTTGATGTTTTACTGCCGACCAATCCGTTGGCGATAGTATTTTCAAACGCAAGAGCATCGGCGACGGCTCCGGCACGCTCTGCAAGACGAGCCATCGTCACAAACTCATTCGCACGGTTCATCGTCGCCAAGGATTGCCGAATGGTATTTGCTGCAAACACCATCAACGCTATTGTTGGCAGAGCAGCAACCAGAAGTATTTTTTGACGAATAGTGACATTCATAGTGAAGAAGTTTTTGCAAAAACAGGAGTTGCACAATACGTGTGCGGAAAAAGCCTGTGCGGAAAATCCGGCACGTTACAAGTTCTTTGCCGTAGAAAGCGTGTGAGCATCAGCGCTATGAGAGACTGCGCCGTTCAATTCATCATGTTTTTGTGCAGAAAAATACCGCCGCAATACTTCATCAAAGGAAATGCGTCCTGCGCCAAAAACGGCGACAATAATTGCCGTCAGCAAAAAGAGGAACGGTGAGGCAGAAGTAAATTCATCGGGGTTGGAAAAAATATGCGACACCGCTTCGGCATCAGCAGTCAGATATGCAACGACCATCACTACCATTAACTGCAAACTCACTATGCGCGAACACAAACCCAAGAGCAACAACAAACCTCCAAGGCACTCTGCTGTTCCTGCCATTGCTGCATTCACCGTAGGAAAGGGGATATTCAAGCCGGTAAAAAATTCAACGGTGCGTTCAAAATTCGCAAGTTTTCCTTTCCCCGTTTGAAAAAACTGCCACCCCCAATACAAGCGCATTATCAGCAATACTGCATCCTGACCATAATTCAAACCACTGGTCAAACGGGAGTACACCGATGAAACCGTGCGAAAAAGCGAAGAAGAAATAACCATAGCATCTACGGAAATAGAGTGAAGAAAAACATAGTTGTCATATTTCAATGCACTTTCTGAAAACGATACGAGGCTTCAAATACCATAGCGAAAAAAATGTCCACGAATCGCACGAATTGGCACGAATTCTTGAGCAGTACTGTGTCTTTTCGCCAAAGAAGATGGGTCAAATTCTTCATTTGTGAAGATTCGTGCAATTCGTGGATGAAATTGTGATGAAACCTGACCAGTCGCATCAATTCACTATCAAACTATCAATCAATGTTGTATGGCAGCAAAAACGCCCATCTGCATCCATTCTTGAAATCGCTCCCTAATTTGGATTTGGAACTGCTCCACCTCTGGTTCAATCGTGGTTTGGTTGGTCGAAGAAGGAGAGTTTGGCAGGAGGTCTTGAACGGTATCAAATGCTTCTTGGAGCGGTACACCGCCTATGAGTGCAGCCAGAAGGAGATATTCTTCTTTACTCAAAGGATAATGGCGCGTGCTGTATTCAGAGCGATGGATGTAGCAATAGTTTGAACCTTCTTCCATTCGTTGTTGTGCTGTTGTTTCCGGTGCGGTCATTGCCTCGACTTCTCTGAAATACTCATAAACAGGATAGCGAAAGGCAGAAATTTTAAGAGCAGCAACAGGCGTAAAACGTGCATTCGCCCATGCTTCAGGAGGAACGGACATGATTTCCTCGACGGTGAGCGGTGGTACTTCTTCCGCTTCCATCACGCTTGCTATGTCAAGTTCGAGTTCGGCAAGTTCGGCGAGAAATTCTTTGCCGGGAATATCGGAAGAACGCATGAATGCAGGGAATTTCAGCCCTGAATCGTTCAGCGTATAGGATGTCGAAGGACATTGCGTACAATACTGCTCCACAATATCTTCAAATGCTTTCGTGCCGACAGCCTCTTGCACTGCGGGGAAATCTACCGTCAGAGCATCACGCATTCTGAGAAAATACATTCGCCGATAAATGCCTATCCGCTCGTAGCCGTTGAGGTCTTTGGTTGGAATAATATTTTCTAATGCTCGTGCGTGGCTGAGTGCGGTTGTGGCTTCCTCGGAATTCCACGCTTCTTCGTCAGTCCCAAAATGTGTAACAACCGAAACCATCCATTGCTGGAAGGTTGCTAATTTCATGGTTGCTAATTTCGTGGGCGCATGGCTGTTGCCCGTTGTGATGGTGGTATTAGGCATATTCTTCTACAAAGCGTCGTAGAACATCGGTGTTGTGAGGTTTGTGCTCGTTGGGAGATTCAAGTGCGTTGGAGTTTTTGCCGCGCACCAAAGGCACAGCATCCCGATAATTCCGTGCTTTGAGCGCTTCCGCATGGACAACTTCAAAGGGTGGAATATCCTCATCCCATTCAAGCAGCGTCGCTCGTCCGCCGGAGCGCCCATAGGCGTACCGGTAGAGTTCCCATACTTCATCTACAACATGGTCGCTGTGGGTGTCAATAATATGCGTTCCTTTGTTGGTGTGTCCGGCGAGGTGATATTGGCAGATGCGGTCAGCGGGAATGGCATCAATAAATTCGTAGGGGTCGAACCCGTGATTAAAGGAACTGACATACACGTTGTTCACATCCAGAAGCAAGCCGCAATCAGCATCTTCCGCCATACGTGCGATAAATTCCCATTCGGGCATGGTGGAAGCGGCAAATTCCACATACGTCGAAACATTTTCCAATGCCACACGCCGCCCCAAAAAGTCCTGAATCGTGCGAATCCGTTCCACGACGTGCCGTAGCGTTTCTTCGGTGTAGAGAATCGGCAATAAATCGTGGGTGTTCCGCCCGTTCACGCCCGTCCAGCAAATGTGGTCGCTCACCCAAGGTGTATCCATGTCGTCAGCCAGACGTTTCAAGCGTTCCAAGTACGTGAAATTGAGCGGGTCGGTGCTGCCAATCGAAAGCGACACACCGTGCGTAACAATGCGGTAGCGCTCCCGAATTTTTTGCAGTGCATACCATGAATACCCGCCGCGAGAAAGGTAATTTTCGGAAATCACCTCGAACCAATCCACAGGCGGGAAATGCTCAAGGATGTGGTCGTAATGCACCGAACGAAGTCCGACACCAAAGCCTAAATCAGGCAGATTCCAACGATTTGCGAGCATAGTTTTTGTCGCGTTAGGTGTTTGAAAAATAGTATCCTCAAAGGTTTGGTTTTATGCCGCCACACGGTGTTTCCGTGCAATGAGCAAGAGTTCCTGCGAATCCATGCGAACGGTAAAATCGGGGTTAGAATACTGAAAGCCGAAAATTCCTTTGTTATCCACGAGATAGACAGCCGGAACAGGGAGGAGATGATGTTTCTCACCGGAATTGCCTTCAATGTCGGAGTTGAATTTATCTCGAAGCATGATAACTTCATCGTCGGGAACTTTATACGCCAAACCAAATGCCGAACAAACCCGCATGGAACTGTCAGAGAGCAGTACATAGCGAAAATTGTGTTTATCGCGGCTCTCGGATAATTTTTCCGGTCGGTCGGGGCTGATGCCGAAGATATTGAACCCAAGATTGTAAAACTCTTCCTCCACAGCTCTCAGTGAACTCATTTGCAAATTACAGTAGGGACACCAGCCACCCCGATAAAAAATCAGTACAGCGGGTTTTTCTCGCAAACTGATATTGACATTGACAGGCACGCCCAACTCATTGTTCAGAATGATGGACGGAACTTTTGCTCCTGCTTTTATTGGACTTGTGTCTTCCGGTCGTGATGGATAAAGCATATTGCTATTGAGAAATTTTTCGTGCGGTGTCATAGACAATTATCGCCAATACAATGGAGAACAAACTTGCCCGTCACAACCTCAGTTGTGGAGTATTATGCGTAAACTCTGTTTTGCCCCTTAAAGTATTATTCCGAAGGAATGAAGGAACAATGTTTGTTCTCCGTCTTGTATAACATCAACAATCTGATGAATTGCCGTGCGTTAAAAGCAGCATGAATCACGGCGTTCATCCATGGAATGGTTATGCTGAATGACCTTTGCAGCCGTCTTTGCTTTTGCAACTGTCTTTTTTCTTATCGGTCTTGCTGTCTTTACCTTTGCAGCCGTCTTTGCCTTTGCAGCTGTCTTTTTTCTTCTCGGCTTTGGTTTCAGCTTTCTTTTCTTGCTTCTGCTCTGCTTTTTCTTGAGCTACAAGCGTAGAGCCGGAAATCAAGCCTGCAACCGCAGCACCGACCATAAGTTTAGAAAAATCTTGGCGATTCATAAAGAACTCCTAAAAAAGAATGAATAAAAAATGACGGGATGTTCCCGTTGTTGTCTCTTAGAGTGTTTTCATAATTAGTCGTCTGAATACAGCAAACCTTACAGATGATGTGCCGAATTATCACACATTTTTTTTTCGGTTGTGGTATTATCTCGGAAATTGAAGTGAATATTGTTTTTTTGTGTAAGGAAAAACGCTTTGTACACGACTAATACCGATAGGGAAAAGCCATTGCTATGGTGAGAGTATGGTAAGAGTATGGTGCTATAAAGCAGCAATTTTTTGCTGCGGTGCTACCACACAACTTCCGAGCTGTGCAACAACCCGATAGAGTTTCACCAAACAATCGTCTCATGCCTTATCGCATTCTTGAATCGTTCTTTTTTTCGCGGCTCCTTGAGTCCGGTGTCCAAGATGAAATGGATTTCACCACGCGGCGCAGTGTCAGGATAACGAATTTTATTGCCATGGTTGGTGCTGTGGTTTCAATAGTGTTTGCTATCGTCGAAGTTTTTTTGTACACAAGTGGGAAAAATAGTGCTGTCGTATCACTTCTTGCCAATCTCGCCCTGTCGCTTTTGCTTGCCTTTGTGCCGTTTTTCAATGCCCGAAACCATAGAAACATCGCTAATGTCTATTTGTTGGTAATTGCTTACCTTCAAATCATTGTTTTTTCATGGATAGCAGGGGCAAAAATTGCCGTTCATTTTTGGCTGTTCATTGCTTGCGCCGGAACGTATCTGGTCTTCGATACAATTTCCTCAAGGCAGCGTCTTGTCATTGTGCTGTTCTCCGTTGCTGTTTTTTTCTTTGTGGACATCTTCTTTACGGACGACAAGGCACTGTACCCAATAGCACCCGATGTGCTGGTATTTTCTCGGTCATTGAATCTTCTTATGCTCTTTGTCACACTTGTTGGGGTGAATAGTATTTTTTATCGCCAAACCGCAAGCGCAGAAAAACTCTTGGCACGTGAACTCAAGCGGTCGGAAGAATTATTGCTCAATATTTTGCCTGTGCCGATAGCGAAACGCCTAAAATCCGGGGAGCGCTCCATCGCCGAACACTACGACGATGTAACGGTGATGTTTGCTGACTTGGTAGGCTTTACACCGCTTGCAGCAACGCTTCCACCGGACCGTGTAATTAAGATTCTGGATAGTGTTTTTTCTACCTTCGACGAAATAGTACACATCCATTCACTCGAAAAAATCAAAACGATTGGTGATTGTTACATGGTAGTGGGGGGGATGCCGGAGCGAGTTTCGGAGCATACTGAAGCCGTTGCACAAGCAGCCCTGGATATGCAGTATGAACTCATGCGACTGAACAAGATAACGGGCTTCCCGCTTGAATTACGCATTGGCTTGCATATAGGTCCGGTGGTAGCGGGGGTGATTGGTTCAAAAAAATTCACATACGACCTTTGGGGAGATACCGTAAACACGGCAAGCCGCATGGAATCTCATGGAGAGGCAGGGCGTATTCACTGCACGGAGGAAGTTTTTCAACGCTTGAATCATCTTTTCCCTTTCCAAGAACGCGGAGAAATAGACATCAAGGGCAAAGGCATGATGAAAACCTATTTTCTTGGGGCGTGAGAATTTCTACGATGTGGGTAAAATGGACGAAATGGTCAGCGTACTTTGCCGTGCCGCATTGAGTGAAAGCTGCAAAACATCGGGGCGGGAGTAATGACCGACATTATCAAGATTCTGACGTTCACGCAAAATTTCTTCCATGTCAAGCACAGCAGCAATAATACGCTCTTCACCCGTAATCGGCTCTACAAGCCACGTTCCATCGGGCGCACCGATACACGAACCACCGTCGGCAATGATTGGAGTGGAAGCAAATGCTCCTTGAAGCAAGGCACTATGCGGTATTGTGGCGGGGATGTCTTCATGGCGCAATACACTTGATGCAGACAGAACGTATGAACGCCCTTCCAAAGCTAAAAAACGAGTAATGTCTTTCGTATTGCGCTCACTTCCGGGCCAAGCGGCAATATGAACGTTTTCGCCCTGTGCATACAAAGCGGCACGAGGCAAGGGCAGCCAGTTTTCCCAGCAATTCAGACTTCCAACCGTAAATTCATGGAGCGTGTGTGTCCGTAAACCATGTCCATCACCAATACCCCACACCAAACGCTCTTCATAGGTTGGCATCAATTTTCGGTGAACCGAAAGAATTGTGCCGTCCGCGCCAATACTCACCAGCGAACAATAGAGTGAGTGTCCGCCTCTGTCCAAAGGACGTTCCACACAGCCCAAAACGATCATCATTGCGTACTTTTGGGCGGCGGCGCAAATTTCTGCCAAGTCGCCACGTTCAATGCAAACGGCTTCTTTGGCATAGTGCGCAAAAAGATCTTTCTGCAAGGGAGAATCGAACTGTGCGCCATTCGTCGCATCCAGCCAAAAAGGATACCCGGGCAGAAGTGCTTCACCAAAAGCGAGGAGTTGTATTTCCTGCTTTGCGGCTTCGTCAATAGCTGCTAAAATTTTTTTTATGGTGGCGGCACGGAGCAACCAGACGGGTGCAATTTGTGCTATGCCGACGCGAAGGCTATTCTCGGGACTCATGGTTTTGAAGTAGGGTGTATGCATACAGGGCAGGTACAGGAAAATATATTCCGCCGAAGCGCTGCCAAAGGAGCATCATTGCGGAGTTCAATCGTATTGCCTCGGCGGACAACACCCAAATCTGCCCAGAGTTTTGGTAGATTCGGCGTGAAGGAGGTTGTGCCGAACTGTTTGTACAACGGCTCCAGCACACGCACACCGATTACCTTGTCTCCTCGCCTCATGACACGAAGCACATCACGGTCAGTGTTCATGGTGCCTTCTTGCCGCAGAATGGCTTGTAGAGTGCTTTGAAAGGAATGTTTGTTGTGGGTTTTTTGCCGAATTTCTATGTCAGCCATAAGGCAAAAAACAGCCCCACCCCAATACACACGCTCAAAATCACGCGCACCGTTCAATCCCTTGTGAGCGCGTCTGTCGAGTACAAATGCCGTTGGTGCTTTCCGTGTCATCTCTTCCCACACACTTTCTTCGGTGATAATGCCCGCCATTACTCGCGCTATCGGTTCGACGTAGGTAGCCATACCTTCTTCAATCCACCGATACGTACGGTCAAGTGTTGGAAAAGCCAAATGGGTCATTTCATGCGCCAACACCCACGATTGCCGATATTCTTCCTCATTTGCCTCCGTGCCGACATACACGGTGATGAGTGGCGGCGAGCCGGGCATCGCGTTACCGTAACTGATGTCGTTACTGCCCTGAACGGGCTTGATAACGAGGCGCAAGAGCGGCACGGGAAAGACACCAAAGTAGGTGCGAACAGCGCAAGCATTGAGGCGAATCCACTCTTTAAGAACATTCTCTCCAACTGAGAGAGATTTGTCCGGCACTTCGCAGATAATGCGTGTTCCGTCCGCAAGGCGCACAGTGTCCGAGCCGGTAGGCATACAGACAAGGTTTTGCTGTGATATTGTGAGGGCGGGAATGACGGTCAAACACAATATCACGACTATCCGAAATGCTTCTGCTAAGAGCGTCATAAAAACTCACAGACCGGGCTTGCTGTCAGGATTATTGAGTTCTTCATTGATACGGTTTTGGAGTCGCCCCTTGACATCTTCGGGCAATGTAATCGCGGTTGATTTCAACATCATGCTCCGCATTTGCGGCTCTGCGGATGCACCGGAAACATCTTCATCCAAAATTTGTCGTGCCACACCGTGCAGTACGTCAAATTGTGTCCGGACTCGGCTACACGCCACGCACAACGATAAATGCAATTCCGTTTGCATTCGTTCTTTGAGCGTTGGCGGTGTATCAATAGATTTGGAGAGAAGAACGGTCATATCGTCGCAGGGCGGAGTAATGCCGAAGACGATTTTTGCGAGCATATACCGAAGGCGTGTCATAACGGAGAATAACAGAGTGATAGAATAGTGAGGTATATGAGATGTACCCAAAAAAAATACATATTGCGGATGATGCCGATATATCCTATGACGGAAATCCGCGAAGGATAATGCTTGATGGAACGTTATGTTGTAGTCGCTTGGAGTGCGGCATACCTTACGCATGACGAATTTTCCGAGCAAAACTACCGTACCATGCAAGACCAAACGTTACCGTAATTCCTGGTTTTTTTGTCCAATATTTAGGGGGTCAAACCACAACAAATATCTACATTACGCAATTATCATCCTTGTTTAGCATATCATGCGGCAGTCCCACGAAGGATAAACGCACACAATTCATCCACATCGGCGAATGGCGCAATTACCTTGCCATTGTCGTACAATTTCCACAGGTCTGTGCCTTCCACCTCAATGCTGTAGCCGTTTGTAAGCCAGACGTGTTTGCCTGCGTCGCGCTCAATTGCAATCCCATAATACTCCAACGCATACAGCAAAAGTCCATGCGGGTCGAAGTCGAAATCGTCTGGAATAGTTGTATCCATAAGCATTATTGTATAAGATTTTCGATAATAATCCACACCCCGTACCCCACACACGCCATTGCCGATACCAGCGTGAGCGCTTTCGGTAACAAGGCAGTGGTGTGGAGTTTCATGGAGAATTTTTTAGAGAATGGCAGGCTAAAAACGCCCGCCGCTACCAGCATACCACCCATCGAACCCATGCCGAAATTGAGCAAATAGAGCATACTCGCCGCCGCGCCCGCTATATTCGTCATCACGAGCAGCACCAAAGCGCCACTTCCAGCAAGCCCATGCACCGCACCAACGCCATATGCAAGCGAGTGCGAGTGTTCGTGCGAATGTGCCTGCGAATGTTGATATGAATGTTCGTGTGAATCTTCCTGTGCCTGAAGGTGTGTGGTAACTGCCGTAGTGTTGCTGCGCCGAGGGTACAGTTTCCACAGTCGCACCCCGCCCAAGACCACCAACATCCCACCAACACACGCTTCGAGGTAGTGAAAGGTTTGTTCGGAAATAACAACCTTGCCCACAATCATTATCGCGCCGATAATGAAAATGGTGGAGGTATGCCCCAAGCCCCAGAAAAGACCATCCTTTGCAGCCGCAAAAAAACTCGTGCGCCGCGTAACAATCGTACTGACTGCCACCAAATGATCTGCCTCGAAGGCATGACTAAAGCCCATAACAAGCGCGAATATAAGCGGAAACGCTGTTTCCATACACTACTCCTATGTCCATTGTTGGTAATTGATGTTCATACTTCACTTATACTTCACTTATACTTCACAGAGCATAATTCGGTGGTTACCTGTGTCGGCAATCGCCAGCGTAGAGCCGCTCTGCGCCAGTGAGAATGCCCAATAGAGCGAGTTTTCGGTGCTGGCAACGCTGTCCTTGTTTTCGCTACTGACCGCGAAATGCTCTTGTCCCAGCACGTTGTCGGCGGGCGTGTTGTGCGCAATCGGAAGCGTGTTCCAGAGCAGCACACGGCTATTGCCCGCATCAGCAACCATGATTTTTTCCGCAGCACCGTCGCTCACAAAGAGCGTGTCGTAGCACCACGAGAGCGTGTTAGCTTTGGGGAAAAATTCGTATTGATTCTGCCCATTTGCCTGAAAACTTCCCTGCCCCAAGAGTACATCGGCTGGTTTGGAGAGCGCATCATTCCAAGTGTTCCAAAGCAACACGCGGTAGAACTGCGTGTCGGTGATTGCCATGGTGCCCGTCGGACTCACTTTCACCGAGTAGGGCCAAACGGCGTTGGCAGAGTCGTAATCACGCTCGGAGAAACTCGCTTGCCCAATCACCGCATCAGCATTGGCGTAGGACTCAGTTGGGATCTCGTTGAAGACCAGCACTCGCCTATTGCCCGTGTCTGCCACCCAAAGCCGCTTGCCATCGGAAAACACACCATAGCACCAGTACAGGCTTCGTGCGCTTGGTGCTTGCGAGATACCCACAACATTGGGCTGATTGCTGCTGAAATCGGGCTGTCCCAGCACCACGTCTGCCGCCTGACCGCTCTTTGTCGGGAACGCAAGCCAAATCAACACGCGGTGGTTCCACGCATCTGCCACCACAAGCCACTTGCCGTCCGACCACACGCCCGACGGATACTGAAGCGTCGAAGCCGATACCTCACCACCCGCATTGCGCCCTGTGTCTGCACTTTCGGATTGCCCCAGCACCACGTCGGGAGCTTGAAATTCGGTGCGTGGCAGTTCATTCCAAATGAACACGCGGTTTTGCCCCGTGTCCGACACAATCAATTTCCCGCCCACAAGCCACACTCCGCGCGGCGCAAGGAATGGATTGCCTTGCTCGCCACGAAAAACAACCGTGCCGGAAACAAATGGTAGAGCGGATTTGAGGCGCATGGAATCTATATCTTGAGTGATTTTTGGGTACATGGGTGATTGGAGAGAAGGAAATTGCTTGCCTTCAGAGCGCCTTTTTTCGGCTTTCAACAAATTCGCGGCAGTTGCTCGCCAACCAGCATACTCACCACGCGCCTACCACCGATGCGGCTTTGCAGTACGACTTGGCGCGGATGCTCGCTTACAACTTCGCCAATTACCGCTGCTTCGTGTCCGCCAATCTCGCTGCCGAGTTCACCCCGAAGCCGCTCCACGACTGCCTCTGCTGCGTCTGCCGCTACGATTGCAACAAAAACGCCTTCGTTGGCAACATAAAGCGGGTCCAAGCCCAGAATCTCGCACACGCCATAGACCTGCTCGTCAATAGCGATGGGCTTTTGGCGGATGTTGATGCCGAGTTTCGTGTCGCGGGCGATTTCGTTCAGCGTCGTCGCCACGCCGCCGCGTGTGGGGTCGCGTAGAAGGTGGATGCTCGCACCAAATTCATCCAGAAGTCGCTTCACAGCATGGTTGAGCGGACGTGTATCGCTCGTGATGGTACTTTCAAACTGCAATCCTTCGCGCTCTGCCATAACCGCTATGCCGTGGTTTGCAATGCTGGAACTAAGGATGATACTGTCGCCCACAGCAACCCGTGAAAGGCTGATAGATGCTTGCTCGTGGACTATGCCAATACCGGAAGTGTTGATAAAAATTTTGTCGCCCTTGCCGCGCTCAACGACTTTCGTGTCGCCCGTAACGACGTGTACGCCCGCCCGCTCGGCAGCGGACTTCACGCCCAGCAGCACTTCCCAAAATTCTGTCATCGGCAGCCCTTCTTCGATAATAAACGCAAGCGAGATATAGCGCGGGATTGCTCCGCACATCGCAAGATCGTTCACCGTACCAAAAACGGCAATCTCGCCAATGTTGCCACCCGGAAAAAAAATCGGTGCAATCACAAAACTATCAGTCGTAAAAGCAAGTCGTTGTGCGGCTTCCACGGGAAACACCGCGCCGTCGTGCCGTGCGTCAAGCAATGGATTTTTCAACACATCAAACACGCCCGAATCCAAGAGTTTGTGCGTGAGCAAGCCACCGGAGCCATGCCCAAGTGTGATGATGTCGAAATCAAGTTGCGGCATCGGGCATTGAAGCTGCATGGAGAGTTTTTGTGGTGTGGTCATTATTTACGTACCTTTGTTGTTTGCTATGCTGTCACCTGCCACGCAACGCTTGAGGTCGTGGTTTCGATAACAAAAATGTCTTCGTCGTTCAACGATGCGACTTCGCGCCCTTTTGTTTCTAACTGCTCCATAGGCGTATTCAAATATTTTTTGAGAAACGGCTCTGCAAGCCTAACGATTACTTGCGTTCCTGTTTTTCGGTTTGTAACAACGCTCCGCATTTCCTGTTGTGCCGCAGCGATACGCTCCAAATTAAGTTTGCCTAAAATCGTGTGCGTGGCTGCTTGCAGTCCGTCCACAATGCAGGACCACTGCACCTCTGAGGGACAGTAGTGCGGCACAAGCAGCGTGAAGGCTCCCGGCTGCGCTCCCACTTGCTGCACGGCGCGTTGCCCCATGCGGTATCCCGCCACAACAAACTGTCCCGCCCCACCGTGAATTTCCTTTACTTCTTCGATGATGTCATGCTTGGCAGCGGGTGTGGCGTGATGCTCCGGCATCGTAGTCTGTGGTGCCGACGACGGTTGCATCTGCTGTGCAGAAAGCGGTAGCAAAAGCATACCAACGATGAATAATACGACAGTGGTAGTTTTGCTGTTGAGTTTCATAGTGTATGGGAAACAGATAAAAGTACGATGGAAATGAAAAATACGACAAGCACCTTCACGCTTCTTGCAGCTCTTCCGAAGCCGCTTGCGAGAAATGATAATATGCCGCGCACGCACCTTCGCTGGAGACCATCGGCGCACCAAGTGGCGAAATCGGCGTACAAGATTTGCCAAACTGCGAGCATTGATGCGGCTTTTTGAGTCCTTTAAGGACTTGTCCGGCGATGCAATCGCTTGACTCCGGAGCTTTTGTGATGTGAACGTCAAACTTCACATTCGCATCGAAGGCAGCATATTCGGAGCGCACTTCGTAGCCGCTTGTGGGAATCGTCCCGATGCCGCGCCACTCGCGGTCGCTCACACAGAATACTTTCTCAATCACGGCTCGTGCATCTGGATTGCCATCGGGCTGGACAACGCGCGTGTACTGGTTTTCGAGCTTTGCTTCGCCACGTTCGAGTTGGCGAGCGGTCATCAAAATTCCGTGTAGCATATCCACCGGCTCAAAGCCCGTAACCACAATCGGAACCTTGTACTGCTCCACAAGCGGCTCGTATTCGTGGATGCCCATGATTGTGCAGACATGACCGGCTGCCAAAAAGCCCTGTATCCGCGCCTCTTCGTCGTCCATGATTGCCGCCATTGCCGGCGGAACCAGCACGTGGGAGGCAAGTATTGAGTAGTTATTCAGCCCCAAACGCTCTGCGTGCAGCACCGACAGGGCATTTGCGGGTGCAGTCGTCTCGAAACCGACAGCAAAAAATACCACTTCGCGGTCAGGATTGCTCACGGCGATTTCAACGGCTTCCAGCGGCGAATACAGTATCCGCACGTCTGCGCCGCCCGCTTTGGCTTCAAGCAGGCTTTTTTTCGAGCCGGGAACGCGAATCATATCCCCGAAGGAGCAAAGAATCACCCGCTTCTCCTCTGCCAGATAGACCGCTTTGTCAATCAAATTCAGTGGCGTAACGCACACCGGACAGCCCGGACCGTGCACCATGTTGATGCCACTCGGCATCATGGCAAGCAGCCCGTGTTTGACAAGGCTGTGTGTTTGCCCGCCGCAGATTTCCATAATTGTCCACGTCTGCGTAACGGTTTTGTGCAACTCGTTCAAATATTGCCCGACGAGTTCGGGGTCGCGGTATTCGCTAAGGTATTTCATAGTGTTGGGTCAATAAACGTCGGAAATCAATTCGTCAATTCTTTGAATACAGCGCAGAACCCGCCAAAACACTCGGTGGTGCGTCGTAGTTTTCGGGCAGAAGCTCGTCGAACTCACCCGTTTCTTTCAAATACGTGAAGGTCTTTTGCGCTTCTTCTTCGTTCACAACACTGATGGCTACGCCCACGTGGACGAGAACGTAGTCGCCTTCTTTGGCGTGCGGAACCATCTCTAAACTAGCTTCCTTACTGATGCCGCCAAAAATAACTTTTGCCATACGAACCATACCATTAAAACGCATATCAATGCGTTCGATTCTTCCGGGGACTGCGAGGCACATAGTAATTGTGTGAATAGTGAATGAATGAGGACTTACGAAAAAAAGTATGGATTAGCAAGGGGTTGAAACTCCTTGTTCCGTAAGTCTTTATTTAACAAGGGGTTTTAGCTCCTTGCTCTGGCTTTTTTCGTAAGTCCTATGAATGTGTCGTTTTTTATTAACTGGGCTGAAAATTCAGATGATACATCAGCTGCCCGAAGGAGATATTTTCGTCGTTGGGCGAAAGTTGTTGGTGAAAAAACGGCTGAAATGCTCTTGAACGCTGACGCTCAAGCAGCTCTACCAAGACTGCATTTTGGAATACGCCGCCGCTAAATGCTACCTTCATCGCACCGCGAATATTATGTTCTTTTGCGACAAAGCGCGCCATTGCCAGCACTGCGCCCACAAGCTCGACGTGAAACAGCGCAGAAAGCTCTTCCACACTCGCTCCAGCTCGAAAACCACGCACAATTGCCAGCAGTAGTGGCTTAACCACGAGTGTGCTACACGGCGGCGGTACGATTTTCGTTCCGCTTATCGTTCCGGTTTCCGTTCTAGCTTCCGTTCTAGCTTCCGTTTCGGATTCTCCGGCAAATTGCCATTGTGCCAAACCCGTGTATTCAAGCGCATTATAGCCATTTTTTGCAAAGAAGCGACCAGCCGCTGCCTCGACAAGCATTGCCGATTCACCTTCAAAACTGTTGCACTCACACACACGCAGCAATGCAGCAACGGCATCGAAAAGCCTGCCAACGCTGGAACTACGTAGTGTTTTTGCGATTCCCGTTGGATGAGAAACAGCGTTCACATTCGCTTGCCATTCGTAGTTGAGAAAACTGGGTCGTAGCAGTTCCAGCACCTCTGGCTCGTCGTGCAACAAGGCAAATGCTGGTATTTTACCGTAAAACGCCATGAGATTGTTTTGCAGATGCGGAAACGTTGCCAGATGCCCAACTCGTTCCATTGTCCCGTGCTGCCCCATTGCTCGCTTGCAGAGAAAAAACTCGCCACCCCAGATTTTATGGCGTTTGTCGCCGTTTTTGTCTATGCCATATCCCATTCCATCCCAGACTACGCCCAAAACCGGCTCTGTGTCTTCGATTGCGGAGATATGGAGATCGTTTTCCGCCAGCACAGCCGCGCAGTGCGCCATGTGGTGCTGAATTTTGACAACTGTCGCACCGTTACAGTGCGCCGCAAAAGGTTCGTCGCTGCCGGTCAAAACTACTGCTTCGCCTAAGGCAGTCGAGTAATACTCCGGATGCTCATCAACGAGAATCGTTGTGGGTGAGGCTTGCAGCGTCGTGAGAACCGATGTAAGCACGAGTTTTTGGGTACTTTGGGATCCATAGTTTTGTAGGTCGCCTAAAAACTGGCTCAGATGAACGTTCCCACGGTCTAGCAGTGTGAAAGTGTTTTTCACATCAGCCCCAAACGCGAGGATTGACAAGCTCTCTGGCAATGCACCGGCGGTGCGAAGCGATTGCTGGATGAACGCCGGCGCAAAGCCCCGCGCACGACGCATGACGATACGGTGCGTGTTGTACAGGCTTTCGGATACTTCGTTCGTTTCGCTTGTTTTTGTGGTAGGCATTCTGGTCGAGGTGCCGGTAAACCGCACAACAGAATCATCTTGCGGCAAGCAAATATCGCGGTCGTGAACGATAGTGTACTCCGCAAGTTCGCTGTAAAGGTCGAGTGCATCTTCATTCTCGTAGGCAATCGTCTTGCCCTTTTCGTTATCACTGGTGGCAATGAGCGGCTTGCCAAAATCTCGTGCAATCAAGTCGTAGAGCGGTGCATAGGGCAGCATTGCACCAATGGACTCCAAATGCGGCGCAATTTCACCAAAAGCAATACCCGACGGAGCAAGTCCTGATAAGGTCTCCGGGCGAACCCGCAGAATCACTATCGGCGCAGCAGGCGATTCCAGTTCTGCTCGTTCGATGTCGCTGACAAATGCGTCAGCTTCGAGCATTTCCATCGTGGGATACATCACGGCTAATGGCTTTATATTACGGTCTTTGTGTTCGCGCACTTTTTCGATTACTGTGCTGTTTGCGGCATCGCCCAAGACCAAAAAACCGCCCACACCCTTTACCGAAACAAGATGCCCTTCTCGCAAGTATTCAACAGTCTTGCGAAGGATTTCTTTGGTATCGGTACTGATGAGTTCGTCGTCATAGCTGTGGCCATCTTCGTCCTTCAGCGAGCGCATGAGTTGCATCGTGATTCCGCAAGCCTCACAGCTATTGGTCTGCGAGTAATGCCGCCGATTGGTGGGGTCGTGGTATTCCGCTTCGCAATCGGCACACATCGGGAAATCCTGCATCGTCGTTTGCGGGCGGTCGTAAGGCAGTCCTGTGATGATGGAATAGCGCGGTCCGCACTGCGTACAAGTGATAAACGGATAGCGATACCGCCTGTTTGCGGGGTCATGGAGTTCTGCGCGGCAGTCGGCGCACATTGCCACATCGGGCGTGAGAATGAGGTTTGGCAAGAGTTCGGAGGTACTTTCAATAATCCGAAATCCTTCAAACACCTCCTCATCACGGAAGTCAAGGCTGTGCGAGGTTACCACCGCAAGTGGCGGCGGCGACTCGACTAAGGCTCTGTACATCTGATAAATACTCGCTTCCGAGCCGCTTACCCTGCAATGCGCACCATCGCTTGTGTTGCACACCCACCCCTTCAATCCCAGACGCTGTGCGGTCTGGAAGATAAACGGACGAAAGCCGACACCTTGAACGATACCGCCGATATGAATGTGTGCTGTGGGCATAGCGAAGAAATTGCTTGGTTAGGGCTTAGTGAGTTGCTTACATGGAGCCTAGTTGCTTGCTTAGGAATACTACGCTATCATTGCTTTCGTCGCTTCCTTTTTTTTCTCGGACTCGCTCCAAAAGCCATTCGCACCATTCATCAATCCCCACGCCGCTTGTGCTGCTCACGGTAATAGCGTGAATGTCAGGATTTACCTCGCGTGCGTCTTGCACCACCGCCTCCACCGAAAACGGTACGTAAGGCAGTAAGTCTGCCTTCGAGATGAGCATCACCTCGCTTGTCAGAAACATTCGCGGGTATTTTTTGGGCTTATCGTCGCCTTCGGTTGTGGCGATAAGCGTTACACGGTAGTCCTCACCGAGGTCGAAAGCGGCTGGGCAAACGAGATTGCCCACATTTTCGATGAACAATAAATCCACACCTTCGAGCGTGATATGATCCATTGCCTGAAGCACCATTTGTGCTTCCAAGTGGCAGATACCGCCCGTTACGATTTGCAGCGACGGCACACCTGCCTCGCGGATGCGAATTGCGTCGCGCTCGGTTTCGAGATCGCCTACCAACACTGCCATCGAAAGCGTATCCTTCAAACGCGCCGCCGTTGCTTGCATGAGCGTAGTTTTACCGCTCCCTGCCGACGAGGTGATATTGATGACGAGCGTGCTTTGCGCTGCCATTCGGTCGCGGATAGTTTTGGCAACAAAATCGTTTGCCTTGAGCAAATTTAGCGACGTGTTTTCGCACTGTACCGCGCCAACTGGCGCGCGATTGGACTTGTGCGTGTGCGGTGTGGACATGGCAATGAGTGATTGGTTCGTTGGAGGTAATTGGTTCAATGATTTGTCATTAGTCGCAAAGCCGCATAGTTGCTTTGTGCGGTAGCGACTTTGTGCGTTAGCGGCTTTGTGCGTCAATCGTCATCAAGCGCGAACTCTACTTTGTGAATAAGCAATTCCGTACCTTGCACGATGTTATTACTAGGTTTGCCGCAAGCGCAAACAAACTTGTAATTTTCGACGAGCGAGGTTTTATCACATTCAGCGCAGTGAACAAGAATCGGCAACACCTCCACGTGCAGCGTGGCTTGTCGAAATGCAGATTCGGTTTCGATGACGGCAGCAAAAGCACTTTGCATCAAGACGGGTTCCACATTTGAGAGCAATCCCACGCGCATAAAAATCCCCCGAACGCGCTCTACGTCTTGCTTGGGGAATTCTAATTCGATGGAACGAAAAATACTATTGACCAGAGAAACTTCGTGCATTGGGCGTGGTGGATTGAGTGTTCGGGTGCGTTCCGTTACTTGGCTGCATTTGCTACAACGGCGTTATACTGCTTGAGTTTTGGATAGCTGCTTTGAGCATATCCAGATTTTTTCGATGCTGCTCTGCTTCCTGCACCAAATGTGGGCTTGCGGTCAGGCGCGGGATTTCATCGGCAGCGCGGAGCATCTCTTGGTAATGGGCTTCGTTGGCTTCGCTCCACGCTCTATTCTGCGCTTCATTTTGTGCTTCATTGGCTTGAGTTCCTTGAGAGACGTACCAACTTGCTTCCAAAAAATTCAGCAGCGTGAGCGCACGCTCTTCGGGATAATCCTTCGCAGAGCGCACGGTGAGAGCCTCGCGGTAGTATTCGATTGCTTTTTCGTAGTGGTCGGTGCGAACGCCTTCGGGATATTTCGTGAACGCATTGCCGATGCTTGTGCAGACCATAGCGTACTGGTAAGGATACGCTTCTTTGGTGTAAAAATTGAGTGCTTCTTTGAAGGAGGAACTCGATAGTGCCGCCCAGATGTGGCGTTTTTGCGGGTCGTCGGGCATTTCGGAATAAATCACACCAAGATGATGATGCACGTCGGCAAAGAGCTGTGGTGCGGTGTCGCGGTCGAAAATCTTGAGTGTGTCTTGGTATGCCTGCATCGCGGGTTTGTAGAACTGCGGATTGCCCTCGCCCTGCTTTGCCCACGTGAAAAGCAGCGTACCTTTGCGATAGAACGCGGTTCCCAAAAGCTCCGGTAGTTCCTCGTGTTCGAGGATGTGAATTGCCTTGCTGATATAGCCCAGCGATTCCGAAAAACTGTTCAAATAATTTGCAATCTGCGACGCATCCACCAGCACCAAGGCGGCTTGCAGGCTTTGTCCACTGCGCTCGTAGAACTGAAGCGTTTCCCAAAGTTGAGTTTTAAGCCGTTCAAGCCGCGCCTCGTCGTAAGGCACCGTAAGCTGTGCAAGCCACGCACTATTTTGTACGGACTTGAGCGCAAACTTCGCAGTTTCACCGAAAGCAGTTTCACCGAAAGCAGCTTGTAGAGCGGTTTGCAAGAGAGCATCTGCTTTTTCTGGTTCGCCCACATCAAGCAAAAGTGTCGCGTAATGCAACGTCGTGAAAGCCATATGTGCCACACTGGGAGCGGCTTGCAAGGCACATTCGTAGAAATTCACAATCTCGTTCAAACCACGTTCACTATCATCAGAGCTATCAGCGTTGCTATACGTGCCGTAATGGAGCGTTATGGCAGCATTATGCAACTGACGATACTGCTCAAATTCCGGCTTAGTATCATCAGCAAATCGGATATGGTGCGGCTTCAGAACTGGCGCTAAGGGAATAGCATTTTGCAACCGATTCACGACATCAAATTCCGCATACAGTTCCGTATGCTGGTTTGCGAGCAGGGCGTGGACTTGCTCCCAGTTCCCGAGCCGCGCAAAGACACACGCCAAAAGCGTTTCGGTCTGGAGCGCAATACAATCGGGCAAAAGATAGGGCGGTGTCGCATTTGCCCAGTCGAGAGTGTGGCGAATACCGCTCTCATCAACCAGCAACGACGGTAACGCAACAGCACTGGAACCCGACTCGGAATGCGATTCCGCAAACATTCTCGGAGAAATTTCTTCTACGGTTACAACTTCGTCTAACCTGTCCACGCTGGCAATAATGCTTCGCACACGGCTCAGAGTATCGCTTGCCGAGTCAAGTACGGTATCACTTACCGACGCATTAGTTTGAACAAATATGGAAAGCATTCGTATTGGATTTGAGTGTGCCACGAGCGTCTTTTGCAGCACCGCGTTGCAGGATTTGTGCGGCATTGCAGGCTTTTTGCTCGGATTCGTAATGATTGATTTCGCGGCAAAGAAACTGGAATGGATTGCTCACCGCAATGAAGACCATGACCACGTGCCAACGTCCACGCCGTTGGAAAACGTAGTGCCGCACTTCGCTGTTCTGCAACCAAATGCCTTGCGTGATGAAGCCCGCATCGGCAGGTGTTCCGTGCTTATTGTCGTGGAACTGAAGTTCAAAATGCGGAAAATGCGAGGAAGGAGCCATAACACGCACCTTTTAGAGGAGCTGTGAAAGTGATGAAGAAAGTTCGATACTCAAAATTTTTGTTTCGGTGCGCACAGTGTAGTTCAAATCGCGGTCGCGGTCGTCAATCTCGTGGTCTATGAGCAGTTCCGTGAGCATAATTGTCTTGTCGCCTTTGGCATTGCGGTCTTTGAGCATCATCAAATGCGTTTTGTGCATCTTGTGAAAAAACTCTTTGTCGGGCGCACAAAGCAGTAGCGTTCCGCGCTCTGGATAATACACAACATCGGCTTTGTTTGCGTCGCCGAAGACCTCTCGCGCCAAGGGGGCTTCGATGTAGAGATGCGAGGATTTGAGACGGATAGCAGCCATGCTATTATTGGTTGTTGTTATTGATTATTGCTGAATGATGACCAATTTCACATCTTTCATTCGTGCAGAACTTCACAAATAAGCTCCACAACCCGCTCTGCTGCTTGCTTGGCGGCATCGCTAAGATTGATGTCCATGCGCGTATTGTCCACAGCAATCAAATATGCCTGAATATCGCTTGGGTACTCATCGCGGAGGATTTTTTTTGCGTAGGACAGAGCTTGATCCCACTTTATGCTGTGCAAAAAAACCATTGGGTCGTCCTGTGGCGTTGATTCTATCTCGCTTGCAGGCACTTTGTAGAGTGTCCCGACCGACTCGCCCGTGTTCACTACTGCATCAATGAGGATAATGCGCTCGTGTCCCTTAAGCTGAAACAAGACCTCGAAGGCGGACGTACCCATATCCAAAAGGCTGATATTATCACGGTTTGGCAGCATTGCCAAGCGCGAACGCAGCAGTTCAATGGCATGGATTCCCACTGCGTCGTCGCTGCGGGTGGGATTACCAAAACCCATGATGGCAGTCTTCATAAACAAGTATTCAGGCAGTGTAGAGAAGATAGGTATTGCTGGCAAAAAGCGAAAAATACCTGCAATCACAAACGAAGTACAGGTATTTTTCTTGGGAGCGATAAACAATTTACAATTTAAACCGCGCAAGCTCTTTGCCTGACGCAGCATCGTGAGCATGAACAGTACAAACCAAGCAGGAATCGAACGAGCGAGCCACCATACCTACTTCCACAGGATCGTGCGGGTCTGCGATTTCCATGCCCGTCAGGGCAGTTTCGATTGGTCCAGCGTTACCTGCGTCGTCGTTTGGTCCGACGTTCCATGTAGTCGGAGCCATGACTTGATAGTTTTTAATCACGCCGTCTTTGATTTCAATCCAATGCGAGAGCGCACCACGAGCGGCTTCGGTGGCTCCGAAGCCTTTGCCGTCTTTTTCTTCAGGCTTGATGTAAAACTCACCGTCGAGGTCAATTTGTCCGAGCCATTCGTTCAGATATTCATAAATTCGTGGTGCCTCGTGCAACCTCGCCAGTGTTCGTGTGAACACGCTTGGTCCCTTGACGCGCATGATGTCACCAAAGAGCGGGTCGCGGATTTGGTGATCCATGTTTTTTGGATTGGCGTTCATAATCACGCGAGCGAGCGGGCCGGCTTCGGCGGCGTTTGCCGAGTAGCGCGGTGCTTTCGACCACGAGTATTTGCCCGTGAAATCCGTATCAACAAGGTTGGTGGACTTGACGGGAACGGGAAACGGTTCGTCCCACGGATGCGCCGCTGGAACGTCTTCAAACCACGTGTGGCTCACGTGTTCTTGGATGTTCATATGGTCAAACACGTGGTAGTTGCTGCCGTCGTAGTAGCCACTGGAACTGATGAGCGCTTGGTTGCGCCCTTCGATGGTTGGTTTATTGTAGCGGTCTTTGTGCAAATACGTGCCGTAGGCAATAAATTTTCCAACGCCCTGACCAAAGTTATCCAGCCCGAATTCAATACCCGCACGGATGAAAAGTCCAAGATCGCTGTTGCGCTGCGACTCGTTTTCTTCCACCCACGCCATCATGTCGTCCCACGATTGAATTTGCAAATAGCGTTCAATTGAGCAGCCCAGAAATGTGGTTTCAAGCCAGTCGTGGCGGAATTGATTCAAAATTGCATGCGAGCGCGTGATGTCTTTCAGCGTTGGGGCGCACATCACACCACCCGGCACCATGTAGCTCGAATGGGGCCACTGACCACCGAAAATTGCATACACTTCCACAGGGCGACCACTCGCCGTCACACCAGACTGGAAGCTCGTTCCAACATACGCTGCGAAGCGTTTTGCGACTTCGGCATAGAGTGGCTTGTTAGCAAATTTTTTGTTTGCCATATCGGTTGCGAAAATGGCGTAGAACCAGCGCGGGATACTCTGAAGCGTCTCGGCGGCTTGCCCGATGGCGCGGAGGAGCAGTGCGTTAGGCGTGAGCGTCGTGCCCCATGCCGTATCAAGTGCGCTGGAGGCGCAATACAAGTGCGAACCTCCACAGATGCCACAAATACGCGGCGTGACAATTAAGCCCGACTGCGGGTCTTTGCCTTCCATGATTTTCTCGAAACCGCGAAACATCGCTGCTTGCGTGTGTGCTTTCGTCACCACGCCGTTTTCGATATAGACCTTCACGTCCAAGTCGCCTTCCACGCGACCTACGGGCGAGAGATTGAGTTCTTTGACAGCAGTTGCCATAGTGATAGGGAATAAAATTGCATAAAAAGTGATGTTATTTCGAGGTTTTCACAAAGTCTCTGTCGGCACCGCCTTCGACCACAGCGAGCGTTTTTTCTAAGCCCGCTCTGATGTAGTAACCAAGTTTAGAATGTCCTGCTGGGACTTCGCGCGGAAGGAAGCCAAGATATTTCATGGTTTTGAAGACGCTACCTTTTTGCAAGTCATGGTGCGGGAATCCCGGTTCGGTGCAGCCCAAACATGGGTGATTTGCACGGGTTTTGCTGGACTGACGATTCCAGAGAATGCGGTTGCAACTTGCGTGGGTCATTGGTCCGCGGCAGCCGACTTCATAAAACAAGCAGCCTCCACGCTTACCGAAATGTCCATCAACTTTATTGGCAAAATTCATAACATTTGTGCAGCCTGTTTGCACAAAATCGGTAAAGAATGTTTTTGGTCGGTGGTATTCATCTATCAGCACGTCTTTGATGCGCCCAGTCGAAATGGCAACAAGAATCTGCGTGATCCAATCGGGGTGCGCTGGACAGCCCGGAATGTTGATCACAGGTAAGCCGCCTTTCGACACGTAGCCCGCGCCGAGGTAGCCGCCTTTTTTATCTTTGTGGAACTGCAACCCTGTAGATTCGCTTGGATTCGGTGGCACTGCCGGAATACCGCCCCACGTAGCGCAATCGCCGATAGCGACGACGTAGCCTGCCACTTTCGAGAGCGCTTGCACCCAATCTTTCATCGGACGGTCGCAAAAATAATTCATCGTTCCTGTTCCATTCGGACCCTCAATGAGCGACCCTTCATAGACCAAAATATCCATCTGAACTTTACCTGCGATGATGTCGTTCATCAAGTCGCTGACCTGCTCGCCAATTTCCAAACCAATGGACGGATGCCAAAGAATATTCAAACCAAAATCGGTGATAAGCTCAACCACCGTCGGTTCTTCGGCGTTGAGAAACGACATCGTGTTTCCGCTACACGCGCCGCCTTGGAGCCAGAGTACGTTTGCCATGGGGACAAGAGATTTACGATGAAAAAAAATGGAGCTAGTGATGCTTGCTTAATGATACTCGTGGTGTGAGTATGCTTGTGGTGTGAGTTTATTGTGAAGAGTTCACAGGTTAATATATGACCAAAAGAGTTCAGTATGCTTTGGGTTACCTGCTTTTTAGCGGGCTGTCCGATTATCTCGTCAAGCGATAATGCGACAGCGTACATTCACTTCCCAGACGACAGCCGGATTTTTCAATTAACTTCTTTGGTTATATGCTAGTGTCAAAAGCCATGCCGATACTGCCTTTGGGCTGTGGCATTTTTCTTGAAAAACTCTCCGAAAATTCTTACAGTGGTGAACGACACACAGTGATACTTGAGAGAATATACAGGAAGAAATGGAGAAGAGTAATCACACGAAAGTATATTACAAAAGATAATCGAATTTTCCAAACCCGAATTCAAGAGAGTTTAGATACTACCTTACGTATGACGAGCAAACCAGCGAACTTCCAAGCATCGGCGAAGGTGCATTCGTGCGCGGTGGAGCATCACCCACAAGTTTGCTTCCGAAATTTCCAGTACAGTACAAATTTCAGTCGCTTCGCTGTCATCTATTTCCTTCATCTGGAAAGCAAGGGCAACACGCTGGGGTAATTTCTCAAAGCATGAGCGGAAGACACGATGAAAATCCTCTTGCTCCAAAGCGTTGAGCGGTGTGTCGCCCCAATCAATAGGAGAAGACTGTTTTTTCCAATGACCAGCCCATTCGCTTTCTTCACCAAGAAACAGTTCTTCGCGTTCAAATGGCAATACCGTATCATGCTCCGCCATGTCGCGGCTTTGTTTGCGAAAAATATCAATAATTTTGTGCTTCAAAATACCGACCAGCCATGTTTTTTCCGAGCTTCTTCCTTCGTAGGTTTCCTGTGCCTTTAAGGCAGCCAGAAATGTTTCTTGGACGGCATCTTGCGCAAGCACTTCACTACGAAGTCGCACAAGAGCATAACGGTACAGATAATCACCGTACGCGGCAACCCACGAGGTGGGATTGAGCCTGCTATGATGCGGTGAATTGTCGGGAGATGAGGGCATTTGTATGAGATGATAGTAAAAAAATAATGCTCTGATAAAAAAAATCCAATCCATGCAGTCATGATGCCTATTGGGTATTCCTATTCGTTATTTCACTGCTGCGTGATACGGCGTAAAATCTTGGTTTTTCCAAAAGGTGTCAGCTTGCGAAACAAACAAGTGCTGCCGTGCTTTCCACTCCTCCAAAACTTCATCATCGTAGGCGAAAAAGAGTTCTTCATTGAGGATAGCCCATGATTCCGGATTCCCCTCCGCAGCAACATGGCGAGCCATTCCGAGTGCGCAATAGCCATTGTATTTCGGCATAAAACGTTCCGGTCTTTCAAGAAATAATGCTTTATGGTTTTCGTTCTCAAAATACCAGCGTTTTCCTTGCCATACCGTCGAAATTGTTTCGTGACCTTGTTGAGGTTTACCGAGTGTATAATACGAGACCGTATCAAAACCATTGATTGCAAGGGGTGGGAGCGATGGTCGTGCTGTCAGAGAAAGCGGCGAAGTATAATCTACGGCATCAAGATATTGCTGAGGTGATGACAAGGGCAGTTCGGCGACAAAGGTTGCTCCGTTGCCATAGTTGCTCTTGCACGTGATTGTGCCATTCATGGAGGTAATGAGTTTATGCACGACTGCCAAGCCCAAGCCCGTCGAATGTTCCCCGCCGGTCGGTTTTGCGGAGAGTCTCGCAAATTTTGTGAATAAGCGTTCAAATTCTTCCGGTTTGATGCCGGGACCTTGGTCTTGAAATTCGATGCTTACCGTACGCAGTTCTGCGTTGATACGTGTGCGAAGAATAACCGTTGAATGAAATGGCGAGTATTTGATAGCGTTCGAGAGCAGGTTATCAATAATTTCCAAAAAAGCGCATCGGTCGGCAATCACAAAAACATTCTGCGAATCCACGTCGAGAACAAGGTCAATATCTTTGTTTGCGGCTTGTCCTTTGTACTCTGACACAATGCTGGCAAGGATTTGAGCAACATTGATATGGTCATAGCTAAAGTCGAGACAGCCCGACTCTAATGCTCCCAGGCTTAATACTCTCGAAATAAGCGTATTAAGCCGCATGGTATTTTGTTGAATGGTGCGGGTGTATTTTTGAAATTCCGGTAGCGACATTCGTTGCCAGTACTTTTCCAGAAATGTTCCTGCAAGAGAAATACTTGCCAGAGGATTTTTGAGGTCATGCACTAACATTTGCAGCCAGTCATTTTTTTCCGTTTGGAGATTCAGCAAGGAAATATTGCGTTCGGTCAATTCGTTGATGATATGTTGTAGCTCTGTTGTACGCAAGCGTACTTGTTCGGTAATGTAGGCTTGAAGTTCCGGCTGCATATCGGCATCGGTCAAGGCAAATATAGTATTCATGACTATTGTCCAAAAGGAAAGAGAAATATGAGTGTTTTAGCTGTACAGAAATCGGCAACAAGTTTCAACAATGAGTTTCAGTAAAGGGCTTTAGCGGATATGTTGATAGGCGACCGTTTCCGCCGTTGGAGTATGTGCAACCGAATTCGGGCTGAGTCGCTCGTTTTCCGCCTCTGCTAGCAACAACGACCGTGCTTCGGCAACACAGAGCAAACTTGCTCCAAAGAGAACAATATCTTTGAGAATAAAGCTGTCAGGAATGAGGAAGCCATCAACAACGGAAAACAGTCCGGGAGTAGTCGCAAAAAAACTGAGTGTCAAAAGAAACGTGAGTGCGCCCATTGCTCCACCAACAAGAGCCAGTTTCCGAAACATTTGTTGTGGGATAAAGACGCTCACAAGCAGAAGTGCCGTAATGATTTCGATTGTGCCGATAAGATTCGATGTGGTCTGTATGCCGAGAGCCGGAGTCATCCACGACATAAAAGGGCTTGTATTCACGAGGGGCTGTATGGCTTTGGCTTCGGTCGGGGTAAATTTGAAAAGACCTATCCAAAAAAGAACAATTGCCGTGCCGATGATGGTAATTGCAAAGGCAGCGTTGTGCAAAGAACGATGGGAGCGGTTCATGGTGGTAGGGAACAAGAATGAAACAGTAGTGTGTTTTGTGAATGGTTGATGATGTGCTGTATTGCTTTTCATCAATCTCACTATACAAAACTACGGTATGCAACCTTGTGTATGCTTACGAATACTTCCCGACTATTATTAGGAAATTCCCTTAACGAAAAAAATATTGCGAATACCGATGGTCGGTACATAAAAGGACAAGAAATGAGGATGCACACAGGAACGGCTTACAGGACTGATGCTTGCTGGTGTCTGTTGTTGTATTGAAGACGGAAATCGGTGGGAGATTGCCGATGATGTTTCCGAAAGAATGTGCTGAAATGGGTATGCTCTTCAAAACCAAGTTCATAGCTAATTTCTTTCACGGATTTTTCGGTATAGATAAGCAATCGTCGTGCTTCCAAGGCGAGACGTTCATGAATAACGGTGAGAGGAGTTTTGTTGTAGTACAGGGCAAAAAAATTGGCAAGTGTTTTGGGCGATTTATTCAGCATTGCAGCGTAGGTGGATACATCATGATGTGCCTTAAAATGCCGTTCTACCAGAACATTGTACTGCCGGATAAGGTCAAGTTCATTGCTTGCTTGGGATGAAATATTTTGAATGTGCTGCCGTTTCGCCATCCTTGTGAGCAGTATGATGAAACGCTTCAAGATAGCACGCAGCATCTCGCCTTGAATCGTGTCGTGGGTTTGCATTTCGTCTTCAAATACTTGGTGGAGGAGAGATAATTTCCGTTGCTCTTCGGGGGTTGTCCGCAAAAGCATCACGCCACTTGCACCATAGAACAAGAGACCAATACAAGAAACTTCCCTATCGTGGTCGCTAATGCAATAAAAATTCCTGTTATATCGCCAAATCAAAACATCATGAGAGTGTTCTAAGGTGAATGCTTGTGTCTGCCCTAAAGCGACAAGCATTTGTTCGCAAAATTGGTATTCGATACCATCGACCACAAGAGTTTGCTCCGCACCACAATTCCAAAGAATCACATACTGCGGCAGAATTTCTTCGCGAATGTAGGCATGGCGAGTGATTTGAGGTTCATTTCTCCATAACTCTAAGATTCCTGATGTCGTTTCATCGTGAAAGCGAAAAATCATTGGTTATCTGTGGATATGTGAATAACAGATACAGTAGTTTTGACAGTTCTCGTTAGCCGTGAAGGGGCTTTGCAAGGGCATCAAGAAAAGCAGTTGCCCTAGAAGTTGAGGAGTCGTTTCTGCCAGC
>JALONG010000131.1 GCA_025455065.1 Candidatus Kapaibacterium sp. | reverse complement strand
ACGGCGCATGATGTTGAGCAACAGGTTACAAACATTGTTCTATTCAATCCAATATACAAAGAATTTATGCATAATTGTCAACTCAAATTGGTATTATACCAAACTAGATCTCCATAATCGTTATTCAATGAAGTCTGCATTTTGGAGAGGTATTTTCGCCGAACGGAACTAGAACTGAAGCTAATTGGAAACATAACCGTCCTCTTCTTGATTCAAAAATATGTGTACTCGAAGGCTTTTTTACTTTCCCGCCGAACTCTCCGCTCCGGCGCGGGAAAGGAAATGGATAGAAAGGTCAAACACCGCACAAAGCCAGTAAAGACCACAACCGCCCGAACGCAAGCCAACAGCTTTCCCGTCGCCGGAAGCGACAAGTTCGGTGGGCGCAAGACAGGAAGCACCGACTCATTACTTTAAACAATCTCTAATTCTGCTATTTCCTCCATAACCACCATGCGTTCAGGGTGTTCCGCCTGACGCTTTTGATAGTATGCCAAAAGTTGATTCAAATCTTGCTGACACTCTTGCCAAATTTTTTGACGAGCGTCCCAGATTTCTTCGAGTGTAGGGTCTGCATTCATGGTGTTTCTCCTAGTAATTCCAAGGGGGTTATCAATGTTGGCACATACAAACCAAGAGTTGAATTTATTCGACGAATGTGCCCAAACTTATTTGCATTTGCTAAGTGTTTGCAATTCCATGTGAGCAAGTAGTCGCAGCGATAGTAAGAGGCAAGGGCGAGATGAAGAGCATCACCACTGGAATTTGCTGGCATTAATTTATTATGCGTGTAAACGCTGACAATTTCAATCACGGGCGGAGTAATGGCAAGCAAAGGTAGTGAAGCCAAAAAATCAAGACACTGCTGTAGTTTAGGCTCAGGTGTAAACTCAATCTCGGATTGAACGGCATCACTGCTTACTATTTCATAGAGATGCCGTTTTGCTTCCCACCAATCTCGTGTCCAATTACGACGCGCAACGGCTTCGGGGCTTGTACGAGTTTCATGGTAAAAACTCGGTATGCTGGTTTCGATATAGACTTTGGGTTTCATTGAGCCTAAACTAGGCAAAATCAGGCTCAAAAGCAAATGCCAATCATTCCATGCAAGCATCGGAGCGTTACCTAGCCGAACTCTCCGCTCCGGCGCGGGAAACGAAACAGGTAGAACGGTCAAACACCGCGGAAAGCTAGTAAAGACCACCACCGCCCGAACGCAAGCCAACGGCTTTCCCGTCGCCGGAAGCGACAAGTTCGGTGAGCGCAAGACGGGATGCACCAAACTTTGACGCAAATGTGGTAACGCACCGAAAACCAAGCAGCAATGCCGCAAGACCAACACTGACTATGCAGCTATTACGCTCGAAAGAGAGTAGGGTTCCGTGTTTTGAGGTTTCTTTATCAATACCCCTTTCTCTTCCTTTTCGAGAGATTGGTAGAATAATAAAAGTGCATTCCAATCTTCTCCGCACTCATGCCATATTTGCGCTCGTGCATCACGTATTTCCTGTAACGTTTCATCCTGATTCATAGCGGTTCTCCGAGTAATTCCAGTGGGGTAATCAATGTAGGGCTATGTAAGCCAAGAGCAGTGTTGATGCGATGAATATGACCAAACTTATTCGCATTTGCCAAATGCGTACAATTCCATGTCAGTAAAAACTTGCATTCATGGTACGATGAGACCGCCAGATGAAGCGCATCACCGTTTGCATCGGCAGGCATAATCTTATTGCGAATATAGATTTGCGCGATTGCCGTTACTTCGTCATCAATTTGAAGTTTTGGGAGCAGTTCAATAAAACTCAAGCAATGGTCTCGTTTAGGTCGTGGTGTCCGTTCTAATTCAGCTTTTACCGCCGAACTGGTGACCACTTCATAAAAATGCCGTTTTTCTTCCCACCATTGATGCGTCCATTCATGACGCGCAACAGCAGCAGCATCGGTACGAGTTTCATGGTAAAAACATTGAACCCAAACTAGGCAAAATCAGGCACAAAAACAAATGCCAGTCATTCCACACAAGCATCTGTGCGCCTTCCCGCCGAACTCTCCGCTCCGGCGCGGGAAACGAAATGGGTAGAAAGGTCAAACACCGCACAAAGCAAGTAAAGACCACAACCGCTCGAACGCAAGCCGAGGCGTTTCCCGTCGCCGGAAGCGACAAGTTCGGTGTTCCGAGACGGGAGGCACACAACGATGAAGCAAATGTGGCAACTCGGCTTTATGCTTCTTCTAATTCAACTTCTTCTTTTAATTCAATTTCGTTCTGTTGTGCGATATAGTAGGCGACGAGTTTGTAAGGGTCGTTGTCACATTCAGCATATATTTCCCGACGCACAGACCAGATTTCTTCTAATGTGGGTTCTGTCATGATTCTAATCCTAATAATTCCAGTGGGGTAATGAGTTGAGGAATATGCAACCCCAACATTGTGTTGATATGGCGTATGTGAGGAATTTTTCTCGCGTTTGCAATATGTTTGCAGTTCCATGTCAGCAGAATGTCGCATTTGTACCATGAGGCAATAGCAAGATGCAGCGCGTCACCACCTGCATCAGCAGGCATTATCTTGTGCTTGATGTAGGTCTCAACAATCAGAGCAATCTCACTTTCAATGAGCAGCAATTCTATTGGGCGGAGTAATTCAAGGCATTCTTCTTTCTTTTGCTCGTTGTAATCGCCTCGCTGCAATTCATTGATGACGGCTTGACTTGTACAAACATCGTATTCTTCGCGCTTGTTATTCCACCATTCCTGCGTCCATTCACGACGCGCAACAGCAGCGGCATCGCTGCCATTGAACCCAAACTAGGCAAAATCAGGCACAAAAACAAATGCCAGTCATTCCACACAAGCATCTGTGCGCCTTCCCGCCGAACTCTCCGCTCCGGCGCTGTCGGAGAAAGCAGTAGAAAGGCTTATGATGGTACAAAGCCCGTAGATACCGCAACTGGTCAGACGCAAGCCAAGACTCCGACAGTCGCCGGAAGCGACAAGTTCGGTGGGCGCAAGACGGGATGCACCAAACTTTGACGCAAATGTGGTAACGCACCGCAAACCCAACAACGATGCTACCTGTAAAATGAATTCACGGATTCGTAGCTTCAAAACAGCATTTTGCTTCAAACCATTCAAAAATGTATCTGCCCAAAAATACAGCAACGACTCTGCAAATCTACCTGTCCAAGCGTTAAAGCTCTGTCGCTAAACAGATAATCTTGATATGACACCATTAATCCTTGCTGGATTCCAAAGGAAAACTGAGTGCTAATGAAACATTCTACTCCCATCGCACCAACTATTGCGATACGCGGCTGTAAATCATAGTTGAAAGGATGTACACCCATACCAAGATTGCCTCCAATAGCAAGGAATGGAGATAACTTTGTGCTGCCAATAGTGACAGGCTGTGTATGTATTTCGTATTGACCAACAAGGTTAAAGTTCGTTTTTATTGCTGGTTCAGCCGCCTTGCCTCTATCGCGGTAAACAAGAAAACCAAATTGATATTCATCAATATTTACACCGACAAGCAATGCCCTATTCTCGGTAAGCCACCACTTATACCCCAACAATAATCCCAACGTTCTAATCTCACAATTGAGCCGTAAACCAGATTTCAAGCTGGTATTAGGACCTGTTGTTTCCTGAGCGTAAAGTTGCGCAGAAAATATAAAGCAAGAAAGAACAACAAAAGCAAATTTTCTCACTTATTATTTCCTCTAAATATTTCATTGATAAATTCTTTTGTGCCTTCACGACCCAAATAAATCAAAAAACTTAACCCAGGTCTGAGGCTAAGGGTGAGGTCAAATTTTAGCTCACCATTACGCTCAATATCACTAGCAGACATAAGATTCTGGGGCATCTGCGATTTGCTTCTTCCATTTTTGGATATAGACCGTGTCTGTGTATTTGCAGCACTTCCAGATAATTCAGCATTTAAGCCTGTTTCAAACACTATCGAACACCATGGTGCAGGAAAATACTCAACGCCTACAAGACCACCAAAATTAAGTGAAAGAAAAAAATTAGCTTCTCCAGTAAATTCTTGTTTGGTGCTATAAAAAACACTTCTAGCATTTGTATCTCCATCCGACATAAAAAGTTCGGAATCTCGGCTGCTCCCAAACCAACCGAAACCAATGGACCCCAATCCTCCTATAAACGGCGATAAAGTCTTATTGGAAAAAAAATGATATTCAAAGACTCCACCCATTTGAATTTGAGATCTGCCATTCCAAGCTGCGTACTTATTGTTTGTAATATCTGGACGAAAACCTGTGCTCGTAAATTTTTCCTTTTGATCGCCACTGGTACCAGCATAGATGCTTATTACGCCTGATATTGCTGTTTGGTCACTCGTCCAGTATTTACCCCCTAAACTTCCTTCAAAGAATGTCGAAAATACTGGTGCCAATAAGCCAATTCTCATTGCACCATTACCTTTACGATAAAAAGTAGTATCATTAATCCTTGTACTATCATTGGTTTGCGAAAAACAAACAGATGCAAGAAGAAGGAATATGGCAGCCCCGAAAGAGAAAATTTGCATAAGTTATTGTAAATTAAGACATTGTGAGTTTTTGTGAGATTAGTTTTTTATACCCCGACAAATAAAGCGACCCAAAGCTTTCCTCACGCAAGCATTGGAGCGGTACACAGCCGAACTCTCCGCTCTGGCGCGGGAAAGGAAATGGGTAGAACGGTCAAACACCGGACAAAGCCAGTAAAGACCACAACCGCCCGAACGCAAGCCAACAGCTTTCCCGTCGCCGGAAGCGACCAGTTCGGTGGGCGTTAGACGAGATGCACCAAACTTTGGCGCAAATGTGGAAATGCACATAAGCCACTAATAATGCTGCTTGCTGTCCAAACAAGCGCGGACAACTCACTATCCGTCCATCGCCAGAAGTTGAAGTTCGGCATTTTGTACCAACCTATTTTTTCTTCTTAGGCGTATCAAGTTGCTTGAACTTTTTCTGTGTTTGTTTCAACTCTTTTTTCACAGCTTGAATATCATCAGAAAGCGGCAAATGCTCAGGTTTTGTACCACTAATTTTTTGCATGGTATGTCTTACCTCACGCCCAACATTTTCTGCGGCTGTTTCCAAGCGTGATTGCCCTTTAATACCTTCATTTTTTATTTTTGCTTCTGTTTGTGTAATTCGGAATAAATTAGCTGCTAGTTCTTCCTTGCCCATAAAATCAAGTAATGAACGACTTG
>JALONG010000104.1 GCA_025455065.1 Candidatus Kapaibacterium sp. | reverse complement strand
CAAAGCACAACAACGAAAAAATGCCCACACCGCAAAAAATAATGCTTCCAAGTAATGTTCTTGCAGATTTTATTTGGAATTTAACACAGTTCATTCTTGCACAAGATACAACACTCCTCCCCGCACCCACAGGGCGTTTTGCGGTAGGAATGCTCGTGCGGGAATGGGAGCATACAGACGAGCCGGACACATTTACTCCGCAGGCACAGGATTGGCGGACGATTTCGGTGCAGATTCGTTATCCTGCCGATGCAAGTGGAATGAATACCGCACTACATCGTGCGTCTTACGCGCCGCTTTTCCCCGAAAAACGGCACATTATTACGCATACCCGCTTGAATATGCCGTTTGCAAAGGAAGTAGCACAAGCACCTGTTGTCGTGATTTGCCCCGGACGTGGCGTGAGCAAGCATGAATACACGATTATTGCTGAGGATTTAGTACGCCATTCTTGATTTAAGTAGTTATTTTTAATCAAGCATTTATGCGGTATAACAAAGCCAAAGCGGCTTAAATGCTTGCTTTTTAATAATGGCTTATTTTGAGAACGATGTATTTAGCAAGTCACGGATATATCGTTGTCAATCTGGATATGCCGTACATTGGCTTTGTAGCGTATCTTGATGGCAGAATTATTAAACCCGCACCACAGTTCAAAGTCCCGCCTGAACTCTTGGCGGGAAATTATGCAAAGGTGGATGAATTTTTTCGCGCCGCAACGGAGCTTGGCGTTTCTGATGTACGCCGCACCATACAAGGCTTACGCGACCTTCAGAACAATACACAATCACCGCTTTACGGACACATAGACCTGCAATCAATGGGCATTTTCGGGCATTCTTTGGGCGGACGCATTGCCGGAGCAGCATTGGCGGCGCATTCCGAACTGAAGGCGTATATTTCTATGGAAGGTATTGCTCCTGCGGAAGTACGGCAAAACGGCGTAACAAAGCCAATGGCGTATTTGATGAGTGAAGGTTTGGTGAAATTTGCGATGAGCAACTACAAAGAAGCTGTTCCCAAACGCAAAGGTACAGTATTTATCACGGTTCTGAAGGATTTTGGGCATAATTCCTTAACCGATATGCCGCTCACCCAAGCACAATCGGCGAAGTATGCAATAAGCCCAACACAAGGTTTTATAATAGCCCGTAGCCTTCTTCGTCGCTATTTTGATTATACACTGCGTCATCAATCAGCATCAAAAGAATGGTGGCGTGGAGAGCAAATCCCTGAAAGCCTCGTCAATACCGAGGTTTTTGAATAGCAGTGTGAGACTGGTGCAACGCGCTCTAACGCTTCTTCCCACACCTCAAATACACCTATTTATGCGATGTTTGCAACCTTTCCAGCGCGATTTCGTAGCACGAGGCATTATCATTATCATGCCAAGTTGTTTACCTCACCATTCCACACAGCGTTATGATAGGTTTTGTACTCATTTTTTGGGGATTATTGTTTCTTTGTTTTCGTTTACCAATACTTGCGCAGGAGGCATTTCTCCCGCCCGCAACCCCGCCTGAATGCACGGCTACAGAGGCAACCTCCGAAATCTGCATTGACGGACACCTCACCGAAAACGCATGGAATATCGCTTCTGCGGTTGGCGATTTCAAACAGTGGAATCCCATGCAAGGCGCGAACCCAAGCGGAGCGACCGTTGTCAAAATCCTCTACAATGCCGAATTTCTCTACATCGGCGCGTTTTGCCGCGACAGTGTTGCCCAGTATGGTGTGCGGTTGCAAAATATGCGACGTGATTTTCCCGTGATGCAAAATGATGTGTTTGGTTTCAAACTGGATGCCTACCGCGACCGCCGCACTGCTGTTGGTTTTTACGTTACGCCCGCCGGAGCGCAAGCAGACAGGATGTATGCCAGCGATGACAACGAAAATATGGATTGGGACGCGCTTTGGTACGTGAAAACAGGTGTCTCGGACAGTGGTTGGACGGCAGAAATAGCGATTCCTTGGAAAACGCTGCGCTATCCGGCGAATTGTAGCGAAATGGGCATTCTCTTTATGCGCGGGATTCGCCGCAAGTTTGAACTTTCCTCGTTTCCACCCGTCCCGCGAGCCTTCGGTATCGGGCGTATTGCCTACGCTGCCACGTTGAAAGGGATTCAGCCGCCGCCTCCGGGCGCGAGTATTCAAGTAAATCCGTATTTGCTGGCAGATGCAAACCGCACACTTCGCAATGGAGAGCAGCAAAATGCCTCAATCGTGCCGAAGCTGGGCGGCGAAGTGAAATGGAACATCACGCCAAATTCCGTGCTGGACGTAACAGTGAATACTGACTTTGCTCAAGCCGATGCAGACCGTCAAGTCGTGAATTTAAGCCGCTTTTCGGTGCTTTTTCCTGAACGCAGGCAATTCTTTTTGGAGAATGCCGGGCTGTTTTCAACGGGATTTAACGGTATTCAGCCGTTTTTCAGCAGGAGCATCGGTTTAGACCCAAACGGCAATCCCGTCCCTATTGATGCGGGTTTGCGGTATATTTCCCAAACTTCCGAGCAATCAGTAGGAGCATTGGCAATGCGGCAACGCGGCACGGAATCTAGCCCCGCGAGTTGGTTCGGCGTTGGGCGTTACACAAAAAACATCTCTGATTTGAGTAGAATTGGTGCGCTTTTTACCGTGCGCAATGATGAAGGTTTTACCGATGTAAGCGGAAACACAAGGAATAATGCGCTTTCCGGGACTCTTACGCTGGACGGCACGTTTCGCCCTTCGCAGCGTGTAACAACCCAAGGTATGGCTTCAATGAGTTTCGACCCTGCAAAAGGACGTGATATTGCGCTTTCTGCAAGTTTTTCTACCAATGACACGTGGTATTATAGCTACGCTTCGGGGCAGTATGTCGGGAAAAATTACGCGCCAAGTACAGGGTTTGTTGCCCTCCAAAATTACATTTCCGCTTTTGGTGTTTTGGATTTCGATTTGCGTCCAACATGGCTTCCTGCCTTTATTCGCAGCTATGGACCGGACACCTACGCCGATATGTATTGGACGGCAGACGGGCGATTTTTGCAGGGTGATGTCATGCTGGGTTTTCTTGATTTTGAATTTCAAAACGGCGGCGATGTGGAATACCGCTACGAGCTGCATTGGCAAGCAATGGACGGCACATTTCGCCCGCTTGGAGTGCGGGTTGCAGATGGGTTGCATAATTACGGACGACATCGGTTCAAGTTTAGTTGGGATATGTCCGCGCCCATTAGCGGAGTGGTGCGCTATGCGACGGGTGGTTTTTTTGACGGGTGGCTGAATACACTCGGCGCGGAACTCCGCATTGCGCCGCTTCCCAATCTCGAATGTACGTTCATCTACGAACTCAATCAAATTCGCAATTTGGGAAAAGAGCGAAATCCTCAAACACAGGAAATCATTCGGGAATCTAGCTTTGACACGCATTTGTTTACGGTGAATTCTCGCCTCGCGCTGAATCCGCAAGTGCAGCTTATCAGCTTTGCGCAGTGGAACAGCGCAGCGCAGCGCACGGTGTGGAATGTGCGTCTTGCTTGGGAATATCTGCCGTTGTCGTTTATCTATGTCGTTTTTAACAGTAATGATGCGCCTTTCACGACTTCCATGGGCTTTGTGGAACAGCGCACAACGCAACAGGGTATTTTCAAAATTTCCTTTGTGAGGCAATTATGATGCACACACACTTTCGCAAAAATTCAGTAATGATGCTGCTTGTAATGCTTTTTCTAACGGGTTGTATTCACCTTCGCGCACAAGAAGAAGGATATTCTGAAGCAAACGGCGTGAAAACGTTTTACCGAATGTTAGGCTCAAAAGGCTTACCATTGCTCATTATCAACGGCGGTCCGGGTATGAACAGTGATGGTTTTGCGGGAATCGCACAGATGCTTGCTTCCGGGCGGCGAGTCATCATCTATGACCAGCGCGGCACAGGAAAATCAAAGCTTGCAGCACTTGACACAACGACAATTACCATGCGAAACATGGTGGAAGATATTGAGTCACTGCGCAAGCATTTGGGCTATCAGACGTGGAATGTGCTTGGACACTCGTTTGGTGGGCTTTTGGCATCGTATTATGCCGTGCTGTACCCGAACAGTATTGAGAAGGTTATTTTGTCGTCATCGGGCGGCGTGAACCTTGATTTTATGCGCACGGTGGGCGAACGCATCCAAGCTAATCTTACGGAGCAAGACCGTGATTCGTTGGCGTATTGGAACAATCGCATTACTAGCGGCGACACAAGCTATCAAGCGCGGTTGCGGCGCGGAATGGCACTTGCTTCCGCCTACGTTTTTGACAAAAAGCACGTTCCAACGATTGCCGAACGCCTGACGCAAGGAAATATGCGCCTCAACGGCTTGGTTTTTCAAAATTTGCAAGCCATGAAATTTGATTGCAGCAAGGAATTACGCAGTTTTCAGCGACCCGTGCTTATCATTCATGGCAAAAATGATATTATCGGGACAGAAATAGCAGAATTTGCCCACAAAGCACTTCCTACCTCGCGTTTGGTCTTGTTGGATTCTTGTGCGCATTATGGATGGCTTGATCGAAAAGATGAGTATTTGTCGGCTGTGCAGGGATTCCTTCGGTAAACGTACCTGTTATACCAATTTACGTTGAGGATTGTGCATTATTTTTTCAATGCTTTTCTCTGGAAGCAGTATAAATACTAGCACAGACAAGAATGTCTTTGCCACTGAAGCCGGATTTTTTTTGCACAGTTATCAACTCAAATTGGTATTATTCTTTTGGCGCTTGAAGCCCCAAAGCAGCAAAAACACTATCTTTGAAATGAATACCAATGTCCAACGTAACGCCGTTTTTCAGTACCAATTCGTAAGAACGCTCCGAGCGCGGAAGAATTTCATTGATGAATGTTGTGCGAACAATCGCCGAGCGGTGAATACGCAGGAATTGTGCGGGGTTGAGCTGTTGTTCCAGCTCTCCAAAGGTGGAACGGTACACGTGAATCATTTCGCCAACATGAAAGAGCGCATAGTTTCTGTCAGCTTCAATCCAATCAATATCTTCAACATTGACAAAGTAGATTCTACCGCGCGTTTTGAAGGCAAAACGTTCCGTATAATTTCCTGCTGAGGATGCTTTGAGCAGCGCCAATTCTTGCCGTAAAGTGTCCTGTTCACGTAATGCATTTTGAGCCGATAACTGTTCTTTAATTCTCTGAAACATTGCATGAAAACGCTCATAATCAAATGGTTTCAAAAGATAATCCACGGCGTGAGCCTCAAATGCCTTCATCGCATAATGGTCATACGCCGTAATAAAGACCACAAGCGGCATCCGAGAGCCTTCGTCCAACGAATCACGTATCATTTGCAAGGTCTCAAACCCGTTCAATTCCGGCATTTGAATATCCATAAATATCACCGAAGGCACCGTCTCGCACACTGCTTCCACAGCGCTGAAGCCGTTTGGACACTCGGCAAGAACGACACAATCTGTGTCATCACTGAGAAAATGCCGTATTTTCTGCCGTGCAAGATCTTCGTCATCCACGATGATGGCAGTTATTAGTTTGTGCATTGGTTGTTAGTTGTTAGTTGTTGGTTTTTGGTTGCTTGGGATGAGGTTATGTGCTGTGTTGAGAGGGTTTTGATGCTCTTGTGGTGATGAGATTTTGTGAGTGCGAAGCGGGATTTCGATGTACACAACAAAACCGCCTTCGGGTGCATTGTAGGTGTCGAAACGAAATTGTTCACCATACAGCTTTTGCAGTCGCTCACGGGTGTTTTGTAAACCAATGCTGGATTTTTTATGAAATGTACCGCTACCACCCCAAGGCAAGTTTTTATGTGCTTCTGTGGGTTGTATGCCGGGTCCGTTATCGCGTACGGTCAGTTCCAACATCGTTGCCAAAGTCGGGGTAGGACGTGCGCAAATGATGATGTTGCCTCCGTCAGTGCTTTGCAAAATGCCGTATTTGACGGAGTTTTCAACCAAAGGCTGCAACAGCAGATTCGGTACTTCCGCATCCAACAAACCGTCGCCAATCCGAAACTCAACGTGTAAACGGCTTGGAAAGCGCATCATTTCTATATCCACATAACATTTCAATAAATCCAATTCCTGTTTAAGTGAAATAAACTGGGTCGTCGGGTTATCTAACGTCATTCGTAAAAAGTCTCCCAAGCGAGCAATCATAGTGTCTGCGCGGCGTGGATTGTTGTACAGCAGTGCCGAAATCGAGTTGAGCGCATTAAAAAGAAAATGAGGTTGAAGCTGCATTTTGAGTGCGTGAAGTTGTGCTTGCGCCAACTCGGTTTCTAACTGTGCTGTGGTGGTTTCTAATTTCGCAGCGCGAAGTTCCTCATGCTTGAATTTGCGATGATAATTAACCATAGAAACCACCGTTACAAGTAAGTAATAATGAATGAATGAGAGAAAAAAGCCGTTAAAATTCCGCAAATAAACGTAATAAGGGAAGGTTTCAAGGCGGAAGAGCATTGTTAGTGTATTTTGTACAATTAGACCGTAAATGCTTGCAACTACCATAGAAAGTGCCAGATGATACCAAATATTTCGCCATACAAGGCTGCCTTCGGCGAGTGTAGCCAGAATAGGAAACTGCTCTGTAAACCGAAGAATCGCAAGCCCTGTTAATACCCATGGCATACGGCGTACGAACTCGAAAAGTATGTACCGCTGCCAAAGAAATTCTTCTAATGTACTAGAACCATAGATTTTAAGCCACTGTTGTTGAGACGCTGTGTTGATAAATTCAACTTGTTGAAAATAAAACAATACCGTAAAAATCAATGATTCTAACAGCATTGCAGCAAAAAATCCCCAGAACCAGCTACGGTACTTGTGTGAGCCGAATGTCGGTTGTTTAAATTTGAACATAGTACTGAAAAAAACGTGAAGTTAGGCTTGATAGCCAAATCCTTGATAGCCAAATCCTTGTGTAGTTGCCGTTGAACAAACTTACGATATTCTTGGAGATTCTGCAGAAGGTAATGTAGGCAGTTTGTCCCTGATGATGGCTTGTTTGTCCCAAGGTGTTTTTTCTCTCGCCGAGAGTGCTGTATCTTGCTTCGTATTCTTTTTCGAGAAATCGTTTGCCGCATTTTATGTGGTAGAAAAATTTCTTGAACGAAGGAAAGGAGCAAGCCCCCGCCGTGTGCTTGATTTAGTGAGAAGATTGTCTTATCGCTATCAGGCACACAATGCTCCTGTTGAAGTTTTTACCAAAGGCATAGTTCCAATAGTTACCCACGTTCAATTTCGACAAATGCACCCATTTATAAGGTTTGTGGCTCTTGGTATTACTTTTGCTTGGTTTGCAATTTCCGTATTTGCACAAGCAGATTCATCGTTGAAAAGCAGCGCCAATACTGCCTTCCAACAACATCGTTGGCAAGATGCCGCACGGGCGTATGAAATTATCCTCAAAACCGAGAATACAAATCCTATGGCTTGGTTTCGCTTGGGAACGTCATTGCATAATCTTGGCAAGTATAAACAAGCGGTGAAGCCTTATCAGGAGGCTATTCAACACGGCTTTCAAAATACCACTGCAACTTTTCGTCTTGCCCGTGTTTACGCAGTTCTGGGGCATTCGTACAAAGCACTGAATGAACTCGAACGCGCTGTCAAACTTGGCTTCGCAACAACCATTCAAGGTTTTGATATTGAGCCGGATTTTGATAATATTCGTAAACATCCGCGATTTGTCGAAATAACAGCAGCTGCCCAAGCACGTGTTTGTGCTGTCTGCGATGCTCAAGTCGAGTATCACCAACTTGATTTTTGGCTGGGGCAATGGGATGTGCGTCCGTATTCGGCACCAAATGCGCTACCGATTGCTCGCAGTGTTGTTGAGCGGGCAAACGGTCATTGTACTATCGTAGAAAATTATTACACCAAAGCCGCTTACACAGGTAAGAGTTTCAACAGTTATGATGCTTCTACAAAAAAATGGCGACAGTTTTGGAATGACAACTTTGGGCAGATACTACAATTTGAAGGAGAATTTGATGCAAAGGAAAATGCACTTAAATATCGCAGCGAATCAAGGAATAATCAGGGGCAGAGGATATTAAACCGTATGACGTTTTACAACCTCTCGCCCAACACTGTTCGCCAAGTTTGGGAAACATCTGCTGATGATGGTTTGACTTGGGTATCGGCGTTTGACGGGATTTATACACGGAGGATTTAGTTCCTGACGGTTTTTTTTCACCGAGTTCACGCTCACACAGAGCCTCAAACAACACCTCATTTCTCGGTGAACTCTTATACCAATTTACGTTGAGGATTGTGCATTGTTTTTTTTATGCTTTTCTCTGGAAATAGCACAAATACTTGCACAGACAAGAATGTCTGTGCCACTGAAGCCGAATTTTTTGCACAGTTATCAACTCAAATTGGTATTAGTCCTCTTTGGCTCACCCAATCTAGGTTTTCATAAAAGCGTTAGGTGCTAAAACACGCTGGAAATAACCTTTCTTTTACTACGTTTTTTTTGATGCTATGAATATCTTCAACAGCACGTTTTTACTACGTTTTACTCTTGCCGTAATATTTCTCATTCACGGCGCAGGAGGAATGTTCAATGGAGGCGTGAATGCCTTTGGGAATTTATATCTCAATCAGGTAGGTTTTGCGCCCTTTGGGCTATATCTGGCGTGGGCGATTAAACTCTCTCACTTAGTCTTAGTCGGGTGTTTATTGTTGGACAGGTATATTTTTTACCCTGCTCTCGTCACGATTGCTATTCTGGTAGCGGGAATTTTGATGATTCATGCTCGTGAAGGCTGGTTTGTGGTAGGAGCCGGACGCAACGGGATGGAATTTAATGTTTTGCTTATTGTTGCTTTACTAACAGTTATGTTGCCGAATGGTTTGGGGAAAACCCATTTGAAGATGAAAGCGCAATAGTGCTTTAAGGTTGCTGCAATACAGTTGTATGAACAGGGTTTTTAGTTCATGACAACAATTCTTGAGCAACGCTTCGAGAGGCTCAGGGTGAGGTTTCATGCGGTCTTCATGGTGAGTTTTCAAACCATTTTGCCGAAAAATTGTTGTCGCCTAGCTCAAGGTTTAAGATTCATCATCAACATCGCCGTAAAAATAATCACATCCTGCACAAAGTGAATACCAAGCGCAATGCCCAGTCCACCCGTTTCATATGTTGCCTTGGAAAGCACAAACCCAAGCACTCCCGCCATTATCACGCCCAGCACACCATTGGGAAAACCGTTGTAGTGCGGTAGCCCAAACAAGACTGCAGAAATAAGCAACACTGCGGCTTTGGGGACGACGGAACAGAGATTGCCGTTGATGACAAAGCGGTAAATGAGTTCTTCCGAAAGTGCATTCGTAAAGGAAAAAAGCACTATCCACGGGATAAAGTGCCATTGAA
>JALONG010000103.1 GCA_025455065.1 Candidatus Kapaibacterium sp. | reverse complement strand
CTTCATGGCAAAGAACATGGGCTGTGAAACAAGTGTTTATCGGCTAATCTACGCAACTTTATACAAATAAAATCACTAACCTTACATTTTGTCTATTATTACATTGCTACCTTTCTCCCCTATCCGCCAGAAATTACTCATATAGATTCTGCCTTCACAGCAAGGATTAGAGTGAGAAACCTTAAACCGAACACACAATACTTTGCCCGGGCTTGCACAGAATGTTTGCGACATAATGATGGTAGTTCAAGCGGTGCGCCGTATACCTCTTTCCCCTCCAACACCATAAAATTCACCACCCTTCGAGAAACCTCCGTGCGTGATGATGTAAGCGCGGGGACGTTCACGCTGGAACAAAACGCTCCTAATCCCTTCAGCGATGAAACCAGCGTTGGTTTTACGCTGCCTGAAGCAAGCGAGGTATCTTTGACGGTACATGATACTTTCGGGCGTGTGATGGTGGAGGTCGCCAAAGGGCGCGTATTTGCTGGGCGGCACAGGTACGCGGTGCAAATGAACAGCTTGCCTTCGGGTGTGTATTCATACAGGCTGGGGGTGAATGGGCGTGTCCTTACGCGGCAGATGGTGTTTGTGCGGTGAGGTCTGTTTTTGAGGCGCAGGTTGCTTTACCAAACAGTTTGGTCCGTCGCAGCAGCAAGCTATTTCAGGCGCAACGGGACAAACATACGCCTACACGATGAGTGGCAGTGAAAAACAAGTGATGCTGCGTGTCGTTATTACGGATGCAGCAGGTCGGCGTGTAACGGCAGAAAAGTTTATCACGTGCCGCGATTGTACTCCTGCGGCGATGCGGTTGGCAGCACGTTCTGTATCGCCGTTTGGTTCGACTGAGGCTGGATTTACTTCAACTTCGGCGCTCTTTTCATCGGGCTTCACGTGCGGTACGCAAGTAAATTCGTCATTGGCGAACAATCGCCCGAAAGGAACGAGTACAGCGCAAGATTCTTGGTCTGCAACGCCAATGAATATGGTCCATAATGAAAGCGATGAAGCTATTCCCAGCGTTACGCGATTAGAACAGAACACGCCGAACCCGTTTGAAAACGAGACAACGATTCATTTCGGATTATCGAAGCCAAGCACCGTTTCACTCACGATTTATGATGTTTTTGGTCGTGAGATAGTGAAAGTTATAGAACATCAGCGCTTCAATGCAGGAAACCATAGTTTTGTCGTCGTGATGAATTCCCTTCCATCCGGCACGTATTCGTATCGACTCGCAACCGATAAAGGCGCTTATACCCGACAAATGATGCTCGTTCACTAATTTTTCAGTCAGATTTTTTTCAAAGATTATGAAACCTTTTCTCATATTGATGCGATACACAGGTATTTTGCTCATCTTTTTTGTTCTGATTATTCACAAACTCATTGCGCAAAATCCATTTGATAAACCATTTATCTTTAAAATTGACTCAATAACTCAAAATAGCATTGTTCTTCCCATTAGCTTACCTCGTGCATCCTTTGTTTTCGACAGCACGGGAAGAGAGATACCTGGCAATATCCCGGGCAGATACATAAAAAGATGGGATATGAGTATATGTTATCAAATAGCCTTAGACAGTTCATTTACTCGTGAGGTTTTGGGCACTGGTTTGTCTGATTTTCTCAGACCCATCTATTGTTTATCTTCTTCAAGTTATTTTATTACAAAAAACCAACCTCTACCACCAGGAATAGTGCATATAGATTCTGCCTTTACTGCTAGAATTATTGTGCGAAACCTGAGACCAAATACGGAATATTTTGCTCGCGCCTGCACGTCATGTTTACGCTACAATGACGGTGCCGAAAACGACGCACCATTTACCTCCTTCCCCTCCAACACCATAAAATTCACCACCCTTCGAGAAACCTCCGTGCGGAATGGCGGGGGTACAGAGGCGTTCACGCTGGAACAAAACGCTCCTAATCCCTTCAGCGACGAAACCAGCATAGCTTTCACGCTGCCTGAAGCGAGTGAGGTGTCTTTGACGGTACATGATACCTTCGGGCGTGTGGTGGTGGAGGTCGTCAAAGGGCGCGTGAGTGGTGGGCGGCACAGGTACGCGGTGCAAATGAACGCATTGCCCTCCGGGATGTATTCGTATCGGCTGGCGGTGAATGGGCGTGTTCTTACGCGGCAGATGGTGTTTGTGCGGTGAGGGAAGATCTGGGCAACTGTCGCTTGATTGGTGGGTGCATCTCGTCTCGCGCCCACCGAACTTGTCGCTTCCGGCGACGGGAAAGCTGCTCGCTTGCATTCGGGCGGTCTGCTCCTTTACAACCGTTGTTCCAACTCAGCCATTCTACCCATTTCGTCGCCTGCGCCGGAGCGGAGAGTTCGGCGGATATTCTGACTCATCCGCGATTCAAGAAAACAAGCCTTGAATCGCGGATTTTTTTGTGGAGCCTCGCGCTTTTCTTCATGCTTTTTCCCTTGTGTTTTTCTTCACACTTTTGTTTGCATTGATGCTGTAATTTGCCTAGATTGTTTTTCGGATTACAATGTCTGTTTTCATTGCAACAATTTATGATCGAAGGGGCTTCGCGCCTACATCAATGAAGGGAAGCGCGGAGTAATTTCAGACAACAGCACATTTTTCTCGCCTTCTTCTGATCGAAGCAATAATCAAAATTACAGTTACTTTTCCCATTCATCAAACCTTAACGGGAGGTTTTTATGAACAGATTTCAACGGTTTTCTGCATTTCTGCTGTTTCTTTTCGCCTTCAGTGTCGGAACGCTGATAATGATGACCCGCACACAGCTTTATGCGCAAGGAAGCGATATGTACGGCACGGGCATTCGCATAAAACTTAACGACGACGGAACGCGCTACATTCGCTTCCTGACATGGCATCAAATCTGGTTTCGGTACTTACAAAATAACCCCAATTCCTACATTAATGAAGCGGCTACTCCCACGTCCTTCGACATTGGTATTCGCCGTTCTCGTTTTTTGCTACATACGCAAATTGATAAAGATTTCATGGTACTGCTTCATCTTGGTATCAATAATCAAACAAACTCAACAGGCGGTATCGGTGCGCCCGGAACGCCCGTGGATCCTAATGCGAGCGCAAAAAAACCACAAGTGTTTATGCACGATGTCTATGGGGAATTGCGCGTAGCAGGCGGTAACACACCAACGGATAACTCTCTCTATTGGGGCTTTGGGATGCACTATTGGGTAGGGCTTTCGCGGATGAGTATGTCCAGTACGCTCAATTACATGGCAAACGATTCGCCGATTCTTTGTTGGCCCACCATTGAAGCCACAGACCAATTTGTGCGGATGATTGGCACGTATATCAAAGGCAAGGCTCTCGGATTCGATTACACCTTCGCGTTTGATATGCCTTTCCGTTTTGGAATAAATAACGGCTTTACAAGCCTTGTTGCAGACCCCAATCGCCCTACAAGCAATTATTCACCAAACCAGATTACAGGCGAACTCAAAGGGTACATTGCGTACGAATTTTGGGAAAAAGAAAACCGTGCTTTGCCTTTTACTGTCGGAACATATCTTGGTTCAAAGAAAGTGTTGAACGTGGGCGTAGGATTTCAATACCAGCCCAACGGAATGTGGACACATCGCTTTAATCAACAAACGCGCCGCTACGACACGAGTAACACGGATTACCGCGTCCTGTCGGCGGATTTCTTTATGGATTTGCCCCTGCAAAGCGGCAAAGACCCCGATGCTATCACGGCGTATGCGGTCTATTACAACTATGCGATGGGACCCAATTACATCCGCAACATCGGCATTATGAATCCGGTTACGTCTGTCCGTGCAACGCCCGATTCCCCAAATTCCTTTAGTGGCGGTGGTAATTCACACCCGCTTATTGGCACTGGACATGGTGGTTATGCGGAATTGGGCTATGTGTTTCCTGGTCGTGTGAAACTTCTGCCTGAAGGCATTTTTAGTAATACCCGTATCCAGCCTTACATTGCAGCCACCTACGGTAATTACGAGGCGCTCAATCAGCCCTTTATTCTCCCCGAAGCAGGCTTTAACTGGCTTTTGGAAGGGCATCATGCGCGGTTGAATTTCCACTATCGCGGTCGTCCTGTCTATGACTTACAGCGTAATTTCCGTGAGACAAGACCGGAATTTCTTATGCAAGCGCAGGTGTATTTGTAATCAGCATCGGTGTACGAATTTGCAACCACAACAAAAGCGAGGCTTTCCATTCTGTTTGGAGGTCTCGCTTTTGCGTAAAGAGCCGCTTGTCCGTTCAATTTTTTCCCGTATCTTGCACATTGTTTTTCACCACCGCAAAGCCTCACCCTATGAATTTGCTGGAATTACACAATGTCGTCAAACACCTCAAAACACGCTCTGCGTCAGCACAAGGTTTTTCTCTGCGCGTTGCCGATTTTTCGTTGGATGGCGCTTCAGAACTTGTGATTGTCGGCGCAAGCGGCTCAGGCAAAACAACGCTGCTGAATCTTATTGCAGGTATCATCACACCGGATGAAGGCGCGATTCACCTAAGCGGCACGGATATTACCAAACTCCCCGAAGCCAAGCGTGACCGCTTCCGCGCCACGCATATCGGCTACATTCACCAAACCTTTAATTTGCTGCAAGGCTTGACAGCGCTTGAAAATGTTCTCGCTGCTGCTATGTTTGCAAGTGAAAAAGAAAGCACAGGTCAAGCAAAAGAACGAGCATTGATGCTGCTTACGCGGCTTGGTTTGGAAAAGAAATTGCACCAGCGTCCGCGTGAACTCTCTGTCGGTGAACAGCAGCGCGTGGCGGTTGCAAGGGCATTGGTAAACGCTCCGGCACTCATTCTCGCCGATGAACCGACCGCAAGCGTAGATGCGCGTAATGCCCGTGAAGTGATAGATACGATGCGCTCTTTGGCGCAAAGCGACGGCACAAGCATTTTGACCATCACACACGATGCCGCCGTTCAAGCGATGTTCTCGCGCAGCATAGCTATTGGCGACATTCTGCAAACTGCTTAGTAACGCGCTTGCAACGATTTTTCTTTGATTTTTTCTTCGATTATGAGTGACAATAAAGCCGGATTGGAACATAATCCCAATGACAAAGAACAAGGGTTTTTCCAGCATTTGGAAGAACTCCGCTCCAGATTGTTTAAGGCTGTACTGGCGATTTTAGCGGGCTGCGTAGTAGCGGGGTATTTCGTCAATGACCTTATGAACCGCGTTTTGCTCAAACCCGCGCTGGATTCCAAGCTGGAACTCCAGAATCTACGCCCTTTCGGGCAACAATTCTTGTATGTGAAAGTCGTTTTGGTGAGCGGATTTGTGCTGGCGTTTCCGGTGGTGATGTACCAGCTTTGGAAATTCATCGAACCGGGCTTGTATGCGAATGAAAAGCGCTGGGCGGGGCGTATTACGGTGCTTACGTCGGTGTGCTTTTTGTTAGGCGTTTCCTTTGCGTATTTTGTGATGATTCCCGGTATGCTCAATTTTACCGTCAGTTTCGGTTCGCAAAACATTAAAAATGTGATTGATATTGGCGAGTATTTTAGTTTTATCGTGATGACGATTTTAGGTTCGGGCTTGATTTTTGAACTGCCGATGATAACCTTTGTTTTGGCAACCATTGGTCTTGTCACTGCCCAAATGATGCGTAAATTCCGCCGCCATGCGATTATCGTCATTTTGATTATTGCGGCGATTCTTACTCCCAGCCCCGACCCGATTAACCAACTTATTTTCGCTTGTCCGCTCTATATTTTGTACGAAATCAGCATCATTATTGCGCGATTGACCCGCAATAAGCGCTCTTCTCAAAGCCCCGCACAATAAGATGTAGCAACGTTTCGGCTTGATAAGATAATTCCCGTTAATCCTTCTTAATTCATTGTGTGCCGTTACCAAAATTTTTGTATTTTGTACAAGAACAATGTGTTACAGTTTAAGCGCAATGGCGGCATTGGTGCTTGATACTTCAACCGAATTGTGCGCGTTTTTTTTGATTTCTTGTGTATTTTTTGAGAGCGTGAGGTTCGACATGACTTCGTTTTCTTTATCACCACGACAACGCTTCGCCCTAGCATCTATGCTGATTGTATCGGTACGGATGCTGCGTGACTTATGGGCATATTACGATAATTGGCGCTCTGTTGCGCGTATTTTTGATGATGAAGTATTGAGCCACGATGCTCCTAAGGATTGATGAAAAAATGAATGGATACAATAGAGAAGTAAGACCGCCTGTAAAGCGCTTCAATTCTACATTCCTTCGTTTTATACCTCATCATTTATACTTCATACTTTCCTCATGCGCCACCCGAGACGTAATGAAAGATGAGATTTCTTTTCTCTCGTTATTTTTGCTTCTCCATGTATGAAGAGTTTTTTGTTTCGATGTTTTCCGGCGCTCCTGCTCGTTCTGGCTCTTCAGAATACAGCACCTGCGCTTGCACAAACACGCGATATTGACTCTTTGCAAGCCCTCCTCCTAAGAACTCCCGAACAAGACACGATGCGTGTTCAAATGCTCCTAGAACTCGCACGACTGTTGTATTCCCAGAACCCGACGCAAATGGAACGTGTTGCCCGCGAAGCATTGAATATTGCGGAACGCAAAGGTTTTCAAAAAGGCATTGCAAACGGGATGTTGCAAATTGGGCGCTCACTCCACGTGCGAAGCCGTTACGCCGAAGCGATGGATTATGTTACTCAGGCGAACAATATCTTTGAAACGCTGCGCGATACCGCAGGCATCGCTTCAACGCTTCACGCGACGGGCAACGTGTATCTTGAACAAGCCAATTATGATGATGCGTTACGGGTGTTTTTGAGTGCGCTTTCCTACCGTGAACAAATTGGCGATAAGCGAGGTATGTCGAACACTCTCAACAATTTAGGAATACTGTACAAGCAGCAGGGGAAATTCGATGATGCACTCAAATACTACCAACAATCTCTTACCTTAGCCCAGCAAATGCAGCGCCCAAGCGCTCTTGCGACGGCGTTCAACAATATCGGGTTGCTCTATCAGGAGTTGAATCGCTACGACAGCGCTGAATACTATATTCGGCGTTCTTTGGCAATCGAAGAAACCATCGGGCGAAAACAAGGAATTACAATGTCTATTCACAGTCTTGGTGTGCTTTACGGCTTGCGCGGAAAAAATGACAGCGCACTTATTCTGCTTTGGCGAGCATTAGCGCTCAAACGCGAAACAAAAGAGCAACAAAGCATCGTTCAAACATTGAATGAATTAAGCGTCGTGCAACTGCGGACACATGATTACATCGGAGCAATTTCTTCCGCCTCCGAAGCATTTGCAACAGCGCAGCAAATCAATACTAAAGCCGATATTAAAACTGCTGCCGAACATCTTGCCGATGCCTACAAAGCACAAGGAAAATTTGCCGACGCGCTGCGTTACCGCGAGCTTGCTATGCAGTACCGCGATTCGGTCTTCAGCGAAGAAAAAGAGCGCCAGATGAGCCGTTTGGAAACCAAATACCAACTCAGCAAAAAACAAATGGAAAACGAGGCATTGCGCCGTAATAATGCGGCTCAGGAGCGGTTTATCACGCTTGTGGTCGTTGCTTGCTTTGTTGCACTTGCGTTTTTGTTCTATTTTGTCTATGCAAACAACCGCAAAAAGCTTATCAATGCTGAACTTCAGCGCCAGCAGCACCTTTTGGAAGAGCAGGCTGTCGAAATTGAAACTACCAATAGCGCACTGCATGAGGCGAATCAGCAATCAGAGCGACTCTTGCACAATATCTTCCCACAAGCAATCGTTGAGCGCCTTCGGGCAGGAGAAACCAAAATTGCGGAGCGGTTTGACAACGTGAGCGTTCTTTTTGCCGACATTGCAGGTTTTACGCCGTTAGCGCAGCAATTAGAACCCGTCGTGCTTGTGGCTGTTTTGGATGAAATTTTCTCGGTGTTTGATGACATTGCCGAGCGCTTCGGTTTGGAAAAAATTAAGACCATTGGCGATTCGTATATGCTGGTTTCCGGCGTACCTCGCCAACGCACAGATCATGCCGAAGCGATTGCTATGGCTGCCATTGCGATGCAGGGACAAATCACGCTTAAAAACGACATTCTGCGCCGGATGGGCAGAACCTTACAAATGCGTATCGGTATTCACACGGGCGAGGTTGTCGCAGGCGTTATCGGCTCAAAAAAGTTTGCATATGACCTTTGGGGCGACACAGTAAATATCGCAAACCGCATGGAATCTCACGGCGTGGGCGGTGCGATTCATGTTTCGGAAGCCTTTGTGCAATGTTTCGACACTGCCATTAACGATAAACTTGATATAAGCGGTAAGCGTCGAATTACAGCGTATCCCAGAACATTACACAGCGATTTGCACAAACGCCCCGATGAAATGCCTCGGTCTATTCGTGAAGAACTGCGCTCCTTTATTTTTGAAGAACGCGGCAACATCGAAATAAAAGGCAAAGGCACGATGAAAACATATTTTTTGCGGTTTGATTGATGCTGAATCAATGCGGCACTACAACAAGAAACATTCCGTATATCTGCTCGTATATTCCGATTATCTTTCCCATTCACCCGACTAATAACGTAGTTTTATGACTTCACCAATGTTCTGCAACACACCTCGACAACATCCCATAAAGCGCCCTATATCAGGCTTTGGAGCAATGATTGTCTGCCTTTGTTGCTATATTTTCAGTTTTTTTGTACCTCCGTCAATCATTGCACAAGCAAAAATTTTGATTGCAATGGACATCAGTCAAACAGACCATTTGAAGGCGTATGGCGTTGCATATTGGTCGCTTGGACGCGGACAGGCGGTAGATTGGCTGTTGAACTATCGCGGCGGTTCGTTTATGACCGAATACAGCGAGGCGATTGCAGCAGAATGTCGTATTCGCGGCGTTTCGTTTGACCAAATTGACGGTGCAAGCGCGGCGCAAATTTACGCCGAAGTGCAGAACGAAGGGAACAACATGGACGTTGTGCGTTTGGAGAAACAGCCGCGTGTTGCGGTCTATGTTCCGCCCGGATTTAAGCCTTGGGATGACGCAGTGACGCTAGTTATGGAGTATGCGGAAATCCCCTACACCAAACTTTGGGACGAAGAAGTCATCGCTGATTCGCTGCAAAATTATGACTGGCTGCACGTTCACCACGAAGATTTTACGGGGCAGTACGGCAAATTTTTTGCGAGTTTTGCTACCGCTCCTTGGTACATCCAGCAAGTTGCTCTTTTGGAAAGTACCTCAAAAAAGCTGGGTTTTCGGAAAGTTTCGGAATTGAAAAAAGCCGTGGTGGAAAAAATTCGCTCATGGATTGGCGGCGGCGGCTTTATGTTCGCCATGTGCGGCGCGACCGACACGTTCGACATCGCCCAAGCCGCAAAAAATGTTGATATTTGCGATATGATGTTCGACGGAGACCCTCCGGATGCGGGTGCAAACCAAAAGTTAGACTTTTCCCGCACCTTTGCGTTTGAAAATTTCACATTGGTTATGAATCCTTACGAATACGAATACTCCAACATTGACTGCGACGCAAATTACCGCAGCAACGATGCGCAGAGCGATTATTTCACGCTTTTCGACTTCTCCGCAAAGTACGACCCCGTTCCTACGATGCTCACCCAATGTCACGTGAACGTTGTGCGTGGCTTTTTGGGGCAGACAACGGCATTCCACAAGGAGTTTATCAAAAAATCGGTGGTAATAATGGGCGAAAAAGAGGGTTCAGACGAAGTAAAATATATTCACGGGAATTTCGGGCGCGGCACTTATACGTGGTACGGCGGTCACGATCCCGAAGATTACCGCCATGCTGTTGGCGATCCCGCAACAGATCTCAATTTGCATCGCAACTCAGCAGGGTATCGGTTAATTTTGAACAATGTCCTTTTTCCGGCAGCGAAAAAGAAGAAGCAGAAAACTTGACGATGTTATATTCCGCCATTTTAGTACCTAACGGATTTTGCTAGGTTTTCCAGAGGTTTTGAAAGAGTTCTTTGATAGTTTTGGCAAAGACGCTGGGCGAGAGTTTTTTACA